>CAWEOM010000012.1:0-40070 GCA_963810665.1 Candidatus Bathyarchaeota archaeon | reverse complement strand
TGAGAAGACCGCGCAAAAAGCTACGAGTATAGCCAAATAAACAGCCGCTTGAAGTGGTGCAGCTATGACCCCGAATATGTGACGAGGTGCAGTTACAAAGTATGCTAATCCGCCAACTGGGACAACACTACCGGAGGTTGCATTGTAACTATAGTCCCCCAAAATTTGGAAGAGCAGATTGGTGCCGGGTTCAGGACGTCCTAGTTGGCTCCAAAGCAACTGTGTGAAGAAGTATACGTTAGCGAAGAGTGCACTAGCGAAGATAACTGGTAAGTTTGAGACGTAGAGAAGTTTGATTGGGTATCGGCTACGGAAGCCCTTGTAACCTGCGTAGCTCATGGGCAACTCGATACGTACACCCTGCAGATAGATGACAATAAGGAACACTCCAATTGTGGCGATTAATCCAAGCAATGAAGGGAGTCCAGATGCGTTGCCGAACACCCATTCCAGGGTGGTTATTTGCCCGTTAAGTAAGTTTGATAGTTGATTGACGAATAGACCAGTACCAGGAGAGAAAGTAGACCAAAGTATGTTTTGTGCAACACCAGCCATGATGAAGAGACTAACACCGCTGCCTAAGCCCCAGCCTTTCTGGACAAGTTCATCCATTAACATAATGACTATACCTGCAGACACTAACTGCAGGAAAATTACAAGTATTGTTGGCCCTCCAAGTTCACCTAATGTACCGTACATACCGCTGAAGATATAGGCACCACCTTGAATGGCGGTAAGAACAATGGTGAAGACTTTGCTTGCAGATGTAAAGAGTCCTCTATCTTCAGGATTTGATAAGTCACATTTGATTATGTTTGAACCTGCGAGTAGTTGCAGGACTAACCCGGCGGTGACGATGGGGCCGATGCCGAGTTCCATTAGTGTTCCCTGGTTTGAAGCGAAGATAACACGCAGTGACCCGAAACGATCCGCGGCGGTAGTACTTACGCCATAGAGTGGGATTTCGGTCATGACAAGAAAGACTACGAGAACTAGTGCGGTCCAGAAGATTTTTTCGTTAAAACTAACTTTTCGTTCAGGTTTTTTGATTTCAGGTAAAACTCGGCCTATAGGTTTAAATAGGCTGAGAAATCTTCCGGCCATTTAGCTATTTTACTCCGCGGGTGCTTGAGGTATTATGAGTTTTCCGCCTGCCTCTCGGATTTTTTGGGCTGCGGATTTTGAGGCTGCAAGGACTTGAACGGTAAGGGCTTTGGTGAGTTTGCCTGTGCCGAGAAGTTTTGTATAACCGAGGCTTGTTAGGTTGATTTCTGTCCCTGATGCAAGCTGGT
The DNA here is from genome assembly GCA_963810665.1 of Candidatus Bathyarchaeota archaeon. Classification (GTDB taxonomy): domain Archaea; phylum Thermoproteota; class Bathyarchaeia; order Bathyarchaeales; family Bathycorpusculaceae; genus Bathycorpusculum. The sequence continues at coordinate 38,778 of CAWEOM010000012.1, read as the reverse complement.
CGAGTTTGCGTAGATTTATAGTTTTTTCGATTCTGTGTTTACTTTGTGGTGAAACGAATCCGTGTTTGCCGAAGTAATTGGGTTCGCTAGTTACGACTTTGCTCCAGAGGTGCTTATGGCGACCGACTTTCCGGTTACCTTTACTGCCGCTGTCTCGGTGTTGTCCAATTCTTCCGTAACCTATAGTTCTGGTGCCTCGGAATTTCCTGATTTTTCTTAGTTTATGGGGCATGTTGATCTGCTTTTCCTATAGCTGTTGGTTCAGCTTTTTTAAGTTTGATTTCTAGCACACCATTCTTGTATTTGGTGTGGGTTTCGTCTGGAATGACTACCTTCGGTAAATTTAAACTTTTATAGTATCGGCGTTCTTTTGATTTGGCTGAGAGCGTGATTTTCTGGCCTTTCACATTAATCTTGAAGGTTTCCTTATTAAAGCCGGCTATTTCAGCGATGATAGTGATGTTGTTTGAGTCTTGGAAGATGTCGATTAAAGGTTTTGGTTCTTCTAGTTTGCGTTTGGCGTAGCTGGTGGATGGGCGGAAATTTGGCGTAGTGTTTTTCGTTTTTTGGGTGGACTTGGTTTTTCTGGGTTTAGATGATAATTCGTTAAAATCTAGCCATTTACGGTTTTTGTTGCTTCTTTTCCATCTTGCACTCGTGCTGTTTACCCCTCCAATTAACTAACGCATCTCTTCGACGACATTATAAAATGTATCGCACATAAAGGGTTAGAAAAAACCTGAACTACAGGATGCTGTTTATCCGCGACAGCAGAGACTGCAGAAAGTTTAGAGTTATAAAAATAGTAATCATTCAGCCCCTAACACTCTATTATGCCTAAACGGTTTTGAAAGGTAAATGTGAGATAGGCGTCTGGTACTTCAGAAGCAAGTGGTGTTTTGGGTAAATGTTATATCGCGTTCAAACTCGCCCTCTTTTTTTCACCAAAGTTATACATAGAAAAACACACAATCACTCTTTAGCGGACCTCCTCTCATGTGTATTAGTGCCCAAAATTTTTTTCCAAAAGATCCAGTACCGACCTCCAATCTTCCAAGTCGTACTTTAAGTGATTATTTTTTGTTTGTGACTATGTTCAGGGCAAAATAGATAGAATATTCTACAATAGTAGTAGTTTAAAACCGCTTATATTTCGGGTATATCATCAAAATTGTCTTGCGCAACTGGCTTAGCATCAGTACGTAGATACTCTACCCCATCTACTGTGACGACGCGCACATCTTCGCCCCTGCGCCATTTTCCCATTGCGGTTCTAAAAACTGTGGCGTAGCTGACTCCCCTCTTGATGTTCTCAATTACATCAGCTCGCGATACAAAAGCGGTTTCGCAGACCATACATCCAAAATCAGAGTGCACTTCAAGCGTATCTATGAATGGGTTGTTTGAGTTTGTTTTTACGCTTGAGATTAGGTAATCAGCCCACTTCTGCAAGTAATCACCAGCTCGCTGATGTACTTAAAGTATTATTTAACAGTTATTGCACATAGAATAGAAAGAGTGCACCGCAATATAGTGTAGAATGAACAAGTTTTCAACGGGTAGCTCTTGAAGATTTGAAGGGGGTTGAGCAACTTTTAACTTAAATTTTCAACGTTTGAAAAAATACGATGAGTTATCCAAAACGCTCTTTCGAACCCGAAAAATAATTGGAGACCGCTCGAAAAAACCAACTAAATATCTAACGCAAAGAAAGAGCTAAACAAAAATAAATAAAAAATTAACGATAGAAACGATGGTTCTTATACCATGCGTTTGATTAGGTCGTTGATGGCTTCGCCGCGGTAGCCTGCTTCTCCTCCAGAACGGAAGGAGTTTTTGGTTTGACCTTTATACCCTTTGCTGGGGGGATGTAATTTAAAGCGTGGCTCAATGTCAGGTAGCTTGCCGTAAACAGCTTTGCAGGACAGTATAGCATCTGCGAGGTCTTCGGTGGATTTATAGCCTGCTTTCTCGAGGAATTCTGCAGAAAGTTTCTTGTTTCCTGCTAATCTGCCACGTTTCTGTAGCATGGCTACGATGGTTTCTTTGGTTGGTTCGCCCCATGTTACATAGTTATTGGCGCGTTGCAACATACCTTTGTAGGCTGGGCGGCTGTCGATTAGAATAGCGTGGTTAGTGTGGGTTAACCGAAGAAGTTCAAGGGTTTCGCGAGTTTCCTTCATGGCACTGACGGTTCCGCGAATCCGGACAACCGCGAGGCATTTGCATTCTTGTATTTTCTGTGACATTTACTTCACCCAATCTGTTGTTGTGATTAAATTATAAGTCTTCTTAAGCCCGTCAAATATTGCACAAGCATATGAGGGAACTGTTCGAGTAGATCCGTAACTGCGCATCCAAAGATCTTTAACGCCTGCTAAACCTAAAATTACCTTAGCGACTTCACTGGAAACCAAACCTAAGCCCCTTGGACCTGGAATGATAACTGCTCGGACACCACCGCATTTTCCCTCCACTTGGAAGGGAATTGAGTGAGGTTTGCCGCAGCCGCATTCCCAACTGCCGCATCCACGTTTAACCGGGATGATGTTAAGACGGGCGTTGACTGCCGCTTTTTCTATGGCATTGCGGACTTGGCTGGCTTTTCCCTGCCCCAGACCGATGTAACCATCTCTGTTACCGACGGCAACTATGGCCTTGAAACGGGATTTTTCTCCGGCGTCAGTCTGCTTCTGTACTAAGTTAACGTTTATAACCTCTTCTTGCAAGTCAGGAATCAGGGAATCCACGATCTGTGACTCAGATATTTTTATGCCGCTTAGGAATACTTCTTCTATAGTTGTCATTTTGCCTTCTTGAATAAGCTTGCCCAGGCGAGTTTTAGGAACCCAAGCGTCTAGGCTGCTTTGGCGTCTTTCGCTATCTCTACTTCTATCTCTTGGTTGACTTCTACGACTCATGCTTTCTTTCCACCCTTCTTAGTTGGCTTCTTTTCGGCTGCTTTCTTCTTTGTAGGCGCCTTTTCTTTTACAGGTGCTTTCTCTTTAAGTGCAGCCTTTTCTTTAGCTGGAGCTTTCTCTTTTACTGGTGTCTTCTTAGCGGGAGATGCCTTAGCTTGAGCAACTTTCGCTTCAGGAGCCTCCGCTTTAGGAGCTTTAGTGTCCTTGGCAAAAATCACCTTCTCCTTTGATGGAGCCTTTTCTTTCGCCACCGACTTCTCTTTCGGAGCCACTGTTTCGTTGATTTCCATATCAGCAGCTACTTTGGCACCCTTAAACGACCCGACTATATCTGCTTTAACTTTGCTGAAGTGTTCAGGTAATTTTTCAGGCGCAACTTCCCGTGCTATGTACTTTGAGAATTTGGTATCGTACTCTTCAGAGCCTGCACCCAAACTTTTCGCGTATTTAGCGATATGTTCGCCTTTGGTGCGCTCCTTTACTATTTTTTCTTCTCTGTGAGGAACTTCTACTCCTGCATCCAAAACCCCGTGTAAGACTGCGAAGACTTTGGAGCCTTTTGTAGGGATAGCTAAACCTATGTCTAGTATTGCTCCATCTATGCCTTCTGCTTTCGCCTTCAATCCACAAAGCAAACCTGTCAAGTAAGCTGCAGGGATGTTTCCTGTGGCTGCTTTCCAACCGTACTTTTTGACAAGCTCCCGGCTGTTAGCTGCCACCAACACTAGGTCACCTTGTGGCTTGGCAATGATTATTTGGGCTGTAACATTTCGGATTGAGGGCCGCGCAATAAGTCGTGGCCGTCTAGAAACAACCATTGCCTTGCGGGCTTGGTAATCGGTTTTTCCTTCTCGTCTGCGTCTTAGTTGTACTCGATAATTGCGGCTATTTGCCATCTTAACGTTTCCTCCACTGATCATTTGCTTTCAAGTTGCGCTCTAAATCGGCTATGGATTCGAACCTTCCGCTGCCAGCCATCCTGTAGTATCGGGTATAGGTGGCTTCAGTTATAACTCGGCTTGCTTTTAATTCTCGAAGCTTGCGTCTCAACGATCGAATTTTTATCATCCAAGCGTCTTTCTGGGTAACTTTTGCGAAACCAGCCCCGGTAATGCTACCTGGTCCACTACGGCGACCTTTCTGTTTTTTCGCGCGAATAATTTTTGCTCGTGAACGGCTTACGCCCTTTTGAGGTAATGAAACTATAACTTTTTCGTGAATAAGCTTTCGGACTTCTTCGCGTGTAATTGCGCCGTCTACGTCATCCATGCGTTCAGGATCTATCCAAACGCGGTTCTGCCCAATTTTGAGTATTTGCGCAGCTAAACGTCTTTGTCCGCTTAGATCTGTCATTTCTTTTTAGTCTCCTTCTTCTTTGGTTTTGGTTTAGATTTTTTTTCCTGTTTGAGAGCTTTTTCTTTTATTGCTTGTTTCTTCACTTTTTGGGATTTCTGCTCTTCTTTGACTGTCTGTTCTGCTTCGTCGCCCTCTTCAGTTTCAGCGTCTTCTGCCTGAGACGAAATCTTTACGTTTAAGATTTTGATGTTAAGCTTTTTTACTTCTTCGATTATTAGGGCTCGTTTTCGTTTGCCAACTGTGTGACCGATGCGTGCTGCTTGGGTCTGGGGATCGATGGTGGATAAGTCAGCTACATTGTAAACTATGACTTCGCGGTATCCTGAGGGATGAAGAAAACGGGCGATTTTTGGTCCCTTGTAGCCTACACTGGGTCCTGGTGGCCAACCCTTGATTTTTCTGCGGATTTTGTTGTCTAATCCGCGTGGTTTGCGCCAGCTTAGACTGAAGCGATCAAACTTCCAGCTTTCTGCCCGTTCGAATTTAGGCTTCTTGTTTTTAGCGCGTGTCCTAAGCTGGAGTGCTTTTCGTGATGGTGATGGTTTCTTTTCGGTCATTATGCCATTCCTTCGTTTCTTTCATAGATATATATTCCGTCAAGGAAAACTCGAGGGTCTTTTCCTCTAACCTTGGTGGACTGTTCGATATTGGCGGCAGTTTGGCTTACTTGTTCAAAGTTTATACCTTGGATAATTATATCGTCAGGTTCAATTTTGACTTTGACTTCGCCTAGAATCTTTACACTGCGAGGTCTGCGTTCGCCGGTAAAGTTTTCGATCATAACGAATTTGCCTTGCTGTTTTATTGATATTGGAAAGTGCGAGAAAACAATTTTCATTTTGTACGTGTAGCCTTTGGTTACGCCAGTGATCATGTTGTTGATATGAGAGTAGATAGTTCCTACAAGTGCGGCTTCCTTTTTGCGTGGCCACTTTGCCCATATTCGGACATTTTTGCCTTCGCCTTCTATTGAGACAGTTGCATAGGAGAAGTCGCGTGTCAAGTTTCCTTTTGCACCTTTAACGTCGATTCGTTTCCCTTCTACATTTAGGGTTACATCGTCTGGAACTTGGATGGTTTTGGATACTTCAGGAAGCCGCATTAAATAACACTCCTTAGTAAACGAAGGCTAAGAGCCTTCCTCCGATGTTCTTTTCTTCAGCGTTTTTGTGAGCGATTACGCCTTGTGATGTAGAAACAACCATTATGCCGACGTCTCTAGAGGGTAAGAATTTCTTTTCCCAGTTTTCGAACTCTGTAGCTTTAACTGCGAAGCGTGGTTTAACTGGACCGCACTTATTTATTCTGCCTAGGAGTTGGACTTTGAATTTCCCTTGACGTCCATCATCTATGAATTCGAATTCACCTATGTAACCGTTTAGCTGCATAATCCGTAGGACGCGCCCCAGAAGTTTAGAAGCAGGGCTAATGATGCATTCGCGTTTGTTGCGTGTTTCGTTGTTTATTATGGTTATCAAACCATTTGTTAAAGTATCCATTTTCTTTCTTTAGCTCCTACTCATATTTCTTGAAACCTAATTTTGGGGCAGCCTCTCTAAAACATGTCCTGCATAAATATAAATTGTAACGTCGGATAACTGGCCCATATGAGCCACATCTTACGCACGGACGTGAACCTTTGCCATATTTTCGTTCTTTCTTGACTTGCTGTTTTCCCATACATTCACACACTCTGTTTTAGACGATTTCTACTCCTAAAGTTTTCTTTATGAAAAGTATTGATTCTTCAGGGGTTAACACATGCTTTGGACCTATTGCTTTGGTCTGTCTTTTGCGGATTTTTATTCGTTGACCAGGGCGATTAACTGTCACACAAATATCCATGCCGAAGATACCAACTTCTGGGTCATACTTAACTCCAGGGATTTCAATGTGTTCTTTTAATCCGAAAGAGAAGTTTCCACGTAAATCAAATGATCGTTGTGCAAGCTTGTTATCGACTATTGGAAAGATTTTCTTTAGGAAATCAATTGCATCTTGTCTGCGAAGGGTCACCACAACTGCAATTGATTCGCCTTCACGTATACCAAAGTCTCGAATTGTGTTTTTGGCTTTTCTTTTGACGGGGTTGTGTCCTGTGATTTCTTTAAGTACTTTGTTTGCCTTCTCGAGTGGTTCGCCTGATTTGCCTACGTTAAGGTTTACGACTACTTTTTCGATTCGTGGCTTGCGCATTGGATGCTCTTCCCAAGACTTAATCATTGCTTCTTCTTCAGACAACTGCGAATGCCTCCAATGTGTTTATCATCGGTGCGGCTTCGCCTATAGAGAAGACGAAGTCCATTATTGTTTGGTAGCGTGCACCTTGTGCATCTTCGATGACTACTAGGGCTTGGCGTCGCTTCTTTGCTTCTGCTTTTTCTATATCCACTATTTTACCTTGTTTGCCAATGTTTTTTCCGCCTGTAATTATTGCCAAGTTCCCTTCCTTTGTCTTGAGGGTTTGAGTTACTTGTTTATCAGGATAGGTTATTTTGAGGATATCGAATGTTTCATATGTTACTTCAATGGGGTTTTTGGGGTCAGCTACTTTGATAAGTATGTTTGAGCCGTCGTGTAGTGCAATTTGGACACCGTTGCTGACTGTGGTTTTGTCTTCGACCCTAACAAGTTTAATGTTGGCTTCTTCTTTGCTGATTGGAGCCAAAATTAACCCTTTGTGGGATGGCATGAGGCGGTAATATGTGTTCATTTCTGGAATGGATATAACGTCCATCAAGCCAACTGGTGAATCATCTTGTTTTCTGACTTTACCGTCAACTAGAACTTTTCCCTGTGTTAGGATAAGTTTGCCTTCTTTTCTTGTTTGAGCTACACCCAAAATGTCTCTTAGGATTAGGGTCATTGGAAGACATTTATCTAGTGAATGAGAACCTGATGAAGGCTTAACAATCCATGGTGCTTCTTTTCTGTGAATAGGCCAAAATGCTGGCGCTGGCTTACGTTTCAGCCTTGCTGTTTTTCCTTTTTTACCCAAATTTATTCTCCTCCTTTTTCAGAGGATTTCTTCGCGCGTGTTTTAGGCGCTTCATCCTCTGTTTCTTTTGCGGGTGCCTTCGTTGCTATGATTTTTTTTGCAGGTAATGCTTTCGTTGCAGTTAGCTTTGCATCGTCGGCAGTTTCAGGCACCGCTTCTTCTTTGACTGTTTTTTCCTCTTTATTTTTTACTGGAGCTTTTTCAGCTTTCTTTGCTGGTTTAACTTTCGGCTGCTCTTTCTTCAGGGGCGCTACTTTACGTCCAAGAATATTTTTTCGCCATTTATCGTCAAGGTTAAGATTTCGTATCTGAATTTTTGATGGATGAACAGCTATGAAGATGTTGGTGCCATCAACTTTTTCTCGTGTTAAGCCTTCCATGTAGACGCGGTAAGCTTTTAGATCGACACGTGAAACTTTACCTTCAAACCCCTTGTTGTCTCCGCGCTGAATGCGCACGGTATCACCTTTGCGAACTGGAAGGGTCTTTGCCCCTTTAGAAACGGCAAGCTCTTTAGACAAGGGCGCTGCCATATGTTTGTGACGTATGTGAGCTGGAGCATTGAATAGCCTTTTTCTTTGTTTACCCGGATTCTTTACTCGGTTAGTTTCTTGCATTGTCTTACACCTATACAATCATGCTTGAGGCACTTGCGATTCTGGGCCATCTTTCAGCAGCCTCTCTTGCGACTGGCCCTCTAATTTCTGAGCCTTTCATTTCCCCTTCAGGGGTGATGATTACGGCTGCGTTATCTTCAAATTGAACCCAAACGCCGTCGATACGTCGGAATGATTTTTTTTGGCGGACAATAACTGCTTGGAAGATTTTTTTGCGCATATCAGGTGCACCTTGACGTACGGAAACTGTAACTTTGTCGCCGACGGTTGCGGATGGGTAACGTCTTAATCTGCCCTTGTAGCCCATAGCTTGGATTAAGCGAAGGACGCGGGCACCTGAGTTGTCGGTGCATCTTAGTTCAGATCCTGTTGGAAGCCCGCGAGTGAGTTTTTGTCCGTGTGCGAGCATACCTTTGGCGATTAAGCCTCTTCCTTTTGCTTTCGCCGCCATTCTACTTTTCCTCTCCTAACTTCTCGACAACTACGAAGGAAACTGTTTTGCTCAAGGGTCTGCACTCTGCGATTTTTACTCTGTCGCCTTCTTTAACGTCTAAGCATGGTGGATTGTGTGATGGGATATGTCCGTGTCTGCGTTCGTAACGCACGAATTTTGAGGAGAATTGCATGAATTCTCTGTCAACGATAACAGTTTTGTCCATCTTAGCTGTGTGAACGATGCCTTCCATAACGCGGCCTCGAATTGCGAGGGCTCCGTGGAATGGGCAATTTTGATCGTTACAGGTCTTTTTAGGTTGTTTAAAAGTCATTGACATATTACCATAACCTCTTCATGTTTTTCTTAAGTCGGTCTTCTGGTCTACCAACTAAAAGTTTACCGTCAATCTCAACAACTGTACCGTCGTTGAAGGTAAAATCGAATGTTGCTGCCTCTTTAATGAGACTACGGGTTTTGCCTTCACCTTGGAAGATGAAGGTGTTTTTGGATTCGCCTATAACTATTCCGCTTACTCCAACATAGTTAATGTTAGGGCTTTGAGCAACTTGGCCTTTGGTGCCGATGAATTCAGATCGGATGATGTCAGGAGTTACTTTCATTCGGGAACGTTCTCCTTAACTTCTTTTTTGGGCTGTGATTTCTGAGCAGGTTTTTTCTCTTTCTTTTCAGCAGCAGGTGCTTTTCTTAGCCCAATTACTTGTTCATTTTGAACAGTGAGAATCTGTGCAATAGTTTTACGTAATTGACGAATGCGAGTGGGGTTTTCTACTGCGCCACCAGCTTTTACCATGGTTCTTATCCGGGCGAGTTCAATGCGTAAATCGATTAGTCTTTGCTCTCTAGCAGTGGGCGTCATTTCGGCGATTTCTTTCATACGCATAATGGGCATTTACTGTTTTTCCTCCGTTTGTTTTGCTTCTGTTTTGGGCTCTTCTGCGGTTTTTGGTTCATCAACTATTTCTTTGGCTTGCACTGCTGGTTCAGCTTCTGAATCCGTTGCTGTTGGTGCTTCCTCTGCTGGTGCTGAAGCGGTTGTAGGTTCTTGTGTAATAACCTCCACTTCTTCTTCCGGTTTAGGTTCTATAATTGTGACTTTATCTGGGAAGTATGCGTCTGGCGGCATAATTTTTACGCGTACACCAATCATACCTGGTTTGAGTTGGACGTGGACTTCGGCTGTTTTCATGGCACGTAAGGCTGGTTCTCCAACAATGGGGTAATGACCTGCGCGAAATTTTTCGAACCGCGCGCGTTCAGTTGTAAGTTTGCCGCTAATTACGATTTCGCAGCCGAGCGCACCTGCTTCCATAACTTGGTTTAATGCCCAAAAGCCCGCACGCCTAAAGTGTACTCCGCGTTCGAGTGCTGATGAGACTCTATTAGCGACGACATTGGCGTTAAATTCGGGAATCTCAATTTCTGAGACTGAGATTTGTGGGTTAGAAACTTTGAAGTTGTGCTCAAGAGAAGCGGCGAGTTCTTTGATTGTTTCTCCCCCTCTTCCAATGACTAAACCAGGGCGCATTGCGTAAATTACTACGTGAGTGCCCAATGGCGTTTTAGATAAGTTAACTCCACCGTATCCGGCACGTTCAAGTTTTTTTTGCAAAAACTCATCAATTTCTGTTCGTTTGATGGATTCAGTTATAAACCGTTTGACTATACTCATTTACTGTTCTCCTTGAGTCTGTTTCTCTTCGAGCACTATTTCAACGTGTGTCGTGATATTGTATTTTGGTGATGCTCTACCGTGTGCTCTGGGGGTGAACCGTTTTAGTTTCATTCCTTGATATGCAGCAGAATGCATTATTCTTAACCTGTCCACGTCTAAACCTTTGTTTTCTGCGTTTGCTTGGGCAGCTTTGACGACGTGTAGGATGTGCTCAGCGGTCTTCACGGGGAATCTACCGACGCAGTGTTTTGCCATACCACCTTTGTGTCCGAGTTTTTTGGTATATCGTGTATAGGGGATCGGTTTTCTCATAGCGATGACGTCACGCAGGTAATCTTTAGCTTGGGTGAGATCCATACCTTTTATGGCTTTCGCGACTTCCCGTGCGGCTTTGTGGGATACTTTTAGTTCTCTTCCGCTGGCTTTCGCTGTTTTTTCTGGATTAAGCATTTCTTCGAGTATTGAGTATCCCCATTTTGGCATTTTTAATTCTCCGATGCGCATTCAAACACGTAAAAGCGATTTATATGGCTTTCCGTGTCAGAACTACGATTTTACTCTTAACTGACTAAGTGAGGTTCCTGCGAGGGAACAATTCGAACGCGTGAGGTGTATGTTTCTGGATAGCATTTAACAATTTATAGTTTACCCAAAAAAGCCTGTTGATGTGGGGTTTCAAGCATTTTTCGGCAATATTTATTGGCTGGAGGCCATAGGACAACAAGCATGGTTGTAGGGAAGGATGTGTTTTGTTTTTAGGGGTTATCGCTCAGTAGCAGCGCAGTAGGCCAAAGGCAGTGATCATAATATTGTCGACCCCATTTGAAAGAAACCCAACCGCGATTTCCTTTTAGGCAAGACATAGAGGCCCACTGCGGTCTTAATGAAAACAAACCTCTTCAAACCGAACCTACCAAAAACACGAGAAGCATAGCTTAAAAAGAGGCAGCATCCCTCAAAAGAGCATAGGAGTAAAATCTTTGAAATACACTAAAGTAATAAGCCGCGTAGCGGCTTTTTTCGCCGTCGCATCATTTTTATTCGTCACTATATCAGCTGTCGTAACCTATTTTCTCATAATAATGACCACTCAAGGTGCCCCAATCGAATACATTGTATGCTATATCTTGACAACAATACTGCCATACCTCTTTATTGGAGTCCTTTCGCTAATAGTTGCTGTCTTGTTAAGATGCCCGGAAGAGAAAAACGTTGAAAAAGAAGCATTACCCCAGGTTGAACCTGAAGAGGATAATGCTTAATTTTTTTGTCCTTCACCCTAAATAATTGTGACCACTCTGTTTTTGTGTTGTCGGGTTTCTTTCTCATTTAAGGTAGGCTAAACAAGCAAAAAACCGCAAAGAACAGCGAAACGATTCAAAAACCGTTGAAACTACGGAGTGAACTCTGCTGTGATTTAAACGGATTTTGGACTGCTACATTCAGGGGTTACCAAATTTCGGAAAGCACACACCGATTAAGATAAGGTAGCATACAGCTACCGATTTGTTGCTTTATTGTTAGTCATACATATTTGCTCGGCGCCTTGTTAAACCCGCAAAATTTTCGGCCTGTTCTGCATAAAAAAATTATTGTCTAAAATGCGATTCGTTTATGTTTCACTTCAAGGAAGTATCTATTTAAATTCAATTATTTGTAGGAAGTATCCGAAATGACAGCTATAGATGAAAAAATCACTATGCTACATGGTGCAGGCGGAACAGTCATGCATGATCTAGTCAAAAACTACGTTGTGAAAGCGTTCGGCGGCATCGGCAATGCCGAGGTTCCGCTAGAGGCTATGGATGATGCGGCAGTAGTTGGTGATGTAGTCTTTAAGAGTGATTCTCACGCGGTAAAGCCCATCTTTTTCCCCGGCGGCGATATCGGACGTATTGCTATTTCAGGCACGGTAAATGATATTTCTTGTTTGGGTGCCCAGCCGTTTGCGTTGGCATGTGGGCTGATTTTGGAGGAAGGGTTGTTGCTTTCCGATTTGGAAAAAATTTTAGCAAACATGAGGCAGGCGTGCATCGAAGCTGAGGTTGGCATAGTTACCGGCGACACCAAAGTGGTCGAGAAAGGGGCTTTAGGGGGCTGCGTCATGAACGTCTCAGGAATCGGCAGGCGTACAACGGCGTTAGATAGCAACTTGGCGGTTGTCAGAAAAACACGGGAACTCAAAACCCGCTGGACACTTGACTCCAACCTTGCTGTGGGCGACAAAATCATCCTGTTAGGCACCATAGGCGACCACGGCTTGGCAGTTCTCTCGGCTCAGCAGGGATTATCATTTGGAAGTGAAATAAAATCGGACGTTAAACCACTTAACCGCTTGGTTCAAGCTCTTTTGGGAGAGGTCGGTGGAATTGTTGCTATAAAAGACGCTACAAGAGGCGGTTTAGCAGATGCATTAAACGAGTGGACAGAAAAATCCCATGTGGGCATACTAACTCATGAAGACAAAATTCCCATCCGACAGGATGTGCAAACTGCATGCGAAATGCTTGGCTTAGACCCTCTGGAGATTGGTAACGAGGGCAAACTCATTTTTGGAGTTATACCAGAAAAAGCACAGGAAACTTTGGAGTTTTTAAGACAAACTCCTCAGGGTAAAGATGCACAAATAATAGGACAAGCTACTGCAGAGTTTAAGGGAGTTGCGATGCAGACGGCTGTTGGTGGGAAACGCATTATTGCGCGACCTGTCGGCGACCCTGTACCAAGAATCTGTTAGGCTTGGGCAGCGACGTTTTTTGCCCAAACACGACATGTTCCTTCGCTACTGACCATACAGGCGCCAACGGGTTTAGCGGGGGTACAGGCTGTGAGGAACATGGGGCATTGGCTGGGTTTGATTTTTCCGACAATAACTTGGTGGCATTGGCACCCTTGGTGGATGTCTTTGCCCTGTGTTTCCTTAAGGTTGTATTTTTTGCGTGCGTCGTACTCTGCAAGGAAGTCTTTGAGCTGCAGAGCTGAATTGTGGATTTTTCCGATACCTCGCCAGTTACCCGTGGTAACCGTGAAAGCTTTCTTCATCACTTCTAGCGCTTTTATATTGCCTTCAGGCTTTACTACGCGTGAGTATTCGTTTTCTAGTTTAGCATCATTTGTACTGTACTGCTTCAGAAGCATATACAGTGCCATCAACACATCGTTGGGTTCAAACCCCGCCACCACTGTGGGCATATGGTATTCTTTGGTAAATAGTTCATAAGGTTGTAGGCCGATTATAGCGCTTGCGTGTCCGGGTGCGACGAAACCGTCAATTTGTAACTCATCCACGCCGAGGAGTAATTCCATGGCTGGAGGAATCAGGCGGTGAGATACCAAGAAGCTAAAGTTTTTGGGCAAATCACCCAGCGCTTCAACAGCAGTGATAGGGGCAGTGGTTTCAAACCCTACAGCTGAAAATACAAACTCTTTCTCGCGCTCATGTTGCGCCATTTTAACCGCGTCTGATACTGCATAAACTATTCTGATGTCTGCACCAGTTGCTTTTGCTTCTAAAAGTGAGGATTCACTACCTGGAACACGTAGCACATCGCCAAAGCAAGTAATTACTTTGCCCTGTTTGGCAAGCGCGACAGCGTCATCGATTTCGGCGGCTGGCACTATGCAAACTGGGCATCCTGGACCTGCAATGACTTCAACATTTTTAGGTAAAAGGCTGCGCAGACCGAAATGGGTTATGGTCCATTCGTGGGTTCCGCAAACATGACAAAATTTCACGCGGCCCTGTTTGGGGGCAACTTCTCTGATTTTCTTTGCAATGTTCTGTGCAAGTTCGGGGTTTCGGAACCGAAGATTCTGTGCCATTGAACTCGCCTTTATTCTTGTCCTGCCTGCAGTAGAATATCGTTCCAGAGGCTTAGTGTCTCAAGGGCTTCTTTTTCCTCAATGATTTGAATAGCGTAGCCCGCGTGAACTAGGACGTAAGCGCCCAGTTTAGCTTCAACAAGGGACACGTTGACATCTCGCAGCACTCCCTGCCCAAAATCCACTTGGGCTTTTTCGCCTTCAATATGCATGATTTTTGCGGGAATTGCTAAACACATAAGGCATCAATACCTTGAAAAGGATAGTTGAGCGATAAAAACAGATTGGTCTAAAAGTCATAAAATGATGCCACAACTGCCTGTCCAAATGAGACCCCGCCGTCGCCCGCTGGAATCACCTCATGCACGTAAAATTGGAGTCCCGCATTCTCAACTGTCTTGCGCATTTGTTTAGCGAGGAGAAGGTTGCATGCAGCACCACCTGTGAAACCAACTTTTTCAGTGCCGAGAGATTGAGCTTTGCTCACAGCTAAAGACGCTAAACCCTTGGCTAAGTAAGCGTGGGTAGAGTAGGCTAAATCTGCAGTAGAAAGCCTACCCAAACTGCTAAAAAGTGCTCTCACTAGTGAAGTAGTGTCTAAAGCATTCCCGTTGATAATGATGGGTTTTAAGTCCAAAACATCCTTGCCACCTATTGCTGCAGACTCAAGCTTTATTGCAGGTTCTCCCTCGTAACTGCGCTCAAAACAGACACCCAAAACCGCCGCCACAGCATCAAGCACTCTTCCGCAACTGGTCGTTTCAATTGGGCCCAATCCATTTTTTAGTTGGTCGATTATGAGCTTGGCTTCTACTTTACCGTGGGGGAGGTGACTGCTGTTGTTTGTTAGCCATTCTTCAGAGTTTAAGCCTGCCTTCTGGAGAATTCCAGCCGCCAAACGTACGGGGTAACGACTAGCCAAATCTCCTCCTAAGAGAGGCTGAGGCTCTAAATGTGCAAGTCTCTTGAATGCTGTCGATTCGCGTGTGCAGTGTAGAATTTCGCCACCCCATGCTTCTCCGCCCACGCCGTAGCCGTAGCCATCGCAGGTAACCGCGACTATGTCGTCTAATCCGTGCTCCGCCATCAAAGCCGCCGCGTGTGCATGGTGATGTTGCACCTGCAGAAATGGCAACCCTTCTGCTTTAGCCATTTCTTTAGCTAGGCGCGTAGTGTTGAATTTGGGGTGCAAGTCGCACGCGACCGTTTCGGCATGGCAGTTTGTGAGGCGCTGGAGGTGTGTAGTTGCTTCTTGCAGGAAGTTTTGAGTTTCAATATTTTCGACGTCTCCAATATGCTGGCTGATGAAAGCTTTGTCATCGAGCAACAAGGTGATTGTGTTATTGAGTTCTCCGCCTAAACCGACGATGCAACGTTTAGAGTTATGCTTTAGTCGGATTGGAACTGGCGCATAGCCTCGACTTCTGCGTATGAATACTTTTCGATCTTCATGGGAGCGCATTACGGAGTCGTCGCATCTATGGGCAATTTTGCGGTTATGGAAGAGAAAATAGTCAACGGTTTTGCCCAAAATTTTGAGTGCCTCAGTGTTTTCTGTTACAATTGGTTGATTCGGTGGGTTGGCACTGGTCATTACAAATGAGGTGTCTGAGACTTCATCGAAGAGCATGTAGTGAAGCGCGGTGTAGGGTAGCATTACGCCAACGTTGTGCAGGTGAGGGGCGACCAGTGAAGAGAGAGAGTAGTTTGTGTTTTTGTTTAGCAGTACAATGGGGCGCTGGGGGGAAGAAAGCATTTCCCGCTCTTTTTGACCAACTTCACCAAACAGTTTTGCTGCTTCCAAACTTTTTGTCATAATCGCGAAAGGTTTCTCGCGGCGATGTTTGGTTTTCCTTAGCCGAAGCAGCGGCTCCTCAAGCTGGGTTGATGAGGCCATATGGAATCCGCCATAGCCTTTTATGGCTAAAATCTTTCCCTCCGAGAGCAGTTTGCCAGCCATCCGCACAGGGTCAATGGATGAAACAGGCTCTCCAAGGTTGGTTGTCAGATATGCTTTGGGTCCGCAGGTTGGACATGCCACCGTCTGCGCATGAAACCGCCTGTTCGCAGGGTCCATGTACTCACTTTGGCAGAAGCCGCATAAGGGGAATTCGCGCATTGTTGTGTTTTCTCGGTCATAGGGGAGGCGTTCTATGATTGTAAAGCGAGGCCCGCAGTCGGTGCAGGTAATGAAGAAGTAGTTGTGTCGTGGGTTTTTGGCGTCGCGGAGCTCGGTGAGGCAGGGGTTGCATATGGCTATATCTGGGGGAATTATGGAGCCTGCGGTTTCGGCTTCTTGGCTGCTTTTGCAAATTTTGAAATTTGAGTTTTGGTTTGGGCCAGAAAGCTCAACGCTTTTGATTTCATCTATTTGGGATAGCGGGGGCTTCTCAGCACTTAAATCAGCTTTAAACCGTTTGATATATTGTGCGTCACCCTCCAGCAGCACCTCAACACCCGCATCGCCTCTATTGCGAACGTACCCTACCAAGCCATTTCGAACTGCGATACGATATATGAAAGGGCGAAAACCCACCCCTTGAACAATCCCTGAAATGTTAAGTTTGACCCGCAATGAGTTAACCTTAGCTTAATTCAGAATAGAGGTTTTCTCTTATACATTTCTAATAATGTTTAGCCAATCTTTAAAGCCAACAAGACAAAATCTAAAGATGTTTGGGCTACATGAAACCATTAACGTTTGGCATTGTTTTCGTTTTAACTAGTTGCCTTGTGATAGCAAGTGTTGCTTTCTACCCTAACATATGGGGGCAGGTGGCTACGCAGAACAACGAAATCGTCTTTGGATTATTCTTAGTGCCGTTTTGTGTACTAATGATTCTGGGCTGGATGGGCGAAAAACTGGTGTTGAAAGCACTCAAAAAAGAGTAACACCCATTGGTTTAGAGCTGACGCTTGAGGACTTTGCCTGCGCCGCTTAGGGGCAATTCTGATCGGAATTCGAAGTCATGGATTGCTTTGTATGGAGCCACTTGTTCATTTACAAAAGCTATCAGTTCCTCCTTAGATGCTACCGCACCTTCTTTTAGCACCACAAATGCCTTAGGCACCTCCCCTGAGGCGGCATCAGGAATACCTACCACTGCACACATCTTGACCATTGGGTGCTCGTAGAGAATGTCTTCGAGTTCGCGGGGATAAACGCTGAAGTCTTTGTGTTTGATGATTTCTTTTTTGCGGTCCGTTATGTAATAGTAGCCTTCGCTGTCCATATGGGCGATGTCACCGGTGAGGAGCCATCCTCCACGGATCACAAGAGCAGTTTCGGTGGGTTGGCACCAGTAGCCCTTCATTACCTGAGGCCCCTTGACAGCTAGTTCGCCCACCTCACCTACTCCAAGAGTTCTCTGGCCTGTTTCTAAGTCAACTATTTTAGCTTCGGTGTCAGGCAGGGGGATCCCAATCGAGCCAATACTTAACTGCGGGCCTTTTTGCACTGGGGTGCAGTGTGTTACAGGTGATGCCTCAGTCAAACCATAGCCCTCAGCTAAAAAGCCGCCTGTAACAGCCATAAAGAGCCGCTGCACCTGTGGTGGCAGCGAAGATGCACCTGAAATGCATATGCGAATAGATGTCAAATCGTATTTGCTCAGGTTAGGGTTTGCGAGAAGCATCTGATACATTGTGGGAACCCCGCAGAAAACCGTCACATTGTGTCGGGTTATAGCTTCGCAGGCTTTGGTGACTTCAAATTTTGGCAGCAACACCATCTTAGCCCCCAAGCTAATCGGTACGGTTAAACTGGTTGTCATGCCGTAGATGTGGAAAAGCGGCAACGCCGTCAAGAAGACATCTTGACTTGCCCCCTTTATCATTGCGCCAAATGCTATGGCGTTTGAGAGTAAATTATAGTGTGTTAGCATAGCGCCTTTTGCTGTACCTGTTGTGCCGCCTGTATATTGTAT
Organism: Candidatus Bathyarchaeota archaeon; assembly: GCA_963810665.1. GTDB lineage: Archaea > Thermoproteota > Bathyarchaeia > Bathyarchaeales > Bathycorpusculaceae > Bathycorpusculum. The sequence continues at coordinate 21,009 of CAWEOM010000012.1, read as the reverse complement.
CACCGCCAAATCTTCAGCTGAGTCAAACTTTAGGTTTGTTCGGGTGTTGGGAGCGTTTTTTAGTAGCTTTTGGAAGGACAAGGTTTTTGCGATTCCTTGGGGAGATAGATTTTTGGAGTTGTACTCGTCAAATCCAGCAATTATAATGTGTTTTAGTGGGGTTTTCTCTCGAATTTTCTCAACGATTGTATAGAGGGTATCTGTGGTGATTATGGTTTGGGCGCCTGAATTACATAATTGGTATTCTATTTCACGTTCGCGATGCAATGGGCTAATCGCAGTAAGGACTGCACCTGCTTTGAGGGCTCCGAAGTAAGCGATTATGAACTGGGGGATATTTGGGAGGTAAAGCGCCAAGCGGTCGCCCTTAACCATGCCCAATTTACGTAGGGCATTGGCGAACTGATTGGAAAAACTGTCTATTTCAGTATAAGATATTTCTTTCTCGCCAAAAACCATAGCAACTTTTTCTGGGTTATTTTTAGCGGTTTGTTCTAGAAGTCCATGAAGAGGAATTTGTGGGTACTTTAGGGTCTTAGGCACATCAGTTGACCAATTTTTGAACCGTTCTTTACCTTTGTTGCTCAAGGGCAAACACAACTATAAAGGCACTAAACAGAGATAGGCGCGCTATTATCGCCGTCAAATTCTTCGGGCTCTATGATAACTGCGGTTCCAGTCGCCGAGAACAAAACAATACCGTTTTGCATCCCCAAATCCGACGTTTCCACATCCAAGCCTATTATGGCGTTTGCCCCAAGCACAATCGCACGTGCCTTCGCTCGCTCTATGGCTTCCCAACGTGCCTTCTCCATCTCGGAAGTAAACGCGGTTACTTCTCCACCAGCCATCGACTCGAAACCAGCTATGAATTTGCCGAGAAGCCCTCTTGTACGAGGGGTCAAGCCTGTGACTAGCCCGAGAACTTTCTTTATTTTATAGCCTGCGACTGTGGGAGTTGTTACAATTAAAAATTGCATGGTCGAAGTTAGTTGGACGCCACATTTGGTGCAGAAACGTGCACCGTCTGGAACTATGTTTCCACATCTAGGACAATTCAACAGTTACACCTTTGTTTTGTATAGGTTGGGAGCTTAAAAAACGTGTTATCACCTCAGTTGGAACACAAAATTTTTAGTGTCCAGAGCCTAAATCGCGTATATAGTAAAAAGATTCATTGATAAATGGAAATCGATTCTAATGTGACGCTACAGGTTGCTTTCTGAAGGAGACGCAGTCCTTCCGCTATTTCACATCCACGAGGAAGACCTTAAAGCAGTATAACAATGCGGTCAAAAGCTGTACAAAAATAGCCATTTTTGGTGCCGGGGGCGGGATTCGAGCCCGCGACTTCTGGCAACAGGCGTTTGGCCCTTTTTGTCTCCAGATTATGAGTCTGGCGCCCTAGCCAGGCTAGGCTACCCCGGCAATCGCTTTAATTTTGTAGCGTCGTGTCTGTTTAGTCTGATTTCTTTCATTTAAACTTTTAAAGTCCATAAGCAGCTTTTGCATTCCAACGTTTATTGCTATAAAATAAGGAAATATCTTTTGAGGGCAGCTATACCTTCTGGATTTTGCCGTTGTAGTCTGTTGACAGTACGTTCATACCTGTAAGCACGGCCTCCATGCTGGCTTTGACAATGTCTTCTCGCAAACCCATGGCGGTAACGGTTCGGTTACCTCTGCGCATATGCACGATGACTTCGACCATGGCGTCGGTTCCGCCTGTGATAGCTTTGACATTGTACTGCTCTAAAGTTATAGGTTGGGTTTCTGCTATGGCGTCTTTGACCGCGTTTATGGCTGCGTCGACGGGTCCAACTCCAATGGCGGAGCCCCAAACGTCTCTGCCGTTGACTTGGAGGCGCACGGATGCGGTTGATGTTACTTTATCGCCGCCGACGAACGTTAATTCTTGAAGCTGGATGGGTTTTTCCCCGCCTAAGCCCATGACGGTTTCTGCGATAGCGAGTACATCGGCGTCCATGACGGTTTTACCTTTGTCGCCGAGTTCTTTTATCCGCTGCATAATGTCATGGAACTGATCATCAGTGGGTTTGAGTCCCATATTAGCCAAGTCCGCACGTATAGCATTTGAGCCGCTATGTTTTCCAGGTGTTATACGACGTATACAGCCGACTAGTTCAGGTGCAATCGGTTCATATGTCAATGGGTTAGCAAGTACTCCCTGTGTGTGAATTCCGGATTCGTGGGTGAATGCGTTTTCGCCTACCACAGCTTTGTTTGGTTGTGTATGAATGCCTGTTAATCGGGATACCAATTGACTGGTGCTGTATAGCAATTCGGTTTTGATGTTTAAATCCAGTTTATAGAGGCTCTTTAGCGAAATCACGATTTCTTCCAAAGCGGCATTGCCTGCGCGTTCGCCCAAACCGTTTATGGTCGCGTGGACTTCTTCTGCGCCTGCTTCTAAAGCAATTATGGAGTTGGCAACTGCCATGCCGAAGTCATTGTGGCAATGCACACCCACTGGAATATTGATTTGCTCCTTGAGTTTAGAGAAGAATTCTGCAGTTCGCTCAGGAGTTAAAATTCCGACGGTGTCACATGGGGTCACCCTGTCAACGCCCGCATCCACTGCTGTTAGGAAGACTTTGGTCAGGTAGGTAAAATCTGAGCGAGTTGCGTCCTCAGCCAACAATTCCACTGTCAAGCCATGCTGCTTGGCGTAGCCTACGCACTCTTCGGTGGTTTTTAGAATTTGATCGCGGGTTTTGCGAAGTTTGTATTCTATATGCAAATCTGAGGTGGGTATAATCATGCTTATGGTGGTTGCGCCGCTTTTGATGACTGCGTCTATGTCGCCTTTTATAGCCCGTGCTGCACTACTAACCTCCGCGCGCAAGCCCTGCTTTGCGATTATACTAATAGATTTCAGCTCGCCTTCAGAAACAGCAGCGAACCCAGCCTCAATAACATCGACACCGAGTTCATCTAGGCGTTGTGCAATCCGCAATTTATTTTCAGGAACAAGCGATACTCCGGGTGTTTGTTCACCATCACGCAGGGTGGTATCTAAAAATTTTATGGTTTTAGGGAAGCGGTTGAATAAAGCAATACCCCATTGTACTCACGTACTCTGTTTCAGAGGCAAGCAGCGATATAAGAATTATGGTAACACTACTTCGCTTTATAGACCTGCACAATAAAGATTGGAAATTTTTTATGCCGTTTTTCTACAAGAAACGTAAAACGCCATTGTCATTTTTGCTAATCAAACATTGAATTCATTTAGGGCTATCAACTAAACTGCTTTCTCGACTTCTTTAGCTTCGTTGCCTATTTCCACAACCCTTTTTCCATCTAGAATGTAGAAAAACAGTCAACTGCCGTAGTGTCTGATTTAGTGCCTCATATTGATAGAAAGCCATGTGAATTACCTCAGTATCAGGAATGTAAAGATTTTCTGGTGTCAAGACCTGGACAGTCTTGATGGTTTAGGTTTTTTTCAGTTTTAATGAGTTTTATAAATTAAAATGGTCGGTGGATAATTTGGAGCTGCCTTTCACAGTTAGGGTTTTATTATTTTTTGTGGATTTAAAAATTGTCAATGAAACAGCCTTACAGATACAAATATCGCAAAAAACCCCATTATTCAGCTAGAAAACTGCTAAAAAAGATGTATTTAGCTACAATATGTAGCTAAGAAACGTTAAATATTTATACTGGTAACAACGAAGAATGAAGTTAGGATAGTTGCCTAATATTTGGGCAATTGAGGGATACATTCGGCATAACTGACTCCCATGAGTCGCTTGAGCCTTGTGTTTCCGCCCGCCAGGCTTGTCCAATGTTAGGCATCTATCAATTGAACCTTTCTTCTGCAAACTTGCTATTTAAAAATTATTGACATATACATGATTAGCACTGTTGGGCAAAATGTTACCGTAGAAACAGGTAAACATCAAAAATGATACCTAAAATGCAAAACACCCCACGAATTCTCCATGTCTTTTGCTCATACAGGTACCAGATTTTGGCTTAAATGAGCCTTCCAACAAAAAGATAGATAGAAGAAAGGTTGTTACCAACTTGCAAGGTTAACGTATTCTAAGACCACACTACAACCTGACTGGTTGATTATGAATAGAGGTCACACTATCATTTAACAGTAGAAAAAATGATACTCCGCAAAAAATTTAACAGCAACGCCAACCAAATAGTTTCTAAAAGGCATTTATCCAGAAGGTATAGAACTTTGAGAAGCGACAACGTGAAAACTGGAATTGAAAAAGCGCCTCACCGCGCACTTTTAAAATCTTTAGGTTTAGAGGATGACGACATCGCTAAACCTCTCATCGGCGTGGCTAACAGCTACACCAATATTGTCCCCGGACACATTCACCTTCGCACTATCGGCGAAGCCGTGAAAGAAGGCGTCCTAGCCGCCGGTGGAACACCGTTTGAATTTAACACTATAGCAGTCTGCGACGGAGTCGCCATGGGACATCAAGGCATGCGCTACTCTCTACCATCACGGGAAATCATCGCTGACAGCGTTGAAATTATGCTTCAAGCTCACAGCCTCGACGGATTAGTCATGATCTCAAACTGCGATAAAATCACCCCAGGCATGCTCATGGCAGCCGCACGCGTAGACATTCCCGCCATTATGGTTACTGGAGGACCTATGGCAGCTGGGCGCCACCACGGTAGAAAAGTCAGCTACTCAAACATGCCCGAAGCTCTTGGGCAGGTCGCCTCAGGCAAAATGAGTGAAGCCGAACTGCTTGAACTTGAAGCAGCTGCTTGCCCAGGATGTGGAAGTTGTAGTGGCATGTTCACCGCTAACACCATGTCCTGCATGACTGAAGCTCTCGGTTTATCGTTGCCTTACTGCGCCACTTCACTTGCAACTAGCGCCTTCAAACTTCGCTTGGCAAGAGCTACAGGCAAACAAATTATAAAACTTATAGAGGCTGAACTTAGACCTTCCAAAATCCTCACCAAACAGGCCTTCGAAAACGCTGTCTCTCTTGACATGGCACTTGGCGGCTCAACAAACACGACCTTACACCTGCCAGCCATAGCCAAAGAAGCTGGCATAACCTTACCGCTATCTACTTTTGACGAAATCGGCAGAAAAGTCCCCCACTTATGCAGCATGATTCCAAGCGGAGTCTATGCTATGGAAGACCTTGACTTGGCAGGAGGCGTCCCCGCAGTGCTAAACGAAATCAAAGACTCGCTAAACCTAGATGTGCTCACGGTCAGCGGCAAGTCAGTCGGCGAAAACATCAAAAACGCACAGGTTCTTGACACCCAAGTTATCCGTCCACTCTCAAACCCAGTACACAAAGAAGGTGGTATCGCAATCTTAACTGGCAACCTTGCACCGAAAGGTTCTGTCATCAAATCTGCAGGTGTCTCCGAAAAAATGATGCATCATACTGGCCCTGTAAAAGTCTACGACTCTGAAACCGAAGCTCTCACTGCAATCCGAGGGGGCAAAATCAAAGCAGGTGATGTCGTAGTAATTCGGTATGAAGGTCCGCGTGGAGGACCAGGTATGCCTGAAATGCTTTTTCCAACGGCCACAATTGCTGGCATGGGTTTAGCTGAAAGCGTGGCTTTAATCACGGACGGTCGTTTTTCAGGTGCAACCAGAGGTGGCAGCATCGGACACGTTGCCCCAGAAGCCTTCGAAGGTGGACCTATTGCTGTGCTCAAAGACGGTGACGTCGTAACAATCGATATCCCTAAACGCATCTTAAAGGTAGAATTATCGGAAAAAGAGTTGCAGTCGCGCTTAGCCGCTTGGGAGCCAAGACCTCCAAAAATCACAAAGGGCATTCTTTCCCACTATAAGCCCACGCCGGTTGAATAAACAACACGAAAATGGACATTATTCGCTGTTTGGTTTACCGGCAGCGTCCCATTCTATAATTGTTTCCCCGTATCTGAATAGCCCCATGTTGGATTGTTTTGTTCTGGTTTTGTATGTGTACACTATTTTCGAGGTAACCCTGACAATTTTGAAAAAACCCAATCGCTTCTTCTATTTGTATGCACACAATAGAATTGTTTGAAAAAATCAGATCTAGCTGTATCTACTTACAGGCTCATTTAGAGAGAAAATAGTTGTCAGTTTGGTGTAGTTGTATCGTCACTATAGCAAAAGCTTTTAGAGCTAAAATGAGTTAAATTTAGCTACTGACTTGCCCGCAATACAGACAAGTTAGCATTTTAGGTAACCATAAGAAAATAGGAGTTAAGTCTATAGTTTTATTAGAAGGCTTGGAACTGCAGGTGGAACACATACCTCAAAGGCAAATTGCTAAAGCATGGAGAAACATAAGCAAAAAACCATTCCCCAAAATAAAGGCACTGAGGTTAAGCGACGAGGATTTTGAGCTTATCCTGCAACATAGACACTGTCTTGAAGACGAGCTACGGGAAATTGAGGAATGGGGCAGGTTACTCTCAACAAAAGGCACGGACGCATGCATTTTTAACGCTGAAGATACCGATGACGCAGACTACATCATATTGGTTCGCCAAAACCCCTATCATACACTAAAGGAAATCATCGTTCATGAGCTGGGACATATCGCACAAGGTGACCTCTGACTATAGTTTGTCTACTACTGCACTAGAAAACAATCGCAAACTATCAACCTCAGGCAAATCAGCGAAGTAGAGCATAAAATAAGACACACCTAAATCTATGTAATCTTGTAACTGTGCTTTGCATTCATCTGAAGTTGAAGCTAAAGTATATTTTTTGTAATCTTTCAAGCACATATCCGCTGGTTTTCGTTGACCAATTTTCTCGTTTAATTCAGCTCGATCTTGAGCAAGTAAGATTTGCCCTGCCGGCCAATAGGACTTCTCTATATTGTCAAAGCTTCTGCCGAAGGCGTTACATTGGCGCTCTAAAACATCTAGCTTTCGCATGTATTGCTCTAAAGGCAGAAAGCCCCAGTCGAACCTTTTTGCATACTTGGCAGTTACTTCAAGCGTTTTTTCCCCAGCGCCGCCTACTGTGATAGGAGGATGTGGTTTCTGGGCAGGTTTGGGTTCGCAAACGGCATCTTTGAGAGAATAGTGTTTGCCTTGGTAACTTACTTTTTCTTTTGTCCACAGCCCGGTTATTACTTCCAAGGCTTCACTTAATTGCTCTGTTCGAATACTTGGCTTTGGAAACCTAAAGCCGTAGGCAATATGTTCTGATTCTTGAATACCTGAACCTATTCCAAATTCTAATCTGCCATTTGAGAGCACATCAAAAGTAGAGGCAATTTTAGCCAATAAAGCAGGGGTTCGGTGTGCATTGCAAGAAACCATTGTACCTAACCGTATTTTGCTCGTTGACGCAGCAAGCGCCATGAGTGTTGTCCAACACTCCAGAATCGGCCATTCTCCATACATCAAGTGGTCATCTAACCAAATGGAATCGTACCCTTGCTGCTCAACTTCCAAAACAATCTCTTGAAGAAGATGGAACCGCTGCTGAGGCGGGCAGTTAGCTGGTATAGCGTAAAATGGAAGAAAGACACCGAATTTAGGTTTACCCAATATATCACCTGGCAGAGCATTAATTTGTCAGAATATTTGTTACAGGTCAGTTATAGGTTTTAGCTAAACCAACTAAAAATACAAACTAAAAGTCAGACATCGAAAATCGCTGAGAATCTAGATAAGTAATTATAATGAAGAAACCTACTTCAAGTAAACCAGAAGCCAGAGTGAATGAAGAATGCCAAGCAACCCTCCTTCTATCTTCGACTTAATGAATGAAGAGAGTGAAGCGGTTAACGAGGTCGAAGAAAAAAAGAAGATACGTAAAGAATTGCTAGAGCCCACTGGTGTTAAGGAGCTTTTTAAAGAGGGCAAAATCAGCATCAACAAATTCACCTGCGTTGGAGGACAATGCAAACTTTGCATCAAAGCCTGCCCAACCAACGCCCTCTATTGGGGGACGGGTGAGGTGGGAATAATAGATGACCTCTGCGTTTATTGTGGTGCCTGCGTAGTCAACTGTATGGTGGACAACTGCATCAAGGTAGAGCGGACACGCGACGACGGCAAAAGTGAAACATTCAGCAAAGTACAAGATGTTGTTAAACTTGCAGAGAAGCTAAACACGCAAAAACGATTTGAGCGGGTAAGGACTAATGCGGTGACTCTAAGGCGCGCCTATAAACCCAAAATCGTTGATTCTAACCCTAAAAAGTAAAAATAAACTGATAAGTAGAAATTTTATTTTTACCTAACACTAGGGAAGAAAGGAATCATTAAGGAGATTCACGGTAAGCACGTTAAATAGCGATGCATTGGAACCGAGGTTTTGCAGAGGCACATTTAAAAGTAGAAGCAACAGGGAAAAAACCCGTTTCAAAACTAAGTTTATATATGGAAAAGCTTGATGACACTGACGATCGCTAAAGGGATTGAATAGCAGTGTTTGAGTCCACATGCACTTCGAACGCGCCATTTTTTGCCCCTTTCACGCGAGCATTAACTAAAAGCAGCCGGGGGCTATCACGAAGGATTTTCTCAAGCTCGGCAACCTTCTCGTTCCACACCACCACCGTTGCCTCGCCTGAATCATCCCTTAACGCTAAACGCATAACTACTCCGTCGCCATCTCCTCGGGTAAAACCGCTTTTACCATAAACTGCCTTAACTATACCAGACAGGGTTACGTTGCCCAAGCTGGCGTTTAATGTATTGATTTTTTCGGTGAATTTCTCAAGAGGTGGGTATTCGTTGGCTTCTGTTTTGGGTTGGATTTCAATTAGGCTTTTAGCGCCTAAATGCAACTCAACTTTACCATAGCGGTCTTCACGGGTATACCCATGCAGTAGCCGAACTTCCTGACCAGCCTTCAACTCGCCTTGCTCAATAATGTCTGCTCGCTCATTCCAAAGCATAACACGTAACAAACCATCATTGTCCCCTACCATGAGCCTAGCGAATTTGCCTGATTTTTCTTGGCCTTGAAAGGTTTTTACCGGGAAAACTGCGACTAACCGCCCTGCAACTGTCACATCATATAATCCCGCAAATAGTCGGCTCGTGGAAAGCACACCACTGTTTTGGAAGCTGTTCTGCTGCACTTGCACGCCTAATTTAGCTGCAATCAACCGCAACAATGTTTCGTCACCCAATAATCCGCCTGTCCTTGCACGCTCCGATTCTAGTTGATCTATGATTTGTGTTTGGCTAATTTGTGGGTTCTTGGCTTGAATTTCATGTATTAGGTCTTGGGTAGTCATTTTGTGCCGACACGATTAAGTGATCTAGAGCTTTTAATTTTTTGCATTCTCAAGCGGTTTGTCTACGTTTATTAAAGGGCTAGCGCAATCCTTTTTGGGGGCTAAGATGGTGGATTTGGCGATTTTCTTCACACTGGGCATAGTCTTGGTCGTAGTTGGCATTATAGTTGTTATTGCAGTTACAATCCGCGCATCGTTAGGTGGTGAAAAGAGGGGCAGGCTGCGGGGTGCAGGAGTAATTATGATTGGTCCGATTCCAATTATTTTTGGTACTGACAAAAAATCTGTTAAAGAGGTTTTGGCGCTTGCATTGGCACTAGCTGTGGTGGTTTTAATTATTCTGATGATTACTTATTGGCTGAGGTAGGCTGGTTTGCTAAATGAAGACGAGGAGAAGGAAGGCATCGCTGTTTCCAGCAGGCTTTTTGCTTTGCTGCTGTTGGGGTTGGCGCTGGTTTTTGTGGGCATAGTCATCATAGTTGTAGTATCCATTGTTTTGGGTGGTTCAAGCAGTGTGGGCGGCGTAATTTTAATTGGACCTATTCCGATCATTTTTGGTGCTGGACCAGAATCAGAGTGGCTAATTGCCTTTGGTGCAGTCCTTTCGGTAATTAGTGTAGTTTTATTTATCATAATAAACAAACGGGCTAGAAGAGCTTAAAATTAAAAAAGAGGCTATGCGGGTATCTGCTCGTCGTCTTTCCCATAGTATGCATATAGGAAGATGAGAGTTAAAGCCATGAATATTGAGCCCATAAGGACATATTGAAGAGTTATGAAGTATTCACCGATTCCCATTAAGATTCCTCTCTTTGTTTTTACCTTATTGTTGTAACATCTTTCATATTTAAATCTAAACCTGCCAGATTCATTACGCGGGGAAATAGGTTTTTTGCTGCCGCCAAATCTACCTTAAATTCCATTTTCGTTTTCTGAAGCTTCATGAAGAGACTTTTTCCATTCATCCATTAGCATGTTATAGCATTCGTCTTTTTCCTGATATGTCTTAAACCAGCCAAGGTTTTGAGCGATTTTCTGTGTTAAAAGGTGGTAACACATGTGGACTTTCTTATCGAGCACTCTGAAGTAGAAGTCGTTGCAGGGACAGAACTCCGCTTCAGGCATTATGAGGTAGTCGCGTTCTCTGCCCACCACAATCCAAACTATCCTGCCCGAGGGTTTGAAAACATATTTTTTTACTCTGCCTTCTTTGACTGCGTCAAGCGCTTTGGTGAATCGTTGCCCGAAAAGCTCGTAGAGTTCAGTTAGGTTGTCGCCTGAGAGTTTGCCTGCCGCTTTGGCTTCTCTGCAGACCGAGTTTAGGGTATCAATTTCGCAATTGTCGCTCATACGCATGCTACTATGAAGAGACAGATAATTTAGGCTTTTAGTCTAGGTTTACGGGTTCGCCTTTGGTTCGGATGTGCTCGGCTTTGGGCAATACGACTTCTAGGACTCCGTTTTTATAGGTCGAAGCTGCCTCTTTCACTTGGACTTTTAAAGGTAGCTTAACTTCTTTGTAGTATTTGTAGTTAGGCGTATCCACCGAAATATCCAGAGAATCCTCTGTTCCATGCAGTTTAATATCGGTTTTCTCTACACCCGGCAATTCCACAACTACGTGTATTTCATCGTTGGTTTCCACGATGTCCACTAGCGGTTCGCGTTCCTCCTTAACTTGAGGTGCACCTTTAAGACCTTTTTTGAGGTTGCCGAATTCTTGGATTTCCGGCTTGCCTTCAGGACCGATTTTCATGCTATAACCATAAAAGAATGGTCCAAGTTCTTTGACTGTACGTCCATCTGGAAGCTGACGCTCTTTCACGTATTCCTTGGGCACTTTCTCTGTGAAGTTCTTGAGTTCCTCATCCATCATTTTTTCCATATCTTTAAACATGTTGTCTATGTCGCCGAAGAAGGGAGCTTTAGGTGGGCTACGGCGTTTCTTGAACCATTCAGGAAAATCGTCGCTTTCTGAAGACACACAATTCACCTTGCTTATTGTGTGGGTTTTTCATGGCAATAAGTTTATTGTTTGAAACATATACAACCACATGTTAGGGATAGATTATTGATTATTCAACTTTTGTTCTATTTTCTTCTATTCCCAATTTTCGAGTCGTTAAACCTAAAGAATGAAGATAGGGAAGTTAGCTAATCATCAGCGAAAGATACCGTTAAGTGCAATATTAACGGCTTTGCCCTAAAGCATTTTCCTGCTTGGTTTTTGTTCCGCTTGGTAGCAATTTTCTCGAATGCTTTGAGTTCTATCCATTAAAAATAGGTGAATTACTGCAGGATTTTTTGGATATTGGGGCATAAACAGGGGGAGACCCCAAAAGCAAAGAAATTAAGAGAACTGATTCTTTTCCCTCAAGCTTAAAGAGAGCCAAAACTTCCAGAGTTTATGATTTGGCGGTGACTTATGCTAAGGTAACGATGGTGTTAATGGAATAAACAAAAACTGCGATAACAACGACAAATATCGCACCCAGTAAAACCACCATACCACGCTCATATTTACCGAACTTCAAAGTTAACAAGGCGTTTATCGCTGGAAACACACCCGCGGTTCCCGCCAACCAGAGCAATTCTGATTTGTCAGCAAAACGGTTGGCGACGCCGTCAAAGCCAAAGTGAACTGGCACAATTTGGGGCAGGGAAAAGTAAACCCAGAAGAAGTAACCCAAAAAAGCCAGATATGCAAGGCAAACCGTTAAAACCTGTGCGTAAACGAGTTTTTTTTCGGATTGCTTGTGTTGCTCTATTTCCCGAGGGGGAAGTCGACTCGAAGGTAGATTTTTTTCATTTAAGGCTTTAAGGAAATTATCGGGGTCTTCCGGTGAGAGAACGATTTTTTCTCCATCATCCAATGTGATTACTGCGAATTCTCCGCTTATTTTTGTTGCATAAACGTGAGCGTTGCCGATGCTCGTTCTATATAAGCCCCAGTGAAAGCCCGGTAAGCTGGCGCCGAATAGGCGCAGCGATAGACTAAGGTTCACTTTCTCTACGTTAACTATACGGCTGTAGGGTATCCGCTTTTTTAGTAATCCAAAATTAACTCGGGACTCTTTCGCATTCACTTCGTATTTCAGGTTACCGCTTGAAAAGGTAAAGACCCCCAGCAAAATTAGTAAACTTAGGAGAATGGTAAACATGAATACGGAAAAGAACAAGGGACCTTCTAAAGTCAGAAAGAGAATGGCACCGATGGGTATTGATAAAATGAGGATAAATATCAATCCGTACCATTTTGTTTTATCGCCGTGATGGGACTTGTAGATTTGGGCATTTTCACGTGTCATATTGAGAGCCATCAAGCATGCACAACTAATAAAGGTAACTTAACGAGGCATCTCTGCTAAAAAACATCGAAGAATAGTTTAATTAAATCAAAAAGAGGCAAACTCCTATATGTCAGAGTCATGTTTCATATTCAGCGATCCAAAATGAACCGTCAAAATTATAGAATAGTGAGAAACAAACCAAAACGCGACAGCACAACTAGCAGAGCAAAAATTCAGATGCTTGCAAAGCCTAAGGAAGCGCCCATCTCAGCAAAACTACGGGAAGCCTACAATAGCAAAACCAAATGGGTAACAAAGATAATTCCCAAAACAAAAGAAACCACAGCACAATAGTAAGTGCAAGTTGGATTCTGACTTTATTTTTGTTTAAACAGAAACCTTTTCAGTACTTTTTAAGCCATGCGATTCAAGCCTTAGCAACAGGAATCTTTTATAAGCCTTTGTTCTTTTGGAAGTTAACAATGTGAAGTCACATGACTGAATCAATCGAAAATAGAGTGCAAGCGGCTCTTGATGATATAAGACCTCAAATCCAAATGGACGGTGGAGATGTAGAACTCGTCGCTGTTGAAGGCTTAGTTGTGAAGGTTCGCTTGGTTGGACACTGCGCTGGTTGCCCTATGTCACAGATGACACTGAAAAACGGTATAGAAGCGCACATTAAAGCAGTGATTCCAGAAATATTGAAAGTAGAAGCGGTATAAGCTAAAGCCGCATCTTGTTTTTTATTACTATTCTTTTTTGTAAAATAAGGTCTTACAGAATCTAATTCTAAATGGGGAATACCAAAAGATCGATTGATTTTCAAAATTGTACGTAAATCTCATCTGAATTATTTCAGATTAAATTGCCACAGTAACAATCAGTCTTTCGGGTATGAATTTAGAGTTCATAAAACTTAGACCTGAAAAAATATTATGCAATTGGGTTAAGAGGGAATGTATTTGGTGGCTCGCCATCGCACTTTGCAGCTCCACACAACTCTTAACGCTCTTCAACACTAGTTTTGTCAAGGTGTTTTTTGGTGATGGTATCATAGAGAGTCTATAGCACTTGGGCGCTAGCCACAGTGGGGAATCTTTTGAAGTTAATTAAACAATCAACGGGCAGCAGACAAGTGATTTTACAGGCAACTGAAAAAAGATTGAGAAACGGAGGTTTAAGGGCAAACTAAATGTCAGACAAAAGCTTATTTGTTTTTTAAGTCAGGATTTGATAAGAAGCGAACTAACATGGCAACAACAAAGCATGGATATGACCATTATGAACTAATCAGCGCATTGCAGAAATGCATACGACGAGGAATGGATTATGAAGCAGTTCATTTTGCGATTGAACTTGAAACCTTTAACCCAACCATGCTATGGAATAGACTAAGAATAATCTCATGCGAAGACATAGGTCCCGCTAACCCAGTTATGCCACTTTTAATAGATTTGTTGCAAAAACAATATCTCGCTGAAAAATCAAAACTCACGGCAAATACTCACCAGCTTTTCTTGATTAATGCAGTAGTTTGCTTATGTCACAGTAAGAAAAGCAGAATTACCGAAGATTTGTTAAACATAGTTAACTATGAAAGAGAAAATGAAAATAAGTTCCTTAACATTCCCGATTTTGCTCTTGACATACATACAAAACAGGGAAAAAATAAAGGTCGAGGCATTGAGCACTTCTTCACCGAAGGCAATAAACTAGAAAACGAAGGTATAATCAACCCTTACACTGAGAAAGCAAAGAAACTACTCTCAGAAGCTCAAGTTAAAAAAATAGCATTAACAAAATGACAAACAAAAATCTCTATTAGGTCAGAAAAAGCATATCTAATTGATTGGCTTAGCATTTTGGATAAGGCTCTAACATTTGCTTGCTTTAACGACTCGTAAATGTTTTTAATTCAGTTTACTTTTCAAAAAATCCAAAATAACTGGAGTTACTTTCTCTGGCAGCTCTGTTTGAGGGTAATGTCCGGCACCCTCCACCATCAATAATTTGGCTGACAATTTCTCGGAGATGAATTGTGCTTCAGCTGCAGGGTCAGACCAATCTGGATCCTTTGTTCCCATAATAACTAATGTGGGCAACTTTACCAGATTCAAACGCTTCTCTACCTGCTCTTTGGTCGAAGACCCCAAAGCCATGGCTGCTTCGAATCGTCCATCCTCTTTCAAATTAGACTTCAAATTTGACAAATATTCAACGAAATCGCTTGGTTTTCGGGTTGGATATAACGTTTTGTAGTAGGTAAGCCAAGCTGAAACTTTCCATGGACCATGCAACAATATAGCCACAGATAGCTTTCTAGCTAAACCAATATTTTCATTACGTAAAAAGGCACTGATTAAGACTAAAGATCTTATGACTTGAGGGCGTTCAACCGCAGCCCAGACGGCAGGAGCCGGCGAGAAAGAGGTAGCGATAACATGCGCTGGTGACGCCTTTAAATGTTCAATAATTTCCACTATATCTTGTGCCACTGTGGGGACATTGTATTCAGACCATGGAACACTTGATTCACCCTGCCCACGCAAATCCATTGTTATAACTCGATAGCCTTCGTCTATTAGAGCTGGAGCAAGAAAACGATACTCACTGCGAAGCGCACCCATACCGGGCAACATAAGTACTGGTTCTCCAGCTCCGCCACTATCATCATAAGCTAGCGTACCATCGTCTCTGGTAAAGAACTGTGTCATAATCCATCGTTTATTTATTTAATTTAAAGGCAATTAAGCATGTTGGTTGGGTTGGATTAATTTTTAATCTTTCTCTCTCTCTTCAAAACTAAACTACGACTACGACTAACACCTTACTCTTACTATACTACTAATCCTTAAGCAAACCCACAACAACAAAAAACTTTACGACAACACACAAATCATTAACTAAAATTGTATTTTAGCGTATTTTGATTTATAATTTACTATTAACGAGTACTGTTCAATAAAACATAAAGAGAGCAAGAAAGAAGTAGTATTGAGGCTTTAACGATTCCAATAGCATTAGAAGACCTAGAGAAGTATCCCTTCCTCCCCCAAGTTAGGGAATATCTACAAAGGATTGATTTGGATTTTGATACAATTTCTGATTTGCCAAACATAAGGGAAAGAGCAAAGCAAAGGCTCGCCTCATCTTTTTCTCTTAAAAGAATGTTAGAAACAAATCCGAATAAGAACACAGATGTTGAAATTGCGTCCTATTTAGTAGCTGTCATTTATGCATCAGCAACAAAAGACCCCCTTCTAATTGAGCGATTTGCACTTAATGAAGCCCAACAAGTAAAATACTACTTAGAGAATGAAAAAAGGGAAGACGTTATAATAGCGATTGCCAAGGCATTTGAATGGCAGATTAAAGAGGACGAAAACGGAACCTGGATTAATTTTTCAAAGTTCATTAAGAATACATCGGCAGGACGGCTAATGCATGATAAAAAATGGAAACTAGTAAACAGATCTCTCGATAAGGGCTGGGTGGCTATTACTTATAAAGAATTATCTAGGTTGCTTCAAGAAGAGGTCAAAGAACATATAGAAGCTACCGCTAAACAAGAACCACCTAAGCTTCCAGAATTAATTAAAATAGAAATAAATCAGCTAATGGATGAGTTTCTAGAAAACAAGCCTAATTTGGTAGAATATGACCTCAAAGTCTACGCAGAAGAATCAGATTATCCACCTTGTATCTCGGGACTTCTAAAAAGAGCAATTGACGGGAAACATCTCTCGCATACTGAAAGGTTTACCCTCGTGACATATCTACTACATCAGGGTATAAGTGTAGCTTCTATAGTTAACCTCTTTTCAAATGTATCCGATTTCAAAGAAGACAAAACCCGATATCAAGTTGAAAACTTAGCAGGCAAAACTAGCGGAATGACAGAAGGATATACCACATATAATTGTTCTACTCTGCAAAGCCATGGCGTTTGTACTATGCCCAATGATCCAATATGCAAAAAAATACATAATCCATTAACATACCATATACTGAAAGCGAAAATAGAAGGAAAAACACTATCCCCAGAGAAACGGGAAAAAAATCGATAGTCAGTTTTAAAGATCAAAATTAAACGAGTTTTATAAGAAAACAGAAGTGACTCTAAGATATGGAGCCAAAAGAACTGGAAGAAATGTTTAAAATTATTATTTATAAAGAGGAAAAGGAATAGTGCTTTAGTCAAACTTTCTGCAGGGTCGCAAATTCTATTTTTGAGTATGATAATTCTGAAGCCCTAATTAAATTATTCGAAATGATTAAAAAAGACCCAACCAATACTTTCCTTTTACTCGTTTATTTATTGGTGGATTTAACTGTTGAGTCTATCGAGTATCCTATTGTAGAGATATGGGTATTCTCGTCTTGTACTGCCTCTTCATTGTTATTTTAAACAGGTAGCACCGTCAATCTCAGGAGGATGGAATTAAAATTAAATCCGAACCATTTCTCATGCATAGATTTCAAATTAGTAGAATTTATATTCCATAGAGATAACCTCTGCCTATGGAATCCTATCGCTGTGTTGTTTGCCAAGAAGAAATAACTTCAAAAGAACATATTATTCAACAAAATTCTTCAATATGGCTCTTTTATAAAGCATCAAGAAATTCTAAACCAAATTAAAGCAAAAGCAGAGCTTGAAAAAAATATGGATGCAAGAACATCAGCGTCTAAGAACATTTCAGAAAAACAAGATTATAGCTGTGTTGTCTGTCAAGAGAAAATAACACCTAAAGAATATAGTTACTCAACAATTTTTTTTAATATGGCTCTTTGTAGGAAACATCAAGAGATACAAAAACAGATTAAAGCAAAAGCGGAAACTGAACAAAAAACAAATTCAATAATCCCTAAATCTAACCCTACATCAGACATTAAGACTAAAACAGCGGAAACACAAAAGAATTTAGTTCTTGAGAGAACTCAAGATAGTCTAATTCAGTGGGTACTTCAATGGGTAAATGAACGACCTCTTAGTTTCAATGTTGAATCAGCGCATTTATTTTTAGAAGGAATGAGAATTGAAGAAATTACCAGAGATGTTATCGGTAGAGCCAAAGACGAAATCTTGGTCGCTAACCCTTACGTTGATAGTTGCTACCTTACAACCGCTTTGCAGGAAGCAAGAGACAGGCGGGTAAATGTTCGAATTGTTACCAGGAGACCTACAAAGGACAAAAACGACATTACAAAATTAGAATGCCATGCAACGATGAGGAAAAAAGGAGTAACTATTCATTATATTAATACAATTCACTCTAAAGTTATTGTGATAGACCGCAAGATAGCGGTTTTATCTTCAATGAATTTATACAGTGGTTCAGCTGGAGGCGGAGTGCTTGAAGCTGGAATAGTCTCCTTTGAAACAAAGGTCGTGGACTCCATATCCAAATACATTACGGATTTGTTGGAAAAAACAGAGTCTCCCGACATAACATCTTATAATAAGTATTGGGCCCAATCGTTGATTTTAGATAACTTGAAAGATAGAAAAGTCAGTCAAACAATCCAAAAAAAGCTTATAAAAAAAATTAAACAATTCTTTTTTGTAATGTATGTTTTATTTTAATGTACATCTTAAGTTTTAGACACACATTATTAATAATCTATAGTTGCTCCATCCTGCCTAAAGTAAACCAAAGCTAATTAGACAAAAAAGTTCCAAACCACCTGTGCAACCGTCCGTTTTGTTTGGGGGTTAAATTTTGGGTAAATAAAATTTTTATAGAAAAAATGAGCTATCGCTTTTTTACATGCTGACAAAACGACTTTCTGAGAAGTCTATATGAAAAAATAATTCAACCTACTGTGAACAAAGCAAGATATTCAAAAGACATTCTTCCTTTAGTTACCAGCCGTATCAATTATGATTGGTTGGATTAAATTTAGTTTTAGCGAATTAACGGCAGTCTAATAAGCACAATTAACCAATCAAGGACATAGGAGACCCGCGTTTGAAAGTCCTTTTCATCGAGCCGCCTAAAGACATTTGGTTTGTTATGGGCGAATATCTACCGCCGCCCTATGGGATAATCCAACTCGCCGCCTATCTTGAAAAGAAAAACAAAAATATCGAATTAGAAATTCTCGATTGCAACGCAGAGAAAGTTGATTGGAAACAGATGGAGGATCGCATTGCCACCTCAAATCCAGATGTGGTGGCTTGTGCTTCTTTGGCTACCTGCAATACTTATGCAGTTGTGAAAACACTTGAAATTGCTAAACATATAGCCCCAAAAGCGCTCACCTTAACAGGTGGACAGCACTTCACCTCGACAGCCCAAGATAGCCTCAAACGTTACCAAGAAATCGATGTAGTTGTCCGTAATGAGGGGGAACAGACTTTATCTGAATTGGTAAATGCACGCCAACAGGGGTTAGGTTTGCAAGATATTGAAGGTATATCCTATAGGAAGGGCAATACAGTGGAACATAATCCTTCGAGGGCGTTGATTGAAAACTTGGAGGAGTTACCTTTTCCAGGCTACCATCTCATCAAAGACAACATGCCCAAGTATCACTTCTCAGTCATGGCAGGCAAGAGGGCACCATATGCACTAATTGAAGGCGCACGGGGATGTAACCATCAATGCACGTTCTGTACGCAGTGGCGTCATTGGCAAGCCTGCTGGCGCCTAAAATCGGCGAAGCGTATTGCTGACGAAATGGAATATTGTAGTAGCGAGTTTGGAAGTGAGATGATTTGGCTAACAGATGACAACTTTGGAACTGGACAGCGCCCAACGGAAATCGCGGAAGAAATTATTGCCAAACAGTTGCCTGACGATATGACGTGGTTTGTCCAGGCAAGGTGCGACGACATAATCCGAAATAAAGAAATTTTGCCGAGATTGGCTAAATCGGGGTTAAATTGGGTTCTGTTAGGGGTGGAGAATTCTAATCCTGCCACGTTGGACTACTTCAAAAAAGGCATTACACCAAATGACGCAAAGACCGCTGTTCGGCTACTGCGTGATAACGGCATCTTTGCCCATGCCATGGTCATCATTGGGAACCGCAAAGAAACCTATCAATCCATCCGACAACTCAGAGAGTTTGCCAACGACTTAGATCCAGACTTCATCATGTTCGGCATTCTAACCCCGTTCCCCGGTACAGAAGTTTATGCTGAGGCTGAACGTAATGGTTGGATTGAGGATCATAACTGGAGCCATTATGATATGATTCACGCTATAATGCCAACTGAAACGCTATCTACTCATCAAATACAAGAGGAACTTTATGGCTGCTACCGCGAGTTTTACGGTTCTTGGAGCAGACGATTGGGGGGACTATTCTCGAGTAACGCGATGAAACGGCGCACCTTTAGACACATGGCTACATGGGGCGTGATTGGCAAAATAAAGTCAATGATATAGGCGAAAACATGATTCATACAGGGCCTTCAAGATTTTTCTTGCTGTTTTTAGTGGCGGTTTCAGTTTTCGGGTTAGCAGTTATCCCACTTTTTCTACTCCAATCTAACTTGCAAATAGACTCCTCACCTTTTAGAGGTCCACTCGTAAGCGCCTTTTACGCTTTGGTCTGTGTCTTAGGTGTAGTAGCGGTGTTTTATCCTGGAAAGTGCCGGTTGATGTTCCAAAAGCCAAAAGGTCCCCCGTATTCTAAGAATTCATCTGCTTCAGAGGTTCAGTTTAGAGGGCATCATCCAGACTGTGAAAAGTTCGCGTCTAATCGAATCACAATCGGGAGTTCGGTTTTTTGTGCTGCATGCAGTGGCTTGCTGATTGGGGCTGTAGTTGCAATCTTGGGGATAGTTTTGTTTTCTTTAGACTTTTTTTATTTGGAAACTGGAGGTTTATGGGTTTTGGTGGCAGGGGAAGTTTTGATGGTTGTTGGTTTGGTTCAAATAAAACTGCGTGGTTACGTCAAAATGGTAGCGAATGCATTGTTCGTGGTTGGGTCCTGTATTAGTCTGATTGTTGCGGACTTAGTTGTTCAAGTTTGCTGATTGACAGCTATGTTTTGGGGTTGATCATATTTATGTTATGGGTTAGGATTTTAATCTCAGAATCAAACAATAAAAAGACGTGTTTGGCGTGTGGAAAATGTGACTAAGAGGTGATAGAGGGATGTTCAATACGTCTTCTTCGACCAAAAACCCGCCTAGCACGATAAGCACACCGAAGATAATTATTATAAATGGCCATATATCCACAGATATGTCATAAGTAGCTTGCAAGAATAAGCCTAGCCCTACAAGAACTATGATTAGACCAATCACGATACTTACAATCATGCCGCCGTTGGGCAAGCCAAAGCATTCATTTTCCACTCGACGGTAATGTTCTCGGTCGCTACCAGAGTAGCGTTGACCGACAGTATAGAGGGGCGCACCGCAGTTAGTACAATGGACGTTAGTGGTCGGGGTTTTGGGTACCACATTTACTACAGTAAACCATTAGATTTCCTCAATGATCAAGTTAATGTGATTT
>CAWEOM010000011.1:0-34242 GCA_963810665.1 Candidatus Bathyarchaeota archaeon | reverse complement strand
CGATGTTCACTATCATCACTGATGTCTTGATTGTTTTAGCAGCCGCGCTTCTCATCGGAGAGATTTTTGAGCGTTTCTCGCTGCCTTCTGTGGTGGGCGAAATATTAAGCGGCATGATAATTGGGCCCTCACTTCTTGGTTTAGTAGTCGCAGATGATGCTCTCCGAGCTATTTCCTCAATTGCTCTGTTTTTCATCATATTCCATATAGGTTTTGAAATGCGAACTCAAATGCTTCATGGCAAAATCCGGGTTGCTTCTTTGTTTTCAGTCACAAGTTTTCTTGTCCCGCTTGCACTGATGATGATAGCGGCAATGTTTTTCTTTCCATTTGGAACAGGTGAAAACTTCATTCTCGCCCTAGCGATAGCGGTGCCCTCACTTTCTATAGTGTCGGTTCTTATTTGGCAATATAAGCTACTGCAAACATCTACAGGACAAATAATCCTTGCATCTGTCACTATTTCGGATATGTTAGCCTTTGTTTTCCTAGCAGCTATCTTACGTCCAATAGAAAGCACCTTGACAATTATCTTGGAGATTATCGTCTTTATCATTGTCTTCACCATTTTAGACATCCTCTTAAATTATAAGCCCAACTTCTTCCAGAATCTATTGCTCCGCGTATCCGGCGTCTTCAAACGGGCCGATTTCGCATTTGCTTTTTTGCTAGTCATTGCTCTTATGGTTTCGGTTATTTTTCAAGTAATAGGCTTAAGTTTTATTTTAGGCGCTTTTTTTGCTGGTTTAATTGTTCATGACGGCTTGATTGGAAGAAAACCTTACGATAGAGTGTGTCAGACATTGTCTACGATGAACAACATCTTTTTTGTTCCCCTCTTTTTTGGCTTCGCAGGTGTAGAAGTAATATTAGCAGGGATAACTTACCTAGATTACATCGGTATAGCCGTGCTAATGGTAATAGCTTTGGGCGTTGGAGTTTCTTTAACTTATTACGTTTCAAAAAAAGTATTGAGTTCCACCATGGATGTGTCTCCTAAGCGACTGGCAAGCATCCTTGGTGGCAGAGGCGCCATCGGAATTGTAATTGCAACAGTTGCCTTCGGCGAAGGATTCGTTGATGAAGCCGGTTTTTCTTTAGTCATACTTGCCACCTTAGTTATGTCGTTGATAATTCCCTTTATTGCAGGACGCATAACCAAAATTAAAAAACAAGAACAGCCTTCAACGTTAGATACCTGCCAAAAACCATAGCGAACTCCTGTGCTTAAGAAGGTTTTTCAAAAAAACTCCTCTGTATTTTCAGCGACAACTAAAAAAATACGCAAAACCTATATGTTGAAAGACCGAATATTTTCGGTAGTTCTTGGGGAGCTGGGAAAACGACCCGGCTGAGAGGACAGCTATTTGCTGTCGACCCTTTGGAACCTGAACCAGGTAATACTGGCGGAGGGAAACACAAAATACAAACAAACAATATAGACACTACAAATCAATCCCAGAAGGGTAAAATTAGAAACCGAATAACAAACTTCTTTAAACCATTCAAAAACCCCAAAGTCTTATCTGAAATCGCCATTTTCACCGCATTAGCCACAGTGTTAAGCACAATAACCATCTACGTTATGCCCCAAGGTGGCTCCATAACGTTAGCGTCTATGGTGCCCATAATTTGGCTCTCACTACGCCGCGGACCCAAAATCGGCATAATCACCTGTACCCTCTATGGAGCCATCCAATTCGTACTTTTACCCTACGCAATCAACCCCATACAGGTCCTGCTCGACTACTTCTTAGCCTTCGGAGTTCTGGGGCTGGCTGGATTCTTCTCTAAATACCCAACACTTGGCGCAGCTGCAGGCGTTTCATTGCGGTTCATCATGAGCTTCATCTCAGGTGTTGTATACTGGGCACCAATCTACGCTCCAAACATCAACCCCTACATTTACTCCGCCGCCTACAACGGAAGCTACATACTGCCAGAATTAATAATAACCGTGATAGCCGTTGGTCTGCTTCAAGCAAGCAAAACCATGAAGGTGTATATTTAAATGGGAAAACTCTCCGGTGACGAACTAAAAAAAATGCTAGACTGCATTAAACCTGACCCTCGGGTGATGGTTCCCCCCAAAATCGGCTTCGACACAGGCGTCCACCGATTAGGAGACTTGATAATAGCCATAGCCAATGACCCCTGTACCGGCGTTCCCGAAGACTGGTTCGGCTGGTTACTAATCAACTACGCAGCCTCGGACTTGGCGCTTTCAGGCGCCAAACCAGACTTCTGCACAATAACCCTTCTCGGTCCCCGCCCCACACAAGCCAGCCGCTTCCAGACGGTAATGGAACAAACATGCAAAGCAGCCCATGAACTCGGCATAGCCATCGTAAGGGGACACACAGGCATGTACGACAGCCTAAACGACCTCGTCGGAGTATGCACTGTCTACGGTGCTGTACCTAAAGGGAAAATCATAACTTCAGCAGGTGCAAAAGCAGGTGACTTGATATTATGCACTAAACCCTTAGGGATTGAAACCATAACCAACTATGCCATATCCCACAAGCCAACTGCACAACAACTCTTCGGTGCAGAAAAACAATCTGAATTCGCTACGTTAGTTCCCTTGCAGAGCTGCGTTAGGGAAGCAATGGCGCTTGCGCAAATCAACGGTGTACACGCACTACACGACGCAACCGAAGGAGGCTTCGTGGCTGCGTTAAACGAGCTAGCGGAAGCATCGAGGATAGGTTTTATTGTGGATTGGAACAAAATTCCAATTCCTCAAGAAGTTGGTATCCTTCAGAGACACTTTGTTTTCGACGACGAGCAGTTGTTGGCTTTATCCTCCACAGGAACGATCCTTGGTGCAGTAGATCAAGAAGCAGTTGGCGAAGTTGCATTAACCCTTAGAAGTCACGGCTTAACCGCCCACTTCATTGGGCAATTCACTGAAAACAAAGAAAGAAAACTGACAAAAAACTGCACTAAAGGAGCCTTTCCAACTACAGCAGTCGACCCCTACAATGAAATTATGGCTACTTCTTAAGGTCATTTAGCACGTACTGGACGATTTCTTCAGCAATGTTAACATCTGTAACCGCTTGCAGGCCCTTCCAACCTGGTTGACTGTTTACATCAACAATTCTTGGTCCATCCGGTCCTTCAAGTATGTCTACACCTGCTATTTTGCAACCGACAGCTTTTGAGGATTTGATTGCTATTTCTTCAAATTCTTTGCTGATTTTTGCTGGCGCGGGCTTTGCTCCTCGACTGTAATTAGTTTTCCAGTTTTCTGCAACTCTCCGCATGGCTGCAACTACACGATCACCAATGACAAACGCGCGTACGTCTGAGGTTCCATGGTGAACGAATTCTTGCATGTAGATGACGCCATGGTGAAAAGTTATGGCTTTGAAGATAGTGTCTGCAATATCTATATCGTTGACTCGTGTTGCGCCTTGCCCGCGGGAACCGAAGATGGGTTTGACAACCACATCTCCTCCTAATTCGTTGAAGGCTTTTATGGCTTCGTTAACGCTCTCCGTGGCTAAGGTGCGAGGGACAGGTACCCCGACATCTTCGAGCAGAGCAAGTATGTCGTATTTGTCAACGCAGTGTTCAATTGCGGTTGGCGGATTAACCATGTAGAAGCCTTGGCGCTCCATTTTATAGAGCATATCCATACGGAAAACCAACTCTTCAAGTGAACCGCGTCCTATAGGGCGGATTATAAGTGCATCCAAATCATCTATGATGCTTGTAGTGTTAACCTTAAAGTAAGGCCTATACGCTAAACGTGCGACAAGCCGCGGAAAAGTAAAGCATTCATATGGGATGTCGCGTTTGGTTAAGGCCTCGCGGACTTGTGTGCTGCTCCATGCTTCCATGTTACGGGTCATTATGCCGATTTTCATTGGTGTCTGTCCTTGCTTAGTTGTTTAGAAGATGCTGAATGATTGTGCTCTTAAAGCTATTGGGAAGAATGCCCAAATCAGTTCTCTCCCAAAAATAGAGTAACCTACTTTCTGAATCTATCAAAAAACAGGTATATTGCATCTCTTTTTTTGCCTATCACATCACCAACGAACGCCCCGGCAATCAAGCAGATTATTAGGATTGTTATGGCAAAAAAGTCCACACCTATAAAATTCTCAATCTCAAACATAACCCCTATTATGCTTAAAAAGAACACCAAAGTAGCCCAAATACAAAAGCCAACAATAGATGCGCCCGCAAAAATGAATGTGGTCCTTTTCTCATAACCTTCAGAGGATTTATAACCTAAATAAAATGCAAAACCTGTCACCGCAAGAATACTGCTCAGCATCATAACCACTTTTCCTAGAGCCATTTGCATTAACAATCCTAAGACAACAGCAAAAACAAATACAGCTATAGTCAAAAATATCCAATAGTATTTGCTCTTCAGTATGTTTACCGGGTTTGCTTGAACCTTAGACTTTTTTGACTTTGCTTTGCTCTTTCGATCACTCTTCGAATACGGCTTAGCCTGGTTCTTTGACTTCTTAGGCATGACTTTTATGTCAGTTTTTTCGCTTATTAATATTTCACAGGTTCAAAGCTAATTGTTCTTATTTTGGCAATCTTATTAGGCTGAAAATCTTGAGAGTATTCAAACACCTATCAGCGTTTTTAATTTTTTGGCAAATAAAAAGTTGGCAAATACAAATTTGAATAGTGTGAGCTTCTTATTTTAGTTGAAGCTCCTGCGCGGGATGTGAAAGTGAACCTGCGAACTAATTTTTTATTGTTAACCGAATAAACGTATTGAGACTAAAAAAATCAAAAAGCAAAGTCACACCGCTAAGTTGACAATGACCAAGAGAGAGTTTTAATTCAATTAATCTCGTTTTGTAAGTTAGCACCGAAAAAATTTGACTATACATAAAGAGAATATAAGAAAATCACTACTACTTTACTCTCTCAAGTCTTAACGTATTGAGCAACAACAACAGCGTAACTCCATCATCGCCTGAAGCTACAGTAAACCACAACGGCATCAAACCCAATATCCCCAACGCACCCAAAAGCAACTTAACCACCAACGACGCAGCGATGTTCTGCTTCGCGATTACCATCGTTTTTTGGCTCAAAGCAATGAGGTAAGGAATCTGCACGAGTTCATCTTTTACCAACACCACATCGGCAGACTCCAATGCAACATCCACACCTTTAGCACCCATGGCTATTCCCACGTCTGAAGCAGCTAACGCAGGAGCATCATTCACTCCATCGCCCACCATCGCCACCAAACCGTTTTTGCCCTTCATGTCATCGATGCATTTTAGCTTGTCTTCGGGAAACAACTCTGCATGAACCTCATCAATTCCTAAGGAATGTGCAGTTTCATTTGCGATTTCCGTTTTATCACCTGTCAACATTGCAGTTTTAATGTTCGACTTCTTTAACGCCTGAATGGCCCTTAGCGCATCTTCTCGAACCTCATCAACGACGCAAACTGCAGCCAACCCCGTCTTGCCAACGGAAACACACACGGCGGTGTGCGCATCTCCAGTAGTAATCTCAAATGCATCAGTGCAATCGCAGTTTAATTCACGCATTAACTCCACGTTTCCAATCGCTACATGCTTATCGTTCACTATGCCAACTATGCCTTTGCCTGGAATCTCAACAACACCCTTTACTTTTACATTGCTAAGGTCAATACCTCGTTCCACTGCTTTTCTTACGATTGCCTGAGCAATGGGGTGATTAGAAAATTGGTCAAGGGCAGCAGCGTAAGTTAACGCTACATCTTCATCCTTTCTATTGTTAGGTCGTCTAATTTCATGTACTGCTTGTCGCCCAAGAGTCAAAGTCCCTGTTTTATCAAAAACAACAGCTTTTACCTGAGCTAGTTTCTCAATAAAGACTCCGCCTTTGATTATGACACCGTGTTTGGCTGCGATAGTTATCGCTATGAAGACTGTGGCAGGAACCGAAATGATGAACGCGCTTGGGCAGGACACAACCAACAGGATAAGCGAGCGATAAAACCATGTCTGAAAGGAACCGCCTACCAGAAACGGCAAGGCACCCGCAGTGAAAACAGCGAGTGCGATTACGATAGGCACGTAGATCTTGGCGAATCTATCTACTAATCGTTCGATAGTTGCTTTACGCTTCTGCGACTCCACGACCAGCTGGACTATGCGAGAAACTAGGGTTTCTGTCGATTTCTTTGTAACCTCAATCTTAAGCACACCGCCCGTGTTTAAGGTTCCAGCAAATACACAGTCATTCACCTTTTTGGGCACAGGCACAGATTCGCCAGTAACCAAAGCTTGGTCCACATGGCTGAACCCCTCAATCACGTTGCCGTCGAGTGGAATGCGTTCGCCGGGCTTCACCAGGATAACTGCGCCAATCTTGACTTCGGATACGTTTACTTTTGTCTCTTTTCCGTCGCTTATGAGGCGTGCTTTTTCTGGGATAACTTTGGATATCTTTTCTACGGTGCGTTTAGCGCGATCTTGGATGTAGCCTTCAAAGTATTCGGCTAAGCAGTAGAGGAATAGTACGGTGGCTGCTTCAAAGCGGTAGTCAAGTGCTAACGCGCCTAAGCCTGCGATTGCCATAAGGAACTCTACGCTAAAGCGGCGTTCAATGAACAGTTCCTTTAAGCCAATTATGCCGATGTAAATGGCTGCAGTTAGGATGGTTGCATAGTAGAGTATCATTGACAGGGTTGCGGAGGTGTTGAGGAATGGAACAGTAAAACCAAGCGGAATACCCTTCAAAAGCAGATCCATAAGCCCAGCGATAGCAATGGTTATGCCCAACCAAACCGCAAACGCAACCAACACTTTCTTGTCATGTTCTTCTTCACCTATTATGGTTGGTTCTGGTTTCGTTTTTTCTTCACAGGTGCCCATAGTTGTTCCCAGAAATAATTCACAAAACAAACTTCAGTAAATAAGATCGGCGCTTGAAATTAAAAGTATTGCAAACAAGTAATTGCTCAGTCGATTAAATATCTTGCTTTGGTTGGAGTCTACAAAGAAATAAAAGGTAAACGCAACAACATTTTTAGTCTTGACACTTTTAACTTCAGAAATAGGTTAGCGCCGGGCTTTTTTCATCTGTGTCTGCAAATCAAGAGGTTATACTTCCGAAGTTGTCAATACCACCAAACAAATCAACTTCACTATCACAGAGGTCAGTGGACACTCAGAAGAAAGATCGCTGATAGCATTCTTCGTGTCTGATGGCAGTTTTTTTTCTGGTAGCAACTCTTTGTCCTTCAACGATAGGTTGGTGGCATATGAGACAGTAAAGGCGCCCGTTTTTCTGTATTCTCATTATATGCCTGTGAGTAATTATATAATGGTTTATGGCCATATTTCTCATCAACAGATGCTTCTTCGTGTGCAGGTAAAAGCGTTTTTGTCAAGGTTTCTTGACCAAGTTTTAGTCAACATTTCTTGACTAAAATATTTGGGACAAAGCGAATACTTTTTGTCTTCTTACATTCCATATTATGTCTTAGTGAGATTTGGTGCCGCTAATTTCGAGCTTTGACCCATGGCGTTCAGGCCTATGCACATGCCCGCCTAAGCTGACGTTTAATCCCTATACAGGTTGTGACCACCAATGCCTCTACTGTTACGCCACAAGCTACATACCAAACTTCAAAGACTGTCACCCAAAAAAGGACCTCCCCGCAATCCTGAAGAGGGAAGCAACAAAACTTAACGGAGAAACTATCTCACTTTGTAATTCCTCTGATCCCTACCCTCGCGTCGAAGAATCACAGGGCCTAACTAGACGTTGTCTGGAGATTTTAGCTGAAAGTAATTGCAAAATCCAAATCATAACAAAAAGCAACCTCGTAACTCGAGACGATGACTTGCTTAGCAAGGTGCCTGCCACTGTGACATTAACCATAACCACCGACGAAGACAACCTCGCCAGAGTAATCGAGCCGTTCGCGCCGTCACCGTCCCAACGGATAAGGGCTGCACAAGATCTAATCAAAGCAGGTATCCCTGTATCAGTGCGAATTGACCCCATTATCCCAAACGTAAATGACCAGCCCCAAAAACTCATCGCCACCATAGCAAGCATAGGAGTCAAACATGTAACCGCCTCAACTTACAAGGTTAAACCCGATAACTGGATGCGACTCAAGCAAGCTTTTCCCAATCCTGCTGGGATTCTAAAACCTCTATATTTTGAGCGGGGCGAACGTATAGGCGGAAACGTGTTGCTTCCCAAAGACTTCCGCTTCAAGCTCCTCAAAAAGGTAAGGGATTTTGTACTGGCTAACGGAATGCAGTTTGCGGTCTGCCGTGAAGGTTTAACAGGTCTAAACACCGCGCCATGTGATGGCTCATGGCTTATGCCTAAAACAAAGGAGGATCAGAAATGTCGAATCGAGTGATAATGCTCGCCGACTTTGACTACTTCTTTGCACAATGTGAAGAACTGCGTCATCAAATCATCAAAGATAAACCAATTGTCGTGGGCGTTTACTCGGGGCGCACCAAAGACAGTGGAGCTGTATCCACCAGCAACTACATCGCTCGTACACACGGCGTCAAATCGGGATTACCCCTGTTTATGGCAAAACGTAAACTGGAGGGAACAGATGCCGTCTTCTTTCATGTTGACTACAAGTATTATGCTGAAATCAGCGATCGTATCATGCAGCTTTTCCGAGGTTATGCAACTACTATCGAGCAGGTCAGTATAGACGAAGCATACTTGGATGTTACTGTGCAAGTTGGTGGCAACTTTGAGAAAGCCTATGATTACGCCCAAAAAATCAAAACCGACGTCAAAGCACAGGTAGGGATTGCTTTCACTATCGGCGTAGGGCCAAACAAGCTTATCTCCAAAATTGCTTGTGATAGCCAAAAACCTGACGGCTTAACCATTGTGCGGCCTGAAGAGACCCAGGCGTTCCTTGCACCATTAGCTGTTGACTGCCTTTTGGGTGTTGGCAAGAAGACCAAGTTGCGAATGGAGCAGATGGGGATTAAAACCATAAGCGACCTCGCTAAATACGACTGTCAGCGGTTGATTGAGGTCTTCGGCAAGGTGTTAGGTATCTACTTTCATAATGCTGCCAACGCAGTGGACAATGAGCCAGTGCGAGAGCAGGGCGACGCTGAATCCATAAGTAAAATCGGCACCCTCAAACAGGACACGCATGATTTGGAGTTTATTCTGGAGAAGACTGACGAATTAACTGAGTTTGTATTTAAAGAAGTTGCAGAGAAAGACTACCGTTTCAAAACAGTCTCAATTTACGTGGTTAATGCGGATTTAAGCAGCAAAAGCCGCTCTGTGACGCTCGAACAGCCTGTTAAAGACAAAGAAACCATTACACGAAACGTTAGGGCGTTGTTTGAGAAGTACTTGTCAGAATACAAACTTGAAATTAGAAGAGTCGGTGTGAAAGTGTCAGGTTTCACCAAAGAGGAGCCAAGACAGAAGCAACTGACTAGCTTTTTCGGTTCTACGTAGTCTATCATCTGCTAAGTTTTTTTGATACAAAAAAACCCATCCCCGACTCTGCCTCCACAAGGGCACCTTCATAAAAAAAACTTCAACGCCAAATACGAGTGATGCATCTTCCCAACAACTTAGGGCTTGCCCGAAGCAAGCAACAGCGAAATCAGAAAATCCTTGTCAACTAATCCAAAACCACCATGCTTTGCCGAAAACTCATCGAAAGTGTCAACCCCATCTGGCTTTAGTTGAGGTGATGCGATAGCGAAGGGAACTGGATCACGCGAGTGGGTTCTAATACTAATAGGTGTGGGATGGTCTGGCAGGATGGCGATTGCATACGGCTCGCTTATGCCGTCCACGATTCTGCCCAGCAATCGCGTGTCTAAATCTTCGATGGTTTTTACTTTTAAATTGTAATCGCCGACATGCCCCGCTTCATCGGGTGCTTCAACATGCACAAAAACGAGATCGTTGGTTTTCAACGCTTTTAGTGCAGCTTCGGCTTTTCCCTCGTAGTTGGTATTGTAGAGACCAGTGGCACCATGCACTTTTATTACTTCCATTCCAGCGTATGCTCCTATGCCTTTGACAAGGTCAACCGCGGAAATTACGGCAGATTTTATGCCGTATTTCTCCTCAAGCGTGGGCATCGAGGGTTTTTTTCCGCCACCCCAGAACCAAATCAAATTGCCTATAGGTTTGCCTGACATTTCACGTGCGATGTTGACGGGATGATTTTGCAGGATGTTTCTGGAGCGCTCAATCATATCTCTTAGTAATTGAGCATCTTTCTCTGCTTTTGGGGATGTCGCCTTCGGCATAACTTCTGAGACAGCTAATTCTGTAACGTCATGAGGCGGCATGCACTTGATCTGTTGGGCGTTGTTGAAATTGCGCAGGATTAAGAAGTGCCGATAATCTAAGCCGGAGTAGAACTCTATTGTGCCTTTTTTATCGAATACCTTTTTAAGTGCCCCTATTAGCTCCTCGGCTTCTTCGGTGCTTATGTGCCCTGCCGAATAGTCTGCGATGGTTCCGTTCTCCTCGGTTATTATGTTACACCGGTATGCAGTGTCATTTGGACCTAATTCTATGCCTCGAGATGGAGCCTCAAGCGGTCCTCTGCCTGTACAATAAATGCGAGGATCATAGCCTAAAACTGAGCATATAGCCGTGTCTGAACCTGGAGTACATTCGTCTGGAACAGTTTTGAGCAGGCCACTCCTGCCTTTGGCGGTGATGGCGTCCATATGGGGTTTCTGGGCTGTTTGAAGCGGCGTTTTGTTTCCCAACTCGGAAATTGGATAATCTGCCATGCCATCTCCGACTACGAGTATGTACTTCATGTTTTTTCACCGGTACCTTTTGGTTTTTCTTATAGGGTTATTGCAGGGGTGTATTTATCTACTTACGGGGGTTGCGTGGTTGTTTTGGCTGTTGAATCTGTATTGAGAGTTAGTAATCCTTTATAGTTACAAGTTATAGAGTCATGAATAGTTAGTGTCAATATATCAGTAATGGTGTATGATGAAGCTTAGGGGAAACCATACCACGACCGAACAAAAAGAACAGTGCATCGACGCAATCGTAATAGATGCATCCACCAAAGAAGCCTTCAACAAAGAGGATTTGCTTGGATTACTTAAAACCCACAAAGTAAATACCATTTCCGTTGAAAACTCCCGTACCCCCATAAACGATGTGCTACCTTCTTTACGGAAAGCCAAAATAACCTTGCCTGAAGATTTCTTCAGAGATTTGGCCTCAAAACTAAACATTCCCTTTATAGATGAATATAGCGTAAAAAATATTTATCAAGAAGAACAAAAAAGCAAAACTATTTCGATCCTTCCCTATCCCATCATAAGCAAATACAAAATTATACCACTGGAGATAAACGGTTCAATTGTAGATTTGGCAGTTGATAACCCCTTGGACCATCGTGTCTTGGTGACTATTCAATATCTCTTTTCAGCTTGGAAAATTAATCTACATGTGGTCTCCTCAAAATCGATTGAATGGGCAATCGATAACATTTACCGGCAAATCCACAAAAAGCACGCCATGCTTGACCTCTACAACCGCACACCGGACCAATCTGCTCACCGTGTCCTTTATCCAAACCAGAAATACTTCATTTTAGCTTTAATATCCGCAGTCACCGTTTCTACAATAATAAGTTCCACAGCCACTTTTATTGTGTTGTTTGCGGCGATTAGTATAGGCTATTTTATCGTTAACCCCATTAAAATCTACATATCACTCCGCGGTTTTAAAGGTGGTAGAGTACCGACCCAAATCACCGAAGGCGAAATAATCTCGACCCCAGACGAAGACTTACCTATATACACAATCTTAATTCCTGTTTTCCATGAAGCAACTATGCTTGCCCAAAACATGAGCAACATGTACAAACTAAACTACCCGAAGAGCAAACTTGACATAAAAATTCTAATGGAAGAAACTGACATTGAAACCATCAACGAAGCTAACCTTCTGGGTTTATTTGGGGCTCCACAAAAGATTGTGGATGGCATCCAAAAAGATGAATACACAGATTTCCTAAAACTATTTGATCCCATAATCGTTCCAGCCGATAAAGTCACAACTAAACCCCGTGCCTGCAACTACGGTTTGTTGCGGGCTAAGGGCGAACTTTGTGTTATATACGATGCCGAAGACAACCCCGATCCCAACCAACTCAAAAAAGCCGCTCTCGTGTTCTTACGCTCGCCCGAAAACATTGTGTGCTTGCAGTCGAAGCTTAATTTTTACAACGCCAACGAAAACACCCTTACAAAATGGTTTTCTATTGAATATGCACACTGGTATGAGTTCTACCTGCAGGGACTGGACTGGATTGACGCGCCAATTCCGCTTGGAGGTACCAGTAACCATTTCCGCAAAAAAGGACTCGACAAACTGGGCAGATGGGACCCTTACAATGTGACTGAAGATGCTGACTTAGGTCTGAGACTTGCCCGCCAAAAACTGAAGACTGAAATGATAGACACATACACCTACGAAGAAGCGACATTAACTATTAAGAGCTGGGTGGTTCAGAGGTCACGATGGTACAAAGGGCACCTTCAAACATACCTTGTGCACATGCGCAATCCTCGTAGGCTCTTTAAGGATTTAGGCGCTGAGAAATTTTTAAAGTTGCAGCTAACTTTCGGCACGGGTGTATTCATGCCACTTGTAAACCCAATACTTTGGGTGCTGCTGGCCATCACGCTTTTGATTCCCACGTCGTTTAGTTGGCTTATCCCAAGTTATCTTCAGTCTATTTGTCTCTTTAACTTGGTAGTGGGTAACCTTTCGTACTTGTCAATATACGTGGTTGCATGTATGAAACTCAAAAAACAACGCTACATACCTTATGCACTTGCGATGCCACTTTACTGGGCGCTTTTAAGTCTCGCAAGTTGGAGAGGTTTCATTCAACTCATTAGAAAGCCGTTCCAATGGGACAAGACAACACACGGGGTCACCAAAGTAAAAGCAAAAAATGGCGCTTAGTTATCTGTGGCTATGCTGTGCCAAACTCTGTTTTTCACAAAAATAATAGATGTTACGGCGGTAACAAAAACTGAGCTAATTAGGATAAGGTTAGCTAAAGTCATCCATTCAGGTACCTGCAACATTGCAAAGCACAAAGCGCCAAACAGGTATAACGAAATTCCGCTTAAAACCACCTGAACGGCAACGATGACCTTTTTTATCCGAAGGACTTTAGCTTTGAGCCAATTTAAGCCAATCTCAATTCTCTTTGAAACGTCAGGCAAATCATCTAAAAGTAGAGTGAAGCCGCCGAGAAGGAGGAATCTACCTGCATTCACGGCGACGTTTGTGTTGTTAACAAGGAAAATCGTAGATAAAGGTACAGGTATGAAAATTACGATATAGACTGCTGCAAAAGCCAAGACGAGAAAACCATAGAAGTAATGGTGAAAGAGGAACCTACCCGTGTGTAGTTTTCTTCCTATAAGCGCGCTTGGGAAAACGTTTATTGCGGCTGCAATGATGGCAACCCAGAAGACGTTGCCGCTAAAAAGGTAAGGACTGAAGGGTTTCCAATCTGCATAGTACCCATAGAACCCCGCTAAGATGCCCACAGAGCACGCTATAGTTAAGAGCGCGTTGAAAACCAGGGTTAAGCTGAAGGTTTTTTTGCAGAGAATCCAAACGCGTTCCATGAAACATCACATTAAGGAATAAAAACTCTGATGACGCAGCGAAGAGATATGAATGTTATGCATTAACCAACGTATTTCTTATTTGATAAGGTATATTAACTGACCGAATAGTATCTCTCACTTTTCATTCAATACATGTACCCTGAGGATCATGCTATTTTGGGAAGTGGAATGCCTACTTTTATCCAAATAAAAATTAACTCTCGGCTTTTTAACTGTGTAACCGTTAAAGTGTCTCAAAGATGAAGACGAGATGACAAAGTATTTCTTGACAAACTAACAACTAAAAGCCTCAAATATATTTGCTTGTGAGGAACATCAAGCAAACACCGAAACATCAACACGCATTGCAGTTGAGCAAAATGGCTAACATAGAATTAATCATATCAGCATTTCTGTTAGTAACATTCGTAGCTGCAGTATTGTCAATTCGTCTAAAGTCACCCTATACTCTTGTTCTAGTTCTCATCGGAGTCGGAATCACTGCCATAGCCACTTTATTAAGTTTGTTTGGAGGTCCTCTTCATGAAATCTCTCAAAGCATAATCTCCCAAATACAATCTTTTGACAACCTTCTAATGGAAGGTGGAGGAACAGGCTTGTTTGTAGGTATTGTTGTACCACCCCTTGTTTTTGAGGCAATGATGCACATAAGAGGGGGAGATTTGCGCAGTGTAATTAAAACCTCAATAGCTCTAGCAACAATCGGCGTCATTGTAGCAACTCTAATAGTAGGATTGGTCTTGTGGCAAATTGCAGGTTTACCTTTCTATGTGGCCTTTTTATTCGCTGCATTAATCGCTCCAACAGATGTAGTAACAATACTTGAAATTTTCAAAAGAGTAAAAGTTCCACCTAAACTACAAATTCTTCTAAATACCGAAGCCGCCTTCAACGACGCAACCGCTATAGTCATATTCACAATTATTCTCTCTTCGGCTACCCTTCATCAAGCAGGAATTCTGGAAGCTGCTGGAGGCTTCGGATTTACTCTAATAATGGGTATTCTTGTAGGGTTGGGTGTCGCTTTCATAGGTGAGATCCTTTCAAGCTTAATAGAGGACAAAATCGCAGAATGTATTCTGACAGTTTCTGTAGTATACGGGTCATTTGCTTTGGCTACCGGAATAGGTGCATCTGGAATAATAGCAGTGGCAACAGCAGGTTTATATTTTGGTAATTTCACAGTTCGCGCTGCAATGGGAGCGGCTACCAGAAATACAATTAAAAATTTTTGGGAGGTAGTTGCCTTTCTTGCAAACTCTGTTGCTTTCCTATTCATAGGATTTCAAACAGACATACTTAATCTTGGTCAATCCATTGGTTTAATAGGTGTGGCTTTTGTTGCAGTAACAGTCGCCCGAGCAGCAGCAGTCTATCCGATTTTCAGCGTCTTAAACCGACGAGGAGAGAAAACGCCTCGGGTATGGCGCCATATCGCCATGTTGGGTGGCGTTAGAGGGGCCCTGTCCATAGTGTTAGCAACTACAATTACAGTCTCCGCTGTCATATCTGTTTCTGACATACGAACCATAAGTACTCTGGCTTTAGGCGTAGCTTTTGTTTCTATAACTGTTCAAGTTCCGTTGCTATTTAGCTATGTCAAAAGGAAACTGAAGGCTCAAGAAGAATCTCCAGTGGAAAAATTTGAGAAGAAACTTTCCAATATTTGTTCTTCTGTGGAAGAAACTAAAGCGCTTGTGACTGAAGGCAAAATATCTGATGACGAACTGGCAGAAAGGTTAGAGAACAATAAAGACGAGCTTGAACAAGCAATTCATGAATCAGCTTCTCTGCTTGAGACAAGAGCGATTATTAAAAGACGAGCGTCTCTACTTTACAAAACCATGGCGAAAGGCAACAAGCAGAAAAGACAGGAAGCTAAGAAAAGAACCAAAGTAAATAAACCCCATAAAACAAGCACATCATAATGATGACCAATAACCAAATGTTTGAATTAATAGATTAACCTGGATCGTACTTTCTTGTTTATTATTTTCATTACAACGATCTTTAGCGCTTTCGTTTTCCCATGAATAAAGCATTTATATTTCTAAAATTGCATAGATTAATTGAAGGAGCAAGGATTTTGAAAAAAACGGTTCTATTTTTGATTTGCTTCTTATTTTGTTTCGTGCTGCTCTTTGGAATAAGTCCTCCACTTCAGATGCAAGCGACATCTTCTGTTAATGGTCTCACACCCATAGAATCACTCGGGAAGAATTTGTTCTTTGATACAAATTTGTCAACACCACCCGGGATGGCTTGTTCAGCATGCCATGCCCCAGAAACTGGATTCACAGGTCCAAACTCAACTCTCAATGCGAACGGTGCAGTCTATCCAGGCGCCGTTGATACCCGATTTAGCGCCCGCGCTCCACCTACTGCAGAATATGCTGGT
The DNA here is from genome assembly GCA_963810665.1 of Candidatus Bathyarchaeota archaeon. Lineage (GTDB taxonomy): Archaea > Thermoproteota > Bathyarchaeia > Bathyarchaeales > Bathycorpusculaceae > Bathycorpusculum. The sequence continues at coordinate 18,198 of CAWEOM010000011.1, read as the reverse complement.
GAAAGCCCTGTGCTTTACTATAATGAAACAAAATTCCAATGGATAGGCGGCATGTTCTTTGATGGCAGGGCAACAGGTTGGATGCTTGGTGACCCCCTCGCCGAACAGGCAAAAGGCCCATTCCTAAACCCAGTCGAGCAAAATAATCCAAATTCCAGCGTTGTGGTTCAAAAAGTTATGTTATCTGATTATGCAGATCTTTTTGAAGAAGTATGGGGAAATAGCTCGTTGAATGATGTTACAAAAGCTTATGATAAAATAGCTTTTTCAATAGCGGCATATGAACGCTCATCAGAAGTTAATCCCTTTTCATCTAAGTATGATGCTTATCTTGAAGGTGCGAGCGGTCTTACTGAATTGGAGACTCAAGGTCTTACCTTGTTCGAGGGCAAAGCGATGTGTAGCTCATGTCATCCTAGTGAGCCTGGACCATCTGGTACACCCCCGCTGTTCACAGATTTCACCTATTGGAATCTTGGCATACCTAAGAACCCAGAAAATCCATTCTACAATGTATCAAGTGAATTTAATCCTGCTGGCTCGAACTACATAGATTATGGGCTTGGCGCCTTTTTGAAAAATGCAAGTTTCCCTCAATCTGTGTATGAACCTGCATTAGGTACGTTTAAAGTTCCGACACTTCGCAATGTTGATTTAAGACCTACTCCAGAGTTTGTTAAGTCATACGGACACAACGGATATTTCCAGTCGCTTGAAGATATAGTGCATTTCTATAACACTAGAGATGTCGGAAATTGGTCTGAACCAGAAGTCTATGTTAATCTTGATACAATGAATATGGGTAATCTAAACTTAAACTTAAATGAAGAGATAGCTATCGTGGCTTATTTGAAAACATTAAATGATGGATACAACCCCGAGTCTTCGATGTCTTTATTTTCAGTAGTTCTCATCGGCACTTTGGTTGTAGTGCTCGCTTGTCTTGTTGTTTTTGTAGTTTTTAAAAAATATAAAATCCGCCAAAAGCACAGACTTAACTAAAATTGTTAGATCATAGCGTCCAACAGTACATACCCGTAAAATACCCCCTACGGGAAGAATGCCTAACTTTAATCCTGACTATTGTCCTGTAGTAAATAGAATTAAAAATAATTGATTATTTTTTAAAGAAAGGTAATTACAAATTATGAATAATTCTTTTTGATTTATCCGTTAACAAGATATTTTATGTTATACGGTTTTTTTGAGAATCTGAAAATAAATCAGTAGAAAGCAAAACTCACTTTCTCATTTGGCTAGAAAAGGGCCTTAAGTAATTGTGCTGATATAAAGAAAGCGTGGTTTCCACCAATTTGGTAAGTAATCCTAAATGGTCTCCACTATCTCTTCTTTGTCGCACCCATTTTTTGAGCTCTTTTCCCGATAACATAAAAAAATAGCGTGCATCGCAGAGGTTTTCGTTTCTTGAATATGCTTATTACCAATTGATCAGAAATTCAGGTCTATCTCTTTGGCCAGCTCTTCTAAGATGCTTTTTTGATGTTCAGTCAGCTTTCTAGGAACAATCACGTTTACAGTGACTCGTAGATCGCCTTTGCCATATCTTCCCATTCTCGGCATGCCCCTGCCTCTAACTATCAGAATTTGCCCCGGCTGTGTTCCAGGATGAATTCTCAGCTCAGCCTTTCCTTCGATTGATGGTATGGTGACTTTTGCCCCCAATGCTGCTTGAGTAATGCTAATATATAGATTGTATAGAAGATTGTCGCCATCTATTTTGAAGTATTTATGAGGCATAATGTGAATCATTATGTATAAATCTCCTGAGGGCCCTTTATCAGGAGCTGCGTCTCCTTCTCCTTTAAGCCTGAGTTGGTACCCTTCAGTTATGCCAACGGGTATCTTCACCGTTATCTTTCGTTCCCTTCTTATGAGTCCTTTTTCGTTGCAGTTTTTGCATGGTGAAACAATTCTTTGGCCTGTGCCGCTACATGTAGAGCATGGCACGATCTGCACAAACCTTCCCGCGCCTCCTCTAATTATCTTTTGGACCTTACCAGAACCTTTGCACACAAGACAAGTTTGCACTAAAGAACCTGGAGCAGCTCCAGAACCCCCGCAAACTTGGCAGTTCTCAATCCTTGGAACCTCAATTTCTTTTTTAACTCCGCGTGCAGCTTCTTCAAGAGTTATGTAAACTTCGTAGCCCAAATCTCGACCACGAATAGCTATTTGATTTTCCTCAAAGTCTCTACCCCCAAAGAAAATACTGAAAAGGTCCCCAAAGCCAGAACTAACGCCCATGTCACGAAATATCGAGTCAAAGTCAGCGCCTCGGAAGATGTCCTCTCGACTATACCTTTGATTAAATCCAGTTTTACCCAAATTATCATACTGTTGCCGTTTTTCATCATCCGACAACACTGCATAAGCTTCAGATATCTCCTTGAACTTCTCTTCAGCTCCTGGAGACTTGTTTCTATCAGGATGGTATTGCATAGCTAGTTTCCTGTAGGCGTCTTTTATCGCGTCTTTGGGAGCCTCTTTTGGAATGCCTAGAATCTCATAGTAATTCTTTTTTTCAGCCATTAATTCTGCCTTCCTATCATAGACTGGTAAGTTTGCCTGTTCTAAATAGATTAGTTCAGCGTCCTACAAATAACCTACTGCTTAATGTGCGATTTTAATGCTCTCATCTCGCAAACATTAGTGCTTCTTCATTAATCAGCGCCTCTTTTTCGTGATTCGCACCAAAAACAGAATTATAAAAAAGTTACTTATTAATAGAACAAAAAGTCACGTGATTGGGCTTTTATGATTGCTTGTTACCAAACATTGAAATTTACAGAATCCCACTTGGAATGGGTTTTGTGATAATCGCATATGGGGAAGCTAAGGCAAGTACTTTTAGTTGCCTTCGGAGGAAAGAATTGGTTAACCCTCAATCAATACTATTAGAAAATCAATATCTATAATCTCAAGTAAAAAGTGTTTAGACCTGCTTTTCCAAATATTGGTGGCCTTTAGTTAGCCACTATATCTCTTATTGGATACCCAAACATTGAAATTGTCATTGGGGTAATTCGGTGGTGGACTATGAAGATATCGAGGTACGGCGAAGCCCAACGGTGGGGAATTAAGCGCCGTGGCTGATGAGAGCTTTTTCCGCTACTGAGTCCACTTCTATTATTTTCGTCACTATATTGTGAGTGTATCGAGGTACAATGAAGCTGTGAAGGTGGGGAATAATGAATCTGGAGGCTTGTGAATACTTTTTCCGCTATTGAGCCCATCACTTCACGTTATTTTTTCGCAGAAAAAGGCTTTTCCATGGTAAGTGCGTTCCAGAGTTGGAACAAATCGTTCCCCCATTAGAACTAAATGAGCGCCCGCGAACAACTCGAGTGGTGAATTCTGATGGGAAATTGGCTTGAAAAATATGCGAGTTCGATCCGCTTCTGGATTCTGGTAGCGGTTGCGGTTTATCTTGGGTATGCGTTGTACTTTGCAGTTTATGGTTTGCAGTTTAGCTTGCAGCTATCGCAGGACCAATACGTCTATGGGTTGATATCAAAAAACTCGATATGGTGGCAGGTTCTCTACTACACCAGCGAGGGCATAACGGGATCGATTGCTATTGTGCTGCGTGCATTCGCAGCCTGCTTTGCTTTCTATGCTGCTTTCCTGTATTGGCGCAAAAAGGAGAAAGTTTCATTCCACGAAATCAGAAAGAACGCAGCGCGTGCTATGCTACTGGAAGCTGGATTCTTCTTAGCCATTATGCCCTCGATAATAGCTGCGTTCGCATACAACTTGTCCAGTGAATATCTATTCTATTTCGACCATACACCTGAGCATATTTTGTTGTTTGGTACGGCGATTCCTTGTTTGGCAATTGTGCTTTCTGCTCCGCCGCTGCTTCTTAAACTCAGTGCTAAGGTAAGACTTGATGCGCTTAAAGAAGAAATCATCAGATGGGCTTCCCTGACGGGACTCTCTTACATGTTTGTGGTGTTCTGGTTTAATTACACAATGCTCTGGGCAGCCAACATGGTGTCCTACCCCCGCGCAAACCAAGTATTCGGCTTAGACTTCCTGCTTCAACCCACCAACTTTGTAAGCTTTGTCGTCACTGTATTCGGCTTGCTCGCAATTGCCATTAGTGGATTTGTTGTTCTTTTCCCAGCCATCAAAAAACAACCCGCCAAAATTAACATCGCCGCCCTAGGCGCGGTCATAGTGGCATTTGGCAGCTACTTTGTCTTCAACACATCATATTACCTCCTAACAGGTGGCTTCGAAGCTCATCCGAGTGTCTGGTACGAAGTCATAAGTCCAATGCACAACCCGAACCTCTGGGCAATGGCGCTGATCCTGGTAGGTGTACCTTTGATGGTTTGGGGAAGAAAGAAATCCCTTTCTCATTTTACTCAGTCAAAAAGCGTTTAGTTGAAAAGCGCTGCTTAGTCAAAGAATCTATAAAAGAAGCCTTTATTTTCAACCTAATTTCAAGAATATCTATCGTAGAACCGTGAAAGTAAATATTTCATAGCGGAGAGCGGAAGAAAGGGGGTTATAAAAATCGTGGTTATGTCTGTCTTTTTAGGGGTATTTCCTGCACTAATCATTGCGGATTGCAAAAACTTTCCTATAACCCAACAAAACACCGAACCCAAACCCTTCTCAATAATTACTTGTTTTGTTATAGATTCTTAGTAACACTAAATAAAACGTAACCTATCATTTGGTAAAGAAAGGGCTGGAAGATTTAATTCTTCTTAGTATGGATCTTTTTTGCTAGTCATGTATGCCCAGATGCCGACTATAGCGACTGTTAGGACTGCCCCCGCGAAACCAGCGACGAGAAAGCTTGTCAAACTGGCTAAGGATGGCAAAACTATTGCGAGCCATGGAATAACATATGTTGCTGTGACTTGCGCTATTACGCCCGCTACGAAGCCGAGAATAGCTATTAAGCCGAATATTTTTACTCTACTGTTCATTCAATTCACCTTTTGTTATCCGATTAGTTAACGTTTCTTTTTAGTCTAACTTACACATATGTGTCTAAATGGTTAAGCCTTAACACCTCCTTTTAGTCCAATAGTTAAAGCTTCATGGACAATTTGGAGTAACATATATCCGTACATATATACCTGCATATTGCTGCCATATTAACAATGTATAATTTATTTTTCTGCATTGTACGCCTGTAGAGGTAATCAAATTGTCAGAAAGATTCGCTAAAAAGTGGGAAAGTAAACGGGAAGATGAGCCCTTCACAAACCGCATTAAAGATGCAGTTAAGCCGCCAGGTCCACTAAAGCCACGCTTGGACTTCGCTGTTAGACGCATCGAACTCCAAGTCCAGAAACTAGACCAAGCAACAGACAGATTCGGCCAAAGAGATAAAGCTATTTTCGCCCGAATCGTTGACGCCTACACAAAACATGACAGCGCACGTGCAAATGTCTTCGCTAACGAACTAGCTGAAGTCAGAAAGATGTCCAAGTTGATTATGAACGCTAAACTTGCCCTTGAACAAATTACATTACGGTTACGCACAGTTTCAGAGCTAGGTGACGTAGTCTCAACACTAGGCCCAGCCGTAGGCGTTCTACGCTCAGTACGATCAGGCTTAACCAGCGTATTTCCAGAAGCAGAAAGCGAACTTGGCGAAATTGGTAACATGTTAAGCGGAATCATGATAGAAGCCGGCCAAGGCAGTGGAATGACTTTAAACTTCGACACAGTCAACGAGGACGCATCAAAGATTTTAACTGAGGCAGCAACAGTCGCAGAGCAGAAGATAAAAGACAAGTTCCCAGACCTACCCCCAGGAATGCCATCTACCCCCTCTTCTCAAGCAGAGAAAACAACATTCTAAGATAAGGAGGACAAAACAACAAAATGTCTAACTCCAATCTTTTTCTCTCTATTGGAAAACCCATTAAGAACGAATACGGACGAGTAATCGGTAAAGTTGCATCATTCGCATTAAGTCCCAACGGCAAATTCGACGCCGTATATGTCGAATTTGGTGACGGACAATTCTCAAAACAGCCCATGGAAAGCTTACAGTTCGATGGCGCTGAAATCACTTTCATCTCAAAAATCAAATCTCAAGCAGGCATACTTTGTGATCACATACCCCTAATATGGCGCAAAGACGAAGCCCTAAACGATCTTTTAGAAAAGAAAAAAATAACCCCTGATATCTACCAAGACCTTCATAATAGCTTTGACAGCGTACTCACACAACTTAAAAAGGAAGCTCAAGTTATCATTGATGAATCAGCAATTGAAATCGAGCGTTGCCAAGAAGAAATAACCTCACTAAGCTATGCCATCGCCAACTTGGAAATTGAACACGAAATCGGCAAGGTTGACGACGAAAGCTATAAAGCTGCTTTCGCGCTTCTGCAGGAAACGCTTAGACGTGCAAGCTCAGAAAAAGCTGACTTCGAGCTCACTAAGAGCAAACTTTCTAGTGTGCTTTTAGGTGAGCAATCACAGCTACCACAGAAACCTCTTGCTAACAAAGTCTATGCTGAACAAGTTACCAATAACGCCTCAAAACTTCCTGAACCCCCCGTAGTAGTTTATGTGAAAGAAATCGGTAAAGCAGGTATTTAATAGGAAAATATTGAAACGATAGGGTTGTGGAGGGAGAAAACACGAGAAGTTTAATAAATCAAACCCCTCCCCCTATACGTGAAGTCGCCACTAAATCTATTTATACCCTAAAAACCCAGCAAAACAAGCTGGAGCAAGCAAGTTTTCGCTTAAAAGAGCGAGACCGAATCCTTTTTGAAACATGCATGAGTGCACTTAAGAAGAATAATAAAGAAAAAGCTGCTATTTGTGCAACCGAGATATCTGAAGTTCGCAAGCTCGTAAAGTTTCTCTACAATGTCCAATTAGCTATTGAACGAGTTGTTATGCGCCTTGAAACCATAAAAGAACTTGGTGATATTGTTGCAGACCTCAAGCCTGCATTGCGGTTGCTTCAAGGTGTTTCACAAGAATTATTCCAAGTGTTACCTGACGTAAGTAGTGAGCTCAATAATGTTAACTCAACCATCCAAGAAACACTTCATGCTACCAAACTCTCGGCAGATGAAAACTTGGTTCCAGTCGGCAAAAAAACCGAAGCTGGCGAAGAGATCCTAAAAGAAGTTTCCTGCTTTATGGAGCAGAAAATAGCTGAAACACTGCCTGAGCCTCCAGTATTTGCGCCCGTAAAGGAGAAAGCGTCAACACCAATCCGCGAGCTTGTGGCTTTAACCGCAAGTTCTTCGCATGTATTTGGACAGAAAACCATTGAGGAATCAGGGTTTGATCCTGAAAAGACATTGTTCACCTACAAGAAGTCGGAAATTAAAGAGTTTTCCCTTAAAGTTGAGAAGCCTAATTTGGAAGATGTGCTTCTTGAATATGTGCGGAAAACTAACGGCGAAATTGATTTAAGTCGTTGTTCCAGTGAATTGGAGACTTCGAATGAAGAAATTGAGCGTGCCTTAGAAAATTTAGGTACTAAAGGCAAGATTAAGATAGAATTACGTTCACCTGAATAAGTTTGAGAGGAGAGAAAAATACTAAATGAGTGCGTCAAGTGAGTTAGAAAAAGCAGCGACAGCGTACGCTTTGGATGCTGTACGATTGGATAAGCAGGGCCAAAAAGGTAGAGCTATAACTCTCTACCAGAAAGCAATCGAGAGTCTTCTGCAGTTAGTTCAACTTTACCCGGAGTACGGTCTGAATAAGGTTTACGTTCAGCGTGCAATAGCCTATCAAGAACGCATTAAAGCCCTTCAAGGTTCAGTCTCATCCAATGAGATGAATCAAGCCAGCAATAATGATGGTGACGGTGGAGGCGCCGCAACGATGGATGGAAATGGTAACGGAAGCGGTAAACCAAAAGAGGAACTCGTGATGACAGAGAAACCGAAAGTTAACTGGGCTGAAGTCGTAGGTTTGGACACTGCCAAAAAAGCAGTAAAAGAAGCTATAGTCTATCCCGTGCAGCGACCTGACCTATTCCCGCTTGGTTGGCCCCGCGGAATACTATTGTTTGGTCCCCCTGGTTGCGGCAAAACCTTGCTGGCAGCTGCAGTTGCAACAGAGATTGACGCTAATTTCTACTCCATTGATGCTGCATCGATTATGTCAAAGTGGCTCGGTGAAGCTGAACAAAATGTTGCGAAACTTTTTGGTTCCGCGCGTAAATCAGCAACCGACGGTAAACCTGCCATTGTGTTCGTAGACGAGTTAGATTCGCTTATGGGGACACATAGCAACGAGGTCGGCGGCGAAATCCGCGTGAAGAACCAGTTCCTCAAAGAAATGGACGGTATAGTTGACAAGGGCAAAGCATTACACGTTTACGTGATTGGCGCAACGAACAAGCCTTGGGATCTGGATTGGGCCTTTATTCGGCGTTTCCAAAAGCGCATTTTAGTTCCGCTTGCAGATCACACAACAAGGTTGAGTATGCTTAAGCTGTATTCAAGCAATTTGCAGATTGGCTCTGACGTTGATTTGCATGAACTTGCGCGGCTTGCTGAGGGTTTCTCAGGAAGCGACATACGCGACGTATGCCAATCTGCTCAATTGAAGTTGATAGGCGAGTTCTTCGAGTCAGGTCAAGCAATGGATAAGGAAGCAAAGCCTCGTTCGTTAACGATGGCTGATTTCCGTCAGATATTCGAAGAGCGCAAACCAAGCGTTTCGTTGGATATGCTGACGAGTTATAACCGCTGGTTCGAAGCCTTCAAGGCACTATAGGTAACGGAGGGCAACAAAGAAGAATACACAGAAAGTCGGGTTGGGTGGAAAGGTTTGGAGAACATTAATTTTTTCCCCGCTCTCCTTTTCTCCCCCTCAAACTATCTCCAGACCCCACAAACCCCAAACCAACCTTAGCTTTTTATTTTGGTTGTTTCTGGAAAACTACGGCCAGCTTTGATATAGAAGCCAATGTCACATGTTTATCGGCTGGTTTTTTGCAAGTAGTAACCTCTCTTTGGGGGTTAACTTCCATCCATAGTTTCTGCATAGAACAATTGATAGGAGGAGCCAAATATGCACCGAATAAGTTGTGCTGGTTGTAACTGCGTCGCGATTGACGGTTAATAGCTATATTTTTATTTTAGACAGATTTGTTAAGAGATTGTCGTATTTGACGGATAAATGTTAAAACTGTTCCATGTTAAATCTAGGGATAAAACCTCTGATTTAGTTGCCTGTTTTTACGGTTATTTTGATTATGGAGGCTTTTTTAGAGTTTTTTTTATTGTTGTGTCAGTTTGATTGGCGTTCGACAAATTTTAAATACAAATCGTGACCATCTATAGCTTTGAGGTTATTATAGTGGCTAAAGCTACCAAAAAGGTTGTGAAAAAGGCTAAAAAGAAGAAATAAAGCCGTTTGCAGTTTGACTTTACCCTCATTTTTCTCTTTTACCTCTAATAGGCGGTGGTCTGTTGATGATTGTGAAATTAGACATAAAAGCGTTTATTATTTTTTTTACTGCAAAGAAGTGTCTAAAAGAAGCTTTATCTTATTATTTGCATTAACCTAATTTGAAAACGGTGAATTTGTGTGGAAAGCAATCCGTTAAATGTAAGTTTTGCCGGTTTACAACTGGTAAACCCCACTGTTCTGGCGTCAGGCATTATGGGGTACTCAGCTGAATCCATGAACCGTGTTGCTAAAGCTGGCGCGGGGGCGGTGGTGACCAAATCGGTCGGTGTTGGGCCCCGAGTTGGATACGTTAACCCAACCGTGGTGCGAGCGGAGGCGGGGTTGATTAATGCAATGGGGCTACCTAACCCCGGTATAGGCGTTTACTGCGAAGAAATAAAGTTCTCAAAAACAATTCTACATGTGCCTCTAATTGTGAGTGTGTTCGGGTACTCCGCAGAAGAATATGCTATCGTAGCAAAAAAAGCGGTTGAGGCAGGCGCGGATGCAGTGGAGCTTAACGTTTCTTGCCCGCATGTGAAACAAACGGGCGCGGAGATTGGTCAAAGCCCCAAATTCCTCTCCGAAGTAATCCAGCAAGTGAAGGCAGTGATTAATAAGCCGTTGATTGTCAAGCTGTCACCCAACGTAGCGGACATAACTGTTCTTGCACAGGTTGCGGTTGAGGCGGGAGCAGACGCATTGACTGCCGTTAACACGTTAAAAGCCATGGCAATTGATAGTGAAACAATGCTACCCATCCTGAGCAACGTAAAAGGAGGCTTGTCAGGCGCAGCCATGAAACCTGTGGCGCTACGTTGCGTGTACGATATTGCAGATGCCTTCAAGGTACCCATAATCGGCTGCGGCGGCATCTCAAACTGGCGCGATGCCATAGAGTTCTTTTTGGCTGGAGCCTCGGCGGTACAGATCGGTACAGCAGTAGCTGAAGACATCGAGGTATTCCAGTCAGTATCTAAGGGTGTCGAAATGTACTTGAGAAAGAAAAATTACAGGAGCGTAAAGGAGATTGTCGGGCTTGCCCACCGCAAATAATACAATGCGAACAACGCAGATAGTGCAAATACGCACTGAAAGTCCGAGCGTGAAAACTTTCGTTTTGCCAGACCGTTTATGCTGCAAAGCTAAGCCTGGTCAGTTTATGATGCTTTGGATTCCAGGTATAGACGAGATACCCTTGAGCATAATGGGTGCCTCCAACGGTTTAGTCTCTGTTTCTGTGAAGGCAGTGGGAGATGCAACAAGACACCTACATGCGATGGCGGCAGGCTCAACGGTTGGCGTGCGCGGACCCTTCGGTAACAGCTTTACCGAAAGCCGCGGTAGAGTCCTCTTAATTGGGGGCGGAACAGGAACCGCGCCCTTGCTCTTCTTAGCCAAACAGCTCTCAGCCAAAACCGAACGCCTCTCGTTTGTGGAGGGCGCAAAAACCAAAGACGAACTATTATTCGTGCGAGAACTCGGCGGGGTCTGCCAAGAAAAAAACATAATCACTACAACCGAAGACGGCACCGCAGGACTTCAATGTCTCGTCACTCAGCCCCTCGCAAGCCTACTCGAAAAGGAAAGGTTCGACATGATATACACCTGTGGACCCGAAGTAATGGTTAAGAAAATCTTTGAAATGACCGAGAAGCGCAAACTGCCAATCGAGGCAAGTTTGGAGCGTCTTATGCGGTGTGGGATTGGTTTGTGTGGAAGCTGTGTAATCGGCAAGTACCGCGTATGTCGCGACGGTCCTGTGTTCACAGCGGCACAACTTAGAGAAGTCACGGCTGAATTAGGAATCTCGAAAATGGGCTTTGACGGCTCCCGAATCCCCATCTAAACCCTTTTTCCTCTATTAAATACAAATAAATGTGCCCGTACTATGAGTTCTTGCGGTGACTGGCAAAATGGTTAACAATCGGCTTATTGAAAGCAGCGAGGTCTCATGGACAGTTGACGATATTTCCATTTTTGGAACCTTAACTTATCCTTCGGATAGCCAGAATCGATGTGGAGTGGTTTTTGTTGCGGGTAGCGGTCCAACGGACAGAGATTGGTGCTCTCCGCTCTTGCCCGGAACCAACGGTAGCGGGAAATTATTGGCTGAACTTTTGGCGCGCGAAGGTTTTGCCACTTTGCGTTACGATAAACCTGCGTCTGGTCCGCATGCCCGAGAAAACGTTACCAAGCTGATTGGCAAGTTCAGCATGCAAAGCCACCTCGACGAACTATCAAGTGCCGTCAAAACCCTGATCGAGGCAGGCAAAGTGGACGCGGACTGTATCTTTGCGTTAACCAGCAGCGAGGGCGCCATCCATGCCCTAAACTACCAGCTACAGGCGAAGAGTCACCGCTTCAAAGGGTTGGTGTTGACGGGGGCTCCCGGTCGAGCAATTGGTACCGTGGGCAGGAACCAAATCCACGCTCAAGTCAAGATGTTACCCAACGCAGATGCAATCATGAAAGCCTACGATGAAGCAGTGACTGATTTTGTCGCCGGTAAACACATAGAACCTGATGCGTCGCTTCCTGAAGGCGTTCGCCAGTTGCTGCTAGGTTTGGCAAGCCCTATGAATTTGCCTTTTGCACGCGAACTTTGGATTTATAACCCCGCCATTTCCATCGACAAAGTGGATGTGCCAGTGTTGGTGGTTATTGGCAAAAAAGACATCCAGACCGACTGGCAAGCAGACGGGAGCGCATTGGAAGCTGCAACAGAGAAAAACCCCGCGGTAACGTTTGTTTATCCAGAAAACGCTAACCACGTCCTAAAAAATGAGCAGACACCCCGTGAGCAGCTTTCGGCCCAGTCTGCACTAATGTATAATTCCGAGAATGCGGAGCTGAACCAAGAAGCCGTGGACGTCATAATGAGCTGGCTAAAAAGGCAGATGTCATAACAGCATCTTGAGGCTTTGTTTTACCAGATTGGCGCAGTCTCGATGTTAAAATGTTTAAACAATATTTCTTGAAGTTCCTTGGCGATAGTCTGGCATTCACCATAAGATTGTAGCCTAAGTTTTTTTATCAGCCGTATGTATTGCGCAAGCGTTCCCATAAGTATTATTGTCAGTTTTCGTTTGTTCAAATTGGCCTACGGTTGCTGAGACTGCTACGTCTCCGCCGCGAGAGAGCATCTCTTGTTTTACTATATTAGCAGTTTTTGGGTCGATGCCTTCGAATTTGATTGCGCGGTGTATTGCTTTTAGTGCCATTATTTGTAACCCCGCAGGGTGGACGCCGATTTTGGTTAGTTCGGTTTGGGCTTGGGTTAGGTCCTTGATGTTTATGATTGTTGGTTTCATTGGTGTATTATGGGTTATTTGGATGATTAAAGTGTTCTTTGGCGGTGGTTGTGGTTTGGTGTTTCAGAGCGAGTGAACATGGAAAGTTTTATTAGGCTGTGTAAAAAACTACATTGCATTGAAAAAAATTAACGGGTGGATTCGCCTATGAGTAACCTAACAAGCCTTAACCGAAACACCAAAGCAATAGCTTTAATCGCCATTTTTGCAGCATTATACGCGGCCCTAAGAATCATACCGACCGTACCTATGGTAGGCACTGGAGCTACCTTCCACTTATCAGACATCCTAGCACCTCTCTTCGGCATCCTTCTAGGACCATACGTCGGTGGAGTAAGCATAATCATAGGCACTTTCGCCGCCATAGGTTTAGGCACACCAGCCCCCTTCTTCGGATTGGATTTTCTCCCCGCATTAGTCGTAGCAGTATCATTGGGCTTCTTGGTTAAGGGGAAATGGTTACCAGTTGTACTTTTAAACATTTTATTGCTTGTAGGCTACGCAGTTAACCCCTTGACAGTAAACTTTATTGTCACACCTTGGGGTGCTGTTCCATATCTATGGATGCATGTAGCAGCATTCCTTGTTCTGTTATCACCGTTGGGGCGGAAAGCAGGCAAATGGCTAAAGGAAGACACAGATACAAAAGTGCGGAAACCGACCCAAAAATACGTTGTCACTCTGGCAGCCGGTTTGGCAGGATTGATAATTGGAGCGATTCTATTACTACAAGCTCTTACAACTTCTGAAGCGTATACCTTAGCCGCATCAATAAGCGGTGCAATAGTTATCATTGGCAGTTCTGCAATGGTTATCTTTAAAGCAAGAATAGCAAAAATTACCATCAGTTTTGCAGTACTTGCTTTCATAGGTACAATGATGCAGCATCTTATGGGGGGAATCCTCTATGAAACCATATTGGGACAGCTTACAGGATCAATCAAGCCAGAAGCCTTCGTCGCTACATGGAACTTTGTGTTTTACATCTACCCATGGGAAAGATTAGCCCTAATCATTGGAGCAGTACTCGTTGGAGTCCCAGTAACAAGGGCACTTAGACGATTCATTTCACCTCAAGACGCCAAACCAGCCGCCTAAAAAATGCATATAGTCTACCCAATGCAAAATCTAATTTTTTTATTTTCTAAACAATTCTTTATCTTGGATATACTCTTTTCCTGTCTGTAGGGCAACTTCAGCTTTTGATAATTCGCTGCCTAAATACGCCGCATGATCGAGCCTTGACAATAGTCTCTTCTCTAGAATTTTGGCGTAAACGGTTTCGGCGGTTTTGCCTTTGATTACGTTAACGGGTTTGATGTCGTCACTGCTGAGGTAGTGGGCTGCAACAAGAACGCATTCCTCACGGTCAACTGAAATCTTGAAGGTACCCGCGGAATCTAGAATGGCTGGCTCCGCTGTTTCGGAGGCAACCACAACCTTGGCGCCTGTTTCAATGCTCCTATCGTATGGTTCCTCGTTTGCTCTTTTGTCTTTGAGAATTAGCATGTCGATGCCCAGGTCTTTGGGGGCAGAGCCGCGGGTTTTGGCTAGAAACATCATTTTCGCCGCTGCGACCATCTCTGCAACGGTACCTTTTGCTTTAGTGCTCTTCTCAGTCGCGAGTAGAATGCTTGCGTCGACTTCGGCTGAGAGCCGCGTAAGGATGGCGTTTAATCCGACAGAATCTGCATCGAAAAGCTCCGTGACATTGGAGACGCCCACAAAGAGCGGCACAGTAGGGTTTCTGTCGGTAAACTGTTTGAACGCGATGAATGATTCTAATATATTAGTGGGCTCAACAATCAAATCGGCAATGCAACGCTTTACACCCAGTGTCTTGGCTTTCTGGATTATTCCCTCTAGAAATTTGACACGCTCAGGGGATTTTCTTGGGAAGTAGCCCATTCGCTGGTTGGTGGGGATGACCACCAAGGCGCAGTTTTTGGCGTAGGGCGCGATTTCTTCTAAGTTGCCTGCGTCACCGCTGAGTACCAAATCCGAGCCCGCTTCGATGGCTGCTTTTATTTCGGCTACGTCGAGAGTATCGATGCTCACGGGAACATCAACGACCTCTTTAACCCACTGAACGATTTGCCTTGCCTTTTCTGGCTGAGATTCGCCTGCGATCATGCCAACGTCGATTATATTTGCGCCCGCGGCAACGTAGCGTTTGGCTGCTTTCTGAATCGTTTCTTTATCCATTAAGGCGGCATCAACAATTTCTGCTAATACGCGCATAGGGAATTCTTTGCCGACTGCCACATTTCCTATAAGCATGCTTGAGGGCTTCTTGAGCAGTTCCGCGCGATTAGCTTCGGTTTTAGCTATTTCTTGCAGGGCTTTCTCGGCGAGTTTTGAACGCAGCAAATCGCATGCAGGCAACGTTGTTGAAAGTTCAACGTCGCAGAGTGAATCCAGAACCGTTGGCAAATCAGCTGCGTATCTGGGTCCTTTAAACGCTGGGACGCCGAAGGCTTTGGAGATTTCCACGGTGTCGCCTCTGACGAGCCCTGGCACCAAAATCATGTTAAAATCTATTAATTTGGCGCCTTTTAATCCGTTGATTATTGTTTGGGGCGTTAAAAACGCCGCCACCGCCAACTTGAGCGCTACTGTTTCCGTCTCTACGCTGCTTTCCATAGCGTAACCCCTAACCATATCCTGCGCCAACTGACCCGTAACAAGAAGCACCTTCAAGCTTAATCCTCAAACGTTTTGATAACTGCGCCCTTATTATTCGCTTTAGCGATGAAGGCTTCTCCGCCCACGCCTTCTTTCAGGTATGCTTTGACTTTAGCAAGCGTTTGATTTGCCTGTTCCTGCTTTACCACGGCATACAGGGCGGGTCCCCAAGAGCTCTGCCCGACGCCGCGTGCGGCAGTTTTCTTCATAAACTCTATGCATTCCTCGCATGCTGGGCTGGCGTAGGTGCCACCCTGAGCCTGAGCAAAATGGTTCCCTGTCAGAACCTGGATCTTAGTTAATGCGTCGCCAAAGCTTTCTATGTCATGCTCCGCCAAAGCTGGCAGAAGCTTTAGCATGGTCAAGCGGCAGATTTGCCCCACATCTCCAGCGGGCATTTCAGTTAGTTTATCAAAGGCATGGTTTTCTTGGGAGTTGGATAAGCCTTGAGTCTGGTTGGGTATCGACACGACAAAGCGCCACTCGTTTGGGAAGGGTTGACGGTAGATCAGGGGTGGGAATGTTTGGGTTTTTAGGTTTTTGCCTCCATCCACCACAAAGCCTCCGCTCTCGAATATGGTGGTGCCGACTGATGTTCTTTTCGCGCGTTCCATCGCCACCGCCAGCTCAGAGACGGAGGCTTTGACGTTGAACATTTTCGCGAGCGCTACGGCTATAGCTAAAGCGAGTTGGGTGCCTGACCCTAAACCCATATGTGCGGGGATGGCCTTGACGACATTGAGATGTACGTTGGGCTGCACATGGTAGGTGGAAAAGAAACGGTTTGCTAAAACATTGGTAAGCTCAACCTTCTCTCCAGTAATTTGGAAGTTAGATGCATTTTTTGCTTCTACGACAACGTTTGGATGGTCTATGCCGACGCCTAAGCCTCCGAACATGCGCCCCAAATCACCATTCATGTCTATAAGCCCCAAGTGGAGTCTGGCCGGAGTTTTAACGATAACCTTCATGGTTTGGCTCTCCATGAATCAATTCTCTCCAACAAATCAACCAAAACCACTGTATAATACGTGTTCGGAGCCACACGCCCAACTACATCCGCGTAATGCTGGATCTTATATATCAGATCAGTTACCTCTTGTTGCTTCTGCGGCTTGTTGATGAATGCTTGGACGCGAGTAGCGTGTATGATGGCTTCCATCGTTAAAGGCATGGCTCTGCAGTAAACCTGAGGATGCTTCGCCGATGAATCGACACGCTCTACCTTGCAGCAAAACTCTGTTCGATTTTCGCCAACTGAAGGCAATTCAATAGCAGTAACTTCTATGACTGCTTCTGCAAAACGCAACTTCGGGGCTTTTACGACAATTGCCTTAACAAACCAATCTGAGGGAATTTTCCCATCTGGGTTTACTTCTTTAAATGTGGCCTTATAGAAAACCTCTATATTGCAGGCTAAATTGATGGCGGCACACTGTTTTGCTTTGAGGTTGCTGCAAGTTGAGGCTGTGTTGAAAATGCTCAGTGTTAAGTGCTCTTCATCCAGTATTTTCAGGCCCATGGGTGCTGCATTCACTGATCCATCGGCGTTATAAGTTGAAACTATGGTCTCGCAAACCACGCCTGTACTGAAGCCCATATCAGTTAACTTCACCATCAAACCAACCCCCAGCCAAGGTTAGAAGGACATGAGTATTCCATTTCAACCGAGTGTAACTTTTCACAGTCGAATAATAAAGTTTTGCCGATCAGACTATTATATCTATAAACACCGCTGCATCTGTAAGCTTTTTAAGCTTTCAAAAAGCTCGTTTATTACTTAAATGAAGCAAGTAGTTTTAGTCCCAAACTTCGTTAGTTCGCTGCGTATTGCAGCTTTACCTCTCTTCTTTTATCTTTTCAACACTGCAAACATAACCGCATGCTTAATACTATTGTCTTTTTGTGCAGCAACAGACTTTTTAGATGGCTATATAGCTAGGCGAATGCATTCAAACTCCCGCTTCGGCGCCTACTACGATGCTACAACAGATTTCGCATTAATGTTTGGTATATACACTCTGTTCACGTTTCGGGGTTTGTACCCAACTTGGTTTATATTTCTCATATTCGCCGCCTTCGGCCAATTCGTAGTCACGAGCATAATTGCCAAAAAATTCTACGACCCCATCGGTAAATACCTCGGTAGCGCCCTCTCCATCGGTGTCGCCTTAACTCTGCTTGTGCCCTCTGAGGCGACTTTTTTGTTTGTGCAGTACGCGTTTTCAGTGTTCTTCTTGGTTTCGCTGACGAGCCGAATAATTAGCCTTATCAGGAAACCTGCAAAAACTTATCCTTCGTGACCCTGCCACATAGAAACAGTTTTCCCAAAGCGAGCGGTGGCAGCCACCAACAACAAACCTGCAATACCCCACAACCAAACTGTTTGCTCACGTGGGTAATCAAATTTCACCAACCAAACCGTGTTGTCCTTAGTCGCCACAATGACGTAGCTATCGTAGCTGCTGTTTCCTAGCATTTGCCCCTCGCGGTCAAGGGTGAATGAGGAGGAACAAGGCTTGGTCAGGAGAAAACGTTAATGAAGTAGTTGACTGGTGCACCTGAATCCGCCTTTTTTGTCCACAACAAGTTGCCGTCTGTGTCGGTTTTGGAGTACGTAGAGGTTGACCACAATTCCGCCTAGGAAGTACCCGCCGTATCATAGGGCGGCCAGTCGCATTAATGGTTCTTGATCGGCAGGGATTAGTCCTGTCCATAAATTTGGTCGTTTGAATCAATTTTGGTTAGGTAGGTTCCTGACTGGTTAGCGCTG
>CAWEOM010000010.1:0-35223 GCA_963810665.1 Candidatus Bathyarchaeota archaeon | reverse complement strand
CTCTCTCTCTCTCTCTCTCTCTCTCTCTCCTCTCTCTCTCTCTCTCTCTCTCTCTCTCTCTCTCTCTCTCTCTCTCTCTCTCTCTCTCTCTCTCTCTCTCTCTCTCTCTCTCTCTCTCTCTCTCTCTCTCTCTCTCTCTCCCTCTCTCCCTCCCTCCCTCTCTCTCTCTCTCTCTCTCTCTCCCTCTCTCTCTCTCTCTCTCTCTCTCTCTCTCTCCCTCCCTCCCTCTCTCTCTCTCTCTCTCTCTCTCTCTCTCTCTCTCTCCCTCTCTCTCTCTCTCTCTCTCTCTCTCTCTCTCTCTCTCTCTCTCTCTCTCTCTCCCTCCTCTCTCTCTCCCTCTCTCTCTCTCTCTCTCTCTCTCTCCAAGATCCATCAATATCAATATCTATCAGTACCATATATGTTTCATATTCATGAAATCAATCAGAACTACTATCTATTTATTTTATCAGATCAATCCATCAATCTATCAAAACGATCATCATTAATTCATCCCCATCAATATCATCCATCATTCATCAATACTATTTATCATATTCATTTATTCATCATTATTTATTTATTATTTATTTATTTATTATTTATTTTTTATTTGTTTCCATGTTCCAATGTCACCCATATTCACACACACACTCATTCACTCACTCATCCATCCATCAATCACTATTCATGATCTCTGATATCCGCAGTGGCACCATAGTACTCAAATTTTTTTTACACATCTCAAAAGAGACGCAGAAAGATCGTTTCTTAAAACGCCTCGAAGACCCAGATAAGCACTGGAAGGTCTCGCTTACTGACCTCTCAGAACGCTCAAAATGGCAAGATTACCTGCAAGCATACGAGGAAATGCTAAATAACACTAGTTCACCTTGGGCTCCTTGGTATGTTATACCCGCAGACAAAAAATGGGTCACACATGCATGCATCTCAGAAATAATGGTTTCACACATAGAAAAGCTGTGTTTGAAGTATCCTGTTTTAGACAGTAACCAAAATGCAGCATTAGAAGAGGCAAGAGATAAACTGGAAAAAGAGTAATAATTTAGCGTTTGATTAAGCGTTTGTTGTAACAATACACTGCACTTCTATTTCCTTCTTGAACGCCTCAAAAAATGCTTGGCGATTCTGAATGATACTCCACTCTTCAAGGCTGCAATCCACCTCAGCATAGAACCTGAGAAGAACATTATCTTTGCTTCCATTAACAAACTCTGCTTTCCTCACCAAACCACAGTGGCTTCGGTCAAGTTTCTCAGCAAACCTTAGAAACGTAGAAAGCATTGTAACAATTTCTTTGCTTTTTTCATCCAGTCCATTTGCCTTTAAGGCTTTTTTGGTGGGCAATTTTTTACGGTGAAAACGTGCGATATCCGCCATTATATGAATTTCTTCTCGGTCAAAACCAGGAAGTCCCGCGTTTCTGATTATGTAATGTGAATGAAGATGGTGATCGTTAAACGATAAGAAATCACCTACGTCATGTAAAGTCGCGGCGTGCTTAAGCAGTTCTTTCTCCCTGTAACCCATACTGTGTAACCCCATCTGTTTTGCGCTCTCAAAAAGTTCCAGTGCCAAGTTGACGACGGTTTCTGAGTGTTTCTCATCAAAGTTACAAGACCTTCCAAGCTGTAGAACGCTACGGTTGCGCAAGGGTGTCCTCTGCAGTTCTCGGAAGCCTTCAAAGTTGGAGAGGTACTCAACGAGTAAGCCGTCGCGGAGTTCACGATGGCTGATCTTAATTTCTTCTAAGCCGAACTGCTCCATAATTGCTTCGATTATTCCTGCTCCCGCGATTATGATGTCTGCACGATCCGGGTTGATTCCAGGTACTTTTTTTCTCTCAATAAGAGGTAGCCAGCAAAGTGCAGTGGCAACTTTTTTGAGGTTTTTCCTAGTCAGAACCAACTCGCCGCTGCTTTTTTTGAAGAGTTTACTTGCAACTTCTGCTAGGTTAATCATTGTTCCTGATGAACCGAATGCGAGTCTCGCTCCATACTCTAAAACCCTCGGCTTAATCGCGCTTATTTCTGTGGCGGCGTAGTCTTTGATTTTTTTGTAGACTTCGCTTTTTATTGGTCCCATCCAGCTTTCTCCGATGAACTGTGTAGTCAGCCGAATTGCACCTAACTTGAGGCTGTTGATGTAGAAGCATTCATACTGGTCGCCTATAGCTATCTCGGTGCTGCCGCCGCCTAAATCTATGAAAAGAGCTTTTTGGTCGCCGATGTCTATGCCACTTGAAACCCCACGGCATATCAATCGGGCCTCATCTTCCCCTGAAATAACATTGACTTTGATGCCTGTTTCTCTGTGGAGTTTGCCAAGAAACTCCTGCTGGTTTTTTGCTTCCCGAATCGCCGAGGTCCCCACCGCAATGATCTCGGTTGCGCCGTAGGTTTTGGCCAAGGCTGCGAATTTACCGCAGACAAAGATTGTACGCTCCATTGCCTCATGTTGTAGAAGGTTTTCTTTGAATTCTCGCTCGCCTAGCCGCACTACTTCTTTTTCTTGGCTTATAGTTGTGTATGAGAAGTTAGGGTTTATCCTCACCACTAAAAGGCGTACTGCGTTTGTGCCAATGTCTACAAAACCAACTACTCTTCCCGTGGCTTTCATGGTTGTTTCCATTCTAGCACCATTTTCCTGTTAAAAGTTTTTTCAAACAACTCTTTCTTCTCATTAAAGGCCTGCTTTTGTAATATCAAATCCGTTTTGGAGTAGCACTCAACAGTTACACTTTCTGCATCAATTCCAAGGCTTAAAAGCTTGACTTTGCCTTCATGGGTGTAATCTAAGCTGTCCGCAACGCGCAGAATTCCCGAGAGCATACATATTTTTTGAATTGTTTGACGATTTAAGGGGGCTATTATGTATTGGCTTTGTTTCGGTAACCCTCCGCGGTGATATCTGGCTATGGCCGCGATCATGCGCCTTTCACTGGAGGAGAATGGTAACACCGTATCATTTAGGATGATCAGTGCGGATTTCTTGTTGTGTTTGCCGCACCCGACCGACAAGCCGATGTCATGAAGAACCGCGGCGCATTCTAGCCAGCAGCGCTCCCGCCCCCCAAACTTATGCAAAGATAATAACCCATCAAACAGTTTCAACGCAAGGTTAGTTACCGTCAAATAATGCATTGCATCCGACCGGAGGTTTTTTGAGAAATCTTTGCAAGCAGCCACTTTTTCTTTGCATTTTTCACCCATAGTTTTCTCATTGGCACGATCAAATTTGAGCACGTCCTCAATCGAGCGCCCTCGTAGCAGCATCTGTGGGAAACTCTCAGGCAGCCCCTTCTTCCGTAACGCCTGGGCCGCTGCCTCAACAGGATAATCGAGTCTAATCAACTGTGCCCTAAAAGGATTAAAATCCAGGATGGCGTAGGCAGCCTGAGGGTTTCCATCGCCGGGTCGCCCTACGCTTCCAGGATTAATGAAATACACACCATTTACTACACGCATGAACTGTTCATGGCTATTGCCAATAACCACAACTTCTGCATCAACACCCTCTGCCAAGGTTTTAAGCCGCTGCTCGGAGGTGTTCTGGTAGATATGCTCATTGATTGATTGTGGGCTTCCATGTGTGACTATAAGCTTCTTATCAGCCGCCTGCAGCCTCAGTGTTCGCGGCAGCGCCCCAAGAAGACTTCGGCATCCTCTGGACAGCGTTTTTTTGGCATATTTAAAGGCAAGTTGTTTCTCTCCGTTTGGGTTATTTTTGTCCTCCAAAACTTCCAAGTCATAGTTACCTACCACTGAAAGGATGTTTCTTTGGCAGATTAGCTCAACTACCTCGTTTGGAGATGCTCCATATCCTATCGAGTCACCTGCGTTTAGGAAAACGTTTACGCTCCGCTGATCCGCATCTGATATTACCTTCTGCAGTGCCTGCAGGTTCCCGTGGATGTCAGATAAGACGGCGACTCTAACATGCTGATTTTCCAGTTTTTCTTTGGTTTTCTCTTGAGCCACTAACATAACGATGAGGCTGGTGGTTTTTCTGATTTGTTCAAAGAAGTCGCTACTGATGCAGGCGCTCCAGAGCTCTATAAAGTTGTGGTAATGCTCTTCCCTTTTCTGTTTAATGTACATAGAGAAGTTCTTAAGAGTCTGATTTAGTGCAACTTTGTTAGCTATTCTTTTCTTTTTGACTTTTGATATGTATTCATTCCAAATGATGTAGTCGTGAAGCTCACCGAGTTCATCTTGGAAGGCTTTTATGGTGTCAATTTCTTTTTTGAGCTTGTTGGGATATACTGATGAGAAGAGCTCCATCGTGTAGCGGAGTTTCTTGGCGTAAATCCGCATTTGATGATGCTGCCGGTTGGCATCCTCAATTTTAACATATTGTTGCATAGACAAAAAGTCGTTGAGTCTATCAGAGATGTGCCAGTGAGCTTCCTGCGTAATTGAGGGTGAATCAAAGGATTCTTTGCATTCAGCTATTGTCTGAATGCAGACTCCGCGGATTTTTCCTAGCGTGTCCATCGTTTTTAGCTTATCTAACCCAACTTGAACAGCGCTTTGTACTTTTCTACGACTGCTTTTATTGTCTTTAAGCAGCGCTCTCATTGTCGTTTGTTCGGTTGGCGAAGTTAATTTTTTAACGTACTGCTCCATGAACGTGATTTGTACATCGAGATCTCTGGCGCTCGAGAGTAACCGTGTGATCTGTCTTAACCTCGGTACCCATGTTTCATAGTCTTTTTTAGCAAAGCAGCTTTGAAAAATTGGAAGCGCAGCTCTTAGCCGGCGGGAAGTGACGCGAGTTTTATGAACGTATTCAATATCTTTGTCGGCGATCACTCCCTCGATTAGCTTGGAAAAATTATCTGTTAGTTTTATGATGATTTCTGCGCCGAATCTGCAGTAGGTGGCGTCAACATTAAAGTTTGTGGATGTAATCGGCGTGTTCATGCCAGATCCCTCGGTTTTGGATTAGCCAGAATTGTGAGTTGAGGTTATTTTCACCCGACTTGGGAGTAACTCTCTGGTAGGTGCCGTCGCAGAGCAATTTTCTGGCTTTAACATTATCTCCTAAATGAATTTTTAGCATGTCATTGAGAATTGCTTGTCGAATTCCCGGGTCAGGTACACTAAAGAGAACTTCCACACGCTCGTTAAGATTTCTATACATCAAGTCGGAACTGCCGATTATAACTTCACTGTCTGGGCTATCTTGGAAGTAGTAGATCCGGGCATGCTCAAGAAAACGCCCAACGATAGAAATCACAGAGATATTCTCACTAACGCCTTTAATTCCTGGTCGTAGACAGCAGAGAGCGCGGACATTGAGTTCTATTTTGACTCCAGCCATGGATGCGCGGTAGAGCGCTTTGATTACGTCTTTCTCCTCGAGGTTGTTTAGTTTAAACGCCAAATATCCCTTGCCGGTTTTCTGATGGAACGCCATTTCGCGGTCAATGCGTTTTAGGATTTCATTTTTAAGAGTTTTAGGTGCCACAAGCAGATGCTTAAACTCTTTTTCCTGCAAGCCGTTGATAAGTATATTGAATAGTTCCTCCAGATCTATTCCTACGTCATGTCTAGCGGTTAAGTAGCCTATGTCACCGTAGATTCTAGCAGTCACCGCGTTATAGTTTCCTGAACCGATATGTGAGTAACGAATTATTCTGGATTTTTCTTTTCGCACAATCACACATAGCTTTGCATGGACTTTGAAGTTTGGGAAATTGTAGACTGCTTTAACTCCTGCCTCTTTAAGCCGCGATACCAACAAGATGTTGTTTTCTTCGTCAAATTTTGCTTTTAATTCGACGATGGCGGTAACTTTTTTGCCATTTTTCGCTGCCTCCATAAGTGCATCCACAATCGGAGATTTAGCATCCATCCGATACATGGTGATGCATATTTTCTCCACATAGCGGTCACGGGCTGCCTCTTCTAGTAAATCTACGATTACTTCAAAACTGTCATACGGGTGATAGAGTACAATGTCGTGTTTGGATATGGCCTTAAACAGACTCTTCTCAGGCGTGAGCAGCGGCGTTATGGATGGCAGAAAATTTTTATCTTTAAGGTCAGGGCGGTCTATTTTATGCAACTGCCAGAGATCAACAAGCCCAAGCGGACATTCAAACTCGTAAACTAAATAGCTGGTCAACCCAAACCGTGCTGTTAATGCTTCTTTTAGTTGTGAGGGCATATTTTTGTCGAATTCAAGGCGGCTTGGAAAACCAGTTTTTCGCTTGGTGAGTCCCTTCTTGACGGAGGAAAGAAAATCTGAAGATTGGTCCATCAAGATTTCGATTTCACTATTGCGTGTCAACCGAAAAGCGGAAGCCAATAATCCATGATTGCCTGGGAAAATCAAGTCTAAATTTGATGCTATAAGGTCCTCTATGAAGATAAATTCGTGATCCATGTTCAGTTTCTGCCTGAAACTGGGCTGGGGAATCTCAATTAACCGCCTGAATTGCTCTGTAGGAATTTCGAGCACGCAGTAGGCGGGGTTCTCAAAACCGTAAACACAGAGGGCGACTTGGAGGTTATCGATTCCTTTGTTTCCCCAATTCTGCCTATAAACCTTTATTTTTGGTAAGATTTTTAACTGAAGAAGTATCCGCAGTTTTTCCTTTTTGTCCTCTGATAGGTCGCGGAATTTTCTTATCGTTATTTCCTCTTTTGCCAACTTGGGCAATAGCTCCTCTCTCCAGCAGTTTGCTTGCTTCTCAATCAGTGGCAGTATTTCTTTGCGAGTGGCCTCGATTTGCTCCATGGGGGTCATACCATCCATGGATTTTTCTTCGGAGCCTTTTCTGATTTTCTTAATTAACCTGGCTATTCGGGTCATAAAAAACTCGTCGAGGTTACTGCCGCAAATGGCTAAAAACTTGACTCTTTCTAACAGTGGATGCCGCTCGTCTCGTGCCTCTTCAAGGATGCGGGAGTTGAAGCGTATCCAGCTTAGTTCACGGTTTATGTAGTAACTGGGGTTATCCAGAGTCTTCCCTAGAGTTTTGGGACTGGTTTTTATGGGATCATAAATTGACGCAGTTGGCAAGAACTATTTACCCGCTGTTATTGGCTATTTACTCGTTCCTGGAGCAGTGGTAGGTAACTAATGAAATTCGCCACTTATCAAGGAATCTGTCAAAACCGACTACCGCGAGTGCCTTTTTTGCTTCAACGGTTTTGCTTTTTTGGTAAATCAGAAATATTGGCAGTTTTAGGTTTGTAAACTTTGAAGTTTTCGTATTTGAACAGTAAGATTTTTTTATGCATTCGATGTCACTGCATTATATTTGATGGTGAACTTCTCTTTTAAGAACTTTGAAAATAGACTCTATAGGTATCAATAGGCTATATAGAAATAGTTAAATTTAGCAAGTGATCACATGAAAGCAATGAACTCGCTAACTTTAAAAGAAAAAGGCTTCAGCGATCCTGTTCCCATAAAACAGCTAAGCTTCTCCAGCCTGCCATACAATAAAGGCAGCATATTGGTTTTAGCCGACAACACGTTAACAGGTAAACCCGTTTCTGACATAATCTATATCGGTAGAACAAAAAAGCCCACTAAACGCGTTTTCGCAGGCTACCTGAGCGGTGTTGGCGGAAAAGCTACCAGAAAAATCAGTGCACACATATTAAAAGATGGATACATTGAAAAAGTTACCTTAAGCCACATGTTGACTGATACCCCAAAAGTCACTCAAAAAAAGTTGCTGGAGAGCTTTAAAAAAGAACATGGTGAATACCCTATCTGGAACGCCTCCAAAAAACCCATTGTCCCTGTAAAACGTGCTCCTAAAGTTGTGTTGCGTGCCCGCAAAGCCGTCAAACCTAAAGCGTAACAGCCTTTTTATTCCAAGTTTGCTTTTTGTTGAAATAGTAGTTGACTAACTCATCCGTGGACCATGGCAGACAATCTTTGGGTTTGAACCCTAACATTCTAGCGTATTTGTGTATCGCTGTAAGGTCACCTTCTATCTCCAGAAACTCGGGAACAAAGCTGTAGTCGCCAAGGTATCGGTCGATATCAAAGCGAACACTGCCCAGCTTGTAGCTGACTCTGTGCTTTTGCATTTGTTCAGTGACAGATAGGCCAATATTCTTTAGAATACACAGCATGACGTCCAGGTCTGAGACCTCCACAGAGAACTCTTCTGCTGTCTTGGCGGTTTGGGTTTCTTTTACTTTCTTGTAGGTTAATTCTGTTTTGTTTTCCATTTTTCTTAGCCGTAAAACATCTCTGAACTTGCTGATACTACCGTCGGCGTAATCCAAGAATTGCGTAGAGATTTCGCCATCATAAATTTTTACGGCATTCAAACTTGATAACAATTTTTTGATCTCTTTTTCGTTAACTTCCAAAATTTTTACTTCTATTTCTTCCATACTCAAGAAAACTCTTTGAAGTTAAAAAACTTGATTAAAATTGAGAGTTTCATCTAATTATATGGGCTGTATTGATTCTACGAGGGCGTGGCGTGTTTGCTGAATTATCGTGTGGTCCAATCCACATGTAGGGCAGAAAATTATTTCGTGGTTCGCAAAGTTATCAGGCTGAACATCGAATTTTTTTGCACAACCAATACATTTGGCTTTCATTTTTCTTTACCTTACTTCTACAATGATGCAAGATTCTTCTGGAGCTTGATTTTCGCCACTAAAGTCGAAGTCTTGGAGTTGTATTGTTTTGTCTTTTCTTTTTGTCATATAATGTATTCCACAAATAGGACAGGACACCAACTGGAATTCACCAACGCTATCAAACTCAAACCTTTCCCTGCATCCTAGACATGTAAAAATTATGGTAGACTCTATTTTTTCCATCATATACTTTCTCACAAAACTAACTCTTGGTTAGGTGGCAATTAACAACTATCAATGTAAAATTAGGCAACTATATAGATTTTTGGGGTTTTATGATTTTAAAACTTTGCTAAATTTTATTTTCTTTTTCGAACTAACTTTTCAGGTGTTCCTTTTTACTTTAAGCGATGTCTGTGGTTTTGAATTTTTTTACGGTGCTCGATATTTTTTAGAGCAAGTTGGTAAAGTGTGTGACTTTTCTTCAGTTGGATTTGTACTGTTGGCATGAAACAAGACCTCTGCAATAATTTATTAACTTAAGGCGAAGTAATTTTTCCACAGACGATCTCGACAGTTGCAGAAACCCATTTTGTACATCAAAATTTAACAAACTTATTCTTCCTGCAAAGTTCTTGTACATTAATAGTAACAACTTTATGAGAATTATTTCTGTTTATATTTAGTCTTGTTTACCTTTAGCTTAAAGATTTAGGTGCATATTCCATTCATTTTGCCTGAAAAGACATGATAACCTTCAAAAGCAACCATTAAGCATCCCATAATGATGATCCCTGTTCTCAATGTAAATTGGCAAAGTCCACCAACCGATTACTCTCTTAGCGAGCGCGATATTGATGTGCTTGCTTTAATTGAAAACGAAGACTTAACCACATTTACTTTCGATGGACTAAAACGCAGAACAGGCTTACATTCTGAAACCCTCTCACGTATCCTTAGTCACCTCGAAGAAGAAGGCATAGTGAAAAAGGCGCACGACGGCTATACAGTTATCACAAAAATAGCAGAACTTAAACTCAACCAACCACGCACCCAGGTACCCACTGCACCGCTTATACAGACTTTCTTACCCTCAGACTTGATGACGCAGCAGCTTATCCTCTCGCTTAAGGGCAAATGGTTCGGTATACTTCGCTGGCTTGGAATATCAAAAAACAGTCAAGGCATCACACTTAAGTGGATAACTGAGGACGGTGGCATCCAAATCGCAGCAAAAATCCAAGGCACAGCGCTAAACATCGAAGCCAAATTCTTAACAAACAACAACCTCAACTTAGCTTTGAAAGCTTCATACCAGTTGATGTCACTTATCGGCAAGCTGGCTATAACATCTAAGTCCTCAAGACATATCATGGCTCCAAGTGTAGGTTACCTCGACGCTCGTCTGAGCTCATCTTAATCTCCATAGCCATGCATTCACTTCTACAACCAACCAATTCTACATATAAGTGAAGAAAAAAACGAGTACCACACAGCCAAACAACACCCAAAAACACGCCCAAAACCAAAGTAATTCTCAAAAAACAAACAGAAAAGTGACAAACCAAGAACAATCACAACCATACAAAAACAAAAACCAAGCCGTGACCAAGTTTGCACGTCACCTAGTCAACAAATACTCTTTTGCTCACTACTACTTTGGAGAAAAAAAATGACTCAACTAGTAAACTCGCTAGAAGTCCTCAAATCAATCTCAGACGCAACCACAACCCGCGGAGGCGAAAAAAACTGATAAACGAAATACCCCTTGAGCTCGACCCCCCCTCACCAATGAGCCCACCACCTCTACGCAAACGACCATCCCCAACCCCACAGCTAAGAATCACCCCAAACCAAACATACTCACATCAACTATTCGTAAACAAACAATGGAACTAAACAACAAAACTTTCTTTACTTCAAAAAATAACCCGATTGACGATAGTGCTTAAACTGTATTTTCCCAAAATGACTTATAAGCAAATTCAACCTATCATTTGATAGAGTGCTTCATATGCATACTTGGTCAGGTCTTCTTGCAGGAATACTTGTCGTTGCCGCTGGGGGGCTTATTATCTCAGCCAGCTTGGGTATTGCATTAG
Source organism: Candidatus Bathyarchaeota archaeon (assembly GCA_963810665.1). Classification (GTDB taxonomy): domain Archaea; phylum Thermoproteota; class Bathyarchaeia; order Bathyarchaeales; family Bathycorpusculaceae; genus Bathycorpusculum. Next base: position 24,557 of record CAWEOM010000010.1, on the reverse strand, counting down.
GTATCTCTTTTGAAATTGTGATATCTCTGTCAATTATTCTCTTGGCTATAGCTGGGATTACAGCTTGGCTGTTTTATGCAGGTGTCAAAGCACAATACAAACAGGTAAAAACAGGTAAAGAAGCCTTAATCGGAGCTACGGGCGTTGCAATTACTGACCTCAAACCTAAAGGTGAAATCCGCGTATTAGGCGAGTTCTGGCAAGCCATAGCCAAAGACTCCGAAATCGCCAAAGCAGCACCGGTGGAAGTTGTCTGTTTAGACGGCATGCTCCTTGTAGTTAAACCCGCCAAGGAAAAGCTTAACTCCCAAGAATGCCAATAGCCTATTTGAGCTGAAATAAAATGGCTGACTTATTAACAGTTGTTTTCGGTTTTGTAGCAATTTTAGTTGCACTTTTCTTCTTAAGCGGAATTCGAATACTAAAAGAATGGGAGCGAATACCCATCTTACGTCTAGGTCGCTATGTAGGCTTGCGTGGTCCAGGAATAGCCTACCTCATACCCCTAATTGACCGTTCACCAATCAAAATATCCACTAGGCTCGATACCATACAGTTTCGCACTGAATCCACCCTAACCAAAGACAACGTACCCGTAAACGTTGACTCAGTTATGTACATGAAACCAGTAGATTTAGAAAAAGCGGTACTACAAGTCGAAAACTACTATCAAGCCACCCAACTAGCAGCCCAAACTACACTACGAGAAGTCATAGGCAAAGTCAGCCTAAACGACCTGCTAGCTGAACGCGAAAAAGTCGGGGCACACCTGCGTGAAATCATCGATGAAAAGACCGAAGCCTGGGGCATTAAAGCAACCGCAGTTGAAGTCCGAGACGTAATTATCCCAGGAAACCTGCAAGACGCCATGTCACGACAAGCCCAGGCCGAGCGAGAACGCATCGCAAGAGTAACCTTAGCCACAGCAGAATTCGAAGCATCCGCAAAAATGATCGAAGCCGCAAAAATGTATGAATCAAGCGAACAAGGTCTACGCCTAAGATGGATGAACATCCTCTATGAACTAGGCCAACAAGCCGGTACCAACACCATAATGCTTGTTCCTTCATCTATGCCTGAAGCAGGCTGGCCTCCAATCGGCACCTACGGACTAAAAGAATTGCCCAAAGGACAACCCATCGAGAAACCAACAAAGAAAACAGCTCCACGACCCGAACCTCCACAACCCCAGGAACATCCAGAATAAACCTGTTACGCAGCTCCCTACTAAACTGCGGGGACCACCTCTTCTTTTCTCAATTCAACCTTAAAAAATCATCTACACAAATTTCAAAGCCAATTTTTGCCACAAATTGAGTTACCCCTAGACAAATATCTTCTCCAAAGTTGCTCCTTTGGCTCTATGCAGAATTTATGGGATTCGCTGTGAAAGCTGCGAACCACTACTCAAAAATTGCAAGATGCGTAAGAACAAAATCTCTACGCGGAGTTGACCGCCTCAACTGACCGTTTCAACACTAACGCTGCCGCATCTTGGCTAGGCCAACTGCCTAAACCACAATCAGGCCCAGTAAACGTCATCAGTTCTCCATATTTTTCCTTAGCAAACAGGTACCTTTTCTTCATGATCTCCACTGTTTCAACAAGCTGCTCTGTTGATGGCTGAGTTATTCCTTTTTCATATAATTCCGCCCAAATCGCATCTATATCAGTTCTTGCTATACCAACGCGGATTTGTTTATCTGCGCTCTCAAGCATTTTTTTGGAAACCACCTCTATGTTTTTCGGGGAAGCAGCGTACTCAAAAGAGAGTACATCCAGACCATTTACTGCTAGTAAATTATTTATCCCTGAAGCAAAGTGCAGATGAATCTGGGTTATCGGTCCATTAAAATCGTAGGCTTTCTCCAACGTTTCTCGAATCTGCTCAGGCGTACCGGTGAAGCTGCTGTGCCCAAGACTAGGTTCATCGATGGAGATCACCTTGGTTTCTATGTACTTTGTGTTTAGGACGCTGTTTTTTGCGAAGCGGTTTAAGGTTTGGGCAAACCCATCCAACACATCAGGATAAACTGTTGCACCGACCTCATTGAGGTACTGCTCGATAGGACCAAAAATAGAAACTCGAAGTTGAATTTTTTTGCCATATTCTTCACTTAGACGTTTTGCTTCTCGGTTTAGCACGTAAATTTCTGGGAAAAACGCATGTTTTTCGTCAACAACAAATGAACCCTTGCTCATAGCGATGTGGATTGCGTCGCCTACTTGGCGCAGTCCGCTGAATGCTTGCGGAAAATTTACCACATCTAACCCCGCTTCAAGTTTTTGTTTAAAAGATGCCACAACTGTGTCGCAGAATGTAGTCTGGACAAACAAGTCCTCTGTTGGATCTTGCCCGTCTGTTATAGCTTCGCGTGCAAGTTCATACGCACGGGCGTAGTCGTCTCTTCTAATTCCCGCTGGCAAGGGAAAACTGCCAATATCATCAACATAGGTTTCCATAAAGTATTACTCCCACGAGAATTCTATTAAACCATTACCCTAACATTAAACCCTTGAAAGGTATGATTGCACATGAGTGAGGACTGTGTTTTCTGCAAGATTATCGCCAAAAAGGCTCCGGCATGCATAGTTTACGAGGACAACTCGGTGGTGGCGTTTTTGAGTAATCGCCCTGTGAACGAGGGACACACCTTAGTGGTTCCCAAAAAGCACTACGAGAACATCTACGAATTGCCCGAAGACGAAATCGCTTACCTTTTCAAGGTCGTTAAGCGACTAACAGTTGTAGTTAAGGATGCTATGAACGCAGAGGGTATACGAATAGTGCAGAATAATGGTTGGGCTGCGGGTCAGGTGGTTTTTCATTTTCACGTCCATATTATTCCCATTAAACCTCACGAAGGGTTCACTCATGGTGTAGCTTATAAAGATCAGACTCAGGGGCGCTTGTTTAAAGCTTTAGAGGTTGACGCCCAAAAAATCAAACAAAAACTTTGAGGATATACAATAAAATCAATCAATAATACCCTGAAAATTTGAGTCCCTGCCGCTTCTGCTTGAGAGACTTACTACTTCCCGCATTCAAGTAGTTAATCATAGATCTACATCCGGCATCGTGGAGAATTTCCAACAGTTAAGATTTTGCTATTTCTATGTTCACTTTTACTCCTTGCTGTACGCTTTGGGTGACGGTGCAATAGTTCTCAAAAAGTGAAAGGCAACGGGGTAGCCTTGATTTGTCTTCTTCTGCAACTTCCAATTGGACTTTGACATCAAAACTTTTGATTCTTAAATAGCCATCGTTGTTTCTTTCCACATTGGCTTTTATTGTAGTTTGTAGGTCATTGACTTTGATTCTGGCTTTTTGTAAACAAAACAGCAAGCTTGAGCTAAGGCAATGCCCTATGGCAACGGACAAGAGCCTTGTCGGTGTCGCGCCTTCGTTTTTACCCACAGGCATTAACTCATCAACTATGATGCTTGGGAGGTTGTGGTCAAATTCAGCCTTGAATTTGAAGCCCTCAAGAAGTTTAATAGTAGTTACTGGTGATTCAGCCATACTTGATTCCTATCAATATGAATAAAAGCGATGTTGATGTACCTTTATACTAAGTTGCAACCGACTGATAGTTCATAAAAAACCCCAACAGTAAAGAAAAAAATTTGGAGAGATAGGTTTTTATGTTCCATTTAAGTCTCATAGGTGCACTAACATATATTAAACGGCAAAACAACGGATTGATGGACCAACATGGTTAGAAAAGCAAGAATACGCCTCACAAGCACCGATTACGAGAAACTAGAAGAGGTATGTGGAGAACTCAGAAGCATCGCCCAAAAAACAGGCGTAAAAATGAATGGTCCAGTACCCCTGCCAACCAAGCGTCTTCGTGTACCAGTCCTTAAGGGCCCTTCCGGTGAGGGCACAGCAACCTGGGACAGATGGGAAATGCGCATTCATAAACGCTTAATTGACATCGATTCCGAAGAGCGTGTAATGCGTAGAATTATGCGTATCCGTGTGCCTGAAGAAGTGCACGTAACAATAGAACTAATTTAAACATTTTTTAAATTTTTAAAGCTCCCTAACTGGCGGGGGAAGCACCAGAATACAGCGGTATTTCTATATTTTACTAAACCCCCCATCTCCTCCAAACCTGCTTCACTTCTTTTCCATATATGGATTTGGACAGACGTTGATTTGCTGCTGATTGGTCTCGTCATAGGCTACTTATGCTCTATATCTCTTCTTTTCGCTAACGTATCAATTCATATTCTTCAGGCAAGCTCTTCCTAACCTTTCTTGCCTTCTGGTTCTCCTGCAATATCCACAGTTGCAAGCCCATGATACAATCTATCCAAAACATTTTTTAGAATAATCACAACGAATAGCCAGAGCCGTGGGGACAGGGAGACTCAGAGCTGACAGCTGCATACTCATTATCCTAAAGGTACATGGTTGGCCAAATAAGCTACATCTTTAATCATTATCTGTTCTTCGTCACTGGCAAATAATCCTCATTTAGAGGAAGACGAACACTATGTAGCCAGTTACGGCTGTTAGGATTGCTGCTGGAACAAACGCTGCTGCCCACAGTTTCTTGTTTAGCATGAAGAGCTTGTAGCCATCTAAAATGCCAAACGGAATCAGGTTAAAGATCGCGATGATCGCGTTGATATAAGCAGAAAACATTATCATTAGCCACCAGTAATCTAACACCGGCCATACAAAAGCTATTCCCAGCAAAGTAGCGGCGAAAACCATGTTGATTATAACTCCTGCAACAGAAATTTTCACCATATCCTTCGCTGTAGGTGCATTGCCGCCAATCATCATGGCGCCAGGCGCGATTATTTTGAACGGCAAAAACACGGCTATAAACGTTAAAACGGCTCCCCAAGTGGTTAAGCGGAACTCAGCCCACATACCTGCCTTCTGAGCCATAACTTTATGAGCGACCTCATGAGCCAGAAAAGAGGCAGTCAAAATCAATGCAAACACCGACATTATCAATATGTCGGGGGAATTAATCCCGAAACCCCCCAAATTGATGAGCGCCATTGAGTAGCCGACACCTATTACCAATGCAACTGCAATAGCGATATGCTTGATTTCTTTTTGACTGAAGCGAGTGCGGTATTGACGCTTGGATTGTTGCTGACCAAAAACGTAGCTGTAATTATAAGAACCATCCTTTTGAGAAGTCATGACCTGTTCTTGTCTTAGCGTTCGAGCGTTGTCTATCCTTGGACAAGCATGGTTTTCAGGTAAACGGTGTACACTGCAGAATTGTCCACCACAAAAGGGACACCGAAAAGGCAGCATAGTCTCTTGTGAGCATTTTTGGCATTTCATAACTTTAGGACGCCTTTTCTGAGTTAATGCATGTGGTGTCTTATATTTTTACGCCAAAACAACAAAGAATTGCCAACATGAAAGTTTCATAAGTCTATGGGAAAAGAAAAAATATTCAGCAAAGTAAAGACTCAACGCTCACTCCTTGGCAACTTTTGGATTGAAATAAAGCTAACAAAAACAATAACGATGACAGTAATTATCCTTACACCGAGCCGAGGGTAAAAGCTTAAAACTTGTCTTTGTAAACTCTATCTACAATAGTGTTAAGAAGAGAGAGGCTTTGAAGGCTTTTAGTTTTGTCCATGTTTCGGACCTGCACTTGGGCTATGCGCAGTATGGCTTAGAGGTACGTAGGCAAGACTTCGACAATGCCTTCAGCGAACTTGTAGACAAAGCAATAGAACTCAAACCAGACTTCATGATTATCGCAGGCGATCTTTTTCACCAACCCAGACCATCCAACCACACCTTGGAGAATACGATTCGAAATTTTAAGCGCCTAAAAGACGCGGGTATACCTGTTTTGACAGTGGATGGCTCACATGACTCGGCACCTAACACAATAACAAGCACCATCCTTTACCCGCTCGATAGCGCCGGACTCATTATTCACCTGCCTCGACACCGCGGCGCATGCTGGACCAAACCCGACTGCTGTTACGTCTATGGAATCCCAAACTATCATAACCGGCACAAAACACAGGAAGCACTACCCAAGTTTATGGCAGAAAATCCACCTTTACCAAAAGGTGGAGCAGCAAACATCTTTGTTTTTCACGGAGCCATAGATCTGCCCGAGGTTAAGCCGTCATATATTGAAGCGGAAATCGAACCTGGCGAGTTACCTGATGGCTTCTGCTACTACGCAGCAGGACACATTCACGAACGTTACCTTGGTAAATTCAAAGACGGCATCTTGGTTTACAGCGGCTGCACAGAAACAGTCGGCTACGACGAAGCCAAAATTCTCAAAGGCTTTTACCACGTCAAAGTAGACGAAAAAGGGCAAATTCAACCCGAACTTATCGAATTGTCATCTCCCCGCAAATTTATCATAATAGACTACGATTATTCAGGAATGGCTTCTGCAAAGATCACCGAGCAGGCGACCCAGATGATTAGGGACGCTGACGAAGCAGATGCCATTCTTATCCCAGTTCTAAAAGGCACTCTGCCAGCAGAGGCAAGCCGCACAGAAATCGATGTGCCCAAAATCCGTTCAGCAGCACAAAAAGCGCTTCTTGTACATCCAATTGTACAGTTAAAAGAAACTGCCGTTTCCGACGAAATTGTCCGTTCCATTTTTGAGGGCGAATTCAAGGACCTAAAAACTAAGGCGTATGAATATTTTGTGCAGATTTTCGCTGACCGCTACGGCAAAGAGCAAGCCGAACTCATCGCAAAAGGCGCGTTGGGGTTAATTGCTCCGTTGGCTCAAAGGCAAGATGAGCAAGTCAAGAGAGCCATTGAGGAGTTGACCCGATGAAAATCGATATTGTTCAGGTGGAAAATGTGCGTAGCCACATTAAATCTACTGTGCCCTTTACTCGCGGTTTTAACTGTGTGGTCGGCGGTGTAGGCTGCGGCAAATCTAGCCTGCTTTATGCGGTTGACTTTGCATTGTTTGGGGATGCGGTGGGTCGGAGTTTTGAGTATCTGCTACGCGAAGGCGCCGATGCCTGCAGGGTTACAGTTCAATTTACACAAAACGGCGGTACCTACAAGATTGTTCGCGGCTTAAAACGCAAAGGTAAAGGCATAACCCACGACATCGACCAACTCAAACTCTATGAAGACGACCGTATAGTCGCTAGCATGAAGAATGAAGCCATAGCAGAACAGCTCAAGGCAATTACCGGTTTAGATAAGGATCTCTACCGCGAAATCGTTTGGTTCCGTCAGGAGCACCTCAAAGAGTTGCTGGATGCGGCGCCCCGTGAAAGGCAGCGGCGACTTGATGAATTGTTTGGGTTGTCGGATTATGAGGTGGCTTGGAGCAATATCGCTCAGTACCAGCGTGACTACGAAACTGAAAAAAGGGTCTATGAAAAGGACCCTGATGTTAATGGCTTGGAAAAACTCAGCGGGGAATACAATAGGGCAAGTGAAGAGTTCACGCTACTGGAGATGGCTCTGGAGGATTCTATTCAGAACCTCGTTATCGCCAAGCGGTTACTCGAGGAGGCAGATTTGAGGCTCAAGCGGTCAGAAGAGAAAAAATTGGCGATGGATGAGCTTAAACGGAAAGAAGCCCGATTAAACGCAAACGTCGCAAACTTGAACCGAACGCTGACTTCTTTAACGGAGCGGATTGAGGGCAAAAAAACTATCCTTGCCAATATTGTTTCGCGCCAATCCTCAATTGATAACCAGATAAAGCAGTGCCTTGAAAAACTTGAGGGCCTGGGACTCCCATCGAATCAACCCTGCGAGCAGCTGAGGGCTTCTTTAGAAGGGTTTGATGAAAAAATCACCTCCATGAGAGCTGAGCAGGAAGCAACATCGCGAAGCATTCAACAGGACCAAAAAAGAGTAGTCTCATTGAGCTCTGGGGAAGGTGATTGCCCGCTTTGTAGCCAGCCCTTGCCAGGAAACTACCGAAACGATTTGCTGTTTAGCCTCCAACATGAAAACGCACAAAGGGAAAAAACAATTAACCGATTAAGGCTCGAAGTTGCAACCTTGCAAAAAACCAAGACCGTCGCGACAGAAGCATATCATAACCTTCAAAATTGCCTGACCCGCAACACGGATTTGAAAGCGCGAATTGCTGAAGAAGAAAACAACCTCAAAACCCTCAATAACGAACTTGAAGCGCAACTAAAGCTCGAAGTTGAACAGCGCACCGAGCTTGAAGAGTTGCTATTTGAAATCTCCAAATTCGACCTCTCCGAGTTGCAAGCGGCCAAAGAGAAAAAGGATCTAGCCCTCAAACAAACCTATGCCGTCGAATCGGATTTACGCACCAAAGAGAATCGCAAAGCAGACTTAGCTCGCTGTCTGGACGACACTAAGGATCGCATCAATTTCGCCCAGGAAAAGCTGGAACGCATTGAGAAAATTCGTCGAACGATAGAAGTCCTAAGCGCCATACGTGACGCATACCGTAGCATCCAACCTAAATTGCGTAGCGAATTCGTTAAAGTCCTTCGTAATTTTGTGCAGCAGATTCTCGATAACTTGGTGGGCAGTGAAACCCCAATGCTCAACGTAATTATTGACGAGACTTACACACCTTACGTAAAGAGCGAGGCGGGTGCCAACCGAGAAGTCAGCAACCTCTCAGGTGGAGAACGAACACTTTTGGCGTTTGCTTACCGCTTAGGACTAGGGCAGCTAATAATGCAGTCGCGCACAGGTCACGGGTTGAGCATGCTTATGCTCGATGAGCCAACGGAAAACTTGGGCAGCGAAGACGGCAGTATTGAACGGTTGGCTGAAGCGATTAGTAGATTCAAAGCAATCGAGCAAATTATCGCGGTGACGCACAGCGAGGCCTTCGCTGCGAAGGGTGATCATGTAGTTATTTTGGAGAAAGAAGTTGGCGTAAGTAAGATTTCGATTGAAAGATGATCTTTCTCACGGTAAGTAGAAGTTCTTTATCTTAGTTCTCTTATAGCCTTTCTTTGCCAACTTATCCACTTGACTAAACCCAAATACCCGGGGCATTATTTGGCTATGGTAAGCAATTTTGTAAAAGACACTTCGATAACCTATATTGCTAGAAAGAATTAAATCGTAAACCAAACTCTACATAATCATGCATCCATTTCTGGGATATCTGAAAGAGGAAAACATGAGCCTCTTTACTGACTTCTACGAACTAACTATGTGTGCCGCCTACTTTGATAACAAAAACTTTGAAACTGCAACCTTCGATCTCTTTATACGGCGGCTTCCTGAGAACCGCTCCTACTTTCTATTCGCAGGGCTAGAAGAAGCGTTAGGTTACCTGCAATCCATCAAATTCACTGAAGAGCACCTTTCGTACTTGAAAAAGCAGGGTTTTAAAGAAGACTTCCTAGAATACCTTAGCAACTTTAGGTTTACGGGAGAAGTGTGGGCTGTTCCCGAAGGCACCGTAGCCTTCCCAAACGAACCCCTTATCCGAATAACTGCACCGATTATCGAAGCTCAACTCGTTGAGACTTTCCTGTTAAACTGCATTAACCTGCAGACCATGATAGCTACCAAGGCGTCACGTGTAGTCCACGCCGCCAAGGGCAAAGCAGTCATCGAATTTGGGCTGCGCAGAGAACCAGGTATTGACGCCGGTATGAAAGTGGCGCGTTCAAGCTATATCGCCGGTTGCCAAGGCACAAGCAACGTTCTAGCCGGTATGGCATACGGTATACCCGTCTTCGGCACCATGGCTCACTCATTCGTAATGTCTTATCCCAAAGAACTTGACGCTTTTCGAGCTTTCGCTAAAACCTTCCCCCACAAATCCACCTTGCTCATTGATACCTATGACGATATCGCCGGAGCCGAAAAAGCCGTCATAGTTGCCAAAGAACTCAAAGCCAAAGGTATACGCCTTGGAGGCGTTAGGCTTGATAGTGGCGATTTGGAGCAAACGAGCAAGAAAGTCAGAAAAATTCTCGACAGCCAAGACTTACAGTTTGTCAAAATCTTTGCCAGTGGTGACCTTGACGAATACAAAACCACCGAATTACTGGCTGCTGAGGCGCCTATTGATGCATTTGGTGTTGGCACAAAGATGGGGACCAGCGCCGACCGGCCATATCTTGACGGCATTTACAAGCTCTGTGAAACCCAAACCTCAACCGGCAAATTCTCACCAATCATGAAGCTTAGCAAAGATAAGATTACTCTGCCTGGCAGAAAACAGGTTTACCGATTTAAAAATAGTGATGGCATTCTCTTGAAAGATGTTATTGCCTTGACGGATGAACCTGCTGTGGGTGAACCGCTACTGATTCAAGTCATGGAAAAAGGCAAGCTTCTCTATAAACTACCGCGGCTCGAAGAAATACGGAAAATTGCAGCCGCTAACCTCTCAAAGTTACCACCGCAGCACAAAGAGTTGATGAATGCGCCAGCGTACCCTGTAGAACTCAGCCAAAAACTACTAAACTTAATTGCCAAGTTAAAGCTGCAGATTACTCGTAACGAAATTAACCATTCAATTTAGCATTTTTTGTGGATGCATTTTTCATTTGTCTCAGTAACTGGATTTGTATTCTGGCAATTACGAATTAATTTTATCGAATTCTTTAGTGTAGTCGCACTTGTAGGAGACGTGGGCAGATCTTTTCTGAATTCTACTTAATATCTCTTCAATTTCCTTCACGATCTCTTCCTAGCTGGAATATGTTTACTAGTATATTCGCTAATCGCAGGTTTAGAGTCGAATATGGCAAACACTTAATAGGCGTTTTAGAAAATCTTTATTGCTAACATAAACAGGGAAGCACATACATATGCAAAATCGCCCAGCTATAGTTGCTGTTGGCAGAACCAAGTTTGGTGAACATTACGGCAAAGAACCCGAAAAGCTCATCGAGGAAGCTTGGCTCGCCGCGTCTAAAGAATGTAATATGGAACGCAAAGATCTGCAAGCCTGTTACATGTCAGACTGTCTTTTACCCATCACTAACAAGCTTGGCTTGGAGGAAGGCTTTCTCTCTGAATTAACCGAGCTACATGTGCCCATGGAAGTTACTCGCTCTTTTAGCGCCGCTTTAATGACGGCTTGTCATGCGATTCAGGCAGGCGTTTATAACACGGTGCTCGTCGGGGGCATAGAAAAAATGACTGATCGATGGGATAAAATCCGCGATGACCTTATGTTGCTTGATGACCCTTGGAGTTACTTTGCAGGTGGTACCCCCGAATCCAACCATGAGCTCATGTTACGTGCCTACATTAAGAAGCATGGCGTTACTGGGCGGGATTTGGAGAAACTATATGTGGCGTTGGCGCAGGTGTCGGTTAAAAATCATGCGAACGCCACAAAAAACAAATATGCCCAGTTCCAAAGAAAAATCACTATTGACCAAGTCTTAAATGCCCGTAAAGCTGCACATAAGCCGTTAGGGCTCTACGATTTCGCGCCCATCTCAGACGGTGCCTCAGCAATAATCTTAACCAGCGAAGTGGTTGCTAACAAAATGACCAATCGTCCAGTCTACGTTTTGGCATGCAGCTCCGCCACAGATTACCTCAACTATCCCGCACGCGAAGACCTTTCACGTTTTATCGCCGCTGAATTTGCCATGAAAACCTCTTTACAATCTGCCAAAGTTAATCCTTTAGACCTGCAAGTTGTGGAATTAAACGACCAATCCACAATGATGGAGATGGTTTTGCTTGAAGACCTCGGTTTTTGTGCGCCCGGGACCGCTTGGAAGACCATACATGAAAGCTGCCTCAATAACCAAACTTACTATGAAATGGGTGGCCAACAAGTCTATGTGAACACGGATGGCGGTTTGAAGGCTGATGGTAATCCCTTGGGTGCGACTGGTGGAGCGCAGTTCTTTGAAATCTATCGTCAACTCCGCGGCGAAGCAGGAGAACGGCAGATCAATGTTGAAGGCGGACTTAGGCATGGTGGCGTTGTGGAGTTTGAGGGTTTTGGAACGAAAGCTTATGCAACGATTTTGGGAGAGAGACCTCAATGAGCAGTGAACCAATTGAGCGTCGTGTTTCATTTTTAGGTGATAGACTCAAGGCTTGCCGCTGTCAATGTTGTGGAAAGGAGTACTTTGAGGTTCGCGATTACTGTAGCGTATGCGGCAGAAAAAGCTATGGCAAAATGGACTCTATTGATCTATTCTACGACAAAGGTAAACTGGAACTTTGTACCTATATAAACGAGCCGACAAACAAATTCGCGAAGCTCTCCAGCTTCATCTACGGTATAGTTTCTTTCCATGACGGCAAAATCCGAGTTCCAGCAAGAATCACTGATCAGTTGATCTGTAATGGCGAACAAGTTGATCTCTCAGCCCTCGAGGGGCGAGAAGTAGTGCCTCGATTTCGCAGACGTTACTCCGTAGGTAAAGCCGATGTGGTTCCAACAATCTCTTTAGCTTTTACATTAGCTGACGAATACTATCCTCACCAAGAATACACCATTGTTCAGCCTACCAAAGAGTATGAGTTGCCAGGTATTGTGGGTTATGGTGCTTACACGTCACGTTTCCGCATCAAGGGTCATGGGTTGGAGCGAGCTGTACCGTTTATAGACGAGGATTCGGTGACGGCTGCAGTTGAAGCAGGGAAACTGGCCCTTATTCACTCAGGTCTTGATAGTTCTTGGGTGGGAAAAGTGTATGTGGGCTCAGAATCGAACCCCTATGCCGTGAAGCCTATTGCATCTAAAGTTGCACAAGTGCTAAAGCTAGGCGAAGAAGACGGCGAAATACAAGGTGTAGATGCCGTGGACACAGAATTCGCGTGTAAAGCAGGTACAAGCATGTTCAAAGACGCTTCTGCTTTGGTAAGTTATTCACGTTCAGGCATAAAGTACGCCATGGTCATCGGAGCAGACAATTCCCAAGCAGCTCCACAGGGTTGCCCCGGAGGCGAACTCGATATGTTTGTCGGTTATGGAGGTGCTGCTTTCATCTTTGGCAAGCAAGACGTTATCGCCGAAGTCGAAGGTTGGTACAGTTGCACATCTGACACCCCAGACTTTTGGCGCAGAGACGGCGAAGCCTTCCCTATGCATGGGGGCAGATTCACAGGTGATCCCGCTTACTTCAAACACGTCCGCGCATCCGCAACCAAACTTATGGAGCGCTTCAACCTCAAAGCCTCAGACATAACCTATTTCGTGCCCCACCAGCCCAACCCGACCTTCCCGGTGCGTATAGCCAAAGAACTCGGTTTCAGAGAAGAACAGTTTATGCCTTCTTTGATGATTAGCAAGTTCGGTAACACCTACTCGGGCGCTTCGCTTGTGGGTTTAGCTGCAGTTTTGGATATCGCGAAGCCTGATGAGCGGATTTTGGTGGTGAGTTACGGTTCAGGCGCAGGAAGTGATGCTTATTTGTTGCGCACCACTAGTCAACTGCTTGATAAGCGTAAACGTCAAAAAATCAACATTAAATTCCTTGCTGAGAACCCGTTTGTGGAGTACGTCGATTATGCGACTTATAGACGCCTAAAACTTGGCATGTAATTTTACTGGCAGATTAGGCTTTTAGCCTCCACAAAGGACAGAACTCCCAACTTTTATATCATACATCTACTAAGCGGTTATTTGTGAAGGCAAAACTTCAGAAACCCCTGTGGACTATACTCCTTTTTTATTGCCTGTTTTCTTTGAAGCCCACAATTACTATTGTCAACGTCTTTTTAAGTATCGTTTTTAGGTCAATGTTTCGCCAAAAAATAATGTGCCTCGCAAAATCAAGTGAGCGCTTTTTTGTCACTTAGTTACATTTGTCATCTAAGCGGAAGCTGGTAAACACTTAATAAATCCACTGTAATTCAGAGATAGCGAAGGAGAAAACCAGAGTTGATTCTCAGTGATATCCTGCAGGTTATCTATGCGCCAAAGAAAGCATTTAAAAACATAACATCTAACCCCAAGTATCTTGGCGTTATAATTATTCTACTGTTATTCATGGGCCTTGAAATAGGCTTCGAATACGTTCAATTTACTAAAACATCCCTAGAGGTTACTTCTCCTTTAGCTGGTGCAATGCAAACTTACAACAACGCAACTTATTGGACAGCCAGCGAAGACGTAAGCTTGACCAATAACTTTGACGATTACTACAACAACACCGTTTACATAGCCCAGCTCCAGCGTCCACCAAACGATCCGCAAAGCTACTATAGCCTCTTTGGTAACAACAGTTTGGACATACAAGCAAGTAACACCAATACGGTCATAGCCGCCTTAACTAACACTTCCAATGTAGACTGCACACCTAACGGCTTCCAAAATCTTTCCATAAGCTTAAAACTCATACAGCCTCAATCGGCACCCCAACATGCCGTTTTAACCCTTTATTCTCTGGGGGACACCGACTATTACACTTATGACCTGACAAATGCACTTTCCAGTGCTTCAGCGGTTGGTCAATGGGGCAACTTAAGTATCCCAATTGGACCTGATGCAGTGGGTTGGACAGAAAATGGCAATCCAATATGGACCAATATAACATCCCTAACTCTTCAATTCACCTACAGCAACGATCAAGACATAAACATCCGCATAGGCGCCCTGTTCTTTCGTGGACAATTCATTCAGCCAATCCAATACGACACCACCACTTCCCTGTTAGGATTCTTACAGATATTCTCCCTACAATTCCTCTTCACTTGGCTAGTCCTAACCGCTTTACTGTACCTTATCTGTAGAGTACTCAAAAACACGGTTCTTTGGAAACCAATATTCGTAGCGTTGGGTTTTGCATTATTCGTTATGGTCATCCGAAGCTTAGTGAACGTTATCGCAGCGTTAACCTTACCCGTTTCATACTATCCATATGATGTACAATTAGGTTTAGGATATGACAGCTTTATGGCTGTGTCTTATTCTACCACAATAGGTACTCTTACCTCTCAATCGATAAGCAGTCTTGCGAGCATTAGCGCATCCTTGGAAGTGTTTAGAGCCATACTTGGTGGTATGTTCCTTGTATCGTATGTTTGGCTGGGTGGATTAGCTGCGTTGGCTCTAAAAGAGCTCAAGCCAGAATTCTCAACCATGAAGTGTCTTGTCTTCTCTACGGTAAGTGTTGCTGTTACACTTTTGGTTCTCTGGTTCTTCATAAATGTAGTTTAATCGCTTCAATACCTTTTTCTTTATTTTCTTCTCAACCAAGACATTTAGATAGTTAGCAAGATTTATATCATTGAACGAGGAAAATCGTTAACAAAACAGTTAGAAGTGAAGTAAATTGGTAGATATAAAAGACTTAAATGATGGAATGAAGCGGGTTAGCGTGGAAGCCAAGGTGGTTGAGAAAGGTGACCCGCGAGAAGTCAAATCAAAATATAAAGATGAAACTTACCGAATAGTGGATGCTGTGGTAGCCGACGAAACAGGAAGCATAAAGCTAACGCTATGGAACGAGCAGATTGATCAGGTTAATGTGGGCGACAACGTAAAAATCGAGAACGGCTACGTTACCAGTTTTAAGGGTGAAATCCAACTTAACGTTGGTAAATTCGGTACCATGACCGTTTCTTAAATATTATTTTTCCTTTTTGTTTCTTTGTAGCTTTTGTTTTTTTCCATTGCCCCTAAATAAATGTGGATTTTTTTGTTGGAACTACGTGACTCTTAGGTTGAGATTGGTTCTGGTTTTAAGGGTTCAAATGTTTGAAGGCTGCTTTTGGTGTGGTTTTCAGATTTCTGCAGTATGTTTGGTGCTAGTGAATTTGTGTGGTTTGGTGAAAAAACTTATTAATCCAATTGATTGGGTCCTTTTGTCGTTTGTGAGGAAGTAAAGTGCAATTCGAGCTTGTGTCGCCATATGAGATATCGCCTGGACAGCAAACTGCTGTGGAGCAGTTAATCGAGAACTTCTCCCAAAGAGACAAGCAAACGCTACTTGGAATTACAGGAAGCGGCAAAACCTTTGTTATGGCAAACGTTATCAATAAGCTTCAGAAGCCCACGTTGATTTTGGCGCATAACAAAACCTTGGCAGCACAGCTCTATGCTGAGTTAAAAGAGCTTTTTCCCCACAACCGAGTGGAATATTTCATCAGTTTCTATGATTATTATCAGCCCGAATCCTACCTGCCTGCGCAGGATATGTATATCGAAAAGGACTCTACCGTCAATGATCAGATTGAGAAGATGCGCATGCATGCAGTCTCGAGTATCGTGAGCCGAAATGACACTATTATAATTGCTAGTATCAGCTGCATCTACAGCTTAGGTAATCCTGATGACTTCAAAACAATGGCTGCGAATCTCGAGGTGGGCAAGCAGATGTCACGGCAGCAGCTTATCCGTGACCTTGTAGATATGCAGTATGAGCGTAACGATATGGTGCTTGAGCCGGGCAGATTTCGCGTCCGCGGCGACACGGTGGATATTGTGCCTTCCTATGAGAACGATATTTTGCGCGTGGAATTCGAAGGTAGTAGCATAAGAAAAATTAAGGAAGTTAACTTGCTTAACGGCGACGTTAAAGTTTCGGTTGATAAACTCACGCTTTATCCTGCTCGGCAGTATGTTGTGCCTGAAGAAAAGCATGCCCTAGCGCTTGAGCACATAAAGCAGGAGCTGGAGGCGCGACTACCTGACCTGCCCCCTTTGGAAGCTCACAGGTTAAAGCAACGTACAAACTACGATTTGGAAATGATTAAGGAAGTAGGGTTCTGTGCAGGTATGGAAAATTACAGTCGTCACTTTGATGGACGCAAGCCTGGGGAGCCCCCGTTCACATTGATGGATTACTTCCCAAAGGACTACCTCTTTATAATCGATGAGAGTCACCAAACCATCCCACAGTCACGTGCCATGTACAACGGCGATTTTTCCCGCAAAAAAAACCTTGTTGACTTTGGTTTTCGCCTGCCAAGCGCATTGGACAATCGCCCCCTTAAATTTGATGAGTTCGAGCGTAAAATGGGTAAAGTTCTTTTCGTTTCCGCTACTCCCGCAGAGTATGAACTCCAAAAAAGCGGCCCACCCGTTGAATTGATCACCCGCCCAACTGGGCTTTTAGATCCAGAGGTAGAGATACAGCCTATCGAGGGTCAAATGCAGCATCTGATGGCACAGGCAAAGATGACGATTGTGCGAGGTGACCGCGTTTTGGTGACTACGCTGACTAAGCGTATGGCTGAGGACTTGGCTGATTACCTCTCCAAGGAAGGTTTTCGTGTCCGCTATATGCATAGCGAAATTGATAGTCTTGATCGCATAGAACTTGTACGCCAGCTACGTGTGGGAGATTTTGACATCCTGGTTGGTATTAACTTGTTGCGGGAAGGTTTAGATATTCCTGAAGTTGCAACAATATTCATTCTTGACGCTGATAAAGAGGGGTTTTTGCGGGATGAGCGCAGTTTGATACAAACTATCGGGCGTGCAGCACGTAATGTTAATGGTAGAGTCATTCTTTATGCTGATGTGCAGACGCAATCCATTAAGCGCGCCATGGAAATTACATACTATCGTCGTAGCTTCCAGAAACGCTTCAACCAACAACACGGCATTACACCCAAGACAATTGTTAAAAGTGTCTCGCAGAAGGAAAGTATCATAAAAGGTACCAAGCACTTGCCTAAATCTGACCTTAGACGTCAAATAATAGAGTTGGATGCTAAAATGCGGGAATCAGCTGAGAAACTTGAATTCGAACGAGCCATTGAGTTGCGTGATGCAATTGCTGAGTTGAATAAGGCTTTGTCTCGGAAGATGGAAAATGAAGTGGTGAATCCAGAAATTTAGAGTTTGATGCAAAAAGGTTCTAATTCCTCAAGCTAAAACAGGTACAAATTACATGTGGAGAAGGGAACTGTTTAGGTAATGCGTGATAATATTTCAATTAAAGGTGCACGGGAACACAACTTAAAAAACATTGATTTAGAGTTGCCCCGAAACAAGTTAATAGTGATTACTGGGCTTTCGGGCTCGGGAAAATCTACGTTGGCGTTTGATACCATATATGCTGAGGGTCAGCGACGTTATGTTGAGAGTTTGTCAGCTTATGCTCGGCAATTTTTGGGCTTAATGGATAAGCCAGATGTGGATTCTATTGAAGGTTTATCACCTGCAATATCTATCGAGCAAAAGAGCACTAGCAAAAACCCGCGTTCTACCGTTGGCACAGTCACGGAGATTTATGATTACCTTCGTTTGCTCTTTGCACGCATAGGTACCCATCATTGCCCCAAATGTGGCAGTAGCATTCACCCCCAAAGCGCCGAAAACATCAGTAGCCTTATTATGGCAGAAAAAGGAAAAACACTCGTCTTCTTGGCCCCGATTATTCGAGGTATGAAAGGTACCCACGAACAGGTTTTTGATGATCTCAAAAAAGAAGGCTACACTAAAATCAGGGTCGACCAGAAAATTTACGAAACTGATACTATCAAAGAAGAAGTCAAATTGGTTCGCTACGAGAAACACTGGATTGAGGCCGTTATCGACACAGTTGCTATTTCCGATGAGGAACGGTCTCGAATCGCTGAAGCCGTTGAGGCTGCTCTTAAAACAGGCAAGGGTACCATGATCGTGATTGATGCTGCTAGCTCTGATGATAGTAAAAAGAAGGAGTTGGAACGTTTTGAAGGAGAAACAATGTATAGCACATTTGGAGCCTGTCCCAACCACCCTGAAATTGTTTTTGAGAGCCTTGAGCCCCGAATGTTTAGCTTTAACTCGCCATTTGGTGCTTGTCCAGTTTGTCACGGGCTCGGCGAAATCACCGAAGTAACTGCAGACAAAGTCATCCCCGATAAGAATCTCTCCATCATGGATGGCGGCTTGGCGGTTTACAAGAGTACTATGGATCTTAGTTGGCGAGCTCAGCAGCTTGCTGCCGTAGGGAGAAAATATGGTTTTGATGTTTTTATGCCCATTAAAGACTTCACTGAGCAGCAACTTCAGGTGCTTCTCTATGGTGATCGTGAACCCATCAATGCTAATTGGTCAAATGGTGCCAACATGTGGATGCGCGAGGGTTGGGAAGGTGTTATTCCACAAACCATGCGTCTCTATCGTCAAACTGAGAGTGAGTGGCGCAAAGCAGACATCGAAAAATTTATGACTGCACGCTCCTGCAATGCTTGTAGCGGCAAGAAACTTCAGCCAGTTGTGCTTGCGGTTCAGATTCTTGATAAAAGTATCATTGATGTTACTGACCTCTCCATTGAGGAATCGGTGGATTTCTTCCATGACTTGCCACCTCGGTTAAATGATAAGGAGTTGATGATTGCTAAGCAGGTGCTTAAGGAAATCAATGAGCGGTTGGGGTTTCTTAAGAACGTTGGTTTGGGGTATCTTTCTTTGTCGCGTGCTGCTAAGACGTTGTCGGGTGGTGAGGCGCAGCGTATTCGTTTGGCGACGCAGATTGGCAGTAACCTTATGGGGGTTCTCTATATTCTTGATGAACCCAGCATTGGCTTGCATCAGCGCGATAATGCTAAACTTATCAGTACATTGCAGCGTCTTCGTGACTTAGGTAATACCCTTATTGTGGTTGAGCATGATGAGGACACGATGCGGCATGCAGATTATATCGTTGATATGGGTCCAGGTGCGGGTGTTCACGGTGGTCATATAGTTGCGGAAGGTGCACCAG
This sequence comes from Candidatus Bathyarchaeota archaeon, assembly GCA_963810665.1. Taxonomy (GTDB): domain Archaea; phylum Thermoproteota; class Bathyarchaeia; order Bathyarchaeales; family Bathycorpusculaceae; genus Bathycorpusculum. The sequence goes on along the minus strand of CAWEOM010000010.1, from coordinate 4,982 downwards.
AAGAAATTATGGCTAATAGGCGGAGTCTTACTGGTAAGTACCTCTCAGGTGAGCTGAAAATTGAGGTGCCCACCGAGCGGCGTATTCCAGTTGGTTACATTAGGGTTAAAGGTGCACGTGAAAACAACCTCAAGCAACTTAATTTACAATTACCCTTAGGTGTTCTTTGTGGTATAACTGGGGTTTCAGGTTCAGGTAAAAGTACTCTGATGAACCTGACAGTTATTCCTACTCTGCGTCAAATGTTTGGTGAACAAGTTGATAAAGTTGGTAAACACGAGGGGTTAGATTTGCCTGAAGTGGTGCGCAATGTCATAGTTATTGATCAAGATCCTATTGGACGAACGCCAAGAAGCAACCCTGCGACCTACACTAAGCTTTTTGATGAAATCCGTCGCATATTTGCCTCTACCAAAGAAGCCAAAGCTCGAGGGTACAAAGAGGGCAGATTCAGCTTCAACGTGAAAGGGGGTAGGTGTGAAACTTGCCAAGGTGATGGTGTATTGCGCATAGAAATGAATTTCCTTCCGGATGTTTACGTGCAATGCAGTGAGTGCAAGGGTAAACGCTACAACAAAGAAACCCTCTCCGTGCTCTATAAAGGTAAAAACATCGCTGAAGTCCTGGCTATGACTGTTGAGGAAGCTGCAAAATTCTTTGAGAATACGCCGCGGGTTGCGCGAAAGCTTCAAACGCTGCTGGATGTGGGTTTGGGCTACATCAAATTAGGACAGAGTTCAACCACACTTTCGGGCGGCGAGAGCCAACGTATCAAAATTACTCGGGAACTTAGTAAACACAAGTCCGGGCATGTTATCTATATGCTGGATGAACCTACTACTGGACTACACTTTGACGACACAAAACGCCTAATCCGTGTATTAAATCGACTTGTTGACAACGGCAACACAGTTTACATCATCGAACACAACCTCGATGTCATCAAAAGCTGTGATTACCTCATCGATTTGGGGCCTGAGGGCGGCGCGGCAGGCGGTGAACTTTTAGCAGTTGGTACACCTGAAGTGGTTGCACAAAACAGTCGCTCTTACACTGGGTTGTTTTTGGAAAAAATACTTAACCTCAAACATTCAGAAAGCGTTGTAGCAGTGAAACAGGCAACATGATAAAAATAATGTGTCCTGCAGACTTCAAAAGCCGGGATATTCCAACTGATCCAGGTGTCTACTTGTATCGGGACGAGGCAGGCGAAATCCTCTACGTTGGAAAAGCCAAAAACCTTCGCAGTCGAGTTAAAAGCTACTTTTCTAGCAATGATCACCCCGCTAAAACCCGTCAGTTGGTTATGCGGATTCGCCAAATCGACTATGTTATAGTCAACAATGAAGTTGAAGCGCTACTGCTCGAAAATAAACTAATCAAACAACACACACCAAAATACAATGTTAACCTCAAAGATGCCAAAACCTACGCCTACATTTCTCTCACACGGGAGTCCTATCCGCGGATAATGATGAGTCGTAAAGTCTCGCGTAAACTCGAATCCTTTGGTCCCTATACTGATGGTTACACTCGCCAAGATCTCCAACGCCTAGTTGGCAGAGTTTTTAAGCTGCGCACCTGCAAAACCCTGCACAAGCGAGCATGCCTAAATTATCATATTCACCTTTGTAGCGCCCCTTGTGTTGAAAAAGTAAGCGTGGAAGAGTATGCTGAGCAGGTGCGGCAGGCAAGAAGTTTTCTGGGTGGAAATTATGAGGCAACTGTTGAGCAGCTAAACCAGAAAATGCAGGAAGCCTCCAGTGCCCAACAATACGAAAATGCCTTGGAGTTGCGCAACCAGATTGGCTCTATACGGCTTGTTACGGAGCGGCAGATTGTGGATAACGAGCGGCGTTTTGATCAGGATGTGCTCGTGTTTCGGCGGGTGGGTGAGAAGGTTATGGCTGTTCAGATGGGTGTGCGCAAGGGCGTTTTGTTGGGCAAAAAAGAGTTTGTCGTGGATTTGCAGCCCCAGATTGAACAGGAATTCCTAAAAGCTTACTACACCACCAATAAGATTCCTCGCGAGATTCTGCTTAACGAGCCCTGTTGGCAAGAACCCGAAGAGAAGAAGGCTTTGGAAGAGTTTCTTGCGGCTAAGCGGGCGGCGCCTGTTTCGCTTACAATTCCCCGACGGGCTGATAAGCTGGCATTGGTGAAGCTTGCGGAGAAGAATCTTGAGTCAAGTCTTGATGTTGACAGTGCATTGGTGGATTTGCAAAACAATCTTAACTTGCCTGTTATTCCTCGTATTATTGAGTGTTTCGACATATCTAATTTGGGTACTGAACATGTGGTTTCAGGCATGGTGACTTACCGCGACGCGAAACCCGACAAGAAAAACTACCGAAAATTCAAAATTAAAACCTTCACTGGTCAAGATGACTTTGCCGCTGTCAATGAAGTCGTTACGCGCCGCTATAAGCGTCAAATAGAAGAGAAAAATCCGCTCCCTGACCTAATTGTCATAGATGGAGGACCGGGTCAGGTAAGCGCAGCTAATGCCGCTTTGCAGAAGTTGGGGCTGCAGATTGCGTTGATTGGGCTTGCGAAGGAGCGCGAAGAAATCTATGTGCCAAACGATGCTGTGCCAAGAATTTTTGAGAGGAACAGCCGCATGATGTTGTTGCTGCGAAAAATTCGCGACGCCACCCACGACTTCTCTATAGGCTATAACCGCAAACGAAGACAAATGAAAGTGCGCGAAGAGTTCGCCAAAACTAAGTCGCGAAAATCTACGCCAGATGTTCCAGCAGTATCTTCAAACCAATAAAAATCAAGACAGCGCCGCCTACGATTTTTATTCTGTGTCCAAACTGCTTTCCTAGTCCGGATCCAAAATAGAATCCGACGTAGGAGAGCAAAAAAGTAACAACCCCAATCACTACTATGGGCTCTAAAATCGTTGTCTGCAAGAACGCAAAGCTCAGACCAACCATTAAAGCATCTATGCTGGTTGCAACTGCCAAAACCATCAGCGTTTTTAATTTAGGATTTGATATGGATTTCTCTGATTGTTTTTTGGCACCATCGTGAATCATTTTGGCGCCGATAAATGCTAAAAGTCCAAACGCCACCCAATGGTCCACTTTTGTTATGACGCTTTCAAGACTAAACCCCGCAGCCCATCCAATTACTGGCATAAACATTTGAAAACTCCCGAAAAGCGTGGCGGTTTGAAGTGCTGCCCTGCGTCGGTTAGTTGTGGTGTTCATGCCGTTTGCTATTGAAATCGCGAAGGCATCCATGGCTAAGCCAACTGCAATTAGCACGATGGTTAGGGCGTCCACTGGGTTCACATCGTTAGCTTTTGGTGGTTTTAAGCGATATAGGCTTTCCGTAAAGCTATGGAAGAAAAATTATGCGCTTTTATGTGTATTCTCTAATTGGATGGGGTAAAAGTTGCTGCTGGTTCAACAGTCCAATTTATAATGTTTCTTAGAGGAGTCGTAACTGAGGTTCTTATAGTAACAATTTGGTGGGGCTGCATAGTGCCGATAAGGATTTGGCTGTCGTCTGTACCTCTATATGTGTAGAGTTCGAAATCCAATTTTACATCATAGACCGTCACGTTTTCCATGTTTTCAACTTCGCCCGTGACCCAAAGATAATTATCATTTGTATCGTAGCGCTCTATTAGTGTGGTTCCTATTCTCGTTTGTATCTTTGGGTTTGAATCTGCACCGAGAAATATTGTTTCTTGCGTATAGTTTGTTTGAAGCGCTTCTAGTTGACGAGTGGTATTTTCCAGTTTTGCAGCTAGTTCTTGGTTGGTTTTTTGTAGTGTGGTGGTGGATTTTGATAGTTCCTCATTTGATTTTGATAAGGCGGCATTCTGACTGATCAGGAGAACTATTATTAGAGTTAGTACAGCGATAATGATAACAATTGTTGAACTCGTTTTTTTGTTCAAGACGTTCTCACCGTTACTTTAGACGTACCTGTAGGGTGCTTTTAGTTCTACTCAAGGAACAAAGTGTTCCAACAAAGGAACAGCCTTTAAGTTGCTGCTTAGCTTAATGGTTACTGTAATTTTTTTAATTCTTCTTCCAGTTGACTAAAACTCTTAATTATTTTGTCTGAATGGTAAACTATCCACGGACTTATGCACTCTATTGGTGATATTACGATGATTTTTTTGCCTTTGCGTTTGGCATAGAACATCTCCATGCAGGCGCCTGCGGAGAGAATTGGAAGATAGACAACCATTATGTCGCATCTGTCGGCGTCGTCGAGGTCTCTTTGGACAAAGTCAAATGTTGGAACCTTGTCCCACCAACACTCCTCTGTGCCGTTATAGAGAACGCGTTCTCTTTTCCAGGGGTCAATTATTTTGAACCCTACTTTTGTGGTTATTTCGGTGATTGTTTTTCGGTAGTCTTGCTGTTTTTCCATGCCTATTATTGGGCCTGAAATGAACACTTGCTTTGTCATATGGCTAGCCTCAAAGGGTGAAATCTTTCAGGCCTAATATTGTTTCCCAAAAGTATGTATGTTTTTTCGCAGTTGCATTTGCTGTTGGTTACTTAACGAGAATCAAGTGTCAAAATTAGGCGGAGAATAAAGGCTCAATTTAATAGTTAGTCGTATTTATTTTACGTGATGATGCGCTTTGTTAGACATGGTTACTTTGCTCTTGCTGTCTATACTTGTTGGTTTTTTAGGTTCACTTACCGGTCTTGGCGGGGCCAGTATGCTCATCCCGATTATGGTTCTCTTTGGCATACCTGTCAAGGAGGCGGTTGCATGTGGCATGGTTGCTATAATCGCTACCTCCAGTGGTTCTGCTTCCTCTTTTGTTCGTGAAAGAATTACAAATATTCGTCTTGCTATGTATCTTGAAATGTTTACTATAATTGGAGCTATCATCGGTGCTACGATAACTGTGATAATTGCGCCAGTTTTTCTTTATTTTCTCTTTGCGGCGTTTTTGATGACTTCTTATTTTAATATCCGCGGTTCGCTAGGTGATTATACAT
>CAWEOM010000009.1:0-86939 GCA_963810665.1 Candidatus Bathyarchaeota archaeon | reverse complement strand
TGGCTGTAGCTCTTTTGCTTTCTGTAAGTAGCCTCCCATAGTTTAGAGAAACTTGGCACTCGCAAAATAAACACTGTAAAGCTGACTTTTTTGGGAGCTACGCAATTTTTAGCTGAGATTACTTGAAGCTACTTCTTTGAGGACTGCACTTTGTCGCTTAGTATACCGAGTTGTTATGCCCTTCTGGAGATAAATTGATACTGCAACTATACTCTTTGTCGGATCGTTTCTCATTATAATAGAGTATAGATGGAATAGTTTGATTCCAACGGGGTCTTTGGTAATTTTTCCGCTGGTTAAGTTTAATGCCAATGCGGCCGCGTCGTTGATTGAGCTGCCTGCCGCAACAATTTTAACTTCATCAAACTTTGCAAGCCGCAACAGACAAATGGTGAGTAGTCGTTCTATAGTTGCTTGCCTGCTGACGCTGATTGTCTGCTCACCTACATCAGTAATTTTCTTGTCTTCCAACGCTGCCAAAGCAGCGTAATCGCCCGCCTGCTTCTGGGACAGATGTGCAGAAACCACGGCTACTTCGCCCAGTGTAGGCACTCCAATTTGGGCTAGGTCAATGTCGTCAACATAGACTTTAGCTATCTCCGTTGCCATATTAATGGCAGCACAAGCCAGAAATAGTGAGTCGTTTAAGCCTACAACGTTCACTTCGCCATTTTCCATTATGTCAGCTATTATTCCTTCGACTACATCGGTTGTTTTTGCTGAAGCGTCTACCGGTTGAAGGAGTATTATTTTGCCTGTAGATTGACTCATTTGCTGCCCCTATCAAGTACTGAACGTCTGCTAATATAATCCTTGCCAATAAAAAAAGCGCACTATTTATGACGGGGGAGTTATCTTTATCGCAGCTACGGGGCATTGCATCTCGCAAGCTAAACATTGTATACAGTCTTTTTCACGGGCTGGGTCAGCCTTTCGATTAGAAAGCGGATGCCCCGGTGTGTCAATCATATCGTAAAGCGACACGGGACAAACATCAGCACATATGCCGTCTCCGATGCATACGTCCCAATCCACAGCGACATTTGTTCCATGAATTCCCAGCTTCGTCGGAGGCTCCACAAGTCCTCGTACTTTGTGTCCGGAATGTTCACTTACAACTTGACGGTTTTTTTCAAAATCAGGGTCAATCGGCAAAAACAACTCACCACTTAAACTTGTGGAGAAGCAGAAATATTAGGTTTTTGACTACTTATTTTCCACAAAGCATTTCGGCAACAGATAAGAAGTTAATATGGATACTATGGGTAAATATTACCTGCCAACGGGCATGAGATACGCCACAATAGAAGAACGCTACCAGTTCTACAACAAGGAATTCAGCACCAAAAAGGTAGCGGAATGGTTTTGCTATGACTTAGGTAGAATAAAATTCGCCGTAATCATCGGAAAACACACAAAAATCGGCCCCCAAAAATACCGCAAAGAGACCGCAACCACCATAATAATCGATGAATACAAAGACTTGGAGGATATGAGGGAGCAAATTTTGGAGTTTTTGCCCGAAGCGGTGTATTACGATCGAAATGTTTACGATATAAACGACCAGAAGGCAGGACAGGAGTTAGCCTTTGACCTCGACCCAGAAAACATCACTTGCCCAATCCACGGATCGCTGGCAGATAAGATGAAGCGACGGCAAGGGCTGAGTTTTTGCGAACTTGAGTTTGACATGGTTAAACGGGAAGCAATCGGACTCTACGAATATCTTGAAAAGCAGTTTTCGGTTTTGAGACTGGTTTATTCAGGCAGAGGTTTTCATTTGCATGTTTTGGATAAAGATGTTTACGATCTGAGCACAAAAGAGCGATTATCATTTGCCAAAGAGGTGAAAGAAGAAGGATTCCACATAGACGAATGGGTCACCACAGGCGAGTATCGCCTAATCCGCCTCCCCCACAGCCTCAACGGACTCGTCTCGCGAATAGCGTTACCAATAGAAAAAGAAGAAATGGAAAACTTCGACGCCGTCCATGACAGGAGATGTCTTCCAAATTTTCTGAGCGAAATTACTTTTTAACTGCTTTAGCTTTCTTTTCGCCCTTGCTATAGTAGGATTGCCTTTTCTTTTGCTCTTCTGATGAAAATGGTTTTTTAGACACTAAAACGCACCAAATCAGATTATGCGACAGACACTTAAAGGCTTTTTTGGACAAACTGTTTTATATTGAAAGGTTTATTTGTGTTCGATTAATCATTTTACTGTGCACATTTGAGGTTTGCTTTATGGAACAATTTGATGTACTTGTAGTTGGGTCTGGTTCTGGGATGCTTGTTGCTTCCGCCGCAATTGAGCAAGGTTTCAAGGTAGCGTTAGTTGAGCATGGTCAGATGGGGGGCACCTGCATAAACGTGGGCTGCGTCCCGTCGAAAATGCTAATTTACCCCGCAGACATAGCGATCACAATAAAAGAGGCAGAGAAACTGGGCGTTAAGACACAATTGAACACCGTTGACTTTGCAAGCATAATGAATCGAATGCACGCCCTCGTCGACAATGACACTGGGCATCAAGCCTCAGCCGTCGAAGCTTCCCATGAAATGAAGTGGTTCAAAGAAACAGGCGAATTCATTTCAGATTACACCATGCAAGTCGGTACCCAAACAATAAAGGCAAAGATGATTTTCATCTGTTCAGGAGCACGCACAGCAGTTCCCCCAATCAAAGGCATCCAAAACATAGAGTACCTTACCAGCGATACAGTACTCCAGCTTCAAACCCAACCTAAGAATATCGTTATCGTGGGCGGAGGCTACATTGGCATGGAGTATGGCCACTTCTTCTCGAGTTTGGGCACAAAAACCGTTATCGTCCAGCGTTCAGACTGCCTCTTGCCAGAAGAGGAACCGGAGGTTTCTGAGTTGCTAAAAAAAGAGATAGAAACACGCATGGATATCTACGTGGATTATGAAGCTCTTGAAGTCAAACAGGACGGAACAACCAAGACTCTTATTGCAAAAAATCGCATGGATGGCACTCAAAAAACCTTCACCGCCGAGGCACTGATGATTGCAACGGGCAGAATCTCTAACGCCGACTTGCTCAAGCCTGAGAAAACAGGTGTGAAACTCGACAAGCGCGGCTTCATAGTAGTTAACGAGTACTTGGAAACCAGCAAGAAACACATCTATGCTTTCGGTGACGCCATCGGAAAACAGATGTTCAAGCATTCAGCCAACTATGAGGCAGGCATCGTTTGGCACAACGCTAACAATGATCAAAAAGCTCCAATGGATTTCTCAGCAACGCCGCATGCAGTGTTTACGCATCCTCAAATCGCATCGGTCGGCTTGAAGGAGCAAGAAGCTAAAATGCAGAATTACAAGATTCTTGTTGGCACCGCATTCTACAGGGACACCGCGATGGGTGCAGCAATGGGGAACCCAGAGGGGTTCGTCAAAGTCGTCGTGGAGAATGAAACAGGCAAAATCTTAGGCGCCCATATAATCGGACCCGAAGCCGCAGTTATAATTCAGGAAATTACCAACGCAATGGTTACGGGTAAAGGCGACTTTGGACCAATCGCAAGGGGCATGCACATTCATCCTGCGCTAAATGAGGTGGTTCAGAATGCCTTTGGAAACCTGCAGGATCCAGAGCATCACCATCACAAATAATTTTTGCTCGGCCAACATCAACAGCAAAAAACAGCCACATGGCTAAATCAATTAACAATATTTTTCAGCATTATTTTGTATAACAGTCAAATAGCACAATTTAAAATTGAGCGTTTGACAAATCGAATAACTAACCAACCTAATTATACAAACTTTCCAGCGATCACTAAGGAAAGAACAAAAAAAATAAAAACTCATTGTATACAAAAGCATCAACCAAACACACAAAAACACCAACACCACGCTTCTAGCCTAACTTAAAAAGATCAAAACCAAAAGGTCCTTGCGAAGTTTCAATAGCGTACAGAGGAATGGGAAAGGGTTGAGTAAAGTAAAACGGAATAACTGTTCTGCCTTCAAAACATCAACCTTGACTTTGCTTGCAGAATTAAGGTTCTTGATTTACAAAATTTTTTTACAGTTTGATGCTAAAACGTCTTTTTTGGATGGAAGAGTATATCTTTGTCTTAACATTGTTCATTATTATATGAGTGCAGACAAAGACAAGGATCTACACAAGATCGCTGGCAGCCGGATGAAAATTCTCACCAAAGACGCCAAACAAATGGTTAATGGACCCTATTACTGCCCCAAATGTCGCAAAGAACTCCTGCAGATTTATGCTGATATTAAAAACAAGCAAGCATATGCAGTTTGTAAATGCGGTCTCGAATGGCAGCTAACTTATGCACCAGTCTTTCAACCTGTAGATTATTATAACAAATTTCGTGATGCTTGGAAGAAACAGAGTTACGGCATAATTAAACAAAAATAACGTACATTCAGCTTTTTGCTGAAACCCTAAAAATAACAAAGATATTTTAACTCAAATGCTTGACCATCTTGCAATACTTTGGGGCAACCTCTTAACTAAGAAAAACTTGAGTTGACTACTGGGTTACTAATTTGGAAATTTAGTTTCCCATGATTTTCTTGAAAGTTTCGTGTTATCCTTATAATCAATTGTATGGTTGGCTTTATCTTTGTTTTATCGGGATTACTTTTTACTCTTCTTATTAGGTCAGGTTAAAGTTGTTGTTAAAACTGCCATAATACCAGAGCGTTTTGAGCGATTGGTATGTTCTTCTTCGGAAGCGAATGTGTTAAAAAGAGAGTGCAGATGAAAATCCCTGCTTCATCTTGTTTTTAATTTTTTATTGTTGCCTATTCCGAGTAAGGCTCTTACTTTATTTCTTTGACGCATTTTCATACTTGGCAGTTTTTGGATGGGTTGCCTTTCTGCATTTTTTGTTTTAATTTAAAAAGCTTGGTTCAACTGTGCGGTATCCAAAAAAGTATAATTTGGGAGAAGTTTTAAACAGTGCCGTTGTTAATGTTATGGTTATCAATGGGCAACAGATATGCTGAACCTAAAATACAAACCACTCAAACTTATGCTGGTCTTCTTATTAGTATTAGTTTTATCATTGCCCATACTTTTTGTCCGGCCTGCAGTTGCACAAACCCAAACCACTGAAAACATCGATAAAAGCTTCGAATGGGATTACGATGGAAGACACTGGACATGGAACCTAAGCATACCACAAGCACTCTATAACGAATACCATAGTGTTCCTGATTCAAGGCGAACCCGCGACGGACCAGCAGGCTACGGTTTTCTAACAACAACAACAGATTATTATGTGAACATATTAGCTGATAGGCTCAACGCGAGTGCTCAATCACTTGGTTATGGTTCATACGACAAAATAAGTTTCGTGTTAGCGTTTGTGCAGAGTTTACCATATTCATCTGATAACGTCACTACTGGAAACGATGAATACCCACGGTTTCCCATAGAGACTCTGGTGGATGACGGTGGAGATTGCGAGGATACTTCAATACTTTTCGCATCATTAACGCTCATAATGGGCTATGGTACAATCTATATTAATCCACCTAACCATTATGCTGTTGGCGTGCTGGGCAACAATTTACAAGGTACCTACTGGACTTACCCTTCGGATTCAAACAAAACATACTATTACTGTGAAACCACTGGTAACGGTTTTAAAATTGGGCAGTTACCAACCGAATTCCAAGGGCAGACTGCTTACATTTACCCAATTGATGAGAGCAAACAATTCATTCCCGATCTCATGGAGGTGCCAACTATTGAGCCAATACCAACAGACTCACCCGTCACAGCATCTTCGACGCCTACAATTCCATCACCCAAAAATACGGCCTCACCTGACGTTACCGACCCAACCGTACAACCCGTGATGCCCCTATCGTTCAATTTGATTTCAGAAAACCCCATCCTGTTCATACTGATAGTTTCCGCTATAGTTGTTTCATTGGTGCTAGCAGTTTGGTCAGTACGAAGACCTAAACACCATAGCCTACCTGAATCACCACCTGTGCCCTACGTTTCGGAACCAGCAGAACCTTCTTCGTCGGAACCTGACAGGTTCTGCATCTACTGTGGCTCAAGCAACAAAGGGTATGCGTCTTTCTGCGAAAAATGCGGCAAACAGATACCATAACTCAGTTAGTTAAGAGCTTTTTAGAATCGCAAACATATTTTTGAGTGGACAGTGAACATTTAAGAGATTTTCACCTTTGTTTCCTCGCCTGTTTGCAATAGGGTTATGCTGATTGTTTTTGTTTGAACTAATTCTAAGGCTAAGAGGATATTTTTTAGTTGAAAAATTAGAATCTCAAAAGGAAAAGTGGAGGTCAACCTTTCACTACTGCCAACGGAACAAGCCGCGCTACCTTAGTTGCGATGCCAATCTTATCACTGACATCGGCAACAATGTCCACGTTTTTGTAGGCCTGATCGGCTTCCTCCGCCAACACCGACGCACTTGCCGCGCGAACCATGATGCCCCGTTTTTCCAAACTCGCCTTGATTTCTCCGCCCCAGTACTGGCGTTTCGCAGCTGAGCGGCTCATCATTCGGCCTGCTCCATGTGCTGTGGAACCGAAAGATAGATCCATTGCCTTCTGTGTTCCCACGAGCACCCATGAGCTGGTGCCCATGCTACCCGGGATAAGTACCGGTTGCCCTTCGTTGCGGTAATCTTCTGGAACGTCAAGATGCCCCGCTGGAAACGCGCGGGTTGCACCTTTGCGGTGTACCCAAACCTTCTTCTGTGCACCATCAATTTCATGGGTTTCTGCTTTAGCAATGTTGTGCGCCACATCATAGACCAGTTCTAGCCCAAATTTCTCTGGGTCTTGTCCATAAACCTGCTGAAAGCTCTGGCGTACCCAATGCATTATGGCTTGGCGATTGCAGAAAGCGTAGTTGACTGCACATGCCATCGCTTCGATGTAGTCTTTTGCTTCGGAGCTGTTTCCAGGGGCGCAGGCTAATTCTCGGTCAGGCAAGCTGATTTTGTATTTCTGCACTGCATGTTCCATAACTCTGAGGTAGTCAGAGCAGACTTGGTGACCATAGCCTCGGCTGCCACAGTGGATCATAACGGTCACTTGTCCCTCATGGGTTATGCCGAAGGTTTTAGCGGTTTTCTGGTTGAAGATTTTGTCGACTTTCTGGATTTCGAGGAAGTGGTTGCCTGAGCCCAACGTGCCGATTTGGGTTAAGCCGCGCTTTTTAGCGGTATTAGAAACTTTGTCGGGGTTGGCGTTTGCCATTTGCCCGTTTTCTTCGCAGTGTTTGGCGTCTGCTGCCCAACCCAGTCCTTGATCAATTAGCCACTGTACGCCCTCAATTGCTAGGGTTTCGAGGCCGTGGTTGGATATTGTGAAGTCTTTGCGTCTGCTGCCCAAACCAGAGGGAACGTTGTGGAAAATGGCTTCGGTTAACGATGAAAGTTTGGGGCGGATGTCCTTTTCTACAAGATTTGTTGCTAGGAGCCGAACGCCACAGTTGATGTCGTAACCGACTCCGCCGGGGCTGATGACCCCCTTCTCAAAATCGGTTGCTGCAACGCCGCCGATGGGAAAACCGTAGCCCTCATGCCCATCTGGTAAGGTAATCGCATGCTTGTAGATGCCGGGCAGCTGAGCTACGTTACTGCATTGCCAAAGGGTGCGATCAGTCTTCATCTTCTCAAGTAGTGCTTGGTTCGCGAAAACTATGCCTGGAACTCGCATCTCAGACTTATACTTAGGGATCTGCCACATGTATTCGTTAACTTTCTCTATGGGAACCTGTTCAGGAACTGCTCTGCTTTCGTTTTCACCCAAAACATTTCACCAGCCAACACAAAGCAGTAGCAGATTATAAAACGTTTATGACTGCTGCTTACCTGCCTTGCGTTTAGCGTATTCGACGAATCCGCGGACACAGTTTTCCAAGACAGTTTTGGAGTAGATGTGGTGCGATTTCACAAAGTCCGCTATGTCCTTGAGGACCTTGTCGTGATTAATAATATTGTCCCGGATTTCCTCGAGGCTCAAGTCCTCTTTTACGCCTGCCTCAGCTATGGTTGCCCAGAGTTGAAGCTGCACCTTATAGTCTTTGAGGCGTTCGATCGCGTTGTTTGCTTTGCCGAAGTGGCTAAAGTAGAGCGCGGTTGGGTTCAGCGCAATTAGTTTGTCAAGCGATTCCAAGGCTGACTCAAGGTAGAGAGGTGGAGGCGTGGTTGGAACCACGACGTTATATTCTGGGATGTATGTGCCTGCTGCATCGCCTGGGAAGACACCTCCGTTAAATGATTCCTTATAACTAAGGTTATGCGAGGCGTGACCCACTGTTTCAGTTACACTCAAATTGGCGTCGTTGCCCAAGTCAAATGAGCCCTCAGTTAAAGCGATGAGGCGTTTTTGGGGAACGGGTTCGGGTTTGCCGAAGATTTCACTCACAAACCCCAACACTGCTTGACTGGAAGGCCAGAGTCGTTCCGGGTTGATCAGATGGGGCATGCCGCGTGGGTGCACAATTACTTTTGCGTTGGGTAGACTCTTTAGGAGTGTGCCTGCGCCACCTCCGTGGTCAAGATGAATGTGAGTTATAGCGACGTATTCAACATCTTCGGGTTTTATTTCTAGTTCAGCTAAGCCCGAAAGCAGATTAGGTACCGAGCTTGTTGGTCCTGACTCGACGAGGAAGACTTTGGGTCCATTTATGATATAGCTGCAGATGAGATTTCTTATGTTTCCAGTGTTGAGTTCGACTTGGTGGAGGTTTTTCCCGATTTCTTTTGTATGCAAATTTATCCCTCGCTATGGCTATGATAGAAGTTAAAATGAGATAAAAACTTAAACTAAGACAGCAAGTGATTGATGATATCGTAATTAAAAACCATCTTTTCTCAAATAGAACCCGCTCATTGACTCCTGATTGATTTTTTATATGCGGAAAGGGATTGTTAGAGCGAGTAATACAGACAAAGAAACCAGAAATGAGTTGCACTGAAGATAAGATTTAATTATCCATTACTCCGTAAGTGAGGAGATTAACAGGTGAGATTTAGGTTGAAAGCTATTATCTTTGGAGCGCCAGGTGCAGGCAAAGGCACGTATTCCTCCCGTCTTCAAGCTAAGCTTGGCGTTGACGTTATTGCAATGGGAGATATCTTCCGTGAATCCGTTAAAGAGAATTCTGAGTTGGGCAAAAAAGTAAAAAGCTACGTGGAGAAAGGCGCATTGGTGCCAGACGACGTTGTCGTTGAAGTCCTCAAGAACCGCTTAAGTAAAGTGCCCAAAGACAAGGGTTTTCTGCTTGACGGTTTCCCACGTACCATAGACCAAGCCAAAACACTTGAAGGAGTCACATCCATAGATGTCATATTGCTTCTGGAGGTCCCCGACGAAGTCATTATCCAACGCCTTTCATCCCGTTGTATCTGCAAGAATTGTGGTGAAGTTTACAACATTCGATTCCTGAAACCCAAAGTAGACGGTGTCTGCGATAAATGTAGTGGGCAACTCTATCAACGCTCAGACGACAACCCTGAAGTTATCAAAAATCGTTTGCAAGTATACAAGAACCAAACTGAACCACTTATTACATATTACAAAGAAAAGAAGGTTCCCTTCGTGGTGTCCGGCACAAAATCATTGGACTCACCGCCAGAACCTATGGTTGAAAAAATGATCGACGACCTAAAGAAGCTCAAAATTGTTTAGATGTCTAGGATAAACTCTAAAATAGCCTTCTCGGGTTCGCGGATAACCACCATGCGGTGATAAGTTACCGCCTTAACCCCAACTTTTTGGGAGTGCTTTTCGGGGAAAAATTTTTCTCCCCAAACCTTTGCCTTAAACTTAAAGTTCTCAGCTGTTTCTTTCCACTCTAAAATTTGGAATTTTGAGTAAAGCATGTTTTCAGTTTCAAACTTTACCAACAAAATTTCCAGCCAATTATACAGCAATGCATACTGGTCTTCGGCTTCTACTTCAACGGTTTCCTCTTGAATCTGGGCTATTTTGCTGCTGTCTGTCATGGTTTCAAACATTGCGAGTGCAGCGTTTTCGTAGGCTTCCTCCATTCCTTTTCCATAGGCTCGAATATAGATGTCTGCGGTGTGTTCTAGAAACTCGAATTTTCCCGCGAATTTATCGGGCTTGGCAGTCTTTTCTTGTTTGCTCACGCTTACTCACTTGACTAAAAGAAGAAGAAAGGGGGAATAAAAATAGTTCCGCTTAGAAGTATTCGGTGATTTTCTGGACTGCTGCAGCTGCGAGTTTTGCACTGTTTTCGATGTCTTTGAGGCTTAGGATGCCAACTGGGCTGTGAATGTAACGGGTGGGGATAGATATGGTTCCGCTTGGAATGCCCTGACGTGTTATGGATATACGAGCAGCGTCGGTGCTTCCCAATACACCTGCTTCAAGCTGGATGGCGATTTTTTGTTCTTCTGCAGTTTCAAGGAGCCACCGTAGAATCTTTGGGTGAGTAATTAAGCCTGAGTCGCTTATGGTTAGGGCTGGTCCTTTGCCCATTTTTACGCTGGCGTCAAATTCCCGCACACCAGGAACATCTCCTGCTATAGTTACGTCTAGTGCCAGGGCTAAATCTGGGTCAACGCCAAACGCTGCGCCTGCTGCACCGCGCAAACCCACTTCCTCCTGAACTGTACCGACGGCGCAAACGGTACAATCTTCTTCATTCAACTGCTTCATGGTTTCAACCATGGCAGCGCAGCCTGCACGGTTGTCAAAGGCTTTACCCATCACAGTTTCTTCACCCAGTTTGATGTACTTCACATCAAAGACTACTGGGTCGCCAATTGTCACGCCCATATTGATTGCGTCTTCTTTGTTTTGGGCTCCTATGTCGATGAAGAGGTCGTCGTAGGTGATTATTTTTTTGCGTTCTTCCTCCTTTTGGATATGTGGCGGTTTTGAGCCGATGATAGCTGGGTAAGCAGCCTTTTTGGTGAGGACGACGATTTTTTGGGCTGTCAATATTCGGTCGTCGATTCCGCCCATCTTGCTGAACTGTAGAAAGCCATCTTTAGTTATGGTTTTTACAATTAAGCCAACTTCGTCCATGTGGGCAGCTAGCATGATTTTGGGGGAGTTGGATCTGCCTTTCTTGATCGCTATGACGTTTTCCATTCTGTCAATTTGAATTTCGTCTGCGTAGGGTTTTAGCATCTGGCTGAGGAGGTCGCGGACCTGGTTTTCTCTGCCGGTGACTCCGCAGGCGTTTGAAAGTTTTTCAAGGTTTTGGTTTAGGGACAAGTTCAGTTTACCTTCTGGATTTGTTGGATAAAGGTTTGCTGGGTAGGTTATTAAATCGTTGTGTTTTAGAGGTTTTCAATTGGGTGCGGTATTAGTGCAGTTTCTGGAGGTGGCGCGCATATTCTTGCGCCGTAGGATTCTTGGCAGTTAGTTTCCTTGTGATCCGTTATGCTTTGTAGGGTGAGGCAATGACAACAATTTTGCTGACGAGCGCTGGGAAAATGATGAGTACTGTGCCAATGATTAGGCATATCTCGGCTAAGACGGGTTTAGAAACTGTTATTTACCATTCAAGCACATAAGTACAAAAATTCAGCTGTTCCTTTTGAATTTTTTTCTTGCAGTATTTATCTTTGCTGCCCTCAAATCACGAGGGATGCTTCAGTCTGCGCGATTTTAACCAGATAACCTTAAATTTCCCAGAGAATATGAAAGTTAACCAACGCGGCCGTCGTCTAGTCTGGTTTAGGACTTTAGCCTTCCAAGCTAATGATCCCGGGTTCAAATCCCGGCGACCGCACCACACATCCTTTCTGTTTGTAAGAGTTAATTAAACAGATACGCAATTACTTTTCTATGTGAAAAGGCATGAGCAATAAAAAAAATGAAGACTCACATGATACCTGTGTTTTGGCGGTTGCCGAGGAACTTAAAAAGGCCAAGTGGGAAGTTAACGCTAACATAGAAGGGTATAGTAAACCTTTACAAGTTGGACCCATAGTTCCCGACATTGTAGCCTCGAAAAAGGGTTGTTTAACGCGGATTTGTCAAATAGCAACAGAAGAAATGTTTGAAGGCGACAAAGCACGCTATGCAGAATTCAAGAATTACTGCGCAGAATATGATTTCCACTTCTATATAATAGATAAGGATGGCAAAAGGAAAGAAGTTGATCCTCAAAGCTTGGCTAAAAAGAAGTAAAAAAAATTCAGTTGACTACCATCAATAGTCAGAGTTTCAGAGCCAATATTCCGGTAAAAATCAACTCAATAGGGAAAGATTAGTCTTAAAGACAGATGCTATCTTGTAATTGAGTTAGTATATGTTTTAAGAGCAATCACAGTAGTTCCGTTGCATTAAACAGCGGATTGGGTACTTATACCGAGTGACCAAAGATCTACCCAAATTTTGTGAGCGAAAAGGTGAAAAGCTACGCATCATAATACTCATAAGGTGACTCTTGATGAGTGAACAACAAACAAACATTGCCACTATACAACTAAATGGCGATAAACAAAATTTCATCATTGATAAAAAAGACTTCAAAACAGGCAGTAGAGGCTACTATGGAACAGGAAAGATGGTGGCCGGAGGCAAAAAATACCAAATAAGTATCCAAGTAGTAGAAATCGGTTCAAAGCCTAAACCAGAAGAAAAGAAAAAGTAAAATAACTATTATTTTTTTTGCTTATGCGCGTTATGGCACTATTGACGCACTAAGTATTTTAATGTCTTGTAAGGGTTTATCGTTTCGGTTTGTTGATACTTTAGCTATCTTGTCAACAACATCAATTCCAGATGATACTTTGCCAAACTGCGGGTGCTTAGAATCCAAGAAATCGTTGTTCACCAGGTTGATAAAGAACTGGCTACTTCCGGTATTTGGACCAGCATTTGCCATAGCTATAGTGCCTCTGTCATTGTGGTTTTTACATGTGAACTCATCTTTGATTTCAGGTATCGAAGGGTCCCCATATCCGGTTCCGGTTGGGTCACCACCCTGAATCATAAATCCATTGATGATTCTATGGAAAATTGTGCCGTTGAATGTTCCCTGTTGGATCAGGTTTTTGAAGTTACCTGTAGTAATTGGCATATCATTACGGAGCTGAATGGTTATATCGCCCATGTTGGTGTGAAGTAGAATTTTTGATCCGTTAGAATATTCATCGAAACCCTGAGAGGGAGTCGGTGACGCATTTGAAGGTTGGTTTGTTTTTTGGTTTACCATAAATGATGCCCTCATAACAATTAGAGCTAAAGCTATTATGCATATTGCAAGAATAGAATTTTTCACGGTTTTAAGTTCTGCTGTTTACAGAAAATGAGAAAAAAGGTTCTCTTTATGATTTAATTCCTTCCTAAGTTACGATTGTTGCGCTGATTAGAGCAACGTCTTGTAGCGGTTTATAGTTATTGTTTGTATCCACCGGCACATGGGATATTGCCATTACTACATCCATCCCAGACACGACTTTCCCAAACGCAGGATAGCTGTTGTCAAAGTCTGGATAGCGGTTGTTGTTGTCAGCGACGTTGATGAAGAATTGGCTACTCCCGCTGTTAGGCTGACCAGTATTCGCCATAGCTATGGTACCGTTGTAATTATGATTAGTAGTCGTAAACTCGTCTGGGATATTTGGAATTGACGAATCGCCATAGCCTGTACCTGTTGGGTCACCACCCTGAATCATAAAACCCTCAATAACACGATGGAAAATTGTACCATCAAATTTAGCCTTCTGTGCCAATTCTATGAAATTACCTGTAGTTATCGGCATATCATTGCGCAACGCCACGGTTATATCACCCATACTTGTATGCAACAGAACCTGGTTGGCGTTTGAGTATGGATCAGCTGCAGCAGGTATCTTCGTTGGAACAGGAGTCGCGGTAGGCGCTATTTCTGATTGGTTGCCCAATAACCCAGACGCAGCTAATGCCCCAAAAACTATTACGACAATAGCTATCGCCCCTATTGCAACCCAAGTTGTCTTGTTAGAATTATTTTTTTGCGGTTTTTTCTGAATTCGCTTTTTCCTATTTTTAGGAGCCATATCTGAGTAGTCGACAGCTGTTCATATAAAATTTTTCCCACATCAACCTCAAGGAACCCGCAATTCTCTGACCGATACCCCAATATTAGAAGTCAAAAAGAAGATTTTGAGAACGACAAGGTCTCTCACACCCAATATCCGTAATTATTCTGAAGGAAAAGGGTGTATTTAGCTGCTGAATGTTTGTGGGCTGTTAAGAGGTTGTATCGTTGCGACTTCTCCGGTGTTTGCCCAAATTGCAACTGAAATCATGTATACGTTGCCAGCATATACTTTGTCAAGATAGAATGTAACGGTCCATTGAGGAAAGAGTGCTATGTCGTCTTTAGTGGTTGGGTGGAAAATAATCGATGCTGGTTCAGGATTGAATAGGAAACTTGAAACTACTACTCCATTGTATGCCCATTGGTAGCCGGTGAGAGCACTCTTAGCTAATGTCACTGCACGTTCGTTTGAAATCCGTACATCAGTACTTCCAATAGTGAATACTCTCCAACCGTCAGTAAGCTGCTTTAAGGTGCAGTCTTCAAGAACTAAATCTAAACTTTTAGGTGAAAAATCTACACCGTTTTCAGTGTAGGACATTATTATTTCTGCATCAGAACCAGAAACAGTTGCGTTAAGTTTGATGTTGCCCTCTTTGATTTCCATGTTTTCAGATGTGTTAACTAAGGAAATTAGTCGACTCATGTTTACCAAATACCCACTGTTTTCGTAAGTCTGTAATCTCTCAACGATATTCTTCGCGGCATCCAATACGAATGGCGATTGGGCCTCAGCGTAGATAGGCGAACCGTCTTCAACAGTGAGCTGGTATCTTGAAAATTCGCAGTTGCGAAAACGGAAAAGAACACTTAATTTGCTTGCAGCACCAGAGTCGTCAATGCCCGTTAGAGAATAACGCATTACCTCCTCAGCTACTCCGCCTAAATCCTTTCGTGTTTCCACAGTTCGGCTCAACAGAGTCGCTTGATATTTTGTCGTATCTAACTGAACTACATTGTGAAGAAAATCTATCGCATCGTCAGTGGTGCTAGTCCAAGAAAGCAGTTGAGTATAATCTGACCGCAAGTTGTATAGATCCCCCCTGACTTGGTATAATGTACCAAATCCTATAGTGGCAAAGCCAGCGCAGACGATTAAGCTAATGAGCAGAACCCCAGTGATTAACTGCCACCTTCGAGTTGCACGGTTACCTTTTTTGGGTTGAACCGGGGGGGCTTCCTCCACAATCTTCATTGTTCCTACCGCCGCTCGCCCAAAAGTTGAAAGCCTATACACACCCATCTCGTCTTTGGAGATCAGTTCGCCGAGATTTTCAAGATGATATGTTAGGTTAGAACTGGAGATTCCTAGTAACTCTAGCATTTCTGTGAAAACCAGCGGTTTATCGGCGAGTATGCGCAGAATTTTTCGGCGTGCAGGATGCTTAAGCGAACTGAACATGATGGAGTAGATTTCTTCCTTACCGTCAGGCACGCTTCTCAACCGCTCAATAACATAGCAAAAGATAGACATTAAAACTTTTTCAATTACAATCATCGAAAAAAGATGATACATGATAGTTCCTTGCAAGAACATAAATTAGAAATACGCGTAGCTTCTGTATTTGTTTGGTTAAGGAAGAATGGTATAATGACCGATATTGTGTTTGTCTTCGAGGTACACCAACCACATAGGCTGAGAAGAAACCTGTTCTGGGAAGGAAAAAATTTCAAGCGCCAAACCAAAGAGGAACTGTTCAACTACTACTTTGATACCGAAGTAGACAAAGAAATCTTCAAGCGTGCCGCACGCAAATGCTATTTTCCCTCAAACCAAATCATCCTCGACGTCATAGACCAACATAAACGCAGCAACAAACAAACAAAGTTCTCGTTTAGCGTCTCAGGGGTTTTCCTTGAACAATGCGAGATGTTCGACAAAGACCTGCTTGAGAGTTTCCGGCAACTTGCCGAGACTGGTCGCACGGAATTTCTAAATCAAACATACTATCACTCCATCGCTAGCCTCTATCCCGAAAAGGAAGAGTTCATAGCTCAAGCCCAAATGCACAAACAAACAGTCAAAGACCTACTGAGTTACACTCCCACAGTTTTTGAGAACACTGAACTTCTCTACAATAACACAATCGCCAAAACCGTTGAAGACATGGGTTATAAAGGCATCTACACGGAAGGCATTGAGAAAATCCTTGGCGAAAAATCCCCCAACTACATATATACGCCCAAGGGAGCCAAAAAAATCCGTGTTCTATTGCGTAACTACAAGTTAACTGATGACATAGGCTTCCGCTTTTCAGCAAGGTGGTGGCCTGAATGGCCCCTAACAGCCCCAAAATATGCAGACTGGCTAGCGACAACCAAGGGCGAATGCATAAACATCTTTCCAGACTACGAAACCTTCGGCGAACACCACTGGCCCGAAACAGGCATCCACAGCTTCCTCCAGCATCTACCCGACGAAATCCTCAAGTTTGACCATTTGCAGATGTTAACGCCTTCTGAAGTGGTCAGTAAGCATTCGTCCGCAGGAGAAGTAGATGTTCCTGAATCGGAAGGCACAGTTTCATGGGCAGATATCCAGCGGGACCAATCAGGCTGGCTTGGCAATGTTATGCAGTGGGCATACTATACTACTCTGCGCAGGCTCGAACCACTAGTTTTAGAAGCTGGGGACGAGGAATTTCTGAGGCTATGGAGGGATTTTCAAACCAGCGACCATCTCTACTACATGTTCACAGCAGGAGGAGGACCAGGCGAAGTCCACTCATACTTTAGCCCCTACGAGTCGCCTATGGATGCCTTCGTGGCGGCGCAGGCGCTATTAAACGACTTCGAGGCGCGGTTGCGTTTAAGAATCTTAACGGCGAATGAACCGTTCATGTTCTACACAGACGTTGGAAAAGACTACTATACAGGCACTATGGCTTGGAGCCTTAAGGGATTTATAACCGCGCTCAAAGATGTTGATTCCAAAGCCATCGAGTTCCATTTGGGCAACGGAGATTTCGAAAGCTGGGCAAGATTTTCTTTGAAAGATGCAAAACTTGCAGACAGCATCAAAGCACTGAAGATTTCAACGTTGAATTGTGAAAAACTCCGAGAGGAACTTGATGCCGTCGCAAATAAGCGCTTCGCAGTCCTAAGCAAACAGGTGCATGATGCAATCCAGCTCTCGTAACCAGTGTCTTTCTCATATGCGTTTATAAGACAATTTGACCTACTATTTGGCAGCACGGTGTAAAGAGTTTGAGAGAAGAGCTTCCGTTTCCAGACAAGGTTTTGCAGACTTTGCACAATCTATGCGCCACGGCGGCTGATTTGGCAAGACGAGGCGAAGAGGTAGCAAGGCTGTTGCAGAAAGAACCCCACGAAATTGAAAATATCCTAGATCGCTATAAGTCAGAGGGGTTTGCCGAAAGCTTCATTGACAATGAAGGCAAGAAACGGTACTATCTCAATGGTAGAGGAATAATCAAAGTCTGCTCGCTCTTTACGTAGTGAAAACATGCTGCGCACCATCGTTTTGTCTTGGGAGTATCCGCCTAGGGTGGTAGGTCAACTCTCTGGATACGTTAAAGCCCTAACAACCCAGCTTATAGAAAAGAAAGTAGATGTTAACGTAGTCACCTATGATGATCGCATTACAGGTGAAACGAAGGAGCCAAGCGGCGTAAAAACCATGCGCGTAACCAACCCTGTGAAAACTCACATAGGCGTCTTAACATGGGTACTTACCTTAAATCAGGAGATTGAAAGAGCAGCAGCCAACATCTACTATGACGCGGGCAAAAAAATTGATTTAATCGACGTTTTTGATTGGCACTTTATTCCCGCGGCGGTCAACCTAAAAAACGGGCTTGGAATCCCCTTTGTTTTTTCTGTTGAAAGTTTAGAAGATCATCGCTCTCCAACAGCGAATTCATCGTATAACTTGGCTATCAAAAGCATCGAATGGCTAGGCTTTTATGAAGCCAACAGAATAAGCGTCAAATCGGAGTGGATGAAAGAGGAAATCGCCCGAATCTACAAGGTACCTGCAGAAAAAATAGTGGTTATCCCAGTAGACTCTGGCACATGCATAGAAGAAGTTCTAAAATTATACGGAAGCGTTGGGAGATAGAAAAACATGCAAAATAAATTATCAGTAATGATGCTTAGTTGGGAGTACCCTCCCAGAGTCATCGGAGGCATATCACCGCATGTCTACTTCCTATCCAAACACTTAGCCAAACAAGACGTCAAAGTTTATGTAATTACCTGCGACTTTCCAGGCGCCCCCGCACATGAAGTCATAGACGGCGTGGATGTTTACCGCATCGATTCCTACAAAAACCCCTCACCTGACTTTGCCACATGGGTTTACCTCATGAACATGAACATGCAAAAGGAAACTGCTGCGTTAATGAAGAAAATCAGCAAAAAAATCGACGTCATACATGCCCACGATTGGCTCGTGGCAAACGCTGGCATCGGACTAAAACACATCTTCAGAAAACCCTTGCTGGTAACTATGCATTCAACCGAAATGGGTAGGCGCGACGGCTTGCACACGACCGCTGAGAAGATGATTCATGAAACCGAAGCATGGCTAACCTACGAGGCATGGAAAGTAATCTGCTGCAGCGACTACATGATTTCGCATGTCCGCTACGTGTTCGGGTTGCCAAACGACAAACTGGTTATGGTACCCAACGGCGTCAACACCCACTGCTACGACGGAATAAAAACAGATTGTGCAGACTTCCGCTGCAAATTCGCTTTACCAGAAGAAAAAATCGTTCTCTACGTCGGGCGCCTGAGTATACGAGAAAGGCATTCATGTACTCATCAACGCAGTCCCAAAGATACTCAACAAAGTTAACGCTAAATTCATAATCGTCGGCAGCGGCTACATGAAAGAACAACTCCTCAACATCGTACGGAGCATGGGGTTGGAACATAAAGTTCTCTTTGAAGGCTTCCTAGATGAGGCGACGCTTCTTAGACTACAGAGATGCTCAGACGCATCAGTTGTACCCTCTCTGTTTGAACCCTTCGGCATAGTGGCATTGGAGGCAATGGCAGCGAAGAGCCCAGTGGTGGCTTCGGACACAGGTGGCTTATCAGAAATCATCGAGCACGATGTAACAGGCGTGAAGGTTTATCCAAATAATCCTGATTCGTTGGCATGGGGCATAACAAAGGTGCTGAGTGACGAAAATTATGCTATGCGTATCCGAAATAACGCTTACAAGCGTGTGCAAGAGAAATATGATTGGGAGAAGATTGCTCAGCAAACCAAGCGCATATACGAAGGCGTCTTAGGTGAGTACTCCAAGAGTTTTTGGGCTTGAACGTCCAAAACAGGGGATAGACCACTTCTGCGATGATTGTGGAACCCTAACCTACCTACCAGTCTTCCTATTTCTAGCAGTGTGGCTATTTGCCAATCATTCGCACATTATCCGCAATAACCCACGGAGCAATAATCGAGCCCATCTGCCTCTCGTTGCAGGCCACAATACTGATGTTTTTAAGCAACTCGAATATGTTCCCTACCAACATTACTCCTCGACAGGAGTGACTGAGTTCACCCTTTCTAATTTTCCAAGCCGGAGTTGCTACGACGGAAAATTCGCCGCTAACAGGGTTACTACTATGCGCCCCCTGCAAATAATACACAAGTAAGCCATCAGCCACTTCAGATAATATCTGCGTGGAGGTTTTTTCGCCAGGCATAATATGGAAGTTTGTGGTGCCGATTCCAGGAGTTGAGAGGTATCCTGATCTGGACGCGTTGCCTGTGCTCTCTTTACCAACTTTCCTTGCTGAGTAGTTGTCATATAGGAAGTCTTTAAGGATACCCTTTTCGATGACAGAGGTTTTCTGGTGTGGGACACCTTCGTCATCGAAGGCAGAGGTTCGCAGCCCCTTGGGGTATAAACCGTCATCGTAAATTGTGAGATTTTCGGAAGCAACCTGCTCGCCAAGTTTACCCTTGAAAGGGGACTGGTTTCGTTCCACGCTGTCAGCTTTGATAGCACCCATAAGTGTGTAAGCAAAAAGATCCTGCAGTGCGAATTGAGTGAGGATTACTTTTGTGGTTTTAGTTTCGACGGTTTTGGGTTTTAGGGCTGAAACCGCCAACTTCGCTGCTTCCCTGCCTACCCTTGCGGAGTCGAGGCTATAGTCCCTTTTAGCGTTAAATTCAAAGCATACAGGCGTAACTACACCATCTTCTTTTGCTATCGCGGCTAAGCTACACTCTACCATTGTACCACGGTCGAAGGCTAAGACGCCATTCGAGTTTGCGATGACGTTAGCAACGTATCCGCTGCCGACTCCACCCTCGATTGCAAAAACCCGTTTATCAACTTCTCCAGCAGCGTCAAGCATAGTAGCCGTAACCTTAACGAGGTCTTCAGGGCTTAAGTTAACGATTTTTTTATCAAACGTCCCTTCTGTAGAAAAATACGGCTTCTTTTGCGGAAGGCCTCTCCAGTCAGGGTCAGACTTGCTTGCCTTCGCCGCACTCAAAGCACTAATAGCAACGTTTTCAATTGCTGCTGCATCGTTCAAGATGTTGGTGTAGGCGAATCCTATGGCTTTATCTGAGGCTACTCGTATTCCTAAGCCGCGGTCAATAACGCGGTTGGTTTTGCTGATTTGCCCAAGTTCGATGCCGATATTTGTAGCTTGTCCTTCGTAGACATAGGCTTCGACTTCGGCGGCGCCCAACTTGAGTGCTGCTTTAACCGCGCCTTCAGCTATGTTAATTAGAGCATTTTTTTCAAGCACTGCCACCGACAATCACCTCACTCAAGCTTATGTGCGGTCCACCATCACAGATAAACGCTGTTTGCCCCTTCCCACATCTACCGGGGTCGAGAGCAAAGTCTTTGCCCACACCATCCACTTTATGCAGGGTTTCCAATGTGTTGCCACTTATGGAAGCGTTGCGAACAGGTGCACCTATTTCACCGTTAACGATTTCGTAACCTTCCTGTATGCCCACCTGGAAGGTACCGTCAAGACTGGCTTGTCCCCCACGGAAGCTTTTGAAGAAATAGCCTAATTTAATGCCCTCTATTAGTTCATCAATTGTTTGGTCTCTGGGCTTCATATAGGTACATCGCATGCGGATTATGGGTTCCACACGGAAGTCCTCGGCACGTGCGTTACCTGTGGGTTCTACGCCGAATTTCTGGGCGGTTTCGCGATTATGCATCAAACCTGAGACGACGCCGTCTTTTATGAGGAGAGTTTTGTGGGTAGCGACACCTTCATCATCGTATTTGAACGCACCAAAAGAGCCATCGATTGTGCCGTCGTCGTAGAATGTAACCATATCAGAGCCGAGTTTTTTTCCCATATTACTGGCCAATAAGCCACCTGAAAGGGCAAGGTCTGCTTCGGCAAGGTGCCCAAAGGCTTCATGTACAAACACGCCAACAACGTTGGGGCCAAGCACAGCGGGGAATTTGCCACCCTTGGGAGATTTTGCTTTAATTTGTTCAATTGCGCGTTTTGCAACTTTTTGCCCCAGTTCCTCCGGGATTTGCTCATCGAAAAGTTCATAGCCATTGGTGGAACCGATTTCTTCGCGACTAAACGTGAAAATACCCTCACTCTGCGCTGACGCAGTTATGCGTGCCCACACATAGAGCTTGTCCTGCTCTATGCGTGTGCCTTCGCTGTTAACAAAAAAACTGTTGCCCATCAAATCCATGTAATCTATCCCGCAGCTCTTGATCCGACCGTCAAAACCCAAGCTGGTTTTGTTGACGGTTAGAGCGGTCTTGATTTTATCCTCCATTGAGATGTCCGAAGGATTCTTTTTGGGTTTTGCCACTACTCGGGCGTCCACTATTTTTGCTGCTGCAAGTTTAATAGGAGTTTTAAGTCTTTCACTAGCTAATTTCGCCATTTTGCAGGCGTCTGAAATCGCAACCTCCAAAATAGCCTCATCCAACGAGCCTACAGAAGCAAAACCCCACGCCCCGTTAACCAATACCCGGATGGCAATACCGTTCTCTATCCCTTGCTTCGCGGCTTCCACACGCTCCTCTTTGAGCGTCAACATGGTTTTAGTGAACCGTTGCGCTCGGGCTTCAGCATACTGTGCACCCAGTTTGGCTATTG
The DNA here is from genome assembly GCA_963810665.1 of Candidatus Bathyarchaeota archaeon. Lineage (GTDB taxonomy): Archaea > Thermoproteota > Bathyarchaeia > Bathyarchaeales > Bathycorpusculaceae > Bathycorpusculum. The sequence continues at coordinate 64,795 of CAWEOM010000009.1, read as the reverse complement.
CAGTGTCAGTTACTTTTGTTAGAAGCTCTTTCAAAAACTTGCAGTCCTCGGGTAGCTAGAATTTTGCTTATGCATAAAACGGTTGTGTCCAAGCGGTTAATTACTTGATGAAGGATGCAACAATAAGCTTTAACCCACTTTGATTCTTCCATTATCTATCCGTTGGAGTTAACCACCTTCGAGGTACAAAAGCAACTTTTATTAAAATTTTAGACGAAAAGAACAGTTAGCGGCTAATTAGTTCTTTTATTGACAGCTGCGCACTTAATAACGCTTAACCAACACCAATCAAATCCGGGTTAACCAGCCGCTGACGCAGCATACCTCGAGAGCATACCGTGAATTCTTTATACGTCCTACCAGAAGTCGCTCATGCTGCGCTGCTGCACTCGAGGCGCAGGTGACAACCTATGCTTGAGATTAATTTTGGGTGAATCAACACCCAAAACCAGTTGTCCATACACGCCGTCGTATCCAGGCGTCACCTTGGCAGATCCATCCCGCACCTTCATAACCGCTTGCGCAAACGGAGCATCCACAACCTGAGTCATCTCATCCAACGACGCATCCATCAGAACACTGTATTCATCACCGAACCGCTCCAAAAATAAATTATATACCTTCCAGACCGCTTGTATGGCTGGCGAATTGGTTCCAAGCACCGCCGCGATAATTTCTGAGAGCGGAAGCAACCGCATAAAACCTGGCGCATCTTCCCTTTTATAATCTGCGGGTCTGTCAGCGAGTTCCTCTACCCTCTGCTCTACGCCTTTGGTGAGTTTACGTCGACAGACAGGGCAGATGTTGCCGAATTTAATAGCTTCCTCTGGTGAGAGGGAAATTTTGCAGTTCCGGTGCCCTGTCCAGTGGTATTTGCCATAGGCTGGGTCCGTTTCGATGGTGAATTTAAATCGGGTAGGATCGTTTTGACTTATGGCATCGGTAACTTCTTTGTATGTAAAATTTTTGAACTCAAAAACGTTGGCTTCTCTGCCAATACGCCAGGGCCAAAAACTGTGACAATCACTGTTTGAAACCAAGCCGTAGTGATCGAGTTTGCTAAGGCGCCAGTTCATAGCGGGGTCAGATGAGAGACCTGTTTCGAGAGCGTGAATGTGTTTGACCATATCTTGGTAACAGTCCTCGATTGTGTCGAAACCGCTAAACGCGCCAAACATACTGAACCAGGGCGTCCAAACATGCGCTGGAAAAACCATGTTGTCCCCGCTGACGGCCATGACTTCTTCGACTATTTGGGGTGCGGTGGCGTCAAGGATTGGTCGCCCATCCGCGGATAAATCGCCGGAACTTTTGAGACACTCATTAATCTGCTCAGCCATCTCTAAGCTGGGAGTTAAAATGACGTGGTGGACTTTTTTGGATTCACCCTTGTAGTCGAAAATCGTGCAAACCTCGGTTTGAAGCATAAAATGCACAGGCGAATCGGCGTTGGCCAATTTGAGGAGCCCTGTATCCTGCTCCGCCGTCAAAGTTTCTTTTATTTCTTTGAGCCATTGTGGGTGAGTAAAATCACCTGTACCCACCAAATTGAGACCTTTGATTTTTGCGTATTTCGCAATTTTTGGTATATTCATTTGTTCGCTGGTTGCGCGGCTGTATCGACCGTGAATATGCAGATCAGCTATAACTCTCATCAGGGATTCGCCAATCATCAACTTAGGGACTAACCATTTTAAGGCTTTGTACCGATGTTATGAATTACTGAGATTTAGTTTGGAGCTTATTGTCCGTGCCATCAACGTTCCCAAAAGCGAAAATGTTAGTTGCCGTGTTTGCTCGTTGGTTATGTTCCCCTCGGAGTCGACGTGGGTTGCACCGGAGAGCATGATTTCTGGGCGATTAATAGTGTGCATGTTAGAAAAACAAAGTATTACGAAAGATGATTACGCGCATGATACCTAAAAAAAATTACGCTTTGACGATTCAAAGTTACTTACGTCACTTAAATTAAATTCATTATTTTGCAATATTCTTTTATTGCGCCAACGAGCATCATAAGTTTATGCATGAATGGGCTCTAGCTGAAGGCATTCTCGCCTCTGCAAGGCAAATAGCTGAGAAGGAGCATCTGCAATCAGTTAAAGAAGTCACCATTAGAGTGGGGCAGCTTCAGCAGGTGGAGGCACCAATTCTGCGGTTTGCACTCAAACAGATGAAAGACGGAATTTTAGTCAAGGCAAAATTTCGGATTTTGAAGGCTAAGTCCACGCTTAAATGCAGGGTCTGTGAAACCACTTGGCAGTACAACTCCAAAAAAGTCGATAAAGCCACTGCTGAAGCAATCCACTTCATCCCCGAAGTTGCACACACCTACATTAAGTGCCCTAAATGCGGCAGTCCTGACTTTGAAATCGCAAGCGGACGTGGTGTCTGGCTTGAGGATATAAAAGGAGTTAAAACTGAGTGATTGACCCGCGTACAACCGTGATAACGGAGCGCTTAAAGAAAACAAGGCGGATAATCGCGGTTTCTAGCGGTAAAGGCGGCGTGGGCAAAAGCATGGTTGCCACCACATTATCTCTCTCGCTTGCCAAGAAAGGCTACAAAGTCGGTCTCTTTGACGTGGATTTTACGGGTCCCTCCACCCACATTATATTGGGTATCCCAAAAACGGTTCAACCCACCGAAGACAAAGGCATCGTACCTGCGACAGTGGAAGGATTAGAATATATGTCACTAGTCTATTTCGTCGGAGACAAAGCTACCCCCTTAAGGGGAATCGATGTATCCAACGCCCTAATCGAACTTTTATCGGTTACGCAATGGGGGGAACTTGACTTTCTCATAATCGACATGCCACCCGGAATAAGCGACTCTGTCCTGGATTTGGTGCGACTGGTTGGACGTATAGAGTTTTTGATTGTTACGACGCCGTCACTTTTGGCGTTTGAAGTTGTTAAAAAGCAGGTGACGCTGCTCTGCGAATTAAAAATGCCCATAATTGGTGTTATAGAAAACATGAAAGCAGACAACTCCCACGCCATCAAGCAAGAGACCATTCAGCTGGGATTAAAGTATTTGGGGGCAATCGATTTCGACACAAAAGTTGAATCTTCAATTGGCAACCCATCAAAACTGCTTGGCACAACCATTGGAGAGACAATGGAGCAAATCAAGAAAGCCGCTCTCAACGAAAAAGTGAACCTCAAATGACTTGCAGAGCAGTGATTTTTGATTACATCGGCACCTTGGTTAATTGCAGAGGTTACAGCATGACTGATTCTGAGCACAACCTGTACACTGCACTTGTAGCGGAAGGCTTTGATTTGGAGAAAAACACTTTTTTGGACGCCTACAATGTGGCACATCAGAAGTACCGCAAAATCCGCTATGGGGAGTTTAGGGAAGTGACTAATGCGGTGTGGGTATCTGAGGCGCTGTGCGAATTAGGTTTTAAGGTAACATCGGAGGATGGGCGAGTTAAGGCGGCGTTAAACGTTTTCTTCCAGGACTTCATCGAGACACTTGAGCTCCGAGAAGGCGCCAAACTGCTCCTCCAGCGCATCACGGAGCAGTACCGTGTTGGCTTAATCAGCAACTTCACCCACGCCCCCGTAATACACAAAAGCCTCAGAAAAGTCGACATACACCGCTACTTTAACGCAATCATTATCTCTGAGGACGTGGGATGGAGAAAACCCAGTCCCAAAATATTCAAAGACGCCCTAACCCGACTCCAAGTCACAGCACAGGAGGCAGTGTTCATCGGGGACAGCCCCATAGAGGATATCAAAGGTGCCAAAGATGCAGGAATAAAAACCATGTTCGTGACCTCTCAGTTCAGTAGCCTAAAAGACCTATATGAGAGCAAACAGAAACCAGACTACACAGCAAAAGACCTCCTAATAATTTCGAAGACCTTAAACCAAATTCTTTCCATCTAAGCGTTTTTCTTGCCGAGAATATTTTCTACCCACTTACAAACTTGATTGGGGCAAAAAACCAATAGCAAAAAGAAAAATACAGTAACTTCAACTAAAGCGTTTGCACCTGATGAATGCAAAGTAATCGAACATTTAGGCGGTTACACCTTTTTAGTCCATATATAAGAGAGGTATCCAAATTTTCAACCTAAATTAGCCTTTAAATAAGGCTCTATAGTTTTTTGCAAAGGAGTGTTTGAAGATGCAGTTTAAGGATATCACACTTGTTGCCTGATTTGCCCGGTTTTGATTTTTTCATCTTTTGCGGCTGTTTTAGCTGCTCCTACCCTGAGCCTAAGCTGGTACAAAAACAACGGATACTGCATGGGCAACGATATCAACGGCGAATGGACAATCAACACCACCGCGTCCTCAGATGTTACCCATGTCGAATTCTATTTAGACGATCACCTTGAAGAAAACGACACATCATCACCTTTTTAGCTGGTACTTTGACACTGGCAACTATACTCAAGGAGCCCACACCATTAGAGCAATCGCATACAACTCCGCAGGCGAAACCGCAACTGCACAGGCAGAACACAACTTCGTCGGCTTCCCAATCACTTTTGTAGTCGAAATAATTGTGTTTATTGTTTTAGTGATGGTACTTTCACTTGTGTTCGCGTTGTATAGTATTAGAAAGAAAGAAGCTGCACAAAACCATAATCAGTAACCCAAAAGCCAGGTAAGCAAGCAGTTAATTGCTGACTGCAGACAAAAATAGTTAGCCAAAAGACTAAAAGACTTTTGATAAAAAAAACTTTTTACATTTATAAAATAAAAAAAATTAGATATTTTTGAACTGCACCGCCGTCTCCAACGCCACAACCCCCGGAAGCTTCTTACCCATCAAAAACTCGATTAGCGCTCCACCCGCAGTGCTAATGTAGCCGATTTTGCTGGTTAAGCCGTACTCTTGGATAGCTGCGATTGTGTTGCCGCCACCTGCAAGGCTAAACGCTTTGCTGTCTGTAATGGCTTCTAGGACTCCTTTTGTGCCATAGCAAAATTCAGGATTTTCATAAACACCCATGGGCCCGCTCACCACAATAGATTTAGCTTCAGAGATAATTTTCGCATAGCTCTCTACGGTCTGGTGACCTATGTCATAGATTAGGTAATCTGTGGGCAGGGTACTTATTGCGACTTCTTTGCGTTTATCCCCAAAGTTCAATGCAACATCCACTGGAACAACAATTTTGTCACCGAACTGCAGCATCAACGCCTTGATGCCATCCACAAACTGCAACAAATCTTTTTTAACAAGAAAATCCATTGCAGGTTTTCCCAAGCTGACACCTTTCGCGGTCAAGAACAGCTGCGAAGTTACCCCGCCGACCAAAACGAAATCTGCTACGCCGTTGCCCAGCACATATTTACTGATTTCGAGGCTGTCATCAGCTTTGGCACCGCCCATAACGTAAACGCAGGGATGTTCAGGCGTCTCCACGATTTTGTTAAGCGATTTGAGTTCGCGCTCCATGACGCGTCCAGCCGCAGAAGGCAGAACCGCTGTGAACCCAACCATCGAAACGTGTCCCCGATGCGTAGCCGAAAACGCGTCGCTCACAAACAAATCGGCGAGTGGCGCCAGATTCTGCACCAACTCACTTTTGGATTGTTGCTCTGGTGCGCCGCTTTTGGTTTCGCCATCCCAACTCCGCACGTTCTCTAATACCAAGATTTCTCCTGCCTTTAAGTTTTTTATGGCTTCTTTGGCTTTGTCGCCGAATAAGTCGTCAACATACTTCACGGGACATTTGAGGATACCTTGCAGAACCGCCACATGACTCTCAAGTGAAGTGTAATCTGCGTCTCCTTTCCGGCCCTGATGCGCCAGCACAACGATTTTGGCACCCCTTTCAGCTAGTTCTGTGAGCGTTGTTTCAGCATGCGCTCGAATCCGCACGTCGCTGGCGACTTTTTTGGTTTGAGGGTCGATTTCTGAATTAAAATCCACTCGGACCAGAACAGTTTTGTTTTTGACATCAAAATCATCTAAGGTTTTGTACTTTACCATGTCCTCTCACTCAACACTTGCCGCTATACTAAAAAATGAAAAAAAGAATAATTTGAGCTTGCTCGCTTACATCAATCCTGCTTTTGCGCCGACGAGCTCGATGAAGTCAATCATGCGGTTGCTAAAGCCCCACTCGTTATCGTACCATGAGAAAACTTTCACAAAGTTGCTTTTCTCGCCGAGTACCATGGTTAAGCCTGCATCGAAAACACTGCTATATTCACTATGCAACACATCAGTGCTTACAATAGGGTCTTCGGTGTACTGCAAGATACCTTTGAGGTCGCCTTCTGCGGCTTTCTTCATGGCAGCGTTGATTTCTTGCTTAGTGACTTCTTTGCCTAAAATAGCAGTTAAGTCAACGATAGATACATCTGGTGTTGGAACACGCAGAGACATACCGTTCATTTTGCCTGCACAAGAAGGCAAAACTTCACCGATAGCTTTCGCTGCACCAGTACTGGTGGGGATGATGTTGATGGCTGCAGCCCTTGCGCGTCTGAGGTCCTTGTGTACAAGGTCTTGGACTTTCTGGTCGTTGGTGTAGCTGTGGCAGGTTGTCATAAACGCTTTTTCTAAGCCAAAATTATCGGCTAAAACCTTACTGACGGGTGCCAGCGCATTGGTAGTGCAGCTTGCATTACTCAGGATACTGTCTTTCTCTGGGACGTATGTGTTTTCGTTTACACCCAACACGATAGTTCGATCTGGGTTTGAGGCTGGCGCAGAGATTAAGACTTTTTTAGCTCCTGCAGCAAGATGTTTAGTTGCACCCTCGCGGTTAGTGAATAAGCCTGTACTTTCAACGGCAAGGTAAACACCTAGTTGCTTCCAAGGCAGGTTTGCAGGGTCTCTTTCTTGGATGCACTTGAGGACTTTACCGTTAACTACTAGGTCATTCCCTTGAACTTCCACGGTTCCGGGAAAACGTCCGTGAACCGAATCGTATTTTAGTAGTTGAGCGTTGGCTTTTGCATCTGCTAAGTCGTTAACTGCAACAAAATCGATATTCGCGTTTTTTTCAATCGCAGCTCGGTATAGGAGCCTGCCGATTCTTCCAAAACCGTTAATTCCAACTTTAATCGCCATAAACCTTTCACCAATGTTTGAGTTTTAAAACTGACTGTATCTTAATTAAATTTTCCGAACACATAATGAAAAAGAACATCAGGAGTCGCAATCAATATTGGAAGCATTTGAAAAACGACTACTTCGTTGTGACTATACTCTTTTATTTAGTTGGAAAATCGTATGCTAATCCATTTAGGGTAATCCAGTAGGTAAATTTTGCGCCCGTACCAATTTGCATTCGGATTTTAGGGTGACAAGATACCAACCACAATAAATCGAACTTGAAATAGGTAAGAAAAGAAACAGGTAGATAATTCTTAAATCATTAAAGTGCATCACAAACAAGTTAAAGGTGAACAAATTTGGCACAACCAACATACAAAACAGTTTTCGTTTTTCTAGATACAGACAAATACTGTAGCCCCTTTGACATGCTCGTCGCCATAGACGTATTCCCCGACTCCATGATATTCAAGTACGAAAACGTCACAAGCGAAGATGCCCCAAAAATCGTTTTTGACCTACTCTTCCCACGCGGACCCGAAGGCGCAAAACACACCAAAGTCTTCATTAATGGAAGCAACTTTGAAGAAGTCGAAAAAGTCGTCGCGGCTACCCAAAAAGCAATGAAATCAGCCCCGTGGGGAAACAGCATCATAGTTGATCCAAGAGGCGGATACTCCACAGCCGCAGCCGCAGTTGCAAAAACCTTCGGCGCATCCATGGAGAAAGGCTTGGGCACATTGGAAGGCAAAAAAGTCACTGTCCTCGCAGGCACCGGACCAGTAGGTCAAACAGCCGCACGAATCTACGCCGCAGAAAAAGCAGACGTAACCATCAGCTCACGCTCACTCGCTAAAGGTCAAATCGTCGCAGACAAAATCAACATAGAATGCGGTGCAACCAGAGTCAAAGTTGTCGAAGTCTCCAAGCCAGAGCAGACAACCGCAGCCGTCAAAGATGCAGAAATCATCCTCGCCGCAGGGGCAGGAGGCATACAGTTACTCTCAGCAGCAGACCTAAACCAAGCACCAAAATGCAAAATCGTCGGAGATATCAACGCCATCAAACCACTCGGTGTAGAAGGATTAGGACCAAATGACGACAAAGAAATGAAACCAGGTGTTTTTGGCATCGGCGCATTAGCAATCGGCAAACTAAAAATCAAGACTGAGATGGAAATGATTAAACGTGCAACCGCTGAGCCAGCCGGACTTTTTGACTATGCAATCGCCTATACCATCGCCAAAGAACAAATCTTAAAGAAACTTGCAAAAGCAGCTGCCAAATAAAGCAGCTAATTTCTTTATCTTTTTATTCATTTGTTGAATTGTCAATATGTTTTCTGTAAGTGATTGAAAATCTGATTAAGGATATAGGTTTCCTGTGGTTTAGGCAAGAAATTTAAATATCTTAATGAAATAAAACAAACGCAAGATGGCTACCTTACCCCAAATCTTTAAACAAATATTTCAAACAAGCCTAGCAAATGGCGAAATCATATCGTCATTAGTAATTTTTGCAGTCGTTGCATTCATCGGGTGGGGGTTGTACATTGTCATTAGCAGATACGTTTCCAGATGGACACAAAAAACCGAAACCACACTTAAGACGACGACATACTAGCCGCCATCAAAACTATCATAATCATCATGATTGTGATATTAGGTATCGAATACGCACTATCACCTCTCTCAATCCTTAAACCATACAACGACACTCTAACAGGAGTCTTCTTAGTACTTCAAATCATGCTAGGCGCCTTTGTCGTCACCAAAGTCTCAAACATCGTGATAGACTGGTACACAAGTCGAACCGTACATAAAGAAGGAAAAAACAACCACCACCTACTGTTTCTACTCAAAAAAATCGTGCAGATAGTAGTCTTCGTCTTCGCTATCCTCATCATACTCTACGTTTTTAACGTTGACCTCACGGGTGCAGTTGTCGGATTAGGAGTCGGAGGCATTGCCATAGCGTTTGCCCTACAGAGCACTTTAAGCGATTTCTTCAGCGCCTTCTCAATCTACTTTGACAGACCCTTTGAAATCGGAGACTTTATCGTCGTAGGCGACTATAGCGGTACAGTCACAAACATCGGAATAAAATCCACTCGACTCAAGCTACTTCAAGGCGAAGAACTCGTTATCTCCAATAAAGAACTCACCACGGTCAGTGTTCGAAATTTTAGAAAACTAGAAAAAAGACGCGTAACCTTTACCATCGGAGTAACCTACGATACATCAGTGGAAAAACTCAGAAAAATCCCACCCATTATCAAACACATTTTTGAGAAAGTTGAAACAGCCGATTTAGACCGCGTTAACTTCACGGAGTTCGGCGATTTCAGTCTAAAATTTCTGGTAATTTATTATGTAAACTCGGCAGATTGGGGAAAATACCTAGACACTCAACAGCGTATCAACTTTGACATCAAAGAAGCGTTTGAGCATGAGGGTATAGACATGGCGTTCCCAACCAGCACAATCTACCTCAAAAAAGATTAAGAAAAAAATTTACCCATAAAACGCGCGATGGACTTTCAAACGCTTCCACAGCGTTTACTCAAAAGCCTGAGCTATTCGGTTGCAGGCTTCCACTATACGTTCTTTGGGCTGTGTAAAAGTAATCCGTGCATATCCCTCGCCATGCTTGCCAAAGCCGATACCCGGTGTAATAGCCACGCCAGCATCCAACAGCTTTTTGGCGAATTGAATGGAGTCTCCTTTGCAATTAACCCAGACGTAGAAGGTTGCTTTGGGTTTCTCACAGCAATAGCCGATTTTACAGAGAGTTCCAACGAGTAAGTCACGACGCTCTTGCAAGGTTTGGTTGTTTTGTTTCAGGAATTCTGGCGCCTCGTTGCTTGTGTAGGTGCTTAAAGCTTTAACGGCGACTTTCTGGGTATACACTGGTGGGCCCGAGTCAATTTGGGATTTTACTTTGGCTAATCCCGCGACAAGTTGCTTGTTTCCCACGGCAAATCCAATCCGATCACCCGTCATGTTGAATGTTTTCGACAGTGAATTAAACTCAATTGCAACGTCCAAGGCGCCATCTATTTCTAGTATGCTTGGTGCTCGGTAACCGTCATAGGTAATTTCGGAGTATGCATTGTCGTAGCAAAGGATTATGTTGTTATCTTTAGCGAATTGCACAGCTTCTTTTAGGCATTTGTAGTCAACGATTGCAGCGGTGGGGTTATTGGGGTAGTTGATGAACATCATTTTGACGCGTCGGGCATCTATAGCTTCGAAGTCTGGGCGAAAACCGTTCTCCTCCAGCAAAGGCAACGGAACGGGAGTACCGTCGGAGAGAATAGTACTACCATTAGCATACACAGGATAGGCGGGGTCAGGCACCAAAACATGTTCGCCGGGGTTAACGAATGCCCGAGCAATGTTTGCGATACCTTCTTTAGAACCCAGCAACGCCACAACGTCATCTTGAGCTATGTCAACGTTGAAACGGTGTTTGTACCATTGGGACACAGCAACCCGAAAATCTGGTTCGCCCTGACTGAAAGAGTAATTGTGATTTTTCAGGTTTGACGCTTCCGCTTTGAGGGCTTCAACGATGAAAGCCGGCGGAGGTAAGTCTGGGTCGCCGATACTGAGCGAAATCAAATCGATACCTTGTACTTTCTTTTCTTTGATAGTTTTTTCGATTTCAGCAAACAGGTATGGGGGTAATCGTTTGATTCTTTCTGCATATTCAATCGTCATTTTATGTTTCCTCGAACAGTGTTCCTTCATAAACTTTCTTCGCTGCTCCACTCAGAAACATCGTTTCTGCGATTTCAACTTGGAGGTCGCCTCCAAGCACGTGAACAGTGACTTTTTCTCCGACTTTTCCTAGCTTGTTGGCTACCGCTACAGCTGCACAGGTTCCAGTTCCGCAGGCCAAAGTTTCGCCACAGCCGCGTTCCCAAACCCGCACCTTAAGTTCAGTACGGTTTAGCACTTGGACGAAACCTACATTGGTTCTTTTAGGGAACACCTTGTGGTTTTCAATTAGGGGACCTAAAGAATGAACTGGAAAAGCGTCCACATTGTCAACGAAGGTAACGCAGTGAGGGTTGCCAACAGAGAGGCATGTTACTTTGTAAGTTTCTCCATCCACCTCTAAGTTCTCGTTTATGCAGTTACCTTCTCCGAGCATCGGAAGCGAAGCGCGCTGCCAGTTAGGTGATGCCATGTCCACCTTAACCGATACCACTTCAGTGCCCTTGAAGGTAAACCAAACGTGTTTTATGCCCGAAAGCGTTTCAACCGTAAACTCATTTTTAGAGATTATGTCGTTTTCGTAGCAATACTTAGCGAAGCATCGGATACCGTTACCGCACATTTCAGCTTCACTGCCGTCAGAGTTAAAAATGCTCATTTTCACATCGGCAACAACTGAATTGAAAACTAGAAGTAATCCGTCTGCACCAACTGAAAAACGCCTCAAACAAACTTTCTTTGCCAATTCCGAAGCCTGTTCATTGCTGATTCGTTGCGCCCTATTGTCTACTACGACATAGTCGTTGCCTAAACCATGCATTTTCCAAAACCGAATCAAGATTCACTCTTCACCCGCTGACTTGACATCAAATCGCCCAGTTCCTCACGGTTACGAACCAGCATTGCATTACCTTGGCGAATCAACACTTCCGCCGCTCTTGGACGCGAATTGTACTGGGAACTCATACTGAAACCGTAAGCACCAACATTTAGGACCGCCAACAAATCATCCTCTTCAATCTGAGGTAACACACGGTCTTTGGCTAAAGCATCACCTGACTCGCAGATTGGACCCACGACATCGTAGGTTTCCTTGTCCGTTGCGCCGAGTTTGTTGGCAACGAGGATTGGGTGGTAGGAGCCATACATCATGGGGCGGGCTAAAGTGTTGAAACCTGCGTCAACACAGATAAACTTGCGACAAGGTGTCACCTTAACCGAGTTAACTCTTGTTAAGAGTATACTGGCGTCACAAACGAGATATCTACCGGGTTCAACGAACAGAAACGGCTTACCCAAACCGTACTCCTTGATCTTGCTTTTAAACATAGACACAACTTTAGAGGAGAATTCTGCTAAGTCCAACTCATTATCTTCGGGCTTGTAGGGCACACCAAAACCGCCCCCTATGTCGATAAACTCAAAATTAATTCCTACTTCTTCATGAACTCGCTTGGCTATGTTCAGTAACTTCTCCACTGCCAAAACATATGGCTCAACATCCAATATACCTGAGCCTATGTGCATATGGATACCGAAGCGCTCCACCCGCGCCCTCTGAGCAATTGCATATGCTTGAATGACTTCTTCTTCCCAGAGCCCAAACTTGGATTCGGGACCGGCAGTGATGCAGTGGCTGTGGTGTCCAGCACCTACTTCCGGGTTAACTCGCACGGAGAGGATTTGTGGGACCGAGATCTTTAGAAGCCTATCCATTTCGGATTGTGAATCCACATTTATGGTGATGTTGGCGTCGGCTAACATCTTGAGTTCATCGTTTCGTACGCTGGTGCCTGTGAACAGGATGCGGTCGGGTGTGAAGCCGCTGCTTAGCGCCATGAACACTTCGCCTGGGCTGACAGTATCGAGATAAGCCCCTTGCGATTGCAGAATCCGAAGCACTGTTAGGTTAGTGTTGGCTTTGGCCGCATAGTAGATGCGCACGTATTTGTAGCTGTTAACTAGGGCTGTGTAGAGTCTGTTGTAGTTATCTCTGATACGTTTCTCGCTTAGCACATAAAGTGGCGTATCGTATTTTTCAGCTAATTCCTTAACTGCGAAACCGTCAAAATATAGGCTGCCTTTTCGGTCTTCCAGGGGTTCACGAAGTTTTCTCTTAACCATACCGCATCATCGTCTTAGTTAGCATATTAAAGACTGTTTGTTTTAAGCTAGCCCGTTAACCACGTACAGTTCTGCGCTTAGAATTCCGCCGCCTGCAGCTCCCCGCACCGTGTTGTGCCCAAGACACATGTACTTGAAAGTCAAGATTGGATCCCTACGTATCCTGCCCACTGTGACACTCATGCCGCATCCTGAATCCCGATCATAGCGTGGTTGAGGTCGGTTCTTTTCATGTCGAACAACTATGGGGTTAGCTGGTGCAGAAGGCAACTTTAGCAATTGTGGAGCACCCTTGAAGTCTTCGAAGGCATCTTCTATCTGTTCAATCGAAGGCTCTTGATCTAGCTTCACGAATATGGATTCTAAATGGCCGTCTTTAACGTTGACTCGGTTGCAGCTTGCACTAAGCGTGAAATCAGCGTTTGCTATACCTTTACCAGTGTAGGTGCCCAGTATCTTTAGCGCTTCCGCTTCCATCTTGTCTTCTTCACCTGAAATGAATGGAACCACGTTGTCAATTATATCAAGCGAAGCCACTCCGGGGTATCCAGCACCGCTGAGAGCCTGCATCGTGGTAACGATAACCTGCCTTAAGCCGAACTGCATAAGCGGCTTTAATGTAATCGCCATTTGGATGGTGCTACAGTTTGGGTCAGTCGAGATAAAGCCTTTCCAACCGCGCAGTTGCCGCTGAACTTTAACCAATTCGATGTGGTCAGGGTTGATTTCCGGGATAATCAAAGGAACATCTTTCTCCATGCGGTGAGCACTGGCTTTGCTGAACACAGGGTACAAGGCGCCGAATTGTGCTTCCACCGGACCTGCCAAACCGCCGGGTAACGACGTGAACACCAAGTCAAAGTCGGCTGTCTTCTCCGCTGACTTAACATCTATGTTAGCGACTGGCATTTCACCGATTTCTTTGGGCATATCCGTCTCCATGAGCCAAGTGCAGGCGTCCTTGAATTTTTTTCCTGCGCTACGCTCTGAAGCGGCAACCACCGATATCTCAAACCATGGGTGTCCCTGTAAGAGCTGAATGTACCGTTGTCCAACAGCTCCAGTTGCACCTAAAATGGCGACTTTGCGCTTATTCGACATTTTCTATTTCTTCCTTTGACAGATTCTCTATTCCTTTTCTTGATAAAAAAGTTAATGGTGGATTATCCTCGTTAAGTTAATCCTAACACATCAGCCATCGAGTATATTTTACGCTCTGTTTGTTTACTAAGCCATTCCGCAGCGTATACTGCACCATCTACGAAAACATCGCGGGAGAAAGCTGTGTGTTCGATGCGTAAAATTTCGTTCGGTCCTGCAATGATAATATCGTGTATTCCCGGTACACCACCCGCTCGTAATGCGGTGATTTCTAGTTCTTGCGGTTGACGCGGACTTAGACCTTCTCGACCCATAACAGCTTTTGTGTAACCCCGCATAGTGGCAATAATTTCACCTAGCTTTTTAGCTGTACCACTTGGAGCATCTTTTTTGCCGATGTGGTGAATTTCATTTATGCTGAAATCATAGCCGTGAGGAAATGCCTTAAATGGTTGGGTTTCAAGCAATTTGAAGAGAATATTCACACCTATAGAATAATTGGGAGTGAATATCGCAGGCGCTTTGCCTGACATTGCAGATATAATTTGTTGGTTCTGTTCTGGTGTGAAGCCTGTGGTTCCTAATACAATTGGTTTTCCAATGTTAGCGACTATGGGAATATTAGCTAGTTCTGCAGCGGGTGTAGCAAAACTGACGTAAACGTCAGCATCATTAACCGCATCTAAGAGTTTGTCCGGACCAACAAGTTTTGTTGCCTGGGGACTTATACCCATTTGGGACAAGGTTTGACCTATCTGCGGGTGATTGGCAGTTTCAACCGCTCCAACAGTAACCATACCTCTTTCTCGAGCTTCCTGTATTATTTTAGCACCCATTCTGCCCCCAGCTCCTGCTACACAAAGCGTGGGCTTGTTGGGGTCTATCTCAATCCTCTTAAGCATAATATAGTCCCTCAAGGTACTTCTCATTGTACAGTCGATCTTTGAGGTCGACATTGAAATGTTCAGCTATGGGTTCTAACACTTGGGGGTTTGATTCGAAGACTTTGCGCGTGTTTACCAGAGCGATTTCTATCCCTGCTCGGGTCATTTTGCCCAGAGGTTGCCTGCATGGACCAGAAGGCATACCCAACACATTCATGATTGTCTTGCATGCAAGCGGGTTTCGAGCTTTGCAGACAACGAGTCCGTAGGGAGTTTGCTCCTGTGTCTTCACTGTGACTATATCGAAGAGGGGCTTGAGGGCTTGGGCAATTACGCTTGCGGATTCCTCGTTGCCGTCTAGACAGTAATGAATCATGTCGGATACTGCGCGGGGAGCAATGTTGGAAACGACAGATATTGTGCCATTCGCTTGGATGTCCGGCGAAATCATCATTGAATATGTTTTATCATCGTCGCCGCTGAGAATCTCAAAGTCCTCTCCGCAGAGTTTACGTGTTAACTCCGCGTTATTGAGGTCGCCTGTGGCTTCCTTCACGCAGCTCACATTTGGGTACTGATGATGTAAAACCGCTAAGTCCTGTGGAAGCAACTGGGTACCTGTTCTGCCAGGGATTATGTAGGGGATAACTTGGATTTCTGGGAACTGCTGGGCGATGGGTTCGATATATTCTCTGCGAATCTCCAACGAACTGGGCCCGTTGTAGTAGGGGTCAACGAGCAAGACGGCTTTTACACCTGCATTTTGGGCATTTTCTGTGCCTTCAATGGTTTCCTTTGTGGAGTTACTACCCGTGCCAGCTATGGTTAAACACCGTTTGCCGGAGTCTTCGTTTACTTGCTGGATGACTTTGCTGTGCTCCTCCCAAGACAGGGTGGGACTTTCGCCGGTTGTACCGACGGCTAAGAGACCGCTAACGCCGTTTTTTACCTGAAAATCTACCAGTTGCGCTAGTCCGTCGTAATCAACGTGACGATTTTGGTTCATTGGAGTTATTAAAGCAGTATAACAGCCACTGAATGTTATCAATATAGATTCCTTCTTTTACGGATGAAAGAAGGGATAGCTGAATGAATATTTAAGTTTTACGTTTTACATATTTTTTTTACGAAAAACGAAAAAATAACCAGTGAACAGCTGAAACTGACCAACCAAACAAGTACATTTCGCAAAAGCAAATTACGCCAAACCGCCTCATTTAGCAACCACATAGGCAGTAAAAACGCCCATCATAAAAGTCCGTTGACCAGACTCAATCTTCACTATTTTCAGCGTCAACTTATTTGGGCCTGATATAAAAATGCCAAATCTATCTGTCGAGGTGACCTTTTCGCATGTCAATTGTTTTTTACCCTGTTTTAGCCATTCGAAGACTTACTTTTTCACCAAAACAGCGGGCAATCCTGGACCTAAAAAACTGGTTGCACAAATAATAGATAAATGTTAAGTCTAAAAGCGAGCAGTAACAAAGATGAAAAAATTGGGTTGGAAAACATAAGATGAAATACGCGGGCTTACCCTTTGCCTTTTTCTTCTTTACCGAAGTACTGAGTCCACTTTAGCTTGCGTGCATCACGTTTGAATGCTAAACTGCTCTTCTTGCATTTACTGGAATCGAACCATAGGATTGAGCCGTCGTTTTTAACGTACATCATGCCTGTGCCAGCTGGGAAATCAGCACCACAGAACGAACATTTTCTCGGTTTTGGCATGACAAATTCTCCATTTCAGTCTTTATCGCGTGATTTTCTTGGCTTCGCGCTCGGTTTCTCGCAGCATCAGGATATCTTGAACGCGCACTGGTCCTTTAACATTGCGTGTGATGATTCTGCCTTTATCTTTGCCGTCCATAATGCGAACGCGAACCTGTGTTATTTCGCCTGTAACGCCTGTGCGACCGATGATTTGGATGACTTCAGAAGGAATTAGATCGTCGGCTGCGTCTTTACTCATTACTGAGTTCCTCGTTTAACCTGATCGATGCGTGTCACAATTTCTTTGATTAAACCTGCGGCTTCGCCTTCTCTCAAGATGCATGCTGCTGCGCATGGAACGTCAATACCTATGGATTTACCGAGTTGTTCTTTGCTTGGAACAAAGACGTATGGAATTTTTCTTTCGTCACAGAGTAGTGGTAAGTGTGCGATGACTTCTGGTGGGTCAACATCTTCAGCGATGGCAACAAGTTTTGCTTGGGAACGTTCTACAGCTTTTGTGGCTTCGTTGGTTCCTTTCCTAACTGATCCTGTTTTTGAAGCAATCGTTAGGGCTTCATAGGCTGCATCTACGAGTTCTTTTGGTACTTCATATTTTACATAGAATGGTTTAGACATATTTCTTAGCCTCACCCTTTTAAGGCACAGTCTTATCCACACTTCCTATTTAATAATCTTTCGACTACGAAATTGCATACTTGTCCTTTCGCCTTATATATCATCCAGAAAGCTTTAAATCCCTAGTCACGGTCTCCTACATGTTTTCGAGAGGGGAAAAGCGTTTGCAAAGATTGGGCAGGATAACAAATGTGTCTCCTTCAGGAAACGCCATAGTTAAAGCAGAAAATCCCCCGAAAATCGGCTCCGAAGTTGTCGATGAGAACCTAAACGTCGTCGGTAAAGTTTTTGATATTATTGGCCCAGTCTCAGCTCCTTATGCAGTGATTAAACCAATCAGTAAAGAACCAATTAAAATAATGAATAAACCGGTGTACTTGCTTCTCTCGAAAACGAAACGGAGCAGAAGAGAGAATGATCAGAGACAGCAAGTTACATGAACAAACAGATCAAGACAAAGCCGCAACCAGAGTAGAACCGTATAAGACGCGAGTTTGCCCTGAATGCGGTAGCGCTAGGCTTATGCATGATTCTGAAGCCGCCGAAATAGTATGCATGGACTGCGGTGTTGTTGTACAACAAAAACTCGCTGATCGCGGTCCAGAATGGCGGGCCTTCGACGACGAGCAAAGGTCCAAACGAACTAGAGTTGGCGCACCCCTAACATACACAATCCACGACAAAGGATTATCAACTACTATCGATTGGCATGACCGAGATATCTATGGGAAGAGCCTTTCACCTGGACAGAAAGCGCAAGTTTACCGATTACGGAAATGGCAGCGCCGCATCAGAGTTTCAGACGCAACAGAGCGCAACTTAGCGTTTGCTCTCTCTGAAATCACAAAGATATCCAACAACTTGAATTTGCCTAAAAACATTCTGGAAACGGCTTCAGTGATATATCGAAAAGCCGTAAAAGAACGTCTCATTCGCGGCAGATCAATCCAGGGTGTAACTTCAGCAGCCCTTTATCTCGCATGCAGACAATGCGGCTTACCGAGAACACTTGACGAAATCGCTCAAGCATCCAGCGTTAACAAAAAAGAGGTTGGACGGAGTTACCGTTTCCTCATCCGAGAACTCAACTATTCCATTCCACCACTACGACCAAGTCAGTACATCACGAAATTCTCCAATCAACTTACAATGCAAGGCAAAGTGGAAGAAATAGCGCACAAAATCTTAGCCGCAGCTAAAGAACTTAAACTCACCTCAGGCAGAGGACCAACAGGCATTGCGGCGGCAGCAAGCTACGTGGCATCAGTGTTGACTGGCGAGCGAAAGACGCAAAGAGAGATTGCTGAGATTGCACAGGTCACTGAGGTTACTATTAGGAATCGCTATAAAGAACTCGTGGAGAGGTTAATGTTCCAGATAAGCATCTAAAACAACATTTCCCATTTTTGATGAGGATAAACGATGACGGATTTTGAAACGATACCTCCAAAAGAATTGTCGATAGAGTCTAACGTTGCTAAACTCAAACAGATACAGTTAGACCTGAAGCAATTGGTAACTAATCTACACCATAAAATAGAAATGCTCAACTCAGAGCCCGAATTTTACAGTGGTATTAACAAACTAAAAAGTGATTTTGAGTCGAAAGCCAGCTACTTGGACCACGAAGTAAAACGGTTACGTCAAGATCTACAGGAAATTAAAGAAATATTAGGACATAACTTGCAAACGAGTAATCAATTCGAATCTTGATACATAGACAGCTATTTTTTTAAGGATGACAAACGCTTATGCTACTATGCCCTATAAATTTACTTTCGACCTATCCAAGGTACCGCGGTTCTTCTTTACAGAACTCACGTTACTCAGTTACCAGAAGGGCATGCATAAAACCTTCCTTAAAGCAGCTAACGATTTAATAATCAATTTTCGCATCCAAGAAGCAACAGGACTCAACCTCTCTGACGCGGTTGTTTTGCTTCAGGATCTGCTTGATTTACAGGCGGTTAACATTATGGAGAGAGGCAAGTTTCTGGAGACTAAAAAGAGAGCGCTTTTTCTGCCACACTGTTCCCGTAAGTACATGGATAGCCGATGTAAAGCAACCTTCGACGCGAACATCCCATCCTACGTGTGTGCTCATTGTTCTGAAGATTGTTTGGTTAACAAGGCTGATGAATACGCAAAAAAGAAGGGCTATGACGTTTTTCTTTTGCCTGGTGGCTCCTGCATACCAAAAATTCTAAAAAGCGAGCGCTATGAAGGCATAGTCGGCGTGGCGTGTGGAGAAGAAATGAAGATGATGAGCCACCTACTAGATAGTATGCATGTTGCCGGGCAGGGGATTCCGCTGATTAAGAATGGCTGTGCAAGCACTGTTTTTAACATGGAAACGCTCGCAAAAGTACTATAACCAACCTTTTAATCGCTCAGATACCAATTCGACGTTTAGCAAAGGGTATAATTCAGAACTCACTTGACAAGATAATTCAGTTTTAAATTCCTGCAAAAAAACTCAACCGAAAGCTAAAAAGACCGCTAAAAAGCTAAAAGTAAGGTCTAAAAAACCAAGTTACAAGAGAGCTCAAATTGCCAATAAACACATTCTTTCAAACCAACTAAAAAACCAATTTCCCTGCTGAAAACCGAAATTTTTCAGCATGCTGAACCCAGTTCAGCCAATGAATTATAGTATTGACAGCATAAACCCAGCTAAGTCACGGTGTTATAACTAAAATCATTTGCTCATTTAATAGAACAGTTGTATTTGGACAGTTTTTTTATCAAACTATGGGGTTAATCTGACTCTGTCTCGCGGGTATAATGTCACTTCGCGAATATTTTTGTTGCCGGTCAAAATCATCGTTAACCGCTCAAGCCCGATTGCCCAGCCAGCGTGTGGGGGCATACCGTAATCGTAGGCTTGCAGATGGCATTTAAAGGAATCCGGGTTTAAACCCTTTTCTTTTAGCCGCTCTATCAGTTGGGTTTTATCGGATATTCTTGTTCCTCCCGAAACCAATTCGATGTAACTCCACATCAAATCAAAGCCCTCGCAAACTTCCGGTTTGTCAACGCGGGGTTTAATGTAGAAGGTTTTGGTGTGGGTAGGCCAATCAGTTATGAAGTAGAAAAAAGGATACAATTTGCCCAGGACACGGAAGGCTTCAGTGGGTATATCTTCACCCCAGGGTATTGTTACACCCTGAGCTTCTAGATCAGACAGAATTTCGTCGTAGGTTAAGCGTTTAAAAGGTAGCTGCGGAACCTCAAATGTGTAACCCAAAACAGAGAGTTCGGGTGCGCATTTTTCTTTTACCACTCTACATGTGTGATGAATAACCTGTTCAAGGAGAGCCATGACATCGGCTGCATTGGCAAACGCTTCTTCAATATCAATAGAGGTGAATTCACTAAGGTGACGTCTTGTGTTGGATTCTTCTGCACGGAAGAATGGACCAACCTCAAAAACTTTCTCAAAACTCAGCGTTAACTCTTCCTTATAGAGCTGGGGGCTTTGGGCAAGATATGCTTTTTGCCCAAAATAATCGACGCAGAAAAGTTCTGCACCGCCTTCAGTTGCAGAGGCGATGATGCGAGGACTGTGAGCTTCTAAAAAGCCCTTGTCAAAGAGGTAGCTACGTATAACTTGTAAAGCAATATGTTGAATTTTGAAAGTGTTTAAGCTTGAGGATTGCGTTAGATCAAGAGACCGGGCATCTAAACGAGTTTCTATGTTAGCAGGAGTCTTACCTGTAATATCTAGTGGCAGCTGTTCGGTTGCGATGTTGAAAACTTTTATTGTTCGCGGTATAACTTCGATTCCGCGGGGGGTCATGTTGGTTTTTTTAACCACACCTATAACTCCGACGCTGAAGCGTTTCTGTAATAAATCGGATTTAGCCAAAACGTCGGGGGCTATGCGTTTTTTGGGTATAGTTATTTGAAGTGTCCCTTCACGGTCTTGCAGTATAATAAATCTGATCCCCCCCAAATCACGGACCTCTTGAACCCAACCAAAAAGAGTGATGTCTTGCCCGTCGAGTTCGGGAACTACTTGGGAGGTATAATGAGTTCTAACCCAGTCATCGATAGAGTCCAAGTTCATACTGCTCGCCAACCTTTTTAATCTGCGATTTCAACGCGAAGGGACATTTTACGTGTTTTACTTGCTATTTCCTTTAGTGCTTTAAGGTCCATTGGCATTTGTGCACCGCGTTTTCTTTTAAGGATTACCCGAGTTTCAGTTGTTCCGTCAGGAATCCAGATTGTGTTGATTGTTAAAATGCTGAAGGGTACGAAGAGATCTTCAAGGAATTTACGATCGTCGACCCCATATTCAAGAACACGCACATTTTTGTTTGTTTCGTCACCGATGATTTTGACAATTTTTCCGCCGTAACCTAAAAGTTTAGGAACATCTCCATGTCCCACTAGGATGGCTAACGTTTTTTCAACTTCCACTGCTCTATAGAAGCAAACATTTTGCAGGGAAGGATACTTTTCTTCTAAATTGATCAGTAAACGGGCGATTTTCAGATCTAGGTCACTGATTTCACCAGCCTTCACTTTAGCTGAACACTTTTGGCATAGTATGCCACTTTTGAGGCAGAAACTACATAGTTCTGTTTTCATTTGTGAGTCGGTTTTCCTGCAAAGAAGGAGTTTCACTTACCCATGATTTAGCGCATCAATGTAATGTCTATAGTGCTGACGTTCGTTGAGCCCTGAGTACCTTCCTCTTGATCCAAAGGTAGGAATTGGTCTGTACCAATACTGATGCTTTTGATTTTAGCGTCGGGAAGGAACCTATGCCTGACAACTTCAGCCACATCAATGGCTCTGCTGATAGATCTACCGCGTGCTTTTATGCTGACTTCTTTTGCTCCGCCATGGAAGAATGTGATGCATGCAAGGACATAATTCATTATGGGTTTTTTCCCGATTAAGACCGCACTGATGGTTTCCGTCACGGTTCCGCTTCACTCCTTGTTTACTTTTTGGTGGCTTCACTACCTTTTTTCGACATAAATAGGTTGTGGTATACCGATAATGTTCCAACGAGAAGGTCTAAACAAGACAACTCTGAATCCAGCACTGCTGCATTGACCTTTCTGCGAAGCCGCCCCTTGCGACAGAAAGATCAAATTCTTAAGGACCCCCGCTATATTGTAAAGGTTTAACCTATCAAACATCAACAAAAGTGACTATATTGGAACCATTAACAAAACGTTCAATTCAACTCTTAAAAACCCTCTATGAAAATGGGAAATCCACAAACACCTACACACTCAGAGTAAAACAAGACGAGTTATCAGACCAACTAGGCGTAAGTAGGCAAGCATTAAATGTTCATCTACGTAAACTCAAGAACCGCGGGTACATCCGAACAGGCAGAGGCTTCATAGATGTCACAGAAAAGGGCTTGAGTGCGCTAGGAGTATCCACTACACCAGCGTTTATACTTCTCAAGGTTTCACCAATAAAACGCATCCAAGTTTATCAGCAAATCCACGAGCTGGGCGTTTCACGCGCGTTCCGTATAGCAGGCGAAGTAGACGCATTGATTATTGTTGAACGTGAGAACCTTGATGATTTCTTGAAGAAACTCTACGGCATAGATGGCATAGAAGATACCCGCTCATATGTCACTATCGAAGTTATCAAGTAAAGATGGAGGAAATTACTGGGAGATAAGACAAAAAGGTATATTTGATACTCCACCATCAAAGACGTAGGCAAAACGGAAGGATACAACAAGATGCCAATATTAGACCCGGTTAAGAAAACCATAGCGCAACAACACAGGCTCTATATGAAAATCTGCAGAGACTGCGGCGTACGCAACGCTAAAACAGCGGTAAAATGCAGAAAATGCAAAGGCAAAAACCTGCGCTGGAAGAAACGAGAAATCGTAAAGTAATAATCTAATTTCTTTACTTGCCTATTTAGTAAATTTAAGCGCCTGTAGACTGCACTCTTTTTGTTGTCCAAGTGACAGCAACAAAAAATCAAAAACAGAACCGACTATTGTTATACCCAACTACAGTTTTTCCAGTACTATCTCTTTGGCAAAACCTGCGAGGAACTCTACGTTAATTTTAGTCAGATACCAGAACGTGCCAAAACTTGAGTTTGATAGAGCTGCAAACGGCGTGAAGAGGAACCTTGCAACCATCCTCCGAGCCAACTTGTAAAATCCGAAGTGCCCATAACGTCGATACGAAATTCCGATTGTCAAATAGTTCTTTGATGTACCAAGATGTGTTGCACCCAGAAAGGGCAAAACCATCCATTTGAAGCCAGTTTTTTGCACATACCGTTTGAAAAACTGGTCTTCTCCGAAGAAAAGTTTGGGCGGGTTGTAACTTTCCATAAGTTTGCGGCGGATGAGTATATTATTAATGTGGGGGTTAGTGTCGAGCTTACTCAAATTGTACACGATACCGACCATGCGTTCATATGCTGCTGCATGCGGGTTTTTGTGCACTGCTACAGTGCCTATTGCACCCACTCCGGGCGCTATTGCAGAGGTCACTTTTTTGAGCCAGTCAGGCGGCAACAACATGTCATCATCAACCATCGCCACCCACTCCGTCTCCGCAGATAAAACCCCATGTTTGCGTGCAATGCTAAGCGGTTTCTCATGGATGGTTATGATTTGCCCCGCGTACGGCATATCCCTGATTTGGCGAAGCAACTTTGGATTGGCTTCGTCACGGGAGGGAACCACAAAATCAACTTTCATTTTTTCGTCGCGGCATGTTGGCATAAACCAATATGTTTTGCGTAGCAGATAAAAAGTTTGTCAACCCAAAAATTGGGAAGGGTTACATGTTTAGGATTTTGACAGCTTTCTGCACTGCCCGTTTCTGGCTCTTCTTGTTAATCATTCCTTTTTGGATGCCGTTTAGCAACTGCAGAATCATACCCTGCTTTACTTGCTCAACCATCTGCTCCTCAGCGATGCCGGGGAGGTGCATGCAGTTGCCAATTTTGACGTTGTACGTTGCTATGCCATATTTTTGGGCGATGTGGTAGAGTTTGGAGCCGATTAGAGGGTTAGTAATTGACCATGAAATATACTCTATGAGGTTGTCTCGGAGGCACATCTTGGCGAATTCTAAGGTGTTGTTGACTTCTTCGGGTGTTTCGTATTCGAGTTTGCCATCAGTTTCCCAAGCGTTATAGAGCATCAAGAACCCGTATACTTTGATGCGGTATTTCTTTAGCAACTCTATCGTTCGAACATTATCAGCTTGAGTCACGTTCTTACCTATACCCTTAAGCACGCGGTCGTTGGCGGATTCAAGCCCTATGTGAACAAGCCACACATTAATGTCTTGAAGTTTATGGGCTAACTCATCATTTAATTTGTCGGCTCGAAGGTTGCACTGGAACGCCATTCCGTTAAGGCGCAACTTTTCGATTTCGCTACAAACTTCAAGGCACCATTTGATATCCACGTTAAATGTGTCAGAGCGCAGGTAGATTTCTCGAATACCCCTGCTATAGAGGTAGTTTACTTCTTCAGCTATATTTTTGGGAGATCGCTGCCGAAACCAAGGCTTCTCCAGTTTCCACACTGGGTTAGAACAGTACGTGCAGTAGTTGGGGCAACCGCGGATTGGAAGAAGATATGCCATGCGCTTCTTTCTGCTCACGGCAATGTCGTAGTCTTCAAAGTCAATGAGGTCCCAAGCAGGGAAAAAGTCCAAATCTTTAAGCAATGGTCGGACGCCGTTGTTTTTTTGTTTGTTAATTGTGCCCACAACATCGGTGATTGGTTGACCCGCTTGGATTTTTTGAAGGAGTTCCGTGGCGGTTTCTTCCCCTTCGCCGAGTATACAGACTTCGACCGGAGTGTTACTTAGAACATCTTGGGGGTCGATGGTTGGGTGAGCACCGCCCGCCACCATAAGCATGTTCAAGCCCAGACCCTTGACTTTAGAGAGGATTTCATAGGAGAGTTCCCGCCGAGGTGTCGTAAACGAGAAAGCGTAAACATCAGGCTGAATTTCCTTAACCCGCGCAAGGTGCTCATCAATGGAAAGAAAAGGCTCCAAATAAATAAATTCAACAGCAGGCAGACGGGTTCGAGCGTAACCAATTATATAGAGGATGCCAAGGTTGGGTGACTCCGTCACAGCTTCCCCTTTGGATTCCCTGCCAAACGGGGGATCAGCAAAAACAACTTTTAACTTTTTTTCTGTGGCAACGTTTTTTTGTTTCACCGAATTGTCATCCCACTACTGACTCACTTTTCGCGGCAGTTTATATATTTGTGTTGGCATGAGGGTAATGCGGGGATAAGTAAACTTCTTTAGCTACGTCGCAAGATGGTATTTTATTCTTAACAGTGAAGAGACTGAAAGCCTTGGCGAAGTTCTTGGTTGTTCACCCTTACCTTGACATTTACGGCGGTGGCGAACGCGTCTGCCATAACGTAATCAAAACATTAGTGAACCATGGGCAAAAAGTGGAGTTGCTCACATTTGACTTCAACGCAGGCCGCTACCGAGACATCGTCGACGAAGAATTCCCCAAACAAGTCAAAGTCCACTCATTAGGCAAACGCACAAAAGAAGAGCCACCATTCACTATTTACAAGCGTCACCACAACTACGTTAAACTACTCAAAAAATACCGAAACGAACTCGACTACGACTACCTCTTCTCAACACAATCCAGTTCGCCTTTTGAACCAGTTTTCCTAAACAAAGCCAAAAAAAACATTGCCTATGTACATTTTCCAGAAATCCATTTTGACTACGATAGAAGCACCGCTAAAAGAAGGCTGTATTTGTGGCTGTTTAAGCGGTGGGTGGAACAGGGGATTAACAAGTTAGATTTGGTTTTCTGCAACAGCAACTACACCAAAGAAACCATGATACAGCTCTGGCAAAGCCACGGCGCAAAAGAGCCCATAGTGGTTTACCCACCTGTGAATTTAGCTAAGTTCTGGAGCAGCAAACCACTGGTGGAACGCAAGAAAAGAGTGATTTACGTTGCCCGCTTTATCCCCGTCAAACGCCACGAAATTCTAAAGAGGCTGGCAGCGGATTTGCCCCAATTCGAATTCGTGAGCGTAGGAGGCTTAATTGAAGCAGAAAAACCCTGGTTCAACATCTTCCAACAGAAACTACCCCAAAACTACAAACTCAAAACTAATCTGCCCGGACCCGAACTGTTAGATCTTCTCCGCGACAGCCACATCTACGTGCATCTTATGGAAGGCGAACACTTCGGAATCGCCCCAGTTGAAGGCTTGGCCAGCGGATGCGTCACACTTGTACATAACAGCGGCGGCATGAAAGAATTCATCCCCGAAGAGTACCGCTGGACTGCTTACGAGGATCTAAAAGAGAAAATCGTCAAAAACATGGAAACCCAAAACGTTTGGGAAATTAAACGTAAGGAACTGTGGGATAAAATTTCGGTTTTAACTCCTGAAGGTTTCGAGAAACAGATTTGGGCTTACGTCGAAGGCCTAATAAAAGAAAAATAAGTTACCGAAGGAATTTACCCTTTTGTCATGGCAAATTTTTCTTTAGGTTACTTTTTGGTCTGAAAACCCTAAGCACTCAAAAAATCCGCTATTTCATAGGTTGATTCCTGATTTGCTTCATCGAACCTACGGTTCCAAACCAGATTCGCCACCTCATAGGTATGTTCTTCTCGAATTCGGCCAGTGCAGCGTCAATCTAGTTACTGGATTGATCAAGGGAAATGTCGCCTGTCTAGAAAAGCGGATAGTCCGTTTTGCATTGGTAAACACGGGCTAATTCATGATTAGAATAACAGAAGCCTTTTCCCAAAGAATCACGTGTTAACTCAAAAAAAAATTCAAGCACCTTATCGATGCAGTCTTAACAAGAAAAGTCATTAATTACCCCCATCTTCTGCTTTCTCTGCATACTTGTTCACGTTAACACGGTTTTTCACGTTGTTTATTGCTAAAACTTTCTTTTAGAAATAGTGTCGGTTACGTGGAATTTTTTTGCAGAAACTTTGTTTTAGCACTACAGCCCAGCCTCTTCACAGCAACACGTAATAAAATTTACCGATCGCATTTCTTTTACTACTTACATGTGCCTATGAAAAATGAAGTAGTTAGTCGTTAACTATTGGTTTATTGAATTATGCCTACTAGGTGCGGGAGCTTCAAAGTTAACGTCACAAGGATTTTTAAACAACTTTAAGCAAATGTGAAGACATGATTTCGGGTTTCATGGTTGTTAAAAACGTCCTAAAACAGGGATACCCCTTTGTGGAAGCCATCTCTTCGGCGCTACCAATTTGCGACGAATTTCTAATATCCGACGGATACTCAGAAGACGGAACCTATGAAGTAATACGGAAAATCGCAGACCTCAACTCAAAAATCAAGGTTTTCCAAGATCAATGGCCCACCAAAAAAAATTCCAGCGTACTAAGCGACGTAACCAATGTAGTTCGAGCTAGATGCCGCTGTGACTACATTTTTTATGTGCAGGCAAACGAAATCATCCATGAGCAAAGTGCATCTTACATTAAAGCGATTCCAAGCATTTTCCGGCAGGTGGACACCTTCAGTTTCCCATTTATCCAACTGTTAGATAAATACAAGATTGCGGAAAATTTTAGGTTAAGACTTGCAAAAAACTATCCGAGCATAATTGCTAAGGGCGACGCATGGACATTAGGCACCAGTGACGCGTTTAATCGCACAAAAATCTTGCGTAGTCTTATTCGGCCACGCAGGGTTTATTATTACCTTGCAAAAGGCGTAGAGTTTGCGCATGCCAACCCCTGTACAGATTACCTTTCAAGAGCTATGTACATTCCGAATCCAATTTTCAGGTATTGGGCTCTCTCCCCAAAGAACTTTTTAGAAAAATGCAGAGTTCATAGTGAATTGTTTAGGATTGCTAAATTCGAGAAATCATACACTGAGATAGAGAGACATGTCAATAACCCAGAAGCATTCTGGCCTCTTGCAGCGGAATTTTTGGAGTTTACAAATGACCAACGTTACCCCAAACCATTCGATGCCATAGAGAAAGCAAATCATCCTGCTATTATGCAGGAGTTTATTTCCAACCCACAAAATAAACAGTACTGTATTAGAGAGGAACTCTACGAACAATTAAAGTACTTATAGTATGGTAAAATAGATGATTCGAACAGCCAAAAAAGTTCAGGTTGCCTTAATCGGGAGGATCGGTAAGCGACGCAAAACAAAACAGATGCATGCCCTCAACGGCGACGCAAAGTTGGCTATTAATCTGGTTTCTTCTTGGGACAAGCAATGCGGTATAGCTACCTATTCAGCGTATTTGGCGAGTGAACTAAAAAAAACTAGCAAAGTGTACGTGACAGCTCTACCGAAAAAGAATCCGGCCGGCGTATACTTCAAAATCCTGGGGTACACTGTTGGACACAGTCACGACGTGGTGCATGTTCAGTTTGAATACGGTATCTTTCCAAGCCTAAAAATTAATAAAAGAACTCTCACCGCCTTCGCAGCCTTGCCATTCTATTTGGGTTTGGCACTGGGCAATCGCAAGGTAATTACAACGATACATGAACCCAGAAAAACAGTTTTCGCAGGTGGCAAAAGCAGTCTACTCTATACGCAACTGATAGATAAAGTGGTTTTCTCCACCTCCGATGCAGTAATCGTGCACACCGAGGAAAGCAGAAAGTTACTTGAAACGGTTTATGGCGTAGAACCATCAAAACTGTTCGTTATTCCTCACGGTAGCTTTGAGCAGCCCAAATTCACCAACAAAGATGCAGCTAAAGTCAAATTCGGATTACAGGGCAAAACGGTGATTACGGTTCTCGGGTTTGTGACAACCAAAAAAGGCCATGACCTTATCATTCCTCTTTTACCTAAAATTGACGCTAATGTGCAGTTGGTTATTGCAGGTGGACCCCAAAACAACCAAGACGAGAGATACCTTGAGAGTCTCAAGGAGCTTGCCTTGCAACATGGAGTCATAGATAGAGTGACCTTTACGGGGTACCTTGAAGATTTGACGCCTATCATCAACGCATCCGACGTGGCATTGCTTCCTTACCGTTATGTGACGGATAGCGGCATCTTGCACCTGCTTACCGCGTATAGAGTGCCGACTTTAGCGTCGGATTTAGCGGCGTTCAGATTAGTTTACGACGAATTCGGCTGCATAGACCTCTTTAGGTCTGGTAATTCAGAGGATTTATACGGTAAACTACAGATTTTACTGTCGGATTCAAAACATAAAGTTGCACTTAAAGCGAAATGCACCGACATGTGGAAGGCAACAAAATGGAGCACCATCGCAAAACTGCACTTAAAACTTTACCGTGAAGTCCTATCTAAAGGTCGCTGAGCAGGTTATGGTGCGTTTGTCGGGTCCAGATATAGTTTCAATCCGTCAGCGGCAGCTTTCAACCACATGAACGCTCCAGCCTTCGAATGGTGCTTGAGTTCCACCGCTGTTTTAAGCCACAACTCAAACCCAAAAAAGTACAAGAGAAACTTGGATTGATTGCCCAAGCTTAGGTTGCGCCGCGCAAAGAGGAGACGGTTACGGTTGAGGAAGTATTCGCGTTTTAAGTTGCCTTCGCCGCCTATTGATTGGGCAACTTTATGCCAAATCTTCGACTGCGGCACGTAAGTGACTTTGAAGCCTGCTTTTTTGGCGCGAAAGCAAAGGTCAGTTTCTTCCCAATACGCCCAGTACTTGGTGTAGAGCAATCCAATTTGGTCGATGACAGCTCTTCGGATGAGGATGCAGGACCCCTCGATTTTATCCACTTCCTGCACAACTCTGGAGGTTGAGGTGTATTCTTTGCCTCTAACTTGCCATAGTGTGAGGTTTTCGCCTGCAAAAACCACTAAGTCAGGGCGGCTGTAGTAATAGATTGTTGGACCCAAAACGCCGATTTTTGGATTAGCTTCAGCTACATAAACAAGTTCCGAGAGAAAGTCTTTGTCAACAACTATGTCGTTGTTTAATAGCAGGATGTAATCAGCGTGTTGTTTTTGGGCCAAACGGATGCCAATGTTTGTGCCCAAAGCGAATCCGTGGTTAATGTTGTTGTCTACTAAGAGAAGTTGTCTGCTAAAGTGGAGTGGCACCTTCTCTTTTTTCGGATGGACAAGTTTTAGGGGCTTACCATTTGGGTTATATTTGAAGAATTTTGATTGTGTAGTTAACTTACCCGAAGCGTATTCTTGAATTCGCTGCACCGAGTCATCTTTTGAACCGTTGTCAACAAGGATGACTTCGAAGTTTAGGTAGTTGTTCTGGTAGAGACTTTCAAGGCATTCGACGGTGTTTTTCCAGCCGTTCCAGTTTAAAATTATAATGGCTACTTTAGGTTGTTCGGGTTTAGTTTTTTGACTGCTGAGTTTCTGCGCCATGGTTTTGCCATCCAAACAAGAGAAGCCTGATTTCACTATAAGTGTTTAACGTTAAGTGGCAACAAACAAATCCTTGCGGGAGCGGATTTCTCGGTTGCTATAAATGCCGGAGGACAGAGGGTTTATAACCTAAAATTTCTCCCTTAAATGTCAATTGTGTGTGTAATGATAAAAATCCGAGTTGACGTTGACTACCCGTACGAGTCAAGGCTAAAAAGTTTCCTCTCAGTAAGCCTTAGAAGAAAAAGTAGAAGCCGGAACGACTACCTGAGAAATGCCTTCATCATTGCACGGATGATTAACGAGTCGTCAAAAGAAGTTAAGGCGTACTGGTTCTTCACGCCATACACTATTCCAAACAGGGAACTATTGGAATTCCTGAACCCCGAACTGCATGAAGTAGCCCTGCACGTAGCCACTAAACCGTTTGAAGAATGGAAAAAACTTGAAGAGGAAACAGGACGCACTGTAAAATACTACACCATACATGGCACTCAACACAAATTTGCTAGGTTACTTTGGGGGCGAAAACTTTCTCAAGCCCAAGCAGTAATTCCCAGCGATTTCCCCCTTGAGTCTTTCCATGAATATCAAACAATGAGTTTGGATAGAGTCCGCTTCCAAGTTGGAGCGGATAAGACGCTTTCTGATGCACGGAAGTGGAGTGACCAGGAAATTGTGCTAGAGATTCATCCCGAATGGCTCTTTAACGTGGGCGGTGGCAGAGGACCCTACTACGATGTACTACATAGGCTCTTGGAAGTCGACGTGGACATAGACAACTTAAGCGTATGGAAAAAAAAATTCTTCAAAATTGCGTATGACACATACGAGTACGAGAAAAACATCAACCCAACCAAGACCTTCATCGACAAATTGTTAGACCGCAACGTGGACATTTACACGTTTTTAGATCGCCAATGGTGCTGCCCAATTCAGAACCCACCTACAGAGTGGGTACAAGAAGACGATAACGTTGGATTGCTGGAAATTTCTACCTACAATAACTGGTGGCAGGCGATTGGAAAGAAAACCCGCAACATGGTACGCAAAGCCGAGAAAGCAGGCGTCAAAATTGAGGTAGTTGAGCCTTCAGACAAGCTGGCTGAGGGCATCTGGAAAATTTATAATGAAACTCCTATCCGGCAGGACCGTGCCTTCAGCCACTATGGAGCACCGCTTAGCTCAATCATCCGAGACATGCACACCGCCAAAAACAACATATACATCGGCGCCTACCTCGGCGACGAATTAGTAGGTTTCATTCAGATTCTATTCGGCGACAATATAGCCATAATCAGCAACATTCTCTCGCTTCAGCAACACTGGGACAAAGCTCTCAACAACGCCTTACTCGCAAAAGCAGTCGAAGTCTGCGCAGCCAAAAACCAGCGTTGGCTCATGTATGGACGAATAGGCAACCACCCATCACTAGACCGGTTCAAAGACAATAACGGCTTTGTTAAAGTTCCCATAAAACGCATCTATATCGCGCTTTCAGGTAAGGGGAGATTAGCCATAAAATTGGGAATACATAGAGATCTCAAAGATGCCGTGCCAGAAAAAATCAAGACCCCGCTGATTTCAGTCACCAACTGGATTAGCCGAACAAAAATCAAGACCAAACTACTGGTGAAACGCCTTAAAACAAAAGTTTAACCAAAAAATCCATCAAATCGGTTTTAGTTCTAAAACCGCGGAAAATGGCTTTGCCGCTTGCGTAGAGCCGAAAAGAAACGCCCTCGTAGGTTAACTCGAAGATTATGCCTGCGAGGGTGTTCTTCAGTTGGGCTTTTTTCAATATTTTGGCGATGATTTCATCTTTTTTTGAAAAACGGAAATTTACTATGACATCGCTGTCTGCGCCGCAGGTACCTTCTATCCGTGAAACGTAGTCGGCGACAGCGGACACTACTTGTCGAGCTCTCCTATAATTTCTGCGAAGCGATCTACTTCTTCTTTGGAATTATAGATGTAGAAGCTTGCGCGGGCAGTGGATGGTAGTTTAAAAATTTCGTGTAGGGGTTGGGCACAGTGGTAGCCACTGCGCATGGCTATGCCGTACTCGTCGAATAATGCAGCGGTTTCATGCGAAGAAAAGCCGTTAAGGCTGAAGGGAATTATCCCGCATTTTTTATTTAAGTCCGTTGGACCGTAGAGAGTTACGTTGCTAAAATCCTTGAGACGCGCGTAAGCGTATTTGGTAAGTTCTTTTTCGTGATTAAACACGTTTTGCATGCCTAAACCTTTAAGGTACTTCACCGCTTCACCCAAACCGATGGCGCCGGAAATGTTGGGTGTTCCAGCTTCAAACTTCCACGGCACCACATTCCATGAAATACTGCATTGGCCCTTCTGGATAGAGACTTCTTTTATCATTTCGCCTCCACCTTGGAAAGGAGTCATCGCGTCAAGTTGTTCTTTTTTACCATATAAAACACCTATTCCGGTTGGTGCAAGCATTTTATGTCCCGAAAACGCCAAAAAATCCATGCCGACATCTTGCACGTCTACGGGTATGTGGGGCACCGATTGGGCTCCGTCAACCAGCATTAAAGCGCCGTTGTCGTGTGCTATTTTAGTTATACGTTTAACGTCGTTTATAACGCCTGTAACGTTGGAAACATGGCTTAAGCAGCAGATTCGGGTGTTCCTTGTAATTTTATTTTCAAAATCCTCGTAGTCGAGGTTGCCGTCATCGAAAACATTGGCGTATTTAACAGTAAAGCCTCGACATTTAGAGAGAAGGTCCCAAGGTACGATGGCACTGTGGTGCTCCATCAAAGAAACTAGCACTTCGTCGCCTTCACTCAAACCACTACAACCCAGCGAATGCGCCACTAAGTTTATGGCTTCGGTTGTGCCTCGTACAAAAACGATTTCGTTTTTGGATTTGGCATTGATGAATTCTGCGGTGTGTTCCCGGGCTTGCTCGTGAAGTTCCGTTGCCTCCATACTAAGGGTGTGGACGCCGCGGTGGACGTTACCGTTGTGGTTAGTGTAGTAGTCCACTATAGCATCGATGACTTGGCGGGGCTTCTGGGTGGTAGCTGCGTTGTCAAAATAGATGAGGTTGTAGCCGTTGATTTTCCGCTCTAAAATGGGGAAGTCTCGGCGTATGGCTTTAAGGTCCACGGTTACTGTTCGGCCTCAGGTTTTAACCTCTTAGAAAGCGTCTTTGCCAGTTCCTCTTCTTCCAACGCCTGTTTCTCTTCAAATGTGTGATCTGAAGGTAACCAGACTGGTGCAGCCGCGCCTTTTTGGGTGAAGTATTGTCGTATGGCACGTTTGAGTGCGCCGACGGCTAGGACGCCACAGTGAAATTTGACGCTTGGTAATCCTCCGATTTCCTCCGTAACTTTTTTCCATGTGATTTCGTTCCATGCTGTCTCAAGGGTTAAGCTCTTGACCATTTCAGTAACTATACTGGAAGTTGCGATGTTTGCTGCGCAGCCATAGCTTTCGAACTGGGCTCTTTCGATGACATTGGTTTGTTCATTTATTTTTAAGTAGAATGTTATCATGTCTCCACACGCGGGGTTACCTGCAACGGCTACCACGGTTGCATCTTCCATTTTCCCAAGATTTTTGGGGTGTTGGAATAAATCCATAACTTTTGAGTTATACGGTAGGGGTATTCGTGACATATTTAGTGAACTCCTGTTGAACCAACTATCCCTCTGATACGGTTTACTGCTACAGGAAGAACTTCTAGAACGTAGGCTATATCCTCTTCTGTTTGGCTACGAGTAGTTTTCATGAGGATACTTCCGTGGGCTTCCTCGAAAATGCGTCCGATGGCGATAAGAACGTGGCTTGGTTGGAGCAGTCGGCGGCTGCATGCGCTTCCGCTGGAAACGTATACTCCTTTGAGACTGAGTTCGATTGTTAATGCTTCACCTTCCGCGCGTAGGATACTGATATTGGCGTTGTCTGGGCTGCGTTTCTCTGCTTTTGGTCCATTAAAGCGGAGGTCAGTGAGTTCAGCAAATATACCGTCTACAAGTTTGTCACGAAGGATGCGCATTTTTGTGACGTTATTATCAAAGTTTTCAAACGCAAGCTCCGATGCCTTCGTGAAACCAACAATAAGCGGCGTGTTTTCAACGCCAGGCCATAGTTTCTGTGTACCAATTGGTCCTTCCAATATGCGTTCCAAGTTTACGCCGTCTTTTAAATAAATGGCGCCAATACCGCGTGGACCCTGAATCTTGAAGCTGCTAATTGTTGCTATGTCAACGTTTAGTGCCTGTACATTAATTGGGATTCTGCCGTATGCGTCGGAGGCGTCAGTATGGAAGAGTGCATGTGGGTTTTGGGCTTTCACAATGTTTACAGCTTCTTTAAGCGGCTGAATGGTACCAAGTTCGTTGTTCACCGCTGAGACACTAACGAGGACAGTTTCGTTATCTATGGTTTCGTTGAGTTTCTCTAGATTGATAAAGCCTTCGTGATCAACGGGGATTTTGGTGGTTGAATACCCGAATTTACCCATCATTTCGGCGACTTGCAGGACGTTTATGGGTTCTATTTCGGAAACGACGATTTTTTTGCCCTTAGATTTCTGTGAAAGACATGAGCCTATGATGGCAAGGTTGTTGGCTTCGGTTTCGCCGGGTGTAAATGTGATTTCTTCGAGGTTTTTTGCACCCATATATTCGCTGATTTTTTGGAAACACCCCATTAGGGTTTCAAAGGCTTCCCAACCGGGTTTGTGGGTGAGGGTAGGGTTGCCATAGGCTTTCTTGTTCCAATAGGGCAGCATAGCGTCAACTACTTCTGGGGATACCATACTGGAATTTTCGTTGTCTAAGTAGACCTCGTGTGTAATGCCCTCATGTAGTTTGAGAAGTTCTTTCACGTTTTCAACCATGCAGTATCCTACCATAAGTTTTGGGAGAGATAACTCATAACTTTCTTATGCAAAGTCTAATAGAAAAATGTAGCTGAAAAAACGTTTTCGCTACAACTAACACTATTAATCAGGCAGAGGCAATATTGTTAAAATATAAGTGGCGAAGTATAAGTGAAGATTTCAGAGTTACCCATACCCGAAGCTGTAAAAGAAGTCATCCAAAACCAAGGGATATGCGAATTGTTTCCGCCTCAGGAGGATTGCATTCGAGCAGGAGTACTCGAAGGACAAAACATTTTGCTAGCCAGCCCAACCGCATCGGGTAAAACCCTCATCGCTGAACTCTGCGCCCTCAAACATGTCCTCGACAACCATGGCAAAATTATCTATCTATCCCCGCTACGCGCGTTAGCAAGCGAAAAATTTGAGGAATTCAAAAAATACACCCTCATCAAGAAATCCGATGGCAGAAAAATCAGCGTGGGAATAAGCACAGGAGACTTTGACACCGCCGACAACTGGCTCGAACGCTACGATATAATCATCACCACCAACGAAAAAGCGGATTCGCTGTTACGGCACCGTGCAAAGTGGATGGACTGCATCTCAGCAGTCATCGCCGACGAAATCCACCTATTAAACGAAGCCAACCGTGGACCCACATTGGAAATCGTTTTGGCAAGACTCATACAGGTTAACCCCCACATACAGATTTTGGCCCTAAGCGCAACTATAAACAACGTGGATGAAATCGCAGGGTGGTTAAACGCGAAATACATCATAACAACTTGGCGCCCTATTAACCTCAAAGAGGGCATCATCTTAAAAGACGAAATCCAGTATAGGGATGGCGAGTCGCTTAAGATTGAACAAGAAACCCACTTAACCGTCGTTAACATAGTTTTAAATACGCTTAGAAATGGCGGGCAAGCTTTGATTTTTGCGTCATCACGTAAAAACGCTTCTTCCACCGCCAAAACCATCGCCAACCATATGGATAAGGTATTGGTTCCCAAGAGCGGCTCGAAGATAGTAAAGAAGTGCATAGAAGAACAAAACAAAGGTCCACTCGAGAAGGTAGCAAATAAGATTCTTGACGCAGGCGAACACACACAGATGAGCGACGAACTCGCAAACCTAGTTCGCTGCGCAACCGCCTACCACCATGCGGGGTTGTCGGGAGCTCACCGCAAAATCATCGAAGATGCCTTCAAGGAAAGAAAAATCAAGGTCTTAACCGCCACCCCCACTTTGGCGTGGGGCGTCAACCTACCTGCACGAACGGTCATCATCCAGGATTACCGACGCTTTGAAGCAGGCTTAGGCAATTATCCGATTAGCGTGCTGGATTATAAGCAGATGGCTGGTAGAGCGGGCAGACCGAAATATGATAGATTTGGTGAATCCATAATAATCGCCAAAACCGCTGACGAAGCCGACTATCTTATGGAAAACTATGTCCTTGCCAAGCCTGAGCGGATTTGGTCACGGTTGGCGGTTGAGAAAATCATCCGCACCCATGTATTGTCAACAATTGCTTCTGGTTACGCGCACACTGAACGGGGGATTTACGAGTTTTTCGGCAGAACCTTTTATGCCTATCAATACGATGTCAAAGCCATCCAAAATGTCATCAACAAGATTCTCCGGTTCCTCCACGACGAAGAGATGATTTGCGTTGTCGGAAACGGCATTTTGGCTACCAAATTTGGGAAGCGAATTAGTGAACTCTACATCGACCCCTTGTCGGGAGTTATCATCCGAGATTCTCTTCAGACTAATCCGCCGCTGCTAACTGAGTTTAGTCTGCTCCATTTAATAGCGCACACTCCAGACATGGGACCCATATTGCGGCCTTATCAACGTGAAATTGACAAATTGACTATTACGACCGAGGACCACAAACAAGAACTCTTCATCGAACCCCCCGGACAATCGGATGACTACATTGGTTACGCAGAATTTTTAGGCGAAGTCAAAACCGCAATGGTAATGAACAATTGGATAGAGGAGCTACCTGAAGAGAAGATTTTGGAGCGTTTCAACGTGCAGCCCGGCGACCTCTATCGTACCATAGAGAATACCAAGTGGCTGCTTCACGCCATTGAAGAGTTGTCGCCTGTTGTTGCCAAGAACAGGGAGGTTGCATCGTTGAGCAGTGAGCTGATGGAGAGGGTTTCTAAGGGAATAAAGAGGGAGCTGATGCCGATTGTGGCGTTGGAGGGCTTAGGTAGAGTCCGCAGTCGCATTATCTTCAACGCTGGCTATCAAACCGTTAAGGACCTAAAACATGCTTCAGTTGAGGAGCTAACGGCTTTGCCATCTGTTGGTCCACGATTAGCTAAAAAAATAAAGGAACAAGTTGGAGGATTCGTCAAAAAAGAAGCAGGGGATAGTTTAGGAAAAGCACCGGAAGAAGTTACCCAAAAGGGTCTGTTTGACTTCTAAGCACCCAACGCGAACTTCTCAGCTTGCTTGATGGATGTGCCCAAATAGTTCTTGGGATCAAGAGCCGCCTCAATTTCTTTTTCCGACAAGTTGTTGATTACGAGCTCGTCTTCCCTGAGCATTTGCTTGAATTCTTTGTTTTCGGCTGCACTCTTTATGGCGAGTTTCCGCAGCATTTCGTGTGCTTCCTGTCGGTTCACGCCTTTCTTGGTGAGCGCCATCATAACGGATTCCGACATGGCACGTCCTTGTGTTAACGACATGTTTTGGAGCATGCGTTCGCTGTCCACTCGAAGGTTAGTTACAATGTTGCACATTAGATTCAGGATGTAGTCGAGTAGAATCGAGGATTCGGGCAGAATGAAGCGTTCAGCTGATGATTGAGTTAGATCTCGTTCATGCCAAGTTACCATATCCTCCAACGATGGCATAGAAAGACTGCGAACGATTCGGGCTAGACCACACACCCGCTCACACGTCTCGGGGTTTTGCTTGTGGGGCATAGTGGAACTACCAACCTGTTTTTTGGCTTCAAAAGATTCGAAGATTTCAGCAATTTCCGGGCGCTGAAGCTCGCGAATTTCAGTCGCGAAATTTTCCAGCGACGAGGCGACCATGGCGTAAATGGATATTAGTTCCGCGTAGCGATCGCGCTGCACGATTTGTGTAGAAATCTCAGCAGTGAATAACCCCAATTTCTTCATGACGAGAGCTTGAATTTCGGGTGCAAACTCACCGAGTCCTGCTTGTGTCCCTACCGCACCACTGACTTTTCCTGCCAACACACGCTTCTTGCACTCACCAAGACGCTGTATGTGGCGATTTACTTCGTAACCCCAGACCGCGAACTTGAAACCCAACGTGAGTGGCAAAGCGTGTTGCCCGTGGGTTCTGCCAATCATAATCGTGGCTTTATGCACTGCAGCCTGCTTTTGGAGAATAACCTTAAACTCCATTAGCTTCTCCTCGAGGATGGCGATAACTTCTTTGAGTTGCAACGCATTGGCTGTGTCTACGATATCGTAACTTGTTGCGCCAAGGTGCACGAAGGCGCCGCTTGAACCGCACTGTTCAGATAGAGCTCGAACTAGCGAGGCGATGTCATGTTTAATCTCCTTCTCAATCGCCTTTACACGCTCGACCTTGACGTATTTGGTAGATGCCATAGAAACAATTTTTTCCGCATCCAATTGTGGGATGTTGCCAACTTCGGCGTGTGCCAAAGCCAGCGCCGCTTCAACATCTAAGAGTTTCTGTGTGCGGGTTTCTTCATCGAATATTTTCAGCATTTCAGGCGTACCATATCGCCCAGTGTCTATAGGTAAGATTGGCAAGGGAATACTTCCTCAAACACAAGACTATAACGTTTACAGATTAATGTTTTTTGAGAGAATATCTATGCTCTCATAGACGCCGCTAAAAATGCACCACCGAACAATCCCTCGAACATACAAACGCGCTAGATAAAACAAAGCTTGCATTAGTAAACTTCCGTCAAAACTTCTCGCTAATAGAGCAACTATGAACCTCTACCAAGCAGAGGCTTATTTTTTCAAAATTCTGTCAGGAACACTAACGAGGCTTTCTTCACCACCTTCATATTCAATCTTTGCTATGTCTTCTTTGCTTTTAAGAAGTACAGCTGCAACGTTTTTAATGACGCAGGTAATTTTGTCGGAGCCAAACTTCATTAAAGCGGTTCCGTAGTATATAGCGATGCAAGTTATGAAGCTTAGCACTTATGCAATTTCGCTCCATGTTTTGTCTTGCCGCTTGAAATTTGGCTGGAATCGTTCACACAAAACTATCTTTTCTAGCTGTAGCGCTGAAAAGGAACCTGCTGTCTCACACTCGAATGCAAAAATATCTAAAAATTTTTCCATTACAGTCATAATCACAAACGCCCAAGAAGAGTTCGTCAAAACTGTAAATCATATAATGGAAACCCTCAAGGACGTATGATCCATATCTTAGCTGAAAGGTCCGTTTTTCTTTTGCTTTTAGTGAAATTGTATATTTCAATCAACTTAAGAACCGAACAAAAGAGGGTAAGGTCGCCGATGAATTCAAAACTGCCTCAGCTTAGTCTAAACAATCTGTTTATCTGTTTGCTTTAAAGTGTATTTTTGATCAATATGATAGGTACCCTTAAACCAGAAATTCACTTGCCAGAAGCTTGAATTTCGAACCATTCTTGAAAGTTAAAAAACCAGATTTGTGACTGAATCCCTGCTGATAAATAAAGTCGAGGAGGTTAGTTGTTAGGGTTAGAAGGCGTTCCGCCTATAGGCACCATTTTACTTCTTCATAGTAACTCATGCAGCCATCTATATTGTTTTGTTGTAACAAATTACTTTTCATCGGATGTAAGCATACTAACTTTTTACGAACCAGTAACAAAGTATACTCTGGTGGGTTTGAAGAAATGAAAGTTACAGTTGCAGTATTAAACAAGCATGGACACAACTCAGTTTCAACTGTTCTTGATGTGCTGCAATCCTTTGATGTTGGACAAGTTTCTCATTTCGCAGTGATTTCACCCATGAAAAGTTTCTTCGAAAAACCCCTCGGTATAGTCAACAGGCAAGGACTAAACTCCTCAACTATGCTCGGCTTCATCAGTTCAAGACCAATTGCTTCAAGCGGGTATAATTTTTTGCAATTAGACGCCGCCGCACTCGCATTAGAAGGTAGAGTCTACACGCCTACCCCAAAAACTGCCCTCACCGAGCAACTCAGCAGGGAACCACAGCATTGCGAAACAACCCTGCAAACCATAATCGAGCAGGCAGATGGCGATTACGCCTTTTTGATGCTAAAAGACGGCTCGATAACGGCGGGGCGAGACCCCATCGGCGTTCAACCTCTCTATTATGGCGAGAACAAAGAAATCGCCGCCTACGCTACAAACCGCAAGGCACTTTGGAGATTAGGGATAGAAAAACCGGTTTCTTTTCCGCCGGGAACTCTTGGCTTTGCCGACAAGGACGGTTTCAAGTTCAAGCCCGCAAAAACACTAACATACACTGAACCTAAACTCATGACGCTCGATGAGGCAGCCAAAAAACTTCACGCTCTTCTTACAGAATCCATTCAGCACCGAATACACGGCTTAAAAGAAGTCGCGGTTGCGTTTTCGGGCGGATTAGACAGCAGCATAGTCGCCTTTCTGGCAGATAAAGCCGGCGTCAAAGTGAACCTTTTGCATGTGAGTTTGGAGAATCAGCCTGAAACTGAAGAAGCCATTGAAGCTGCGAAAGCGCTGGATTTACCAATGCAGATGCATCTCTTCAAAGACTCTGACGTTGAGGCAACCTTACCCAAGGTGGTGGAGTTAATCGAGGAGCCTGACCCAGTTAAAGCCAGCGTGGGGGTGCCGTTCTACTGGGCAGCGGAACAGGCATCCAATGCAAAATTCAAAGTGGTATTGGCGGGACAGGGCGCAGACGAGTTATTCGGCGGCTACCAACGCTACGTCAACGAATGCATAAAAGATGGAAACGCCAAGGTCAGCAGAACAATGTTCAACGACATCGTAGGCATCCATGAAAACAACCTTGAGCGTGACCTCAAGATCACCGACTACTTCGATGTGGAGTTGCGGCTGCCATTTGCCTCATACCCGATTGCCGAGTTCGCCATGAGACTACCAGTTGAATGCAAAATCGAGCGTAAACCCGACACTCTACGCAAACTTGTGCTGCGCAAAGTAGCCCGAAACCTTGGCATGCCAACCGCCATAACGAATAAACCCAAAAAAGCCGTCCAGTACTCCACAGGTATAAACGATGCCATCAAGCGGATTGCTAAGAAAGAACAGAAAACCGTCAACGAATACACGACTGAGTTGTTTCAAAGAACAAAAAGCTCCGAAATCTAACCGCATAACTGAAAATATATTTGGAATCAATTAGAAACTCATTGCAGAAACTAGAGTGGGTATATTGGCGGTTTTCCAAGCCAAAATAATGTTGCAACTGTTTTCTCCACTTAGACTTTTGCAGATGAGTCCCACAGAAACTGGAAATACTCACGGGCAAAACCCACCAAACCCACATGGTTACTCCAGATGACAAGGGTCGGCTTATCTTCGCCTAGGAACAGCATTGCTTCTTTGCCGTCAGCGATTATGCCGCCACCGAACATGTGGTCGCGAATCCGCAGCTCACCCAAACCAGAGTATTTCTTGATGAAAAGCCAGTCTTCTTTTCTGCCTGCAGCCATCAACTTCACCGTAACTGTTTTCTTTAGACCGCTGCCCAGTAAAGGTTCAGCCAAAGTGATTACGGGTTTCGCGAATTCTGGAGCAGCAATCACGATTTCAATTGCGGCTTTTTTGAAAACTTCCTCAATTTTGGTTAGAACCGCTTGTTGCCCACGCAGAATCAGCATGTCGGGGCGTTCTATTATTTCCCTTTTTTCGTAGAGAGGCTGGAGGGTTTCGGCGACTGTGTTTTCCCAAGCTAAATACTTATCCTCGAGACGCAGCTTAGTGAAGCGTGTTGCCTCTAAAGGAGGAACTGGATAGTATTTAAAAGGGCGTGTTTCGCTATTTTTAATCCAGCCTTTCTCTTTTAACGAGTTGAGGACTTCGTACATTTTACTATAAGGAACATTGGCTTGTTGGCTGATTTCCATAGCCGTCATATGTCCACCTTTCAACAGCACAATGTAAGTGTCGATTTCGTAGGCATTTAACCCCATCTCATGGAGTGCATCGCGAATTTCCCCATTCACTGATATGTCTTTCCCCTCAATCACCTTAGGAAACGTTTGGAAACCTTATTATCATCATATCTCCTCTTAAGCACTTCGAAAATAACGCCTACGTTAGAAGGCAAACTATACATGAAAGATATCAAGACAACAAAAAGTCTTTGCCCTGAATGCCTAAAACCTATAGATGCAGTCATCTATGAGGAGGATGGCAAAGTTTTCATCAAAAAAACATGTCCAGAACACGGGTTATGTGAAGAACTATACTGGTCGGACTATGAGCAATACATGCGCGCCGAAAAGTACCGATGGATCGGCGACGGCGTAGAAAACCCTCGTACCGAGAAAAAATTGGGATGCCCATACGACTGCGGCATCTGCCCAGAACACAAATCTCACACTTCACTTGCAATCAT
Organism: Candidatus Bathyarchaeota archaeon; assembly: GCA_963810665.1. Taxonomy (GTDB): domain Archaea; phylum Thermoproteota; class Bathyarchaeia; order Bathyarchaeales; family Bathycorpusculaceae; genus Bathycorpusculum. Next base: position 21,779 of record CAWEOM010000009.1, on the reverse strand, counting down.
CGACATCACCAACCGCTGTAACCTAAAATGCCCAGTCTGCTTCGCCAATGCATCCGCAGCAGGATACGTCTACGAACCCACGGCTGAACAAGTTACAGGTATGCTAGAGAACCTCCACAACAACAAACCCGTCCCAGCAACGGCATTACAGTTTTCCGGCGGAGAACCGACCATACGCGAAGAATTATTCGATTTTATTCAAAGAGCAAAAGAAGTCGGTTTCAAACACGTCGAAGTGAACACCAACGGAGTCCGAATCGCAAATGACCCCGAATACGCTAAAAAACTCAAGGAGGCAGGTCTCAGCACCGTCTACCTTCAATTCGACGGTTTAACATCTGATGTCTACAAATTCATTCGAGGCGTAGATCTACTCGAATCCAAAATGAAGGCGATCGAAAACCTTCGCAAAGCCGGCTTCACAAGCATGGTACTAGTAGTTACGCTAGTTAAAGGCATCAACGACAACCAACTAGGCGACATAATAAAGTTTGCAGCCAAAAATAATGATATAATTCGATGCGTCAACGTTCAACCAGTCTCACTCTGCGGCAGACTACCCCCCCAAGAAAGAGAAAAAATGCGGATTACCATCCCCGATTTCATGCGCTTAGTCGAAGAGCAAACCCAAGGTGACATTAAGGTCTCCGATTTTTACCCAGTCCCAGTTGTTGTACCGGTATCCAAGGCAGTCGGCGAACTTAAAGATAAGCGCTACGTCGAATTCACAGTACACCCACACTGCGGTATGGCAACCTTTGTCTTCATTGAGAACGGCAAAATAACCCCCATAACCCGCTATGGCAACATCGAGAAATTCGTAAGCTCACTAAAAGGTGTCTACGATGATGCTTTAAAAGGAAATAAGAGCAAAGCAAAAATTCGCTTAGCAGGTTCTGCACGTCACATTAAGTTTAGCTTTCTACGCAAATATGTGCTTAAAGTGCTTATGGATGGCGACTACCAGTCATTAGGTGATTTCGCACGAAGTGCACTAATGGTTTCCTCAATGCACTTTATGGACCCATACAACTTTGATCTCGAAAGAGTACAAAGCTGTGGCATCCACTACGCTGTACCAGACGGACGCATCATACCATTCTGCACTATGAACTCTATTCACCGAGCTGAAGTGGAAAAGAAACTAGGCGTTCCAATCAAAGAGTGGAAAGAGAAACATAAGGTTGAAATAAGCCAGCCAGTCTAGTTTATGAGAACTGAAAAATAGCAAGGTGAAAACATGGGTGGAAAAAAGAAGCTTGGCATAAAGCAGATGGAAAAATCGCAAGCTAAGACGGACGACGATAAAGCAAAGGACGCTAAGAAGAAAGAGAAAGCTGGACCTCCAAAAGAACGTAAAACCATCGGTATTATGGCTCCGGATGCAAAAGACAGCAAGATCGTAGCTGAAGTCAAAAAAATGAATGTACTAACTCCATACTCAGTTGCAACACGCTTTGGTGTACGCATTAGCGCGGCTAAAGATTTCCTTGAGCAACTAGAGGCAAACGGTGCAGTACAACTCGTCTCAGGAAGCCACAATATCAAAATTTACAAGCCAGCAGAATAAACTGCTTTCTTAACTTTATTGAATTTTCCTCTTTAATTTGGAGTTTTGTTTGTTTGAGTTTCCCTGAAAAAGTCTATACCCAAAAAGAACTAAAAGCCGCTAAAGCAATGGTAGATCAAGGTTACAAACACAATTTAACTATTGAGGGCACACCTGAATTTACAAAAAAAGTCAGGGAAGCCCTTGAGTACATAAAGGTCGCAGGTTACTCCGACTATCTACAAACCTACATTCGGAAAATTATGGAAATTGACGGTATGACTCAACTACGGGAAACAGAAGTTGCCATCTGGGCAAACAAGTTTGCTGTAGACAACCCTGTGGATGCAGCTAGTCTGTTCATACAGAAAGCCTTCAGTATGGCGGAATACCTGGAGGGCAAACTCTACTATGGTGGTGCCGCAGAGAAACGTTCAATCGAAATGCGTATAGAATTCTTGGAAATGCTTAAAAATAAAATTCAAAACGCAAACGTAAAAGAGGAATGCGTACGACTACTTGAACTATGGAAAGGCAGTTCACTTAATTTTTAAGCCGATGACAATTGAACTTTAATCGTCAAACCACTTTTAACCTGACTGAACAATTCTAAGTTAGTGGTTATTTTGCCTAGTATACTCACGGGAGTGTAGGGTTGGGAATTACCGTAGAAAACACATAGGGCACTACCCATTGGCCAAAAGGCAATAGTTCCAGATTCTACAGTGGGTTTAGCTTTTTCTTCACCCATCTTTAGGGGAATTTCGAAATATACTTCTTCTTTCCACACTGCAGCTCTGCCTTCCAGCGGAAGTTTACGAACGATGGTGTCTATGGTCCGTGGCGCTAGAAACCTGACGAGCTCGCCTTCGGCTTCGCCTAAACCCTCTATGAGGAACTTGATTTTGATGCGAGAGACGCCTTCATCGTTACTCAATCACTTCATACCCCTTAAAATAAACTGTGAATGCTGTGAATCAGAAAGTATAGTGTGAAAGTGCAATTTAACTCTTACACTTTCATACACTAGAAGATAGCCTGCTAAAGAAGGCAGAGCATTGTCTCGCCGATGAAGGTTATACCGTGGGGTTACTGCAGAGTAAATTGGTTGCGAGAACACCTGTCTGGAGGCGCGGTCAGTTTCAGGCAATGTCAGGATTGGGGAGTTTGCGAGATAAAACGGCTTTAAATGCTTTTGGTTAAGGGAGTATGCCTCAGCGCCGTTACCCTTCTTTCAAGTACATCCAACAACATGTTGCGCTGGGCTATTGTGCCGTCTTTTAGACTTGAAGTGAAGATGTACCAAATATGCAAGCATGGGGATTCATAAGGCAAAACCATTTTTATAGATTTCTTAAGAAAATGGTTTAGGTTCTTCACCGTTTTTGCCTCATACAAAGGATTACACGGAACGGACATTTGATTTTCCAGAAAATTACTCGATTGCAACTTTACTGCTGATTTTGTAGTCAACGATAACTGTTATACCATGGAGTTTGATTTTGGAGTCGAGGTTAGGATCGCCTGTATCCACTCTTAAACTCTTCAATAGATCGAGTTTGCTTTTGGTGGCGATGACGATGATATTGTCTAAGCCTACTTGGCGTATAACTTGGCCGCTGATTTGCTGGTTGCCTCTGCCGAAGATGAAGCCTTGCCCGCCGATGGGCGTTACGATAATCCGGGCGGGTTTGCCTTTAATTTGCTGCAGGATTTGGGTTTCATTGACATCTTTGGCGACTATTTTTTTGTCCAAAAACAAGTCAACACCCAACAGGGTTTTTTTCTGATCTAAAAGGTCCGCAACAGTGCGGGTAGTTGTGCCTGGACCCACAATATAGAGGAGGTTGGGCTGCATTTCTTCAATAACATAGAGGGCAATTGCCGCCTGATTCTCAACCTCGTCCTCGGTGAGGGGGCTCTCCATCTTGTTGCCTTGAATCAGATGCGGCTCAAAGGGGCTAAGCATGAAGCCATACAATTCAGCTGAAAGGTGTCCTTCGCGGAAGGCTTGTTCATCGATATCCATGACTTCAGCTTCTCGCACAGGTAGTCCACTCCACAAGTACTGAATGGCAACTCTCGCCGCCGCTTTAGGGCTAACCGCGAAGAGGGCACTGTGCATTTTGACGCCTGTGGGGACGCCGACTGCTGGAAGTTTTATGCCTATTGCTTTTTGGATGTCGCGAGTTGTGCCGTCGCCGCCGCAGTAAACTAGCAAATCCACTCCTACCTCCAAGATGGCTTTGGCGAGGGTTTGTGTGTCTTGGGATGATGTTTGGGTTTTTGCTTCTCCGACTACTTTGATTGTGTAACCGTGTTTTTTTGCTTCTGCCTCGCCCATTTCGCCTGCGGCCACCACTAGCTTAATGTGGGGTTTAGCTGGGCTTAGTTCGGAGAGGAAGATTTCTGCGCGTTGCGCCGCGATTGGTTTAGCGCCCAGTTGAATGGCTTGCTGCAGAATTGCGGTTCCGTCGGTGCCTTTGAGTCCTACTGCGCCGCCCATACCTGCCACTGGGTTTACTATGAAGCCGATGGTTTTTGTTGGGATTGCGGGGTGGGTTGCTGTCAAATTGGGTTAACCTGTGTAGTATTAGTGCGGGGTTTAATAAAAAGTAAAAGTTGAGGTTTTTGGGGGGTGAGGTTTGGTTGCAACCGAAGGTTAGGAGTCGGTTTTTCTGAAAAAAAGGAATATGGAGTTTAGAGTTGTTTGTTTTTTCCTCGAGTAAGCCACCATACGAATACCACTATGGAGGGGATTACGAAGATCGTGACTATCCAGAGTAGTATTGTTACCATGGATCCTACTACGTAGTCTATGCTCCAGCTTGCGATGGCTTGACTCCAGTTTCCGTCTATGTAGACTTTGAGGGCGAATGCGATGAATAGCAGCGGTGAGATGGCTCCTCCGACGTTTCTGCCTTTGTGGTTTTTGTTTGTGCTGTTGTGTAGACGTTCTTCTTCAGGTAGGCGTCTCCACCATTGCCAACCGATAACTGCGCCGATGGCTGCTGGGATGCCGATTAGGACGAGTTCCCAGAATATGGCGTGCAAGATGAAGGTCACGATGTCCGCCATAGACCATAAGCTCAGTGCTGAGGGAACTAAGCCGACTGCTTGGATGTTGCCTGTAAACCAGACAAAGACGTAGACTGCGCCTGCTGCTGCCAGGATGACTGCGATGATGAATGCTACGAAAGCGGCCCAGTGGCGGCTCATGAAGAGGCGCCAGCCTGCGTCGGTTGAGATTTGGGTTTGTTCAGTCATTTTGTTTGCCGCCTATGCTGTTGGTTGTCCGTTTTGGGAGGTTGCTTCTTGTTGGCTTGTTTGTAGGGGTTGTTGTGCTGCTGGGTGCTGTGTGTACCCGTTTGCGTTGTATCCGTTGTTGTAGCCTTGGTACTCTTTGGGCTTCATGCTTGAGAAGCCGATTATGACGAATATCCATGAGATCACAGATATGATGACGCCGATGCCGATAATGGTTAAGATTGCGCCGATGAAGAGCAATGTTGCCGCCGTGGTGAATGACCCTTCACCTGTTTTCTGTGCCAGTGTTTCGTAAACTTTTTTCAGGTTCAACGCTGCAAGCACATAGAAGGCGAATGCGACTACTAAACCTGCGAAGATTGCTAAAAAGCCCCCTAAGACGCCTGCGGCTAATGTGAAGGGTTCCCCTGCGAGTATGCCTGCCGTTGCAAAGCTTGCTATGCCGATGCCTGCACCGACTGCGAGGGCGATTATTGCGACTATGTAGTATTTGAGACCTGTCCAAGTGTTTTTACTGATGCTTTCATCCTGATAATAGTATGATAGTTCTTTTGTTGCTTTAAGGAGTAAGATTACACCGATTATAGCTAAAATCCAACCAACAGTTGGAATTGGGCCGAGTAATAGAAGGATTGAGCCTTCAATGGCCAATGTTTTGCTGTATTGGAAATTCACGTTCATATTATTTTGTCTCCGATTTTTCGATGGATCCACTATGGTGTATTTCTGATATAACCCTAACATTTAGAAGGCTAGCACTATTGGTTAGAGGTGGAACTCTAAGGGTTAGAGTTGTTAAAAAAGCCCAAATTGAATCGCTTTTGGGCTAAAACTATATGGTTTTGGGGGATTAGCTTTTTATCCATTAACTGGCAACTTAGCTGATAGAGGGCTGGGTGTTGGAAACTAAATCTCGAGGCATAAACTCGGACATGCAGTCGCCGCGCACGCGGTTACTTTACTTAATTTACAGTGCACCCAACAGCCACATCAAAGCCGCCCCCGGCATCAAAAGCGGCATCAGCACCGCCCTGGGTTACAAAAGCGATGGGCACTTCCACTATGACTGGAACTACCTGCTAGGTGCAAATATGATAGAGGAGAAAAACGGCTATTACCAGGTTACCGACACAGGCAAAAAAGAATTTGCCCTCTACTCTACGGCCAGCATGAGCAACTGGATAATGGTGGTTATGGGCATAGCGATTATGTCTTTCACTGCCGGGCTGCATTTTGAGATGCTACCCGTTTGGAGCGTAGCAGTCTTTGGCGCCATCTTGATTTTGGTTGGAGGCATGTTCTTGCTGGTAGGCAAAGAAGCTAAACCGAAGCTTTCTGCTGAAGCTAAAGAACTGCTAAAAGAACTTAACCGGCGCTAAAACAAAAAGAAAAAAAGTTTTGGATGCTGTGTTTAGAGTGGTCCGCAGCCGATGTATTTCCTTGTCGCGTCGTTAAGCCATGGGTATAGCTTGCGCAGTTTATCCATGGATTCGGCGACTTTCTCTGTTGGGTACTCGTATGGTTGGAGTTTACCGCTGAAGTATTCTTCGTAGGCAGACATGTCGAAGTAGCCGTGTCCGGTCAAGGCAAACAGGAGCGTTTTAGGTTCAGTGGTTTGTTTGCATCGTAGTGCTTCGTCTATTACTGCCTTTATTGCGTGGGCTGCTTCTGGCGCTGGGATAATGCCTTCACTGCGGAGGAATATTTTGGCGGCGTCGAATGCGTTAACCTGGTTAACTGCTAAAGTGCTGATTTTCTTTTCTTGCGCGAGTACGCTAATGGTTGGTGCGATACCGTGGTAACGTAATCCTCCTGCGTGAATGGGGGCGGGCATGAAGTCGTGGCCGAGGGTGTGCATTGGAACCAACGGAGTAAGTTTTGCGGTGTCGCCATGGTCAAAGGTATAGTATCCGCGGGTGACTTTAGGGCAAGCCGTGGGTTCAACTGCGAAGAAATTGGTTTCTTTGGGTGCCTTCTTGGAGATTTTATCATGGTAAAATGGCCAGAATAAGCCGCTGAAGCTGCTACCTCCGCCGATGCAACCGTAAATCTCGTCAGGATAGTCCTCTGCCATAGCGAATTGCTTTTTAGCTTCAAGGCCCGCGACGGTCTGGTGCATACAGACATGGTTAAACACGCTGCCTATGGTATAGTTAGCTTTTTTACCAGTTTTTTCGCTCTCTAAGCTGTCTTCAACTGCTTCGCTGATGGCTATACCGAGACTGCCTTTGTTGTTTGGGTCTTCAGCAAGAATTTTACGTCCTGCCGCGGTTTTGTTGCTGGGGCTGGCTACACATTCTGCACCGAAAGCGGTCATCATTGCTTTACGATATGGTTTCTGGTCGAAGCTTGTGCGAACCATGTAAACTGTAGCTTGTAATCCGAACACATTTGCAGCAAATGCTAGTGCGCTGCCCCATTGGCCTGCGCCGGTTTCGGTGGTGACGCGGGTAATACCTTCCTTCATGTTGTAGTAGACTTGGGGAACGGAACTGTTGATTTTGTGGCTACCCGGGGGGGAAACACCTTCGTATTTGTAGTAAATTTTTGCGGGGGTTTTAAGCGCTTTTTCGAGGTTGAGGGCTCGGAAAAGCGGAGATGGTCGCCAAATGCGATAAACTTCGCGGACTTCATCGGGGATGTTTATCCAGCGTTCTTGGCTGACTTCTTGTCCGAGGATGGCTTTGGGGAAAATTCGTGGGACGATGCCGACACCTGGTTGGCCTGTTTCCGCTTCTAGGAATGGCGGTAGGGGATGTGGCAGGTCGGGTGCTATGTTATACCATTGTTTTGGTATATCTGATTCTTTTAATAGGATTTTTTTGTCGGGCAATTCAGTTCGCCTTTAGTAGTAATTTGTTCTTCAAAGTTTTATTTAAGGCTTTTCTGAACAGTTATGTACACACCACCCCATGAAAAGGCACAACACTAAACAACACATTTATACCAAAAGGCACAAAAGTAAACATAACCGGATAAAAATGTGGAATAAAATTAAAACCGAACTCGAGGCTTACCCTGAACGTCTCAAAGTAGCACGTGTTCTCATAGAAAACGGCCTATCTGCGCAGGGTGACAAAATCTATCTAAACCAAATCGAAATCCCACCTATCCGCATCGCACGCGTAGCAGATGTCGACCGCAGAACCGTCAACGAAACTCTCTGCACTATAAAAAACACCCCCGAGTTGCGAATGATTTTCGAAGAAATCCGGCCAGCAGGCCACAGCCTAAAAGAAATCGCTAAACAGCTAAATCTCGGCGTCTTAGAAATAACCCCCACTAACGCCACAGTCCCAGGCATACTCTCAAACGCTGCCGCAATCCTCAACAACGCAAAACTAAGCATAAGACAAGCGATAGTAGACGACCCAGAACTATCACCAGAACCTAAACTAACATTCATAGTAGAATGCAAAATCCCCGGTGAACTCATCCCCGAACTATTAAAGATCACAGGCGTAGCAAAAGTATCCGTATACTAAACTCAAATTTTCCTTGTCCATAATTTTGCCAGCTAAAATAAAAGAAAATAAAGGTGTTCACTTTAGTGAATCTGTCATTTTTTTCAAATTACCCGTTTTTTCTATATAGACGTCTCAGCTACTGAACATACTTTCCAAAAATCTCCACACACCCCCAACATAGCCTCCATGTAAGTTGTGGGAAAATCATACTCGTCCCAGCCCAACCGCAACTGGAAAAAAGCCCAAAGCCCAAGATAGATGTGGAATTTTTACCCACCCTATCCTCACAAAAAAAACAAAAATTAAAACAGACCAGCTTAAAACCAATGCAAACACAGACTTGCCATCGCTCCCATCAAAAAATAGTTAACGATTCAAAAAATTGCACCCTATCAGTTGTATCAACACGTTGTGCCTAGAAAAACTTATATGGATAGCCATATCATGTTGTTGTTCGCATTAATGGAGGTTTACTTGATTGTCAACATCACCAACACAAGCAGGTGGAATACCAATTATGGTCCTCAAAGAAGGCTCAAAGAGGAGCCGTGGAAGAGAAGCCCAACATGGTAACATAACAGCTGCCAAAGTTGTAGCTGAATCAGTTCGAAGCTCACTCGGCCCAAAAGGCATGGATAAGATGCTAGTCGACAGCTTCGGTGATGTCACCGTAACAAACGACGGCAGAACCATACTCGACGAGATGGATATTCAGCATCCAGCCGCAAAAATGCTCGTTGAAGTCGCCAAAACTCAAGACAAAGAAGCAGGTGACGGAACCACCAGCAGCGTAATTGTTGCAGGTGAATTGCTCAACCGTGCAGAAGAACTTATAGACAAAAACATTCACCCAACCATCATAATTGAAGGCTACAAACTAGCCGCCGAAAAAGCTCTCGAAACACTAGACAAAATCGCCATCCCAATTGACCTAAACAAACCTGATTACCTCAAAAAAGTAGCAGTAACCGCGATGGGTAGCAAAATCGTCTCAGAATACAAAGAATACCTCGCTGAAATAGCCGTTAAAGCCATGCTGGCAGTCGCAGAAAAAACTGCAGACGGCTACAAAGTAGACGTTGATGACGTTAAGATGGAGAAGAAAACAGGTGAGTCACTCGGCGAAACCAGCTTAATCAACGGTATAGTTTTGGACAAAGAAATCGTCCACTCAGGAATGCCCAAACGTGTCGAAAAAGCAAAAGTTGCCCTACTCGACGCATCCTTGGAAAACGAGAAGCCTGAAGTGGATGCTAAAATAAACATCGAGAACCCCGCTCAGATTGAAGCCTTCCTAAAGCAGGAAGAAGTTATGCTCAAAGCAATGGTTGAAAAAGTCCTCTCTTCAGGCGCTAACGTAGTCATATGCCAAAAAGGCATAGACGACATGGCACAGCACTTCCTCGCCAGAAAAGGCGTAATCGCCATCCGCAGAGCAAAGAAATCGGACATGGAAAAACTCGCCCGAGCTACAGGAGCAAAAATCGTATCCAACATCAATACCCTTTCAACCACAGACCTCGGCTACGCCGCACTCGTCGAAGAACGCAAGACTGGCGATGACAAGATGACCTACATAGAGGGCTGCAAAAACCCCAAATCCGTCACGCTCCTAATCAGGGGCGGAAACCAACGCTTAACCGCAGAGGCAGAACGCTCAATTCACGATGCACTCTGTGTCATTAAAGACCTAATCCAAGAGCCCAGAGTCGTCGCTGGCGGAAGTGCTCCCGAAATGGAAATGGCGAACGTCCTCAAAAAGTACGCACAAACCCTGCCAGGCAGAGAACAGTTTGCCGTACGCATCTTTGCAGAATCTCTCGAAGTCATCGCAACTACTTTGGCCGAAAACGCAGGCTTAGATCCTGTTGATCTGCTAACTCAACTGCGTGCCAGACATGAAAAAGGAGAAACCTGGGCAGGCATAAATGTCTTTGAAGGTACAACTGAAGATATGACTAAACTTGATGTTTACGAACCTCTCGCCGTTAAAAAACAAATCATAAAGTCGGCTAATGAAGCCACATCCATGATATTGAAAATCGACGACATAATCTCCACCGCTAAAATGAAGACACCTCCTATGCCACCGGGAGGAGGTATGCCAGGCGGAGGAATGGGCATGGGCGGTATGGGTGGATATCCAGGCGGGATGATGTAATTTGCACCAAGAAAAAATCACAGTAGGACCCCCAAAAATTACTCGCTTCGAGAAAGCAAGAATTGTAGGTGCACGTGCACTTCAAATCTCGATGGGAGCACCAATCTTGGTGGATGCAGCTGAAAACACAAACCCCATAGACATCGCCGTATGTGAGCTAGATGCAAACATCTTGCCGATCACTATTAGGCGCACATTGCCAGATGGCACCTTCCAAGATATTCCATTAAAATGGCTTTTTTAAACGCCATTTTTATAGGTCTGTTTTTCCAGCTTTAATTGCGCTTGATTTAGGGTGTTGTTGATTTGTTTCCAGTGGGCTCCCTGCCAGTAGATTTGACCACAGTTGGAGCATCGCCAAAAATTTTCGTAGTAAGTGTAGGTGTTTTTTTCTATCATGCTAAAAAGCTGCTCTTTGGGCGTTGCCACCAGTTTGGTGTTGCAGATTGGGCAGTGGGATTTGTCCATGTCAACCTCCAAAGCTAAATTATAACGCCCCCCAAGCTGAGCCAGCTGCTCCGACTCATTCTCAACGGCGCGGGTGTCGTGCTCGCCGGTGCGATCGGCGCCTCGATAGCCCTTGCCGAGCGCCTCGACGCACCGGTCTGCTGCGGCTACCAGCACAACGACGCCTTCCCCGGCTCGCATCCGCTCTTCGCCGGCCCGCTCGGCTACAACGGCTCCAAGGCCGGCATGCAGCTGATCGGAAAGGCCGACGTGGTGCTTGCGCTCGGCACCCGGCTCAACCCGTTCTCGACGCTGCCCGGCTACGGCATCGACTACTGGCCGAAGACCGCCGCAATCATCCAGGTCGACATCAATGCCGACCGGATCGGCCTCACCAAGCCGGTCAGCGTCGGCATCGTCGGCGATGCGAAGAAGGTCGCAAACGGCATCCTCGAACGCCTTGGCCCGAAGGCGGGCGACGCGGGACGCGCCGAGCGCAAGGCGGCGATCGCGCAGACGAAATCCGCCTGGGCGCAGGAACTCTCCTCCATGGACCACGAGGAGGACGATGCCGGCACGACGTGGAACGATCGCGCACGCAAGGCCAAGCCCGACTGGATGAGCCCGCGCATGGCCTGGCGCGCGATCCAGGCGGCACTTCCCCGCGAGGCCATCATTTCCTCCGACATCGGCAACAATTGCGCCATAGGCAACGCCTATCCGAGCTTCGAGGCAGGGCGCAAATACCTGGCGCCGGGACTTTTCGGGCCGTGCGGCTACGGGTTGCCGGCAATCGTCGGCGCCAAGATCGCCTGCCCCGACATGCCGGTCGTGGGCTTTGCCGGCGACGGCGCCTTCGGCATCGCCTGCACGGAACTGACCGCGATCGGGCGGCCCGAATGGCCGGCGATCACCATGGTCGTCTTCCGGAACTACCAGTGGGGCGCGGAAAAGCGCAATTCGACGCTCTGGTACGACGACAACTTCGTCGGCACCGAACTCGACGAGCAAGTCTCCTATGCCGGCATCGCCGAGGCTTGCGGACTTCAGGGCGTCCAGGCCTTCACCACCGATGCATTGACGGCGGCGCTGGACAAGGCGGTCGAGGACCAGATGAAGCACGGCAAGACCACGCTGATCGAGGCAATGATCAACCAGGAATTGGGTGAGCCCTTCCGCCGCGATGCCATGAAGAAGCCCGTCAAGGTCGCCGGCATCGATCCCGCCGACATGCGCGGCTGAGACCGGACCTCCATCTCGCCGGCCCGGCGGCGGCGCGACCCCCACGGCAGCCGTCAGCCTCCTGTAAGGCGCAAACCGGTAGTCTGCGCCGCAGGCGTGAGGCGATGGTCGCCTCGCGTGCGCACCCCCCCGGAGGTACAGATGAAAAGAATTCGTATCCTCGCGCCGACGGCCGCAGCCGTCGCAGCATTGGCCGTTGCCGTACCGGCGATTTCGTCGTTCGCCTCGGAACCGGAGCCGCCGAGCATCGCTGTAAAGTTGTGGAACAAGGACAACGGGACAATGGGCATCACGCTCGACAAGACGAGCATACCCGCCGGCCCCGTGGAGTTCCACATCACGAACACCTCCAAGAACCTGATGCACGAGGCGCTGATCGCGCCCTGGAGCGGCGCGCTCACCGCCCTGCCCTATGACAAGAGCAATGCCGACGTCAAAGAGAGCGCTGTCCCCGACCTGCAGGGGCAGGAGGACATGAAACCCGGCACCAAGACGACGCTCCTTCTCAACCTCAAGCCGGGCCCATACATCATCTTCTGCAATCAACCCGGCCACTACAAGATGGGCATGTACGCCCGTTTCACGGTCGGAAGTTCGTCCTGACGAACCGCGGCGCCATGCCGGAGCGGGCGATGCAGACGGATCGTGGTCAGATCAGGCCACGGTTCGCAAGGTTTCGCATGAGAGCTGCAGCGCCGAAGGTCCACGGAGGGCAATCGTTCGACAGCCGCACGATGTTGGTCAGCGTCCCGAGCGTCGGCGTCGAGATCGACACCCGGTCGCCGAGCTTGTGGGTGAAGCCCTGCCCCGGCTCGCCGCGATCCTCGATCGGTGCGAACAGCGTGCCGAGGAAAAGCATGAAGCCGTCGGGATACTGATGGTGGGGCCCAAGCGTCTGCGCCACGAGGTCGAGCGGGTCGCGGCTGATTTCCTTCATCGAGCTGTGGCCTTCGAGCATGAATGCGTCCTCGCCCTCGACCACGAGATCGAGCTCGGCGCCGCGCACGTCCTCGATGCCGAACGCTTCGTCGAACAGGCGGATGAACGGGCCGACCGCTGTGGACGCGTTGTTGTCCTTCGCCTTGCCCAGCAGCAACGCGGAACGGCCTTCGACGTCTCGCAGGTTGACGTCGTTGCCGAGCGAAGCGCCTTTCACGCGCCCGTGGCTGTCGACCGCCAGCACGATTTCGGGCTCCGGATTGTTCCATTTCGAGATCGGATGCAGGCCGACGGAAGCCCCCCAGCCGACGGCCGACATGGGCTGGCCCTTGGTGAAGACCTCGGCGTCGGGGCCGATACCGACCTCCAGATACTGCGACCACATGCCCTCGTCGATGAGCGCCTGCTTCACGCGCGCCGCCTCCCGCGAGCCCGGAACAAGGCTCCGCAGGCTGACGCCGATTATTCCACTGATCCGTTGCCGGATTTCGGCCGCCCGCGACGCATCGCCCGCGGCCCGCTCTTCGATGACGCGTTCCAGCATCGAGCGGGCGAAGGTCACGCCGCACGCCTTGATCGCCTGGAGATCGCAGGGCGCAAGCATCCGCGGTCTTGCGCCTGACCTCAACGGCTCGACAGAGGCTGCGGCAATCCCTTCCAGGGACCCGAGGTCCTCCCCGTCCGCCTCCCGGACAAGGGCCGCGACGTCATCCTCCTCGAGAAGATCGCGCATTGTCGGAAAACGGCGGCAGGTAATGTCCACGAGGCGTCCATTGCGCAGGACGACGAGCGACGGGCCGCCGGCGTCGGGCCGCCACACCCGTCCGACGAAGGTCCCGTCGGCCGCAGCAATATCATCGAGAATGCGCGTGTTAGCCATGGCCATGCCTTTCAGTCAAAGCCGCAGCAGTCACCGGGTGCAAACGCGATCGGCAACCGCACCTCCACTTTTCTAGAATTGTTCGGGCGTCACGGAAAGACGCTCGTCGGCGTTGAGGCCGGAGACAGTGGATCCGATCTCTACGAGATGACCAACAACTGCTCAAAACCGCACGCGTGACGCTCGAGACGTTCCTTTTCGTCCTTGCCGGCGGAGTACTGCTCGTGGTCATCTTCGGCGTAGGGACCCACTTCGACAACAGGGATCCTCCTCTACGATCTCGAAATTCCGGAACGAGCCTGAATGTCCCTTTTGCCGCGCGCCTTCCTGACCGCCCTTTTCGAGGCCGCTGTCGCGGCCGCCGATCCGCTCGAGGCGATCCGGGCTCATTTGCCGGAAAAGCCCAAGGGCCGCACCATCGTCGTCGGCGCGGGCAAGGCGGCAAGCCAGATGGCGGCGGCATTCGAACGTCTCTGGGACGGATCGCTCGAGGGCACGGTGGTCGCACGGCACGGCCCGACTTCGAAATGCAAACGCATTCGCGTGCTCGAGGCCGCCCACCCGGTTCCCGACGATGCCGGCCTTGGAGGATCGGAAGAACTGCTGCGGCAGGTTCGGGGCCTGACCGCCGACGATCTGGTTGTGGCGCTGATCTCGGGTGGCGGCTCGGCGCTCCTGCCGGCGCCGCCCGAAGGCCTGACGCTTGCCGACGAGATCGCCGTCAACGAGGCGTTGCTTGCCTCCGGCGCGCCGATCTCGGCCATGAACGCCGTGCGCAAAGGCGTTTCGCGCATAAAGGGCGGCAGGCTGGCGCTCGCGGCAAGTCCGGCGAGGGTCGTCAGCCTCGTCGTTTCGGATGTTCCCGGCGACGATCCGGCTCTGGTCGCCTCGGGCCCGACCGTGCCGGACGCCTCGACGGCCGAAGAGGCACAGTCCATCATCCGCGACTATCGTATCGAGCTTCCACGGCGCGTGCTCGCCGCCATCGGCAAGGCAAAAGCACCGGACCCTTCCGATCCCGCGTTTGCGCATAACGAGGTCCACGTCATCGCCTCCGCGCGCGCTTCCCTGGAGGCGGCTGCGGCAAGGGCACGCCAGGAGGGCGTGGAAGCCGTGATCCTTTCGGATGCGATCGAAGGCGAGGCGCGGGAAATCGGTCGGATGCACGCGGCGATCGCCCGCGACGTCGCGCTCCGTGGCAGTCCCTTCGAAAAGCCGGTCGTGCTGCTTTCCGGTGGCGAGACCACGGTGACGCTTGACGCCGGCCGGCGTGGGAAGGGAGGTCGAAACACGGAATTCCTGCTCTCGTTTGCCCTCGGCATCGAGGGCGTGAACGGCATCGACGCGCTTGCTGCCGACACCGACGGGATCGATGGGTCGGAGACCAACGCGGGAGCATTCTGCGACGGCGATACGGTCGGGCTCATTCGCCGGCATGGCGGCGACGCCCGCCGCTATTTGCGCGCGCACGATGCCTGGAGCGCCTTCGACATGGCCGACGCTCTGTTCATCACGGGCCCGACGGGCACCAATGTCAACGACTTGCGGGCAATCCTCGTGCGTTGAGCGTGTCGAATACGCCGAGGTTGTCGCCTTGCACGGCTCGGCGGAGCATCCGCGAATGCCGGCTTTCTCGAACTGCTCATCATCTGACGGAGCGACGGCTCGTTTGCATGTCCCGCTGTCGGCGAATCTGCCCGCGAAGCCAACGGCGCCGGCCCCAGGACGATCGAATCTGTGCAGTATCCTCATAATCCCCTACACATATTCGGCGTGGCCCAGCCTACGCGCCACGGACCAGGTCGCGGAGCATGAACGGAAAGACGCCGAACCCGACTGAACGCATCAATGCGCTGCCGTTGTGGAGCGGCCGGGTCGAGCCCCGGCCTCTGACCGGCGGGTTGAGCAACGAAAGCTTCGCGGTGGAGGACGGCGGACAGAAATTCGTCGTGCGCTTCGGCAGCGACTTCCCGTTTCATCACGTCTTCAGGGAACGCGAGATCATGGTGGCGCGCGCCGCGCACGAGGCCGGTTTCGCGCCCGAGATCGTCCATGCCGAACCGGGCGTCATGGTTTCCCGCTTCATCGAGGGCCGCACATTCGGGCCGCAAGATGTGCGCACCGACATCGGACGCATCGCGGCGACGATCCGCCGTTTCCACACGGAAATGCCGGACCATGTCCGCGGTGCGGGCTTCATGTTCTGGGTCTTTCACGTCATCCGCGACTATGCCCGAACATTGATTTAAGCTGGTCTCAGCCGCGACAGGCTGAACGAGTTCGTCGCGATCGGCGACGAGCTCGAACAGGTGCAGACCCCGCTGCCCATCATATTCGGCCACAACGACCTGCTGCCCGCGAATTTCCTCGACGACGGCGAAAGGCTGTGGCTGATCGACTTCGAATATGCCGGCTTCTCGACCGCGATGTTCGATCTTGCGGGCATCGCCGCGCAATGCCGGATTCCCGGCCGAGGAGTTGGCCGCTTTGCTCGGCGCATATTTCGGATCGGCGCCCTCCCCGGAACATCTTGCGGAGCCATGCCGCGATGCAGTGCGCCGCACTCCTGCGCGAGGCGCTCTGGGGCATGGTCTCCGACATCCATCTCGACGCGCCGGGCGTCGACTACGTCGCCTATGTCGCACGACAATCTGCGCGCCTTCGAGGCGGCACTCGACGACTACCAGGCACCGGTTTGGAAAGATCTGACTGAATGGCACTTCCCGCCCATGCGCAGGTCGTCGTCATAGGCGGCGGCATCATCGGCTGTTCGACCGCCTATCACCTGGCGCGCGACCACAAGGCCGACGTGGTCCTCCTCGAACAGGGCCAGGCTGACTTCCGGTTCGACGTGGCACGCGGCGGGCCTTGTCGGGCAGTTGCGCTCGTCGGCGTCGATCACCCAGCTGCTCAAATATTCCGTCGATCTCTACAAGCGTCTGGAGGCCGAGACCGGGCTCGCGACCGGCTGGAGGATGACTGGCTGCCTGCGGCTCGCCTGCAACGACGACCGCTGGACCGAGTACAAGCGCCTCGCCACCACGGCCCACAGCTTCGGCATGGAGATGCACCTGCTCTCGCCTTCGGAAGTGAAGGCCATGTGGCCGCTGATGGAGGTGGGCGACCTCGTCGGCGCCAGCTTCCTGCCCACCGACGGCCAGGCGAGCCCCTCCGACATCACCCAGTCGCTCGCCAGGGGCGCCCGCATGCATGGCGCGAAGCTCTGCGAAGGCGTGCGCGTCACCGGCTTTGCGATGGAAGGCGGCCGCATCACGACCGTGAAGACGACGCAGGGCGATATCGCCTGCGACAAAGTGGCCAATTGCGCCGGGCAATGGGCGCGCCAGGTGGGCGCCATGGCCGGCATCAACGTGCCGCTCCAGCCCGTCAAGCACCAATACGTCGTCACCGAAAAGATCGATGGCGTGACGAGCGACCTCGCCACGATCCGCGACCCCGACCGGCGCACCTATTTCAAGGAGGAGGTCGGCGGGCTGGTGATGGGAGGCTACGAAGCCGATCCGGTCCCCTGGACGCTGGGCGACGTGCCGAACGATTTCCAGTTCCGGCTTTTCGACGACGATTGGGACCATTTCGAGCAGCACATGGACCAGGCGATCGCCCGCGTTCCGGCGCTCGCGCAGGCCGGCGTCAAGCAGATGATCAATGCCCCGGAAAGCTTCACGCCCGACGGCAATTTCATCCTCGGCGTTGCGCCCGAATGCGCCAACATGTTCGTCGGCGCGGGTTTCAACGCTTTCGGCATTGCCTCCGGCGGCGGCGCAGGCTGGGTTCTCGCGCAATGGGTCGCGGACGGCGAAGCCCCGCTCGACCTCTGGGTTGTCGACATCCGCCGTTTCTCCGATCTCCACCGCGATCGGCACTGGGTCTGCGACCGTACGCTGGAAGCGTACGGCAAGCACTACACGGTCGCCTACCCGCACGAGGAATATGAAAGCGGACGCCCCCGCATCGTCTCTCCGCTCTACGAGCGCCTGAAGGCCCGTCGCGCCGTCTTCGGCTCCAAGCTCGGCTGGGAACGGCCAAACTGGTTCGCACCCGAGGGCATGGACGCCCGCGACGTCTATTCGATGGGCCGGCAGAACTGGTTCGAGCCCGTCGGATCCGAACACCGGCTCGTGCGGGAGAAAGTCGGCATTTTCGACCAGTCCTCCTTCGCCAAGTTCGAGATTTCAGGCAAGGACGCAGGAGCGGCTCTCGAGGCGATCTGCGCCAACCGTGTGGCTCGCGAAACCGGGCGGCTGACCTATACCCAGCTCCTCAACTCAAAGGGTGGCATCGAATGCGATCTCACGGTCTCGCGGCTCGACGACGACCTTTTCTACATCGTCACCGGCACTGGTTTCCGAACCCATGACAGCGCCTGGATTCGTGGCCATATCGGCCAGAAGATGGGCGCCGCCCTGCGCGACGTGACGGAGGAATTCGGCACGCTCTCGCTCATGGGTCCGAAGGCGCGCGTGGTGCTGGCCTCCGTGACCCTGGCGGACGTTTCGAACGCCGCCTTCCCGTTCGGCCATGTTCGCGTGATCGAGATTGCCGGCCATCCGGTTCGCGCGCTTCGGGTCACCTATGTCGGCGAGTTGGGCTGGGAACTGCATGTACCTCTCGCTGCGGCCGGCGACGTGTTCGACGCACTGATGGCAGCCGGCGCCGCGCACGGTGTTGCTCCGGTCGGTTACCGCGCGCTCGAATTGCTGCGCCTCGAAAAGGGCTATCGCGCCTGGGGTGCCGACATCACGCCGAACGATACGCCGTTCGAGGCGGGTCTCGGTTGGGCCGTCAAGCTGAAGAGCGACCTGCCCTTCGTCGGCCGCGCGGCGCTCGAGAGCCGAGCTAATGCGCCGCTCCGAAAGAAACTCGCTTGCTTCACCGTCGATGATCCACAGACCGTGCTCGCCGGACGGGAGACGATCCTGCGCAATGGCAAACTTGCCGGCTATCTGACGAGTGGCGGCTACGGCTATACCGTCGGACAGCCGATCGGCTACGGCTATGTGCGAAACGAGGGTGGAGTGACGGACGACTATCTGGCGTCGGGCAGGTATGAGCTGGTCGTGGCGACCGAACGCGTCCCGGCGGCCATACACCTGGAGCCGCTCTACGATCCGCGCGGGTCAAGAGTGAAGGAATAGTGTGCGCCGTTGAGCAGCGTACACCCGCCCGGCACTGTGGCCGGCAACAATACATCGTCGATGGCGCGCGACGGCAAGGTCGGCACCTGCTGCCCCACCCGCCTTGCCTACGTCGCTGAATACCGCCCAGCGACCGACCCGGCTTCACACCTGGCCGCCATCGTCGCGATTAACCCATTGAAACTGTTGGTGCCCCCGGACGGACTCGAACCGCCGACCCCCTGATTACAAATCAGGTGCTCTACCAACTGAGCTACAAGGGCACTCGCCCCCGCAGTTAGCATAATTGCGACCTGTTTCAAATGCGATCTTGCCGCGTCCGGACGCGCGGTCGCCGGTAGCCTGCCGCACACCTTTTGCAACCGCCATCGTCTCGTGATACTGCCGAGCCGCATCGTTTTGGAGGCTGGAACAACCCATGAGCCGCCCGGTAGAGGCTCTCACCTTCATATCGTCCGACGCGCCGGAGGCGGCGGAGGCGATGACAAGGCTGGCGACCCGCTACGGCAATGTGCCGGCGGCTGACGCCGACGTCATCGTCGCGCTCGGCGGCGACGGCTTCATGCTGCAGACGCTGCACGCCCATATCGATTTCGGCGCACCGATCTACGGGATGAATTGCGGCTCGGTCGGCTTCCTCATGAACGAATACCACGAGGAAGGCCTGCCGGAGCGCATCGCCATCGCCCATGCCGAGACGATCCGGCCGCTCCGCATGACTGCGACGGCCGCCAACGGAATGGCGTCGAGAGCGCTCGCCATCAACGAGGTCTCGCTGCTGCGCCAGTCCTATCAGGCGGCCAAGATCCGCATATCCGTCGACGGCCAGGTGCGGCTCGAGGAACTCATCTGCGACGGGGTCATGGTGGCGACGCCGGCCGGCTCCACGGCCTACAATCTCTCTGCCCAGGGGCCCATCCTGCCGCTCGACGCGCCGCTCCTCGCGCTCACCCCGGTCAGCGCCTTTCGCCCCCGGCGCTGGCGCGGCGCGCTGCTGCCCAATCGGGTCACGGTGCGCCTCGATATCCTCGAGCCGGAAAAGCGGCCGGTCAATGCCGTCGCCGACCACACGGAGGTGAAATCGGTCCTGTCGGTGACGGTCGCCGAGGCGCCCGACGTGACGGCAACGATCCTGTTCGACCAGAACCATTCCTGGAACGAGCGCATCCTGACCGAACAGTTCCGCTACTGATCGGCCGGGCGTTGTGAACGAACCACGCCAAGCGATTGAATTAACGCTCGCGGACACTAGGTGTTGACAAGGCGGCCTCCGCCACGTAACCGCAGCGCAGATGGGCCGAATGGGTCCAGTTGGCAGCCACGCAAGCGCCAGAGCGCGTGACAACTCGAAGATTGCCGTCGATCAAGTGTCATCCGACATAGAGACCACTGAAGAAGCCGTGAAGTTTTCCGACCTCGGGCTTTCCCCGAAGGTGCTGTCGGCCGTCGCCGACGCCGGTTATACGACGCCCACGCCCATCCAGGCCGGAGCCATCCCGCACGCGTTGCAGCGCAAGGACGTGCTCGGCATTGCCCAGACCGGAACGGGCAAGACCGCCTCCTTCGTCCTGCCGATGCTCACGCTGCTCGAAAAGGGACGCGCGCGGGCGCGCATGCCGCGTACGCTCATCGTCGAGCCAACGCGCGAACTCGCCGCCCAGGTCGAGGAGAATTTCACGAAATACGGCAAGAACCACCGCCTCAATGTCGCACTCCTCATCGGCGGCGTGTCGTTCGACGAGCAGGACCGCAAGCTGGAGCGCGGCGCCGATGTGCTGATCGCCACGCCCGGTCGCCTGCTCGACCATTTCGAGCGCGGCAAGTTGTTGCTCACCGGCGTCGAGATCCTCGTCATCGACGAGGCGGATCGCATGCTGGACATGGGCTTCATCCCCGACATCGAGCGGATCTGCCGCCTGATCCCGTTCACCAGGCAGACGCTGTTCTTCTCGGCGACCATGCCGGCCGAGATCACCAAGCTCACCGAACAATTCCTGCAAGCGCCGGTGCGCATCGAGGCTTCCCCACCTTCGAGCACGGTCAAGGCCGTCACCCAGCGCCTGGTCAAGTGCGGCTCCCAGGACTGGCAGAAGCGGGAGCGGTTGCGCGACCTCATCCGCGCCGAAGACGAGGGACTGAAGAACGCCATCATCTTCTGCAACCGCAAGAAGGACGTCTCGGAGTTGTTCCGCTCTCTCGTGCGGCACGAATTCGACGCCGGCGCGCTGCATGGCGACATGGACCAACGGGCGCGCATGGCGATGCTCGCCAGCTTCCGCGACGGAAAGCTGAAGCTGCTGGTGGCATCCGACGTCGCCGCGCGCGGCCTCGATATCCCCGACGTCAGCCATATCTTCAATTTCGACGTGCCGATCCACGCTGAGGACTATGTCCACCGCATCGGCCGCACCGGGCGTGCCGGGCGCTCGGGCAAGGCCTTCACCCTCGTCACGAAGGCGGACCGCAAGCATCTTGCCTCGATCGTCGATCTGATTGGCATCGACATCGAATGGCTCGACGGCGATCTGTCGACGCTCGGTGAGGAGGCCGCGGAGGAGAGACCACGCCGCGGCAGATCGGCAAAAGGCTCCGGCGCGCGCGAGACGGGTGGCCGCGGGCGCCGCGCTGAGCCGCGCCAACGCGCGGTAAAGCCGGTCGAGACGGTTGAAGT
>CAWEOM010000008.1:0-64905 GCA_963810665.1 Candidatus Bathyarchaeota archaeon | reverse complement strand
CCTGCTGAAGAATCTAGCCATGTGCCAGCAACTTGATACCAATCTCTGAGTTGGTCATCGATTGGTCTGGTCCAATATTCTGTTGGGAGGGGTTGTCCGGGGTAGAATTTGTCAGGAGTTTCATCAACGATTAATGCAAGTTTTTCGCTTGTGCTTGCCTCATACTAAATGTCTGCGCCTCCTGAAGTTGTCCAGTTAAACCATTGTGCAGGGAAGTTTGTCTCTAAGTAGTATGTGCCAGTCATTGTTGGAGTATAGGCTGTGCCTGTTCCGCCAGTCGCATCTGTTCTGAAGGGACCTAGGGTTTCAGTGGTGTTGTCTGGTTTGGTAACTTTTACAGTTAGACCTTCCCAGCCGTCAGTTACGAGTTCTAGTTCGTCTGTGATACCTGTATGTATTAGAGTTTGCTGTCCAACGCCAACAGGATTGGGCGTTGCACCGATGTAGGCGTGGGTTGCCTTGTGATGTATTGGTACTGCTGCAGAGCTTGCAGAAATTGGGATAGCTATTGTTATTATCAGTAAAAGAGCAATAATGACTGTTTTTTGGCTATTTTTTATTTTCATTGTTTTTCTTTTCCTATATTTTTATTGGATGACAAGCCATTCTACAAGAATCACTCATCACCCATAAAACACATGCATCAGTACTAAGATAATATAACAAAAACGTACAAACAGTCCATTAAACTTAAATTCTTAAAACACATTATATTTTAAGGATAATTATTTAGCTTTCAAATTAGCTATTTTACTTTCTAAATAATAATTGACTTTCTAAATAATAATTGACTTTCTAAATAATAATTAAAAAAGGAGTATGCGGGTGACATCTCCACTCTTAGAGGGTTCAAGCCCACGGCTGCTCAAAACACCAGGGGTGTAGATTCTATATCCTAAAGGAAGCATCAAATCCAAGATGGGAGTGACATACCACGCGCTGATACATAGTGTAAACATCTACTGGAATCGCTCCAAAGCGTTTATTTCAAGCAAATGCCAAATTTCTGGTAAGGTGTTTTTATGAATGAAGTCTTGAAGTTTATCAAAGAACGACATTCTTCCCGTGTACCATATGACAACGAAAGACCAATTTCCAAAGAGAATCTCAGGGAGAATACTAGAAGCTGCACGATGGGCACCTACAGGTCATAACATGCAAAATTACGAAATCATAGTCATTGACGACAAGGCGATGCTTGAAAAAATCGGCAACACTAAATCAAGAGTCTTAGAGGAATTTCTGCGCGACAACTATGAGCAGCTATCTTTCTCAGAGGAGGAACTCAAGCAGAAAAAGACGGGGATTTTGTCAACTGGTTTTCCGCCTGATTGGGTTAACCCAGCCAAATTTAGCCAAATCCTACATGAATCCCCTCCAGTCCCGTTAAAAAATTCCATTAGAGGCAGCCCAACTCTTCTAATGGTTTTGTACGATCAAGAAAAGAAAGCCCCTGCTCTTGCCGTAGATGTTTATGGTTTCATAAGTCTAGGCTGCCTTATGGAGAACATCTGGTTGACTGCACAGACTCTTGGAATTAGCATGCAGATTCTAAGTTTATCCGCAACAGTATCTGTCGAGAAGGAACTAAAGCAGCTTCTTGATATCCCTGAACCGCTAAAAATTGCATACACAATCCGTCTGGGATATCCACTAATGCCAGCAAAAAGCTTACGTGTCAGAAGAGAAATCGAGGACTTTGCTCATCATAACTTGTACGGTCAAAAAGGAATCTAGCACTATGGATCTGAAAAAAGTTTTGCAACTATTTTGCTGAAGGTTCTCCTTTTTGAACCGTTCAATAAAATTTTTCTTGCTTTTTCCTTAGTCTCTGTTATTCTAATACTGCCTATTTCCAAAGGTTGAATAACAAACTTACCAAACATAAATGAGCTCTTTTTCATGAATGCAACTGTTAACTCGTCAATCTGTTGTTTTGATAAGTTAAATCTAAATACTAAAGGGTGTTTACCGCACTTTTTGTTTATTACTATATGCTAGTAAGGCATCAATATCTCCTTGATTATGCAATTTTATCGTTAAAATGAGAAATGTGTTTATTTCCAGAGCTTTTTACCAGTTAACAACCAAACAACTAGGCATAATTACAACTATTACGAGTAATATGTGAATCAATGAACCTACGCCCGGTAAAGCATGGAAACCAACCAAAGTATGACGAGATAACAACAATAGTCAATAAAGTGTTTAACATGTACCCTTCTATTCACGCTTATCAAACGATCTACTTTGTCTATGATTCGGCGAGAAACTATACGTATGTGACTGCCATGCTGCACTTACATGTGAGTGTTAATGTGATTAGATTATTTTGCCTTTAAGTCATTGTAGATGCTTTCCGAGGTGGCGGCCATATTCATCAATGTAGATAGAATTTTTGCAATCTCTTGCAGCAAGTATTGCATGAGAGTCTTATAATGCTTTTTTTACTAAGAACTCTTCAACATCAATTTTCTGACCTTGTTTGTTCTCCGGTCATTAGCAATTTTCAATGTGGCATACTTGGATATAATTCTAAACGTGGGTTTCTTGACATGTTCCCTAAACCCCACATCATTTCATCTAACTCTCTCGGCAAAAACAGAGATTAAAAAACAAAGATAATACTAAACCAGAAATTCGTTTCTTTAAATAAAAAAATTAATCAGCCAAGTTAGACGTTTTGTGCCTTTTATCATGAAGTCCAATTCAAGAAGGCTCCAAAGTCATGAGAAAGTGCAAGAGAGGGTTCAACATAACAATGCAAACTACAATCCTGGCACTTCTGTGTCTCCTTCCAATTATACTCAGAAATTGCAGTTTTGATACTAGTTTTAAAAACTGAAACAGTTTTCGCATAGCCATTTCGAACATAACAAGGCAAAACCAAAGACCCCTCAGGACTAACATTAATAGTCAACCAAGGTTTACAAACCCATTTTTTCTCTTTTGCAATAACCTTAAAATAACTAATAGAATTCATAAGCGGATAACCCCTCTTCTTTAACTCAACAAGTCTATTAGCTAACTCCGTTACTTCGCAACTAAGAGAAGAAGATGCCTCTGCCTCAAAATACTCATGAGCAACAGCTACAGATATTTGTACATCCAGTTCCTTTGCCAACTTAGCTAGATCTTCAATCTCGTGAACATTCTCAGCCATTACTGTTGTATTAATTATTACAGAAGTGTTCTTGGATGCAGCAACTATACCTTGCAAAGATTTTTCGAAACATCCGCTAACACCCCTAATTGTGTCATGAGTTTTAGCTAGTCCATCTAAGGAAACATAAATAGCGCCATTAATGAACGGGGCAATTTCGTCAATCCTTGCTTGCAGAAGAGTACCATTGGTAATTAGGCTTGTTTGCAAAGGCAAAGATCTAGAAAAAGCAAGAATCTTGGCTAAATCTTTTCTTAAGAGCGGTTCCCCGCCCTCAAAAGCAATTGCGCAAGCACCTGAATCGAAAATTCTCTTTAAAACTGCTTTTTCATCTTCTATACTTAAATCTTTGTTGGATCTTTTCCAGAAAGGACACATTTTACATTTGAGGTTACAATTATAAGTTAATTTATGACCACAAACCAGTGGAGCCTTTACGCCAACCAAGTTTGAAAATAATCCACGACTTAATCTCAGACCCAACCGGAAAGTTTCTTGAAAATGCCTCTCTTCTTTTCGTTTAATAGTTGCATAGCTGGACATCTGTTTCATTTCCGTTGTCACTCCACAACTATTCAACCAGCTAATATATAATTTCTAATTCTGATTCCACATTTGCCTATAGATTTTATACCATTTCAAAAGAAAGGGCTGATTTATCTGGAGAATACGAAGCCGACAATAAAGCCCACAACGAGTCCTATGCTTAGCGGCAGCATCCCCATGAGTAATGCTCCGTATTGAACTACTATCGGACCGTATATATCTGCGGCGCCTTTTAAAGCATCAAGACTCAAACCGAAAAAACCAAAGTATGCAACTACAACTAGAATAATGGCAGCTATGATCGCAATCTTTAACACCTTATGAAATAGATAACCCACGATAAGACCGATAACAAAAGGAATAATCATAAGAACAATAGGTGGAATACCAGCAATGCTTCCAGCAGTAATAAAATTCAATACCTCATCAATAGCGCCCAAAACGACAACTCCAATTAGATAAGTGGTAACTGCCTATTTCTACTTTATTGTTATGCCTGCACTCACAATCGTTGGATAGAACTAAAAGGAACAAAAATTTGGTTATGGAAGAGATATTTTGGCAGAATTGGTTTGGTAGATTATTGCATATTATCAAATAAGTTGGTTAGACAGGTGGCTGGTCGGATATTGGTGTAATAGCACTGATAATTGTTTCTTTAGATTTCAGTATACCGTTAATTATCTTCATCCCAAGTCCAGAGCTGAAAAATAAATTTAGATAATTTAATAAGGCAGTTGATGAAAGCAGATAATGATCATGGGAGCGATCAACCACAACTGGAGAGAACTAAATGGGTAGCATAGAGACTAATGAGCAGATTCAATTCAGAGGGTTTTTAGGACTACTTAGTGAACTACAATCAAAAGGTAAAATTACAGGAGAGCAATTCAGGGAGTACCGTGAATTATGGAAAAATCAGCAACCAAACGATAGAGAGGTCACAGTCTGGGATCTAAAGCAAATCCTAAACGCCGAAACAAAACCTGCCTCACATGAAGCGACGAAAAAACCAGTGCGTCAAAAACTTTAGAACCCAATGGCTCGAATAGTAGTTCAATAAATAATTGCTTTTTCCTTTTGTCAAATTTTTAGGGTTCAATAATAAAGAAGTTGTTAAAGTTTTTTCAAATATTTTTATTGGTGTCAGGGTTCCGAGACGTTTTTGTCTGATATTCATCTAACTGTGTTTGATGGTCAGTGGGTGCTCATTGAGTTCGGTTTCTCCTTCAGCAAGTTGGCTTTTAATATATAATCGCGTGTCTTGGGCCCATTTGAATTTCGGTACTTCTTTCCAACCTGCAGTGCAATATTTGCAAGTCTCTGTGCTGCTTTCGATTTGTCTTAGTATGTCCCAGCCGTTGATTTGAGGGTCATGGATGTCAATGTATTCTGTATTTGGGATATTAGTGCCATGTTTGTGGTTAAATGATTGGATAGTTGCTGGAATGAAACAATTGTAGAGTTTGCCCTCTTTTAGCATTGGGAAACATGGAAATCGTTTTCGGCATCGTTCAAAGTTTTCTTTTTGCTCTGAACTTCCTTTGATATCAATAAAGTCTATGAAGTCCCCTTTTCGATCAACATGCACTTGAACCTTGTGACTTTTGACTATTTTAGTCCACTTTTTTTGTTTTTCAAAGAATGGTGGAGCTATGTAGAGTCCTATGGTAATTTTGGCTTGTTGGCAGCTTTCCCAGAATTCTTCGTTCATGCGTGATAGAAGTATCCCATTGCTAACTATTTGTATGTCTGAGTTTGGGAAATATTTTCTAGTAATGGATAGGAAGGCTGTTATGTTTGGGTTTAGCAATGGTTCGCCTCCCAAAAGCCTGATTTTTCTTACGTTTGAAACCAATAGGCTCAGTTGCTTTATGTCTTTTTTGTATTGGATGATGTCTGCGAATGCTTTGTTTGCGAATGGTGCGAAATGACTACAGCCTTTGCAGTTGAGGTTACAATGGTCCGCAAGATGCACTTCAATATAGGGAATAATTGGTGTTAGCTGTAGCCTTTTTCTAACGGCATTTCTATATTTGTAGCTGTCGTGCTTTTGTTTCGCTAGTACTACTGTTGACTTTTTCAAAGCTGAATCTACATGCGAAGCTATCCAATTTTGCGTTATTTTTTTTCACCTTTAAGCTTTAGCGGCGCTAAACGTGTACTTGCACGTGCTAGGCTACAATTGTTACAACTATTACTAAGATGTTAAAGATAAGATTTGTGAATTCTAACTACTAATTGCGGCTGTCTTAACGCTGATTTCGAGAAAAGAAGGGGAAATTACAAGTAAAAAATTGCTTTTGTGAACTCGAATATTAAAACTGAAATTAAAACAACTACAAACTATTCTATGAAACAGGCCCAACCGTTTTTAGGGTATTTCGTTGCTTACCATGGTAATCTTAAGATGTTAAGGAAGTAAAGACAAATTACAATCAAGACAATTGCGAATATAGCTACAGTGACGATGACAAAGGTGCGTTTCCTGGTTGATTTTTTCTGTCTGTGCTGATTAGCATCAGATCGTTTCTTTCGCCACCTTCCAGATTTTGTTCTTTCCCTTTCCTTAGACCATTTTCCATCTTTCACAGTAGGCGCAGGCATAGATTCTCACTCAAATCTTCTGAGAATTATCTATTTGCTTGGTTAGCTGAAAAGCTTTTGGATTAAAAAGTTGGTAAGAAAGATTTTTTGTTTTGTTTGAGTTTTATTTTAGCGCTTTTTGGTTTCTAGTTTTGTAAGGTAGACAAATAAAGAAGGATCGTATAGAAAATAGGTAGAAATGTGAGAAAGGAAAAGATGAAGCTTAAGCAAGCCAAGAGAGCTTTATCCTGCGAATGGTGTTAGTCGCTCGTTAGACATACGCAATCGATTAGGTTTTTGCAAGTCATGCATTCTTCGGGTGTTTGTTTTGGTCTTGGTTTCATGGTATAGTATTCTAGGTTTTTTGGACAACCGTTTGACTTTGGAGGCATCTGTTGGGGTTTTTCTGCTACTTGTATAGAGTCGATTTCTTGTTTTGGCGCTTTAATTTCAACCATTTGCTTTGGTGCTTCAGGTTTTTGTTTTTGCATTTTAGGAACTGTTGTTTGTTTTATGGGTTGAGGTTGCTCGATGGATTTGAGTTCTTGTTTTTGTTCTTTAAGTACTGTTGTTTGTCCTGGTGTTTTTTCACATTTTGTTGGTTGAATTTGGGCTTTCGAGGTTTTAGAACCGCTTCTTCTTTTACGAAGAGAAAATGAAGCAAGAGAGGGTAAAAAGAACAAAGATACCATCAAACTTACTGAAACAATAGCACCGGCAATATTTAGAATATTTATTTGGTTTTTCATAAATAATCCATATGCGAACCAACTGAGTACCCATAGGGATATCAAATAGTATGTTTGCTTGCTGTTCAGGAGTTGCGTTAGTGCTTTTTTAGATTCCAGTTTGGTTTCACTCCATGTTTGATTGAGAGTCTATAAAGATTGTGAATTCTTTGCATCTTTGTTTTAGATGTGCGACTTCTAAGTCTAGTTTTTCTACTTTGCGTTTTCTTTTTTCGTATTCGTCTTTGGCTTTGATTTCAAGCTGTTTTAGTAAAGCGGTTAGGTGTTCTTTTTGTTCAGTTAAGCGGGCTTGGTCAGATTCTAGGCTTATGAAAGAATCGAAGATATCTTCCTCTTTAGAGTTGATTTCTTTTTTTAATGTTACATTTGACATTTGGATTGCTACCTGCTTTAGCAGTATGGTATTTTCTTTTTAAATAACTTGTGAACTGAAAATATGGATTTGAAATTACTTTTTTAGGGGTAGTTTTCTTTTAGCTCAAAGCAACAGCCATAGTGGTGTTGCGATAAAGTTGTGAAATATTGCTATTTTGTTGGGTTTTTAAATGTAGACGTTGAAATTGAGTTATTGTTTAATGATGAGGTTCTTTTTTTGTGTCTTTGGCAGGTTACTACGATTGTGGATTCGGCGCCGATAAGTAGTAGCACAAAAATTGTATCTTGAAAACTCTGAGCTTGTGGTGGGATAGTGGAAATAGCGGAATGTGAGTTAGGCGGAGTTGCAGTTGGAGTATGTTGGGTGTCTGCTATGGTGTATTGTGCAGATAGACTCATAACCGCTTTCCCTTGGTAGCGCCAGGATAATATTGGAAACACATTTGAATTGTCATCTTTAATTTGTGAGGTTAGTGAGATGTGTTCGTTGTTAACATCAAATGAGTATCTAGTGTAATCGTCTGCGTAGTAGCCTATCCAGTAAACTGTGTTTGGAAAAGCAGAATAGTTAATTTCGAAATTGTACCATTTACCTGATACCGACGTAACGTTCAGGGAATCGGATTGCAAAACTGGATCTCCTACTTGGGGCATATTTGAATCAGGATCGTTTGGAAAGATTACTGCTTTGACTTGTGAGCCTTCGGGGATTCCGGTTAGGTAAATGCTAATTTGTGTGATTGTTCCAGTATCGGGTGGTGTTGTGTAGTTGCAGAGGGTTACGGTTTTTGGAGCTGGCAGACCGGACGTTTGGTTGCCTTTGGCATCATAGGCAAATTTTGATGTTGCAATCGGCGAAGTTGGGTTGGGGGAGGTTGTTGGTTCTGATGTTGCAGCAGGCGTCGCGGCAGTGGTGTTTTCCATCATCAAAGATGTTGCCAAAGATAGAATCAGTATGAGACCAGTGAGGATTAGGGTTTTCTTCAATTGTGATCTTTTTTTTGTCATTTTTCTTTTGCATCCACCTTGAGACGTCAAAAGTGAAAGATTTCGTTACCTCCTAATTGTGCATTTGATTAGTATATTTTATGAAGAGCAAATCTGAATTGACGGTTCCAAATCTATTGGTCATGTTGAAGGGGGTAATCTTTAGTTGGTTTAGTTGTCAATTCTTGAATAAAAAATGGGTAACTAAAATTTCTTCAAGTTCTTGCCTATGAATACAATGATGGTTTCAGTACCGATAATTAGCAATATGAAAACGGCATCTTGAAGTGATTCGTTAGAATTAGTTTGGGCTTGAGGTGTTTGAGGTGTTGGTGTCGGGTTTTGTGTTGGTGTTGCTGTAGGCGATATTGTAGGCACTAACGTGGGTGTTACAGTAGGTGTAGCAGTTGGTGATGGTGTAGGAGTTGGTGTATGTATTGGTGTAGGTGTTGCGATCGGTACTGGTGTTGGGGTTATGTTTGGGTCGGGTATTGGCATTTGTGAATAACCTGAAATTAGTCCCCATTGATTTGGGATGTCTGCGCTACTGTTTGGTGCCCAGGATGCAAGTTCGCCAGTGGTCGCATCGTAAACTGCAACGCGCATTCCATTTGGGGGTAGAGGTGTCTGTAAAGTCCCCGCTATCTTAGAAGAATCCGAAAGTTCTAGAATCCAGTGAGGTGTAGTATTCCAAGTAGAAGGGTTTATGGTGTTAGCCCAGGTTAGTTCGCCTTCTTGGGGAAAAATTTCAGTCCAGCCTGCTCCATTCCCTTGATACATTTTTAGAGTTGTGTGACCTTGGATTTCTATCTTGAAATCGCCAGTTTGAGGAGCAACACCCCCGCTATTATCAGGATCAAAACAGAGTTGCCAGTAATCACTAGGATCATTGGTGTTATCAGTAAAAATTTCAATAAGCCACTGCATGGAATATGAGGCCATGTCAAAATTATATGTGAATCTGGCGTTATTAGACATATTAATTAGTGGACCGTCGTTCCATTCATCGGCAACAGTCCAAACACCATCGATCGTAGCTAGTGCAGTGCATTGATATTCTGTCATTGAGTAAGCCGCATTACCTGCTTTGGTTTGACTGATAGCACTTAAGGCTAAGAAGACTATTAGAGAGCAAACAATTATGCGCTTGAACAATAATATTTTTTTGGTAACCAAGGTTGTGTCATCTACTGCTTTTTTTTTATTTGAAGATCTAACAACAATTTAGTATGGAGGATATTATTTTGATTTATGAATTCATAATTAATATTCTAACTGAATATACCTCAATTTTGGGGTCTTATGGTTTTTTTGAAGATTTGTAAAATTTTGGTGATGCTTATAAATACTGTTAAAGCAAACCATGCCTAACTTGGACAAAACAGCTCTGACTACTGTAATAATAAAGTGCTTGTTGGATGAAAAATCTAGTCCAACCAAAATGCCCGGCTTATCATTAGATTTTCACGTCACTTCAACGCTTTCTTCGTTCATTTTCATTTTACAATATTTTTACATATAATGCTCAGTATCCTGAGTTCATAACTGATTTATATTAATTTTAAGCAGTTAATTCCAACGTGGGGATCACTAATACAGACACTCAATCAAAAATCCGTGACCGAAGCATACTCTGCCAACTTAGAACAATTAAACAAGAAAAGAACTACCCGAATTTTACATGTTGATGATAATTTCGCGGTACAAGAAATAACAAAAGTAATTTTACAGGATTTTGACAGTTGCTTTGAGATTGACCAAGCCAGTTGTGTTGATGAAGCTTTACGTAAATTAGAAACTGAACGTTATGATGCTGTGATTTCGGATTATGAGATGCCTCAAAAAGACGGCTTAGAATTCCTAAATGAGCTTCGTAAAAGCAAAAACCAAATTCCATTTATCTTGTTTACCGGTAAAGGCAGAGAAGAAGTCGCCATAAAAGCATTAAATCTCGGCGCAGATGGATATATCAATAAGCAATGCAACCCCGAAACCGTTTATGGCGAATTAGCTCATACTCTACATTTGTCCGTGGAAAGGCATAGAAGCAAAGTAGAGATGGATGCTCATGCGTTGGCTTTTCAAATGGTAGACAATGCTATAATATCAGCTGACCAAAACCGAACGATAATTTATTGGAACAAAGCCGCTGAAAAAATTTTTGGGTACTTAGTAAGTGAAGTAGTAGGAAAAAAAATGGAAGAAATATTTGTTCCAATGCAACTCGATGTTTCTTTCCAAGAAGTAGCTCAAATCCTTCAAGAAAAAGGTAAATTCTGTGGTGAAGTTTCATTCAAAAATAAGAATGGGGAGCTCAGACAGGGCGAGATAACCATAATTTTTCAATCAAATGGCTGCGGCAAAGTTTTAGGAAGCACAACAATTTGTCAGGATATTACCGAAAGTAAAAAAGTGATCGGAGCTCTTAGGGAATCGGAAAATCGATTAAAGAAAATATCTTCTCAAACTCCAGGTATGCTGTTTCAGTTCAAGAAGCAACCGGATGGGAATTACTGTGTACCTTTTGCGTCTGAAGCTATCTTGAATATTTTTGGTTGTTCCCCTCAAGATGTGCAAAATGATTTTTCTCCAATTGTCAAAGTGATATTGCCTGAAGATCTTGATAGAGTATTTAATACGATTGAGTTTTCAGCAAAGAACCTGACTGTTTGGAATTGTGAGTATAGGGTGAGAATTCCAGGCAAAGATGTTCACTGGCTTTGGGGTCAATCAATACCTGAAAAACAGCCAGACGGAAGTATAGTTTGGTCTGGTTATAATTTTGACATTACTGAAAAGAAAAGAGTCGAAGAATCTTTGTTGGAGAACCAACAAAAGTTTAGTGCTTTGTTTGAAGCAAATCCTGAAGCAGCTATTTTTTATAGTAATGATTTTCATGTAATTGATGTTAATCAGCGATTTAGTTCTCTTTTTGGGTATTCACTTGATGAAATCAAAGGAAAAGATATCGTAGACCTTATTGTTCCTGATGATGCAAAAGATGAATCAGAAAATATCCGTCAGAAACTTAAATCTGGCTCAGTGGAAACGTTCACCACTAGAAAGAGAAAGGATGGGGTAGAACTTCCACTATTGGTATCAGGAAGTTCAGTACTTTTTGGTGAAAAAGTAATTGGATCGATATTTGTTTTCAAGGATATTTCTGATATTATTACTGCGCAAGAGGAACTAAGCAAGGCACTGGTAAAGGCTGAATTGTTAAATGAGAAATTGCATGTTGTGGGCAGTTTAACTCGGCATGATGTGCGTAACAAACTCTCGGCAATTCCAGGTTATTCGTACATTTTGAAAAGGAAGTATTCTGACAAGACCGTTGTTTTTGATAGTTTAGCAAAGATGGAACAGTCTGTTAAGGATGCAATGAAGATTTTTGATTTTGCTAAGGCATATGAGCAGCTTGGCGTTGAAGAGCTTGTAGATGTTGATGTGGGGAAGGTTGTTGATGAGGCTGCAGAGATGTTTTCTAGTTTGCCCTTCAAAGTGATCAATGAATGCAAAGGTTTGACTGTTCATGCGGATTCATTGCTAAGGCAACTAATCTATAATTTTATTGATAACACCCGCAAGTATGGGCAAGAAACTAGTGTAGCAAAGATTCGCTATGAAAGAGTTGTGGGTGGTTTGCAGTTGATTTATGAGGACGATGGTGTTGGTGTGCCTTTAGAGAACAAGGGTCAACTTTTCAAAAAAGGCTTTAGTACAGGCGGCAGCACAGGCTTTGGCTTATTTTTGTCCAAGAAAATGATTGAAGTCTATGGATGGACAATTACTGAAAAAGGAGAACCTGGCAAAGGAGCCAAATTCGTAATATTAATTCCAACACCGATATAGAATTGAAAACTGATCTAATTCTGAGATTTACTAAACATAAACTCCACATGTATCTTTCTTTTCGTAGGTAAGTGGATGAGTGAACTTATTTCATATTCTGTAGAGTTCACAAGGGCAGGTACCCATTTTATTTTTTGCTACGTAACAACCATTTTCTAAAATACAGTTAGTCATTTCCATGCCTATAAGAGCTTGTTCGTTGCTTTCCAAAAATTTTATTCTGTTGGATAAGCTTTCAATGCTTTTATCGGTATCTTCTTTGTTTTCTTGACTTTTCATTTTTTGGGTTGCGGTTTCAAAAAGTTGTACGTTGCTTTCTTTTTTGAAATTATGCGATTTGTCAAAAATTTCGGGGTCGTTTGATAAAATTTTGACTAGTTTAATTGTTTCTCGCATATTGCCTTTTCCACTATTCTATTTATATATGAATCGTATTTAAGATTTTTCAATAACCCATATTTTTTAACAATAAAATTTGTAGAAAAGAGAGTCGTTTTAGCTAGATTTCAGGAAAAAATACTGTACTTTTCCAAAAAGAATAGGTCGGTGAATTTAGGCGGTTCTTTTTGCTCCACAATGAGGACAAAATGTTGCTGTTTGTGGGAAAAGCGTACCGCAGTATTTGCAGGGAATTACAACAACTTCGCGTATTACCTCTCGTGTTACAGTAGTGTCCTGTTTGGAACCAAAGATAGAACCAAGAATTGAGCCACACCCGCATCCAAACATTATTTTCACCTCTCGTTGAGTCCTTTGGCAAGTTTGTGTTTTTGGCTTAATTGGTCAATTAGAACTTCTCGAACCATATCACATGCTTGATTGATTTTTCCATTTACTACGCTGTAATAGACGTTTGTGCCTTGCCGTCTTGTTTGTAGTATTCCTTTTTGTCTCATTAGCGCCAAGTGTTGAGATAGGTTTGATTGGCTAATATCTAAAATCTCGGTTAACTGGTTAACATTCTTCTCGCTATCTCTTAGTGTATGCAAGATTGCTAATCTGATTGGATGAGCTAGAGTTTTTGAGAGTTCTGCTTGCAAGTTGAAAATCGTCATGTCGACTTTTGTGTTGTTAGCCATTGTGTGTTCCTTTGAATATTCTAACATTATAATCACACTCTTAAGTTTTAAAAATCAAAAAGGGAAAGAGAGTTCGAGATTTTCACCTCAGTTTTAGCTCACGGTTTGTTCTTGCACGAAAGCGCCGTGCCAGGTGTGGTACCACACTTGTCCGGTGAAGGCATTAACGCTTAGCATGCCGTAGGGCGAACCGTTGTTTTGAACCTCTATTGTGTAATGACCGTAGAAGGCTGTAATGTCACCTACTGTTGTTCCTGCCAGGTAGATGTCTAGGTATTGCTGTGCATCTGCTTTAGCTTGGTCAGCAGTTACTGTTGGCGTTGTTGTTATGGTTCCTCGGAGCCAGTTGCAAAACCCATTGCCGAAAGTGTATTTGGTGTTCCACATCATGTTTGGCCCAGGCTCAGGAGTAACTATACCCGTGGCTTTGTTGATTAGCAGTTCGAACGCGCCGTTCCCTGTACTTTCCTCGCTAACAACTATGTAGAAGTTGTTTGTGTATTCTTCGACGTGGGCTACTTTGAGCTCAGGGTTGTTTATTGAGGCAACGTAGGTTGTTGCTATTTCTGTTGCTTGATTGATAGTTATTTGTGTTGTTGCAGTTGTTTGGTATCCAGTTGCAAAGCCCCAGTCGCTCATGCAACCACCCCAGCGCCACCCGTTTCTATATCCTGAGGATGGTATTTGGGATCGGGGTGTGTAGAGTGTTGGTGTCTGCAGATCTGTCTGTGTAATTGGGTTATTTTGTTGCGGCAACACCGTAATTGAGTCGGCTACTGTAGCAGGTGTATATGGCGTTTGAGTTTGTATTCCCCAACCTAAGGCATAAACCGATGCTATGGTTCCTCCGACGGCGATGCATGCCACAAGGATTAGGGATGTTAATATTTTCCAAGTTTTCATTTTTTATTTTTTACCTCCATTTATTATATTATGTTATTCGAATGATTTGATAGTTCGGTGAAACAGTTATGAAACAGATTTGAAACAGTCTCTTAAACGTCCGAATATTGCTTTTGCGGGTGTTTGGAGCAAATCCCACTACAACAATATCCATATATAATAATATTCTAATGTTACTTAAATTGGTTGTGGTGAGAATTACTGAATTCCCATCACAGTCCTCAAGTTTATCGACGCTTTATCCTAAAAGACTCTAACCCAAGACGTATCTCAACAAAATTCAAAACAAATTAGAAAGTAGAGTTTTCCGGTAAAATTTTCAGGGCATGTGCAGTTAGAAACTTCACTGTTGTCTTTTTATAATTAACCCGACGATAAGAGCTAAAATTATTAAAGCAACAAGAAGAGCACCAATAATTGACATTGCAAGCCTTATAGCAGGTTCGGAATGATAAACAACATATTGGGGCAGTTGACTCAAACCTGCTACATATACCGTAACGAATAATCCCGCAAAAAAGGCTCCGACAGTTTCAATAGTATATAGAAAAACGGTTAGCTGTTTGCTTGTCAATTGCACTAAACGATCAGCAAACATCAAAGGAACACCTATAAGAGGCAACATCAGCACCCAAAGATCCATGTTATGCCCAAGCAACCATGCATACCACGTACTCCATTTCGCATCGGTGCCTAAGAATAGCCAAAGTACATAATTTAGCAAAAAATAAAGACCCAGTAAGGTTATAATAGCTCCTGCTTTTCGCAAGTTCAACTCGCCAAAGGTGTTTGCGATGGTTGATTTCTTTGTGTAGACTGCTGCATAGACTGTTAATGCCAAGAGCCCAATAGTTGTTAAGCCAAAACTAAGAATATGGTCAGGGTACATAGTAACGTATTCGAAACCTTTGCGCTCAATTGCGCCTATCCAGTTTCCTGTGTTGTTAAGCCAGAACATGAATAGATATACGGTACCTGTGATTAGGCCCCATTTTATTGCCCTTTTAGCTGGTTTGGTAGGGTTAAGCTCTAAGAACAGTTTGAGAAGCACTGCGGGGATAATGACAGATTCAACAAATACTGGTAAAGTAGTTTCGATAAATGACCCAAGCCCAACTGTGTTTGAACTGCCCAAAGCTGTTGAAAAGCTCCATACTATAACTGGAAACAGGGCAAGCATAAAGACAGTTTCGCCAAGTATTATCCATCTTATGCTCATCATGAGCTCAGATTTAGATAGGTCCTTTCTGACGATAAAAAACAAGATCGTTAAAACAGCTATTAGAGCTGCCATGGTTCTAAAGCCTAGGCCGAAAGTTCCAGCCGTGTCAGTTAGAGAGACCCAAAACAGAAGTGAGGGATCTCCAAAAATGTTGAAAGCGCTTTTAATGAACTGAAAGCCGGTAAAAAAGAACCATGCGAGAGCAACTATGAGAAGCCCAATTCTTAGCCCCATATTCACCTGAAATCGAGCCAAATCCGTCTACCCAATTATATTCCAAGCAAGCCCTATTTTATAGTTATTGTTTCTAAAAAATCTGAAGATTGCTGCATGCTTTTAGGGCAAGGGTTTTTCTGAACTCATATTCGTTTTGAACCTCTAAATAAGTAAATAATGGTTTACAGTGGGGCTTTAGCGCGCGATTTAAGGTGTAATCTTATCTAAGATCAACAGTTTTTATCGTGTGAGGATTCAACAGTGTTATAACATCGTTATATTTATTAAGTGGGACAACAGAGAATAAAGTATAGCATAACAGGTGATGTTTTTGAAAGATGAAAAATTTGTTTTGTATGTACAAACAAGCGATAATCCTGAAAGACAATACTCTCCACTAGTTTTAGCCCAAACAGCTAAAGCTATGGGTCTAAACCCTAAAGTTTATTTTTTGGGGCAAGCTCTCAGAGTTCTTCTTCCAGGCGCAGCTGAAAAAATAAAAGTAGGTTCATTCCCAAGTGTTGCAGAAATGTTGCAAAAAACCATGAACATGGGAATCGAAATCGACGTCTGCGAAGCTTCCAAACAAATGCTCGGATGGGACAAAGTAACCCTGATACCCGGAGTTAAAATCGTAGGAGCAGCAACCCTAAACGACTTAGCCCTATCAGCAAATGCAACGATGTGGTTCTAAAAGCCACACTTTAATCAAATTAAAATTGATTTGGAGAAGATGCTGTTTTGTCAGTTAAGATAGATAAGAAACTTGATACTTTAGGCCTATTTTGTCCTGAACCAGTCTTTAGGACTAGATTAGCAATTGACGAAATGGAAATAGGGCAAATTTTGGAGGTTGTTGCTGACGATCCTGCTGCTGAGTCAGATATTAATAGTCTAGTGAAGCACACGGGGCAAGAGTTGATTTCTAGTTCAAAAGATGGGAATACTATTCGGATCTTGATTAAAAAAATAGTTTAAATGGGGCATAAAAAACTCTTTTTTTCATTCATTAAGTATTCAATTTTAGGCTTCCAAGAGTCCTTAAAAGCCCAAGATGTATTCAAATTTAAGTTAGGAAAATGATTTGAAGACTTTGATAATTTGCGTTTCTAAGTACTATGGCAACACCCTGAAAATTGCTCAGGCAATCGCCTCTACGTTAGAAGCAGAAGTGAAAAAACCCGATGAGATAACAGATATTTTAAATTATTCTTTAATTGGATTTGGCTCTGGGATATACTTTGCAAAACACGACCCGAGTTTACTTGAACTTGTTGAAAAATTGCCAAAAACTGATAAGGATGCATTCATTTTTTCAACAAGAGGGCGAAATAGTTTTTTTGAAAAGACTTACCACAAGTCTCTCAGAGAGAAATTAAATCAGAAAGGATATAACATAATAGGAGAATTTTCATGTCGGGCCTTTTCTGACTATTATAAAATATTCAAATTATTCGGCGGTGTAAACAAGGGGCATCCAAACCA
Organism: Candidatus Bathyarchaeota archaeon; assembly: GCA_963810665.1. GTDB lineage: Archaea > Thermoproteota > Bathyarchaeia > Bathyarchaeales > Bathycorpusculaceae > Bathycorpusculum. The sequence goes on along the minus strand of CAWEOM010000008.1, from coordinate 47,742 downwards.
CGAAGAATTGGAGAAAGCTAAGGCTTTTGCGCTTCAATTACTGAAAACAAGTCATTAAATAGTTTGGAAAATTATTCTTAAAAGTAGAGATTTTTGGAGATTCTGCTTTTCACTGATACGAATAGAAATTCTAGTAGCTGAAGGGGCATATGAAGCTTGATTTGTCGATAAAATTCCAGCAAATACTTAATTAAAGATGACGAGTGATTTTGGGAAAAGAAGGTTTTGAATATGGAACTTGATTCATGTATTAAAGGGAGACGAAGTGTTAGAGCATACACTGATGAAGCTGTTTCAAAAGAGCACATTCAAGCTATAATAGAAGCTGGAACCTGGGCGCCTACTGGTATGAACAGGCAACCATGGAAGTTCGTAGTTATCCAAAACAAAGAAATCATTAAAAATATTTCAGACGAAACCAAAGCCTACCTTAAACAGACAAGACCGGAATTTGTCAGTCGATTTTCAACTGAACAAGATATAATCTGTTACGATGCACCATTGCTTATATTGATATGCTGTGAAAAAGATAAGCAGTGGGAAAACCTAAATCTGCTTGATTGCGTTCTTGCCTCGCAGAACATGTTTCTAAAAGCCTATGCGCTTGGCCTTGGTTCATGCTACATGGGCTTTGTCAGCTACCTGGGCGGTAAACCTGATGTTCTCAAGAAAATTGGCGTTCCAGACAATTATCAGTTGATGGTTCCGTTAATTATAGGACACCCAAAAACTGTGCAAGGAAACGTTGAAAGAAACAGACCAGAAATCTTGACATTTTAGGTTATAAAGAAGCGAACAAATATTTTAGCAACCTTTCTTTTTTATTAAAACTTTGAGTTTGCAGATTTCTCCATTGTAACCGTTGCAGGGGAGGCAATTGCTATCCAGTTCCTTTGGTCTGATTTCATATTCTATGAATCAGCGGTTGTTGCTTCTATTTTGAGTTTTTGACCCAATCCGAAACAACTATTTCGTTAGTGTTTCCAAACTCACTTGTAGTGACTATTCCTCGTTGTACGAAACGGGCTACAATTCGATGTGTTTTAAGTCTGCTAAGTCCAGTTTCTTTTCCCACATACTTTTGAAGGTACTTACCTTGATGGGCAAGTAATGCATTGAGAACTTTTTGCTCGTCTGGAGTCATTGTCTTTAGCACAACATTGCAAGTGTTTGATCCACCCACTGAATTGTCGATTACTTCTGTAGTAGTTCCAACAGACTCCGCTGAAACGCTGTTCACATTTGGCACTTCACAGGTTCTTTTAACATATCTAAGCTGAGGAAAAGCCAAGTAAAAACCAGCCCCAATTACTGATACAACGACCATGGCAATTAATGCTGCGGGGATAATCCACAGATAAGAAGTTGTTGTTATAGTGCCATCCCCCATCATTCCACCCATTCCATAGCCACTACTGGTGCCCAAGTGGGAACCCCACATTTGGCTCATCCAGCTTGACTCATAGTATGCTGGAGATGTAGCAGCTAGGTACCAGCCAACCAACGCGAGAATGAGCAAGACACCAAAGGTCGTTAGGAAGATTGTTAGGAAAATGTTGAATCGTTGCATAATTAAAGTAAGTTAACATATAGAAATTAAGTTTTTCTTCTACAAATCTCTTTTTTTAGGTATCAATTTCTTTTTAGAAAGTGTTTCAGGTCTGTTTCAGTTTTGTTTCAGCCAACTACCTTAAGCCTCCATGCACATATTAGTATATGGTGATAAAACAAAATGACAAACACAAAAATAATTATAGCGATCGTCGCGGTCACGGCACTTACCCTGGCCGCAGTTGGGCTAGCAACAGCCCAAATTGTCCAAAACCAAACCCAAAACTTCGCAGGTACAGATGGGAACTCTGCGGTGCCTGCTGAGGGCTTTTGGGGCTGGATAGGCAACTGCTTTGGCTACCGCGTTGGACAGCAATATGAAGGTCAATATGTAGCTCCACCCGTTGGAGATAACGTTCCAGCGCCTGCCTATCAAGGCGGCTATGGCTATGGTTATGGCTATGGGCCCTGTTGGGCAAGATAATTGCTCAGCACAATCAACACTTTTTTTGGTTAAGTTAATGAAGCTCACTTAGTCTTAGTTTTCAGAAGGATATCATGTGCCAGCCGCAGCAATTCCTCTTTGTTTTCAAAGGAAACTTGCTCAAGTTTTCCGATATCTAAAATCTCATCGCCCAAATTCAACACTATTTTCCGCCCCATGCTTCGATGTCTAAAGAAAACAAATGTCTTGTTTGATTGCTTTCTTGCTAGGTTAATTTCATTAATCACTTCACGTGACAAATTAAAACCAGGAGTCATTATAAGAACAAAATACTTGCTTTCCTCTAATGCTTTGTCACGCGAACATGCCCAGCCTTCTTCTGTGTCAACGGTAAGAGGGATATCCTTGCAGTCTTGGAATGTGTGTAATCCAAGCTCTTCTAAGCCTGTTTTTAAGTGGTCGGCATAATCTTTTCCTGAGCTTTTTTTGTAGCATAAGAAAACGTCAAAGGGTCTTGATTCTTCATCGTATGGAGATGTTTTTGAATTTCCTATTGGTTGCATTTCTATTTTTGGAGGAAGTTTGGATTCAGAATATGTTCTTTTCTTACGTCTATAATAGAAAAGGTAGATGGCAACAATTGCAGTAACCACGATGATTGTTACCCCGATTAAAGCAAATATCGTTCCTGAGTCATTTGTCGGGGGATTAGGAGTGGGGCTCATCATCATTTGTGCAGCACTGGAGTTAACTAACAAGTAAGCCATAAGTAATGAAATGACGTAAATGCCGCAAGATATTAGAAAATGAAATCGATGTTCGCGCACAAAGTTATGGTTAATTAAGACTTGAAATTAAAGTTTACTATCGTCTATTTTGGAGAAAATCCATATTTTCTACATCTTGGAAATTTATGTCATAAAGCTTCTATCAAAAAGGCTGAAGGGTAAGTGTTGGGTTAGCGCGCTGTTCCATGCGGAAAGTTCATTGCTCACCATAACACCTAAAAGTTTGACATTATAATATGCTAATGTTACGGGTTGATGGATAGGACCGCGTGGACAGTTGTTATTAGTTTTTATAACTATTTCAAAACTGTTTCACATCTGTTTCAGCGAACTATCTTAACACTCCAAGACATTAGTATATCATAATAATAAGAAATGAGGTAAAAAAAATGAAAACTTGGAAAATAATAACATTTGTCAGTGTCGCAGTCATTGTGGCAGCTCTTCTAACTACATCAGCATTTGCCGCAGCACAGATGGGCGGTCTATTTGGCAGATTTGGTGGAATGATGGGCGGAGGCTACGGGTACGGATACAACAACAACGGCCACTACAATAACTACAATCCAATGCTCTCTACTCAGTATTATCAGCCAGTTTATCCCTTCCAATATGGAGGCGGCTGCATAGGTGGATTAGGCAACGGCTATGGCTTTGGCGGAATTATGGGTCACTATGGATACACTGCACCCTACGCTTATACGGGAACAACTCTTGACATAAACGCTGCCGTAAGTATAGCTGAAAACTACGTTGCGTCAATTGGTAACCCTGACTTAGCAGTAAAAGAGGTTGAGGAGTACTCTGCCAACTTCTATGTTCAAGTGTATGAGAAAAGTACAAACACTGGAGCTTTCGAACTCTTAGTTGACAAGTACACAGGCAGCATCTACCCCGAGATGGGGCCTAACATGATGTGGAACATTAAGTACGGAATGATGCGTAGCGGGATCCTTGGCGGAATCTTTGGAGCACCAACAGTAGCGATGCCTGTTTCGGCAGACCAAGCAAAAGCTGATGCTCAACAATGGTTAAACGTTAACATACCCGGAGCTAGTGTTGGAGAAGTTTTCCCGTTCTACGGATACTACCATGTAATGGCAATGCTTAATGGCGAAGACTACGGCATGATGAGTGTCAACGGCTACAGTGGAATAATATGGTACCATACATGGCATGGAAGCTACATACAATCAATTGACCTTTAGCTAAACGAAACTACACAAAATTTCACCTCTCTATTTTTTGTTTTATGAAAAAACATGAGCTAAAATATATGTTAGAATATTCGAGCAGGCAGGAAACTTTGATAGTGAAAAAAGAGTATGATATGAACATCTATATTTTGCAAGCAGAGATTTCAAAAACACTTGCGCACCCTCTAAGATTAGCGCTTTTGCATATATTAAAAGATGGAGAAAAAACGGTCAGTGAACTGGTTGGCATAATTGGTGCGAGTCAATCCAATATTTCGCAGCATTTATCTCTAATGAGGCAAAGACAAATCGTGAAAACCCGAAAAACAAGGATCCTCTATCTACTACCAAGTGGCAAACCCCAAAATCAGCCAAGCTTGTGATACAATGCAAGAAGTACTCATGAGAACAACTAAACCAAAAACAGGAAATCGTAAAAAACTACTCGAAATAACGGATGATTTGAAAATGGCGCCTTTTGGTTTTGGATGCGGTTGTGGTTGCGGCTCAGAGTCAAATGAGAAGAAAAAAGAAGTTATTCGTGAGGTTGTAATGATTCCATGCAAGTATTTTGGAACACTTTTTCCCCAAACATGCGACGTTTTGCCCAAACTCTGGAGCAAGAAGAACCGCATAATTATTTAACTAAAACACAGTTTACAATATAGGAGAAATAGGTTTGTCAAATTTTAAATTCCTCTCAGCGCTTGTTATAGCTACAGTTATTTTGGGAGCCTTAGCACTTCCCGTTTTTGCAGTTCAGTACAATTCGGGAGTTACAGAAGGTCAATATGTAAAGTATGGAAATTTTGTTGGAAGTGGTCCAGGCTATGAATCTTTCAGCGAGTTTGATTTTCTAAATCTTCAAGTAGAAATGGTGTCAGGTAACACGGTAACGTTGCTTTCAACTTCACAATATAAAAACGGAACAGCCCTTCCAGGTAACAACACTACAGATACGTGGAATCTTGAAACTGGAACTGATAATGGAACTCCAAGCACACAAGGACCGATAATAGCGGCTAACCTCAATCAGGGAGACGAAATCCCCCCGCTAAACACATACTCAGTAAATCAAACAGTTAGCAAAACCTACTTAGGAGTTGATAGAAGCGTTAACATTCTTGATGTTACAGTTTCAACACCCAACTACAATTCGACACTAAACTACGTATATGATAAGCTTTCTGGAATATTGCTAGAAGCAGCTTCTACAACAACCACTGATGCCGAACCATCACCTATAACGTCAACCTACTCATACAGCATTACGGAAACAAACATTTTCGATTCAACAATGCCTTCTCCGACCGTTCCAGAATTCAGCACCCAATTTGTAATCTTGACGGTCTTAGCAATTGTTATAGTAATCAGTATAGTAATTAGCGCTATTCTTCTATTGAACAAAAGAAAATCAAGAAGACTTCAATAACATATTGATAATTGATCGATATCTACACAAATCCCTTTCCTCTTTTCAAGAGTGATGCATATGTTCCATTTCCGGTTCTGATGTTTGCATTTCCATTTTAGGTCTGCACGGAATTCGGCTCATATCGTCGAAGAGTCTGACTGTTAATCGCCACTAAAACAGTGCTAAGAGACATCAAAATCGCTCCAACAGCTGGATCTATAACTACCCCAAAATTGACAAGAATACCTGCAGCCAAGGGTATGGCGAAGATGTTGTAGCCCGCAGCCCACCAAAGATTCTGCACCATCTTCGAATACGTTTTCTTGGAAAGATCGACGACTTTCGGGACATCTCCGGGATCATTCTTCACTAGAATTATGTCTGCACTCTCAATTGCCACGTCGGTTCCAGCGCCGATAGCGATTCCAACGTCAGCGGTGACCAAAGCTGGAGCATCATTAATGCCGTCGCCCACCATTGCAACACTGTAGCCTTTCTCCTTTAACACTTTGATTTTTTCTGCTTTCTGATCAGGCAGAACTTGTGCGAAATAATCGTCAATGCCAAGCTCCTTGGAGACACTTTTCGCCACTGCTTCAGCATCGCCAGTTAGCATGTAAACTTTCACCCCGTTTGCCTTCAAAGTACTAACTGCTTTACGAGACTCTTCTCGTATCTCGTCTGCTAAAGCGAAAGCGCCAGCAAGTTTTCCGTCAACTATAGTGAAAACGACAGTTTTGCCAGCTTCCTGCAATGCAAGTACTTTTTCATCAGTTAATTCAATCTTTAATTCTTTCACAAGACCGGGGCTTCCAACATACACTTTTTTGCCATCAACTATTGCTTCTGCACCCTTGCCTGGTATGGCCTTGAAATCATTAGCTTCGGGAACCTTTGTTTTGTTTTTGTTGGCATAGTCCACGATAGCTTTCGCGATTATATGCTCTGAATTCTTTTCTATAGAAGCAGTCAACCGTAAAAGCTCATCCTCGGAAATATATGAAACTATATCGCTCACTCCAAATTGACCTTTTGTCAAAGTACCCGTCTTATCAAAGACCACAGCGTTAACGTTCTTCACTATCTCGAAAGCTTTTCTGTCTCGGATGAGAATCCCGCTTTTAGCTGTTATAGATGTAGAAAGGGCGACAACTAGCGGGATTGCAAGTCCAAGCGCATGCGGACAAGCAATTACAAGAACAGTGACTGTTCGGGTGAGCGCGAACTGAGGGTTCCCAAGCACAACCCATACAGCATAAGTTATTATGGCCGCGGCGACAGCCACGTAGAACAGAAGCGCTGCGGCTTTATTAGCAAGATCTTGAGTTCTGGATCTGCTTTCCTGTGCTTGCCTAACAAGCTTAACCACCTGAGCTAAATAGGTCTCTTCACCGGTTTTTTCAATTTTCACTCTAAGTGCCCCATCTCCATTTATGGCACCTCCAATGACTTTGTTTTTGTCATCTTATGAACCGGCTTGGATTCTCCTGTGAGTAGCGCTTCGTTAACGTAGGATTTTCCTTCAATGATTATGCCGTCAGAAGGTATTTTTTCGCCTGGGCGAACCAGAATCAGGTCACCTACCTTTAGCTCAGAGACCGACACATCTTTGATTTCACCATTTTTGACCACGTGCGCCATCGTAGGCATTATTTTTACAAGTTCTTCCAGAGCTCTTGAAGCACCAAGAACGCTTCTTGCCTCTATCCAATGCCCTAAGAGCATGACATCTATTAGGGTGGCTAGTTCCCAAAAGAAATCGGTTCCCACGGGTAAGAAGACGGTGGCGGCTGAAAAGAAGAAGGCAACGGAGATTGCTGTTGCAATGAGAGTCATCATTCCCGGCTGAAGTTTTCTTAGCTCTTGGGTAAGGCCTTTAAGGAAGGGCCAGCCGCCGTAGACGTAGATTATTGTGGCTAAAATCAGTAGAATGTAGTTTTGGTAGGGTATTGTTAGGGTGTAGTTAAACCATGTTTGAATTGCTTGAGAGAGAAGCAGAACAGGAAAAGTGAGAGCAAGGCAAACGAAGAATCGTTTCTTGAACATTCCAGTGTGCATCATGTGCATAGAGGCACCATGTTTCATTGCTTGCTTGTTTTCCTTGGGCATCTTGTGTCCCATCTCAGCATGCATACTATGATTTTCTTCTGTCATATCTTGCTATATCCATGAATTAAAGAGAGGCATAACAAACTTCGGAAGAACTGGTACGGACAATTGCCATTTTTACTGCATGAGAATAAGTTTATGGTCCAATCATATTGCCTCTCAAAGCAAACTAGTTATATTGAATATAGGAATAATTAACTTTGCTTTAACCGTTAGCCAATTATAGACAAAGTGTTTTTTACGTTTTATAAAATTGAAAAACAGATCCTATAGTATTTTGAGAATATACCAGTGTTAAGGGTTCAAATCTATCTTACTTAGTTGAGTAAATGTGGAAATCAAATTTTTTTACTCAGGTTTAACACGTTTTATTCTGATGAACTTGTAAGATATTGGAGCATAAATTGATGCAATCCCCATAGCAACAGTATAAAGCACCAGTAATATTCGGGCAATGTCATTTGAAATCCATTGCACCAGAAATCTTAGGGTGATAGGTAAAACATCTGCAAAATAAGTGAAATCAAAAGGAAAGACTATTACAAGCCAAGCAGTAGCCATCGCAATAAAAATTATTCCGCCAAAACTATCAAACAGACGAGAAAGGAACCTTTTCCCAAGGATACCTTCTAATCCAGAAGTAATAATCCAAGAAATCCAAGAACCATAAAGCAGGAACATCTCTATCGCACCAAATTTTGCAGTGAAGAAACCTGTTGACCATGCCTGATGAGCAGCCAAGTAGAAAAGCATCAAAGCGCTACCAGTAAAAAAGAATCCGATCCCCACAATTCGTTCGTTTCTTGGAATACCTTTATCCGCTTCTACTTTTCCTCTCAAAAACCAGTTCTCAGATGGTTCAGTTTTAGTCAATTTCTTTCAACCTTTTTCTTCATAATTATTGTTTTATTTTTGATCAAACATTTCTGCATTTTTGAGGTGTTATTTGAGTGGATTGTTTCTACAACTATTGTATGTTGCTTCCTTGCAAACCAGGTTTCCTTGCTGGATAGGTTATTTGTTGTCTGGAACCTTGGGCAGCTTGTTTAGCCAGTCACCGAGTTCGTTGAAGAGTTTTCCAAATGTGGCGTCCTCACTGAGTAACAAATAAGTATACTGTGCAATTGTGCTATCTTCGAGTTCTTGGGTTAATTTTGGGATCCCAAAATCATATTTTTCAACTGTAATAGGGCCTTCATCAAAAATGGGATCTGATAGAAATGGTTTAATTTCTTTTCTTTTTTGTTCCATCTGGTTATATAGGTCTTTTCGCATCTCAGAAATCATGGATCTCATTTTGTCTGAAACTTGCGGTAGTTTTTGTTTGACTTCTTCTTCGGCGTCTTCTTTGGCTTTTTCTCCGCCGGTAATTTCAGCAATTCCAGAAGCCATTGCGCCTGCTGCTTCCAAGACTATTTCTGCAAAGCCATCCATTAGGATGCTCATTAAAATAATGCTTGTGTTAACAACTACATTCATGATTTTGTTTTCGCGATTTGCGCCAATTTTCGGTCTTGTTGGCATAGAAACGCACAGATAATTGTATTTGCTATTTTAGGTAATAACATTTACCATCTATCAGGATTTAATATCGATGTAATTACGGTTCAGGGTACCATTGATGGTTTACTATAGTATTAGAGAGACTGGTCTTGCCCTTGTGAAATGCTTCCTATTGAGATACATGTTGAATTTGTTGGTGGAATATGCGCATTTGGGTGAAAACCAGGCTACGACTATCAGCGAAGATTAATAGACTCATAAAGTAAAGGTTTTGTATAGTTACAGAATTTGACGCAAAATATTCAATAGCAATGTCATCTTGCAAAGTTTAGATTGTTTTATATATCAATAGTAACCAAGTATTAGTGGGGATTCTTGTGGAAAAAAAGGATTCAGCCATTTTAAGATACTCAAATATAATTGCGTATATCCTGACTGTTATTATAAATAGCATAGCCGGTAGCACCACTCTTATTGGCGGTCAGAATACCGCAGCAATTTCCGATGCAAATCCCACTCTCATTACGCCTGCTGGCTATGTTTTTTCGATCTGGGGAATCATCTATGTTTTATTGGGCGCTTTTGTGATTTACCAAGCATTGCCAAAAGAACGCGACAGTGATTATCAAGGGAAAATAGGCTGGCTATTTGTTATCAGTAGTTTGGTAAATATTGCTTGGATTTTTGTTTGGCAGTTTGAAAGCCTGATTCTGTCAGTTGTCTTAATCTTTGCTCTTCTGCTTTCGCTAATAGCGATTTATTTGCGCCTAAATATTGGAAAGGCCCAGGTAAAGATTAGTGAGAAACTTGCAGTCCATCTTCCGTTTAGTGTCTATCTGGGGTGGATAACTATTGCTTCAATAGCTGATGTCGCCGTCACTTTAACTGCTTACAATTGGAATGGCTTTGGAATCAGCCCTGAAACGTGGACTATAGTGGTTGCCGCAGTCGCTGTGCTTATAACCATTCTGATGCTCGCTATCCGAAAAGATATTGCCTACGCACTAGTCGTTATTTGGGCACTAGTTGGCATCGGCATTAATCAAAGCAGTAACCAAACTATTGTAATGGTAACTCAGATTTGCAGTATCATTGTAACTATTGCGTTGATTGCAGTAATTGTTTTTAAACTGTTGAAGCGAAAATAGGAATGAGCTTGCGGGTTTAAGAGTTAAGGTTCCATCAATAGTATTTGGCGGGGAGTAAACCCCTTTTTCTTCAGCGACATATCAACTAGTTCCACTTTTGTTGGATCAACTCGTATCAGTTGCAGTGAAGGGGGAAACTCTTGTAAGTGAAATTCTTCGGCGGTTTTTTCCCATTGATAAGCTTCTAAGCTTTCATCGAATTCTTCAGTAGCTTTTGGAATTATCTTTGCTTTTCCAGTAATCTGTGCTCCTTTAGCGGTGTCAAATCCTGTATAGGGCATGTAAATGCCCACACTGACTCGGGGGTTGGTTGCTAAATTTTTGAGTTTTATGCCTGGTTCTCCCACAAAATAAAGACTAATTCCTTTTGAGCGATATTCAAGTGGAGTTGCACGTGGAATGTCACCACAACAGGTTGCTAGAACACACATATTTTGCTCCGAGAGGAAATGGGTAATATAGTTTTTCAATTCCGGTTGGGGCATCTTCTCAAAATTCTGGTTTGTGAGTGCCATAATGATTCAAATCCCATTAGAAGTAAATGTTAAACTGCTTAATGAAACTGTTTTTCAAATAAGGACATCAAAAAACTATGATAGATATTCAAATTGATGAGTTTGGAAGAAAAAGACTAAATCGTGCCCCTTTCAAAGAGACAAAAAACCATATTCACCATGAGCTTTTCTTGTTCTGAATTTCAAAAAATTAATATTTCATAGTAGCATTCTCAGTGTTGATGGATGCATAATTGCTTGAGCTATTAGTATTCATATTGCTATCCTTTGGCCTTGAGAGCGGGATGGGAATTTTATACGGTGTGGCTATTGGTTATGATCCGATTTTGGTTTTTCCAGCAGCAATAATTCTTAATCTGCTAACAATTTTGCCGCATCCCTTCTAATTGACAGGCTATTAGAATGGAAAAAAGGTCTTAGAAGTTGGCTTGAAAAAAAACTTCACCGAGGCCAAAAAGTCATCGATAAGTATGGTTGCTATGGCATAGTAATGGGGGTTGTAGTTCTCTCCCCGATGCAGCTGGCAATTGTTGGTAAACTGCTGGGTATGAAACCAAGTAAACTCTATCCCTCACTTGTCGTTGCAACCTTTTTGGTAGCAACAGCTTTTCTAGGAGTTGCCCTTGGGATTTTCAAGGTTTTACTCGCATAATATCAGGATAGTTATGACCAATCGACACCTGAAGAAAAAATGAGAAAAGCGAGTAGCCAATACTGTCCAACCTTAATTTTTCTTTTGTTGCGGCATTTGAAGGATTATATCAGAATGTTCAAGTTAACGGTGATAAAGAACAAGATGTAGACTAAGAAGAATAGCGCAAAGAATTTGTGATAGATTGGTTTTGGGGTGAATGCTGCTATGATGCTCAAAATTGTGATTAAAGGTATCGTGATTAAATAAATCGGTCCTTGCGCCATCAAATGTGGAATACCTTTTAGGAGAGTATCTAGAAAATCCAGTGGGGGTAGTACGGCGGCTAGTGCGAAGAACCAGCGGTGGTCTTCGTAGTAGTTTTGTTTAAAATCCATATGTTCCTCGAATGGTTCGGGGAAGAGAATTACTGAGAGTAGGAATGTGACCGTTGGGGTCAGGAGTAAAAACAAGAATAGTGGAAAAGTCCATACTGGTTGAGGTTCCCATCTGATCATTATCCACCAGTTTAGAACCATGAAAATGAAGAGGTTAAGGGCCCACAACAGGTGGACCCAGTAGTTTTGGACTTTGCCTCGTTTTTCTAAAATTCTTCCTATACCAGTTAAAAGTCTAGTTAAGCCTAAGGCGATTATGATTGAGGGCACTATGGAAATGTAGGAGAATACATCCACGGTACTTCTTCCAGATAGTTAGAATTTGTATTGATGGATTATTTATGCTTTTGATATTGGAAGGGAGAAAAAATGGTTGTTTTAGCCTTGATTCGAAAGATATTCTATCGTTATGTTTCCGTTTGATGTTGATAATATTAGATTGAGATTTCCTAAGCCGTTTGTAGTGTTGCCTATTAGGTGAGTTGCAGTTTGAGTGCTTGTGTTCAGTGCAATCCCTTGGTAGCTTAACTGCCCATTTGATGTGGTTGCATCTACTTTGAATAGAGTTCCATCAGAGAGGCTTATTTTGATGCTGCCGTTTTGGCTTGATACGTCGATAGAGGTCGCGTTGTCATCTGTAATGTCGATGGAGCCGTTGTTGGTTGTGGCTATTATTGTGGTGTCGTTTAGTTGGGGTTTTATGATGTTTCCGTTTGAGGTGGTTAGTGTTAAGTTGTATTGGCTGGAATTCGGCAACTTGATTATGATGCTGGCTAAGTAGTTTACTTTAATGCCTGAGTTTGTGATTTTTGCTTCGGTTACTATTTTTGTGTCATCGTTTTTGGTTTGGTTGGTGGTGCTTGTTTTTATTTCGGTAATATGCCCTTGAGGTGCTTGTACATTATAGGTGACTTCTATTTTGTTGCTTGTTGTTTGTTCAATGACTATGTCGCCGTTGAAGGTCATGGCCTGAATTTCTACGTTTTGGGTTGCGGCAATGGTAGTTTTGTCTTCTCTTTGTTCCAAAGGAGCTAAGGCATTGTTAAGAATGGTGTATGACGCAAATATTAACAGAATCGCTACAACTATAGCAATAATAATTATGACTTTATTTGCGGGTTTCATTTTTGATTCCTCTGGTTTAAGCTGATTTGTCTAATTTGATTGGATCAAAATTAAATAGTTTTCCACATTTATGTTTATTTTTTTATGATTTTCATGTATTTTGATCGATTTCCTTTTTGAAAGATTTTTTCGATGATTGCTTGTGTGACTATGCCGATTGGGTATCGAATCCAAGTTCTAAAATCATAGAAGTAGATAATTCCAATAGATGACATGCTAAAACAGCATTCACTTTTTAGAATTTATGAATTGCTTAGTTATCGCGAGTACCTGATTGGTAATGAATTTCTTTAATTATGTTTTCTGCCCTGCAAACAATCCGATAATTGTGCCGCTTAATCCAGTTATAGTTGCAAAGATTTCAGCATTCCATGTATTCAAGAATATGATGTGTGCTAGTTCAAGTGTGGACATAAATGCAGTCATGCCAAGGGCAAATTTGAAGGCTATCACCATCTTCTCAGTTGGTTCCTCAACTATTTGGCGCCCCCGTCGCATGTGTCTTCTTGTTAGGGCTCGTTTAATTCGGTCTGCCATCTCTGCTTAGCCTCTGTTGGAAGTGTGTAGTTCTGGATATCTTTGGTTGGTATAGTGCTCGATGTCCTCCCATCATGAAGCTGTTGACGAGTTTGCTTGCAGAGTCTTTTGGGATGTGTTCTTTTGATAGGATTGAAACTTCGACTGCCCAGCTAAGGGGTATAGCTGTGTAGTCTAAATCGAAGAGACCGTCGGCGTAGCGGAAGCTGTTTTGAGCTAACACAATATGTTTAACCTTATCGCCGATGAGGCCGACATAGACGCCCCAGCTTTTTACTGGAACATCTATGGCCATACCTGAACCACTGCTTTTGCCGACTGAGGCATCGCACCAACTGCAGCATATCAAGTCGCCTGGATTCAAATTTTCAATTGCTTTGTTCAAACTTGTTTTCATTTTGTTTACCTCGCTATCTTGTACCTGTTAACGCGATCCACCTTGGATCGCAAAGCGTACACATAATCTGCTAACAATGCTTTCTCACGCCCAAGCTCCAAGGAGATTTCCAACTCGCCATTTTTTGCCTTAATACGATATTCAGCGCTTAGGATTCGGAAGCTGGTGTTGATGTTTTCGTTTGGTAGAGAAATTGCAATTGTGTCAGCTGGAAAAAGTGGAATATTCCCGTAGTCGATGACGGTGCTCTTGAGGCTGATATACTCTGATGCGTCTTTGGTGCTTGCAAGAATTGCCCGAGCTCGCAGGGCGCATTGGATGTCGCTCCAGAGTTCCTCATCTGTATCTACGAATTCCCTTAAACCGTAGGATACTTGGCTAGCCGAGTCTTGCTGAGTGCTGCTGTATCGGGCGCCTCCAAAGTAGAGCTGTCCCATCCAAATGTTGCCGGGCACTGATGGTGAGACAAGCCAGCCGTTAATTCGAACCCCCACAACCGCTGACCAATCAAAACCTGAAACAGCATTCCACTCCGTAGCGTAAGCCTCTCCAACGTTTAGGGCAAAAGAAGACCACTCAGTCTCGCTAACGTTTGGTAAAGCTACCATGGCACCTCTGGCAGAGGCATCATAGAGCAGAACGTCAAAGCCACTGGGGTTTATTGCGACATCGCGCATCAACGCCAATACAAGTTTGGGGTATGTGTTGAGATTGGCTGGTGAATTAAAGGTGAAAAGACTTGAGCCTGCATAATTCGCGCCAGTAGAATTCTTAATGCTGCCAGAAGCTGAGCCAAATAGTTGGGTGGTGTCCACGAATAGAGTCCCCATGTAAGCAGACCAACCACCACAGGTAGGCGTTAAACTCTCAACCACCTCATCCTTGTTTATTGGGTTACTCTTGTCGGCTGCCCCAAAGATAGTTACTTTGTTTCTTATAGCGATTATTTCCCTGCAGTACTCGTAGTCTTCAATCGTCTCAGATAGGCTGACAGGGCTTGTTTTTGTGCCTCTGGGAAAGAACTCGAACTTGGCATCTGGTGCAATTCGAAAGTCATATCCTATTACGCCGTTTTTGTCGCTCTCAGAGGCGATCTTTTGTAGTAGATCCCAGACGTGCGTATGTTGGACTTTTAGGTCGGTGAAGGTTGTGTCTGTGTCTTCGATTAGCTCTATGCTACCCCGAACATGACTTAGCCCTGGGTAGTAATCTAAGAGGTCCTTGACAATATCCTCTCCTTTAAAGCCCGAGTAATCTTTGGTTACGGTTTGACGAAAGAGCTTCTCTCCCCAGCAACGACCAGCAAGGATGGAGTAGTGTTCGGTTGGGTTTGAGTGGAACTTGATGCTTTCGGTTCTTGTGGTGATGAGTTGGGGGACATTGGCTCCTCTTCCTATACAGATGTAGCCTTCCTGCCCTACGGTCAGCGGAAAAGTGCCGTTGGGGCTGTATTTGCCATCCCAATTCTGCAGGTGGAGCTCCCAGCTGCTTACTTCTTTAGTAGCGCCCAAATGAATTATCGCCTCAACTATATCGACTTGGGGAATTCCTACTGAGCCCAGAGAAATCGACAAAGAAGGGGGATTAAGACTCAATTACTCAACACCTCTGCGGTAGAATGAAGCATCCGGAGAATCCCCACGTCTGTAATTTGCCGACGTCTCGCCAGATCTTTGAATACTACGAGTATTTGTTTGCGTTTCAGTTGTGGCACTGTTAAAGCTCTCAACGCTTGCGGTTGCATTATTCATGCTGGTAGCAAAATAAGTCATGGCTGCAGCAGCTGCGACAATAACCGCAATCCCTACTCCAGTCAAAGCCAAAAAAGTTCCATAGCTTATGTTAAAAGCGTTCTGTGCGGCCGTAGCTACCCAGCACGCCGCAGAATACAACTTCTGAGCAACAGCTAAACCAGTGCTTGTGCGTAAAAATAGGCCCATAACTGAGACAACCATCATTGAGGAGTTGAAAACCTTCATTTGGGAATCGTTCAATAAACCAAATTGGTTGGCAACGTATCCTATGGCTGTGCCTGCAGCACCTAAACCCGCTATTGCAGTTCCTAAGTTTTTAACCCGTGCGGCTAGGGCTTCAGCGTCTGTTTGTATTCTTGAAAATTCATTGCTTGCCCGATTCACTGCTCGAATGGTTAGGGCAATTTCTCGAAAACTCAAAGCCCAACCTCCACTTTCGCCTGCTCAATGGCTGAGATAATTACTGATTCTAGTTCTGGAAGATGCGCTTGGATTGCTGGCTGTAGAAAAGGATGTGCTTGCATGTACCTTGTTGCCGAACTCTACAAATAAGGCATAAGTGGCATCGGCGCCAATCTCTGCAACCCACTGCTTGACTTTCGCATAGATTGTGCTCCGAAGATAGCCTGTTCGAATGGGAACTATCTTTTGTGCCTCTGCTTTTATTGCCTCAGCCCAATTAGCCAGATAACTATGAACCTCTCGTTGCATGGCTGCATCTAGCTGTTGCATAGCAGCTTTGAATTCCTCGACGCCTTGCACGTCAAAGCTAACTTCTATCGTCGTCTTGCTTCACGCTCCGCCTTCTCTTTTTCTTCCTTTGTCATTTCATCCATCTCCTTTAGGATATGGCAGAACTCCTGCATTGTTCGGGCTGGCTGCTTTGCGAGTTCTGTTGGGGTCCAGCCGAATTCTTTGCATAGCCGAAACTCGACAAGAGCGCTGTGCGGCTTTCCTCGTCTAACTGCTCTAATAAAAAACGCAAATCTTCATGTCCCATGCCGTTTAGGCTGTTGGTTGCTTTGGAGAAGATTTCGCCCAGCTCAATTGGGACGCCTTCTTCTTCGCCCAGTAGCTTCTCAAGGGTTACGGGCTGGCTTTTTGGTTGTCCGTGCATGCTGGCGATGATGGTTTCTGCTTGGATGGCTATGAAGTCGCTGCTTTCAACTTCTCCGCTTAATCGGCTGTATTTTGTTTGTTTTTGGATTATGCGGTTTCGTTTAGCCCAAGTTATCTCTTTGAAAATGTATTTGCCCAGGTATTCTTCGCCGAATCGATTGTCAATTTCTATGATTTCTTGCTTCATTGCTTCTGCTCTCCAATACTTTAAGGCGATTTTCCATCGCCAGTTTCTAAATCAGCAAACAGGTCTTCTTGCAAATTTTCTGGCAGCTTGCTGATTCGTGTATAATAGCGATTCATCAATGCCCCAGCGAGAAACCAAATAGTCTTTCTTGAAAGCGCCATCTTGTCAGCTCCTAAGAAATTGTGAGCGGCCCTCTAGCCGTGAAGGGAACCTTGGCATAAATTAGGTCTTCGAACTTTCCGTTTATTGAAAAGTTATCCCATTTTGAGTAAGCAACGTTGATTTTGTTGGCGCCGCCTAATCCAAACTCTAAGCTGGATTGTTCTGTGTCAGCTAAGATGTTGTCTGCTTCTTGTTTGCTTTCAAACTCGAAATTGAGTTCTCCAGTTAAAAGTCGTTTGCCCCAAGTGAGATATTTTGCCAAATATCCATTAACTGACCTTACGACCGCAACAGGTTTGCATGAGTTGTCGATCGTGAGTTTCCAAGAAGTAATTCGCTCGCAAGATACACCGGCAGATTTTGAGGTAGCTTTCGCTTCCACTGACAGCACCCGCATAATCAGTATAAGTTGCATTTGCGATTTTGGCAGTGGTTACCTCAACATCTTGGGCTGGAAACTCCGCCTCACATTCAAGTAAGCCGTCTATGTCACATGTTAATGTGGCTTGTTGAATCGAGCGCCTTTGTAGAGTAGACTTATTATGTCGGTTGCAGTGGCAAAAATATCTTTGTAGTATAGCACCTGCAGAGTTAGGCTGCTGTTTAGTTCCTGCTTGACATACTGCAGCAAGTTTATAGGAGCCTCTGAGGGAATTGGGTATTTGAGGCGCAGTATTGGCGATCTTAAGCCTCTTTTGAGCGCTACCAAGTCTACTGAGCCGGTTCCTGGAGACTTTGATGTTGTTTGGGTTTATGTCGGGGCTTATAGTTGCTGCAGGAATGCCCTAGCATCGCTGGAGCTGCTGGAACTACGCCAAAAGAGCCTTCGGTTACATAGTAGAATTTCTCTTGGTCACTGTGGTATGTATCAACCATTTTTGGTTTCACCTATGAGATGGCAACTGACTCAAAGAGCCAGGCCACAATTTGGATTTCTGCTCAATACAGGAAAGGTTTGACATCGATAACATCGATGTCTCGGTAACTGTGAATATCGCAAAACGTTATGCCTCTACGTCAACGATGCTTGGACAATGTCGCAGAACAAAACAGCAGGTGAAGCTCCATCTGATGGGTTAGTTGTTTTCGCCATAAGGTAGAGAAAGCCGTCGTTGTTAACATAATTTGGTAGATTTGAGGTTAAAGTGATGGTGAGTGTTTGATCGGTTGCCCAGTACCGGTTTGTGGATTGCTCCAAGCACCTGAGACGTTATCCCAAACTTGCAGAGTTACACCGTTGCCCAAAGGAGCAATTCCGTATCCCTCAAAGGACAATACAGACTTGCTTTAGGCACTGTTTTCGGGGCTCATTACGGGTTTCTCCGGGCTTGGATGCTATTTTGAAGCGGAAAAGCATGAAGGCATACTCGTTAAGCCCACTTGCGCTTTTAGAATGCCTATTATTGTCGCTTGCCCAAATCTTAGGGTAATTTGTGTTGTCAAGTTCACTCCAAAGAAGCACTTGAGGGTTTAGGCTCAGCCAAAGCAGCTGCGTTGTAGGCTTTATGGGTTATAGAAGTGTTGTATAGAGGATAATAATAGAAGATAGTTCTATTTGGCAGGTTACGGTTCTCTGGAATAATCAACAGCAACTGCTCAAGGACCTTATCACGCATGACTCTACCCACATCAGACCCCGCATTTTGCTTGTCCACAGTGGTTATGGTTGCTCTAAGAGAGTAGATGCGACGCCTCAGCTTTCCATCTAAGGTGTGCTTTTGCTGTTGGCAGGGCTCAGCGGTTTTGGAAACGGTGATTTGGGCATCATAGTCTTTTAGCAGTTCTCGATCATAATTGGCCTGAGAACACAAAACACGCAGCTAAGCCACCATCATCTTTAACAACTCTAAGCCGAGACTCGATTAAACGCAAAACAGTGACGACGGGATTTTCGAATTCACTCAAGTGGCAAGTAGCCTCCTAGCCGTACTTTTGAAGTAAATCCGTTGATTAGCAAAAGTGAAAGGCATTACAGTCTGGATCTCGTAGTCTTGGCCTTGGCGCCTGATTTTGTCATGCACTCGAATGGGAAGAAACGTATAGATTGCCAGGTAATCATTTAGATAATAACCCGCCTCTATCATTACCTGCTCAGCTTTAATGGCTGAAACAATAGCCAACAACTCCAACGCCTCACCGTAAGTCACCGTTGCAGTGGCTTCTCGGATAGGATATAGTGTGACGGTTTCGCCGTGACTCTTTAAAATCCTGTAAACGGATTGAGAGGCTCCTCATAGTGAAGAAATAGCTGCCCCAGCCAACAGACTGTTGCCATAGCCCACTTGCTTTCAACAAATCTATAGTCTGCATGTTTGGCACCCCAAAACATGAATTCCTCGCTGTGCTTGCTGATGATTTCTACGCTGAATTTTAGGCTAGGTTGGTCATGGTTTTTGCGTACTCGCCAAAGAATCCCACTAGTAACTGCGTCATAGTAGTCGCATGCTGGGAATCGGCTAATTACATCTATGTAGCCTGCCCAGCAAACTCGCGGGGTCGTAGGCGGGGTATTGGGAACTTGCTCTTATGCTGTTTAGGTAGTTGTAGACTTTTTGGCAGCTAAAACTCCAACCCTCAACCTCATACAACCCTAACAGGGCGTAGGCGAACGGGTCATCGTAAACCTCGTTTTCAGTTAAGCCGACTCTGTGCCATTTACTGTCTGAGGGGTCAAAATGCAACCAAAGATCATTAAAACCATCCCTTAGAAAACTGATTGCCTTGCCCATGATACCATAATAAATAGAAGCGTTTGGTGTGTCGTATTTTTCGGCTAGCATCTTTAAACCGATTAGACCATAGAGGCATTCGATGTCTAGTTGCAGAAGCCAAGCATCGCCAATTGTTACCGCTCTTGCAAAGCCGCCATAGACCTGCTGGTCCTGCATCGTTTTAAGATAGGTTGCTGCGGCTAGCTTGGCACTGTCCAAGATAAGCAGAGTTGCCTGTAAGTTCGTAGGCTCTTAGAAGCGATGGAAGGACTCTACAGGCATCAACACTATAGTAGTAGGTACTTGTCTCTGCGCTTTGAAATCCGCCATAAGCCTTTCTTGTTTGGTCGAGACATTGCTGGGTTAGTACCCAATCAGCTAAACTCACAATTTTGCTGTAGATTTCTGTTTTTCTGTCTTGGAATTGGGGGCAGAGTAGGCCTCATAGAGAAAGTCTATGGCAAAGCTTGCCGCTAAGACTCCTTTTCCAAAAGCTGGATCAGGAGTATTTGGCGGTATAACATAGACGTAGGGTGCATAGTCCATGACGAATTGGTAAATAGGCTTCAGGAACAGTTCCCATGGCTAAACGCTCCCGACATAATGTCTTTTAGACCAGTAAGAATCCGCTGAAATTCCGTCTGCAGCACCGCTAAGCTGTGGAAGGATGAGGCTGAGGTGGTTAGGTCGCCGACGCTGAAGTTTAAGCCAATTGCTGAGCCGCCGGTCAAATAGCAGACCGCGTAAATGGCTGCCAGAAGGGTGATTGCTTCTTTTTGGGGTCACTACAATTTGGATAATCTATGCTCTCAGACAGTTCCAGCTCTAAGGTCACTTCAGCACGTTTGATCATCTTGAGCACTTTGCCATCGGGAATATCAGCATCAGATACCTTCAAAACATCGCGAACATCATCTACCGAGACAGCTACCATTTCTGAGCACCTCCGCTTTCAAGAGCGGCTTTGGCGTTGGTTGATTTTGGGGTTTTTTCATCCCACAGTTCCCAGCCGAACTTGACAGCGTTCTTGCGGAACTCTTCTGCTCTAACCAGCCCCAGTTCAGCAGCCCTGATCAGATCAGCAGGAACCAACTCGGGTGTTTCGGGGCTGCCAAAATTCAACCTAACCTTCGCCTTTGCAGCATCAAAGCCAGCTTGGGCAACGATGATTGAAAAGATTTCTTTCTCTACTTGGCGCTTGATGTAGCGCTGAACGGGCTTTATGAGCATGTCCTGCAGATCCAGCGCTGCACTTGCGCTTGCTTCAGTGAAGCCAGGAGTGCTAAACAACCGGGGCAATGGTGTTTCGCATCCAAGATAGAATTGGTTGACCATGTGGTCGATGTAGTACTCAAAACGTGCCCTTGGGTCAATGGTTACTGGGTAGACGCCGACGGATTTGGCGCCGCTAAAAAGCCATTGCCCCTCTTCAGGGCGATTCTTAATTGCACTCTCATACTTTTTGATGGTGTCTTCTTTTTGGCCCTCAAGTTGCACAACAACGTCGGGTCCAGCGTACTTGACAAAGATGCTTGGCAGGATCTTCTCTATCTTGGCTTTCATCCAAGCATACGATGGGCGCTTATCCGTGTCAATGGTTAAGGTATGTAAAAGCACCTGCAGCAATCCAACGCCAAAACCCGATGGAACATCACCGTTTAGGCGCCAGTGAATCACCGCTTCGGGTTTGAGTTCATTTCCTGCAGAGGCCGCCATAGGTGGCTTATAAGCTGGTATCCTGTAACTTTGTAGGGAAGCTTTAAGTCTGGAACAGAGCTGAGCCCGATGCGTTGAACAGCATCAATTGGCATAAGCGAATTGTCTCTGTTAGCCGGTCAGGTGTGAGTTTTAGCCAGAAATCGTTACCGCAAGCAATTAATGGCTTAGCCATCTCGTTGAGTAATCCGTCGAGGTTGATGTCTTCACAGAACCTGTCTACTGCGGCTTTAGCTTGGGTAGCTTTCTCGTATTTTTCATCTACTGTGGTGTAAAAGCCCATGCCAACTGTCGAAGCGCCAACAAGTCCACGCTGCTTTTGCAGGTTGGGTCTCGGTTATAGAGCTTCATGACATCGGCTACAGGGAATGGCGGAGGTGTCAAAGAATACTCTGCCCTTTGGAGAGGCAACGCCAGAAGCTGGAGCGCATGGAGAGAACTTCGCGGATTTTGTTTATGATTTTACTCATTGGCGGCTAACCTCGAATTTTTAATGGCCAAAAAAGAGGGAGAAAGATTTGGCACTCCATATGCGCTACGTCATGGTTTGTTTGATGTTTGTCATTCGGGCAATAGCTTTGGAGCGGAGAATTCCAGCGCCGAATCGTGTGGTTGCGCGTATGCCGTATTTGCCTGTTTGAATGTCTTCCCAGTCTTCGACAGTTATGTCTCTGCGTAAAAGCATAATTGAAGCAACGCGAGAGTCAATTGCATACATTGTGCCGTTGGGTACAAGCGTACTTGACCGTAGCGTCATACCTAATACGCTGCCGATGGTTCCTTGTGCGATATCAGTTTCTGTGCTTGGCAGGTAAACTGATTTTACGAATTTGTCATCGTTTAGTAGTTGGTGTAGTTGCATCTCGTTTAGAATTAGCAGATTTGGGTGCCAGTTTTCTCTGCGCACTGCTTCGTGTAGACTTAGAAGCGATACCCAGCTAGCAACAGCACCGCCTCCAGCTAACTCTGCACCAGTAGCTAAGTCACCGGCTTGAACTGCAGCGTATAACGATAGAATTGCTTCTGTTTCATGCTGTCCTAAGGCTCTACCAATGTTGTCGATTGCTCGACTCAACACGTTCCAGGTGGCGTCTTCTAAGTATTCTTGGGTCCATTGGTCAGAGGCTTGTGCCAACTGGTTTGTATAGACGTCCACTGTTGAGGGTTTCTTCGCGCTGAGACGTGCTACTGAGCCTTCTGCGTAGCGATAGCCTACTACGCCTGCATCAAGTGGGAAACGCTCCATTGTCTCAGTTGTAGGCATTACAGTTGTGACACTTCTGCCTATCAACTCAGGCCATGCGGCATCAATCATGGTGTCATGCATTATTCCAAGAGCGTTTACCATGTCGCTAAAGAAGCCTTCTTTGACACCCATCTGAACATAGCGCTTAAGGAAGGGGTGATCGACTTTTTGTTTGATTTTCTCGTAGACTTCGCGTTGGTCGCCTTGTTTTGCCATCAATGCTTCAAATAATTTGGGTTTCATCTTCTCATTTCTCCACATCGATGAAAAGTAGGTCACCATCTGTTGTTGTGGTCTCGATTGCTGTGCCAAGTTTGCGGTTGAAGTAGATTGTGAAGGTTGCTGCTCCGCCCTCGTTTACTGCCTGATCAACTAGTTGGGTTATTTTGCCGTTTGCCGAAGCGCAGACTGCCTTGCCTCGGGTTATAGCGCCGTCGGCTACGACTTTGACTCTTCCACGCGTCAATATTGGGCACATTTCTTTTGCCGTAACCGTTTCTAATGCTATACCTATTGCATCGTCCCCGCCAGGACTTGGTGAAACTTTGTCGTCAGCGCTAAGGTAAACGGGTGAGCCTTTGGTGATCTCAACTTCTGCTTCAAAGGAGTCTATGATAGCGTTTGGGTCATCGGTTTCTCCTGCGGTCATCCAAGCTTTTCCTGTTTTATCAGCCATATAAAATCAAATCAATTGTTCTCTTTGAATTTCCCAAAGTTCGTCCTTTGGTACTCTTCCCCACAAAAGTGAGCATGAACATAGCTAATTGCCTCCGGCCAAACGTGCTCTTGAATTGAAAATAATTGCTCTTATCGATTGACATAGACGCTGAAGACCCAGGCTTGAGTGTTCAACCATTTTTGAAGGCAAAAGACTTTCGAGAAGGGCAATGTGTTCAGAAAGAGGCATCATTATTTTTTGAGGTTCTTTTAGTAAACCGTCTTTTGGAATCAATTTTTGTAGATTTTCTATTGTTTTTTTGGCTTCAGACAATTCGTCTTCTTTTTGAGTGAGTTTGTCCTTGAGTTGTTTTTGTTCTTGAAGTTTTTCAATTACTTGAATATTGGTTTGAGGTATACCTGGAACCGCTACTAGACTTAATTCGGCGTTATGTAGTCCGTGGGGGACTTTGCCATCTACTAAATCTATTGCTTCATAATCTGCGCCTACGCTTACATGCTGAATTAGACCGTTGCGTATTTTTTGACTTGTTTGGTCGTCATATATTTCAGCTTCATACCAGAGATCGTGTCCATCCCAGGTAGAGTTTAGGACTTTTCCTATTGCATTAGGTACAGAAACATGCTCAATGTAGATGGGTGAACCAGCTAGTTTTTCTGCAAAAGCTTGCAGTTCCTCGGCGGTGTAGATGTTTTGGTTTCGACTCATGCCGGTGGTCATTGCTATTCCTCGAATTTTGAGGGGTTTATCCGTCATGTTTTCGAGAACGGTGAAGGGTAGAATTGATGATAGGTGTTCAAGGCTACGTTTGCAGCCTTCACATTTGTGATTTGGACCTTCTTGAGTTGGGTTTTCTTTTCTTGACATAACTATCTCGAGTAGGTATTGTTGAGAAATAAGATATAATTTATAAACTCAATCAGATTCATAACGTTTATACGCTTGGAGATATCGCGCATGAGACTTACAAACAGAGAGCGCAGAATCCTGGAGCTATCAAACCAGGGATTGAGCGATTACAAAATAGCTAGACTTCTCAAGATCAGCCCGACACTAGTTGGGCGGACACATAAAAACGCTCAAAAGAAACTTGCTGACGCAGCAAAAGACATTGAATGGGCAACAAAAATAGGATTAGATATCTCCGAATTCGACACAGACATAGAAGAAAACATCTAATTGCCATTTTTGATCTGGAAAGGATTTATCATTAAACTTCAATGCAAAACAAAAATAAAGTTAGACAACCAATAAAAAATTCAAAGCGCCCTTATTTGAGGTGTTTTTGGAGTTCTGAATCGAAGTTATCAATAAGTGTTTGGAGGCTCTCTGTAATTTCTTTTACACGTTCAATTGCATGCTTTTTTATTGTTTGAGGGTCTTGCATGGAGTAGGCGTGGTAATATCCGCCG
This sequence comes from Candidatus Bathyarchaeota archaeon, assembly GCA_963810665.1. Classification (GTDB taxonomy): domain Archaea; phylum Thermoproteota; class Bathyarchaeia; order Bathyarchaeales; family Bathycorpusculaceae; genus Bathycorpusculum. The sequence goes on along the minus strand of CAWEOM010000008.1, from coordinate 22,999 downwards.
CCTTTGAGGGTTTTTGTCTGTTTGTTTACAAGGTTAACACTTACTAGTTTAGAGAGGCATCGGTGTATTGAGCTGCGGTCTTTTTGGATTATTTTGGCGATTTGGTCGAGATTTGTGTCGGGGTTTTTTGCGACGGCTAAGAGTACTTGTATGTCTGAGGGTTTTAGGTTGTATAGGCAGGTTAGGAGGTCGGTGCAGGATGCGCCTTTTCTGGTTAGTTGATTGATGCTTTCCATATGTATTGATTGTTGTTTGTTGCATATAAATGGTATTGTTTGGTATTGTCAATACCACAACATATATTTGTAGGCAACCACTAGTAATATATTATAGGAAGGGAAAAAACAATGGATAAAAAACTTGAATGTCCAAACGGCATCCCGGAAGAAAATTGCGATCACGCCCCACACTGTAACGTCTGGAAATTAAGAGAGAAAGCAAAAAATAAACCATAAAATAGGAGAAGCAAAGCACATGTCTGAAAAAAAAGAGTTAGAAGAAATAAGAAACAGAAAAATCAAAGCTATGCTCGAAGCAGCACAGAAAACAAAACAACCCCTCAGCAACCAACCTATAATGCTTGATGACACCAACTTCTCCAATGTCATAAGCACAAATGAATTAGTGGTAGTTGATTTCTGGGCACCTTGGTGTGGTCCATGCCGCACAGTTGGCCCCGTAATTGAACAGTTAGCAGCCGAATACACAGGCAAGGTAACCTTTGGTAAAATGAATGTTGACCAAAACCAAGTGGTTCCAAGCAGCTTTAGCGTGATGAGTATACCAACGATAGTAGTCTTTTACAAGGGCAAAGCCGTTGAAAGAATAGTAGGCGCATACCCAAAAACACACATAGAAGCAGTATTCAAACGCTATCTCACAAGGCCATAGCTTTCTTATGGTTTGCTGTCTCAAATATTGAGAAAAAAATGGAAACAATAGTTTCCTAAAATTTTACATATAAGATTTAATCCTAATCACCTTTAGGTGCTTAAGCCTCAGAAATAGCGTTAACTAATTATCCGGCAATAACTACTTAGTATCAGTTAAGAAAACAATTTGATATACTTCTTTTAGCTTCGGTATCTTTCCATGCATCTCTTCTTCGGGTTTCCTAAACAGAGCTTTGCAATCATAAATGCAAGATGCCGCTAACACATAGCAGTCGGTCAATGCAAGGCAGTACCTTAGTTTTGCATTACCCGCTTCAACGGCCAAATCCCTAGTGCCTGCGACAACGGTGACTGAAGGGACTTTAACCAGCCAATCTATTAGGTCTGCCGCTAGTTTCTGGGGGTGGGCAATCTTTAGTTTCTCATAAATCTTTGCGGTGACGTAATAGGTTTCAGAAAGCGTAGGGTGAGTTATGAGGGCTTCAAGTTTTCCAGCCAAGGTGGCTGAGAAAAGGGCTGTGGCTTGTTCTTGAAATTCTGATTCTTTGTCGATGAATTCAACTATTACGCCTGTGTCTATGACGACTTTTGGCAATTAACACCCAACTCTTCAAGGAGCTTTTGTGTTTTGTCACTTGTGGATTTTGCGCTACGTAAAATTGGCTCTGTAATGCACGCCCCGGCGTGAACAAAGATTTCCCTGGGGAGCTCTTTTACCGCTTCAAGGATCACTTTTCTGTCTTTTACCTCTACTTTTAGGATTGTGCCTGGCGTGAGGTTGAGGCTTTCCCGGGCGTCCTTTGGGATAACGACTTGGCCTTTTTTCGACATCACTGTTTTTAACATTTGATTATCATTGCTTATTGTAAGAAGTAAATCCTACATAAATCTTACTGCAACTTTCTATTTCTCCGATTTGTTTGAAATGAGGATCGTCTGATATGATGGTTGCTTTGAGTATTGATGCTGTTGCGGCAATCATGCTATCACCAATCGAAAGCTCGTATTTATGTCGTAGTTCTGCTGAAAATTGGGCTATTTGGTCGTCAGCGGGGATTACTTCAAATTCATCCTTTAGAAGAGCTATTTTTACCTTGGCAATTTCCCGTCCTTCCAGAGTTAGGGAATATTTGTATAATTCATGAAGTGCAATGGCTGAAACATATTTTTTTCTTCGTTGCCGTTACTCGTAGGCTTTCGACTCTAAGTTAATTAACAACCGCTCAAGCGATAGCGGTAAGGCTGCTTTCAAAAAAGAGATTAAAACTAAACCCAACCAAACGACAAAATTTGACACAAAGTAGCGTCAGGATTAATTGATGTGAATGTGACACTTCCCCGATTATATAGCAAACGTCTATACGCTAGATTCATAGGGCATTAATACGCAAACCAACTATAAGCGATCTATGAAACCTCGAACCAAAAAAAGACGATTTCACACCATTTTTATGTTACCCGTTCTGGCAGTAGCGTTTGCGGTGGGTTTGGTTTCATCAATAGTTGGCGAAAAAACTCCTAAAACAAGCCGCAAGAAAATTCACAGGCAAAGTATACAAAAACCGGCTTATAATTTTGAAATGAAGATAATCCCACAAGAGAAAAAACTGGATATATCCAGCTAAGCATCAAACAATCAACCATATCCTTGTTAATTGTTCTCTGAGAGTTTTGTTTTAACTAATGGTTTGCCTTAAAATTTTTAGTAAGTATTTTAAATCCAGCACGTTTTAAAGCCATGAGTATTAATACGTACTACACGTGATATGATGCAGTTAAACAATCGCCGCCTAACGCTTGCAATAGCAGTACTGGTAACAGTTGCCATAGTTTTAACAGCCACAACCTATGCAGCCCTAGGCACAAACCAAAATCCATCTGCAGAAGGAGTTGTAGAGGTTTCAGCAGACCTCGGTGTTTACTTAGATTGTGACTGCACAACAGATCTATCAACCATAAATTGGGGAATTCTATCGCCTGGACAATCAACCACAAATACCATATTCATCAAAAACACAGGAAACTCCGCGCTCTCATTACGAATGGAAACTTCAAATTGGGATCCAGTGGAAGCAAATGGACCGATAACAATCACTTGGAATCGAGAAAACGCCTCTATTGAACCTGAAGAGACAACCATTGCAATAATTACTTTAACTGTTGCGTCAAGCGAAGTTGATTTTTCGACTTTCGGCGTTCAGATTTCCATAGCAGGCACAACTTGAATTGTGTAAATTGTGAGTTTTCGATTAAGCCACATTCTAGAGAAAAATATGTAGATAAAAAAGGATAGAATATTGGTCGCTATTTTTTGGCGCTATGCGTGTGTGAATAGTGAATCATCGAGTGCTGGATTAACTGATATGTCATATATTCTGACATTGTTGCCATCAACACCATAAGACCAGTCGCCGGTTCCTGTCCATGCAGCCAAGTTAGTTGTGTAACCACTCCAAACGTTGTTCCAGATGTCCAATTGTGCGCTGTAATAATCTGAGATGTCTGTCCATTCTCCGTCTGCTTCATACCATGCTTTCATTTCTGCTCCGTTGAAGATGTAAGTACCTGAACCGTCTGCATCTGTGTATTCTATACGCATTGAGAAGTCGCTTGTTCCAGCGTTCTTACCCCAGAACGTGTATGATCCTACTTCCGCACCGTTTTCAGTCACTGCTATACTGTATTTTAAGCTGCTTGCGCCTGCTATATCTACTGACGTTGATGGATTGGCTGTGGGGGATGAGACCGGCGGGGTTGCTGTTGGGGTTGAGTCAGATGGGTTTGCGCCATTTTGGCTTAAGAGATATGCCGCTACGCCACCTACAGCTATTATTGCAATGACAACAACTACTACAAGTGTCAACATCATTGAGATGGCTTGCTTATTATTATTCAAATTTCTAGTCATTTTGCTTGCACTAAGTCCCTTATCAAATGTCATTGCATTAAACTTTTGCGGCTAGACGCTAACTCGTTTATATAATGAAGAAATCAACCAAAAAAGAAGAATGTGGTCTCAGCTTCGCAAATACAACTTTTTTGATTTCACCGTATCATCTTACCCTAAAAAGTATGGCTTTCTTTGAGTTAACACTTCAGTATTTGAGCGGAAAACTGTTTTTCGCAAACTCGACGTATGCTCTTAGACTGTTCTAGCATCACTTGAGATACCCTATAAAAGGACAAACATATCAGTTTTCGATTAAGCCGTCTTCCATTTTTATCTGTCTTTGAGCGTAGTTAGCGATTTCTTGCTCATGCGTAATCATTATAATTGTAGTCTTTGTTTCTTCATGGAATTTCTTGATCAAGTCCATGACTTGCTTGCCTGTCTGTGAGTCCAAATCTCCGGTAGGTTCATCTGCGAACAATACTTTGGGGCGGTTAGTTAGCGCTCGCGCTATTGCAACCCGCTGTAATTGTCCACCACTGAGTTGAGCAGGGAATTGTTTTGCTTGTTTGTTAATACCTACACCTTCGAGTAATTCTTCTATTCTATTTTTCAAATCTTTGCTAAAACCTGCAATAACCGCTGGCAATGCAACGTTTTCTCGGGCGTTAAAGTGAGGCAGTAAAGCATAATTTTGAAAGATAAAACCCATATCTAGTAGTCTAACTCTTGATTTTTCTTTGTCATCCAAACTGTGAAGGTCTTTTCCTCTAAAGAAAACAACTCCATAATCTGGATCGTCAAGACTGGCCATGCAGTTAAGAAGGGTTGTTTTTCCTGCTCCAGAGTTGCCAACTATTGCTACAAACTCGCCGTCCTTGATATCCATGTCTACTCCTCTGACAGCGTAAACAGTGGTTTGTCCTAAGGTGTAGTTTTTGACTAAGGCTCTTACTGAGATTATGCTTTCGGCTGAGGCGTCTGAAAGTTGAGGGGTTTTAATGTCAAAGAGTGTGGATTGGAAAGCAAAGAATGGAATATCTGCGCTAAAGAAGTCTATCCAAAGCTTTGATAGCTCTGCTTCAATAAACAAATCAGAGCTCAATTCAGCCATATTTAGTAGTGCAAGTTTAAACTCTTCTTTGGAGCTAACGGTTTTTACTGAGTTCTTTGTTTCATCTAGATAATCTTTTAATTCAATTAAGCAAGCTTCGAGTTTTTCTTGAACCTCAGCTACAAGACTTCTGCCTTGAATTATCTTTTTAGTTACGTCTTCAATGACTTTATGGCATTCAGAATTTGGTTCTATAACCTTGGTTTGGTCAAAGTATTTGTCAACTTCACTGAATAACTGAAATATCGATAGGATTGCCTTATCCATGTTTTGCAGCGCACTAAGTTTTGCTGAAAGAATTCTTAGAAACATTTCAAGCTTGTTTTGAGTTTCTTTCTCGCCGCTTTTGAAGTGAGTTCCTCTAAGACCCAGCTTTAGTCTCTCTAAGACTCCGTTCATATCGTTGAGGCGTTTTAGGGTTGGATCAAGAAATGTTGAGAAGAAGTTGAGAAACTCTATCTTATCGACCATTGCCTCTAAATCTGGTTGTTGTTGCATTTGTGGAAGGTTGAAGGTTTGGTTTGAGCAAGCTGAGAGAAATGCTTGAACCGAGTTCTCTTCAGTTAAGTTCCAAATTGCTGTGAAGCTGTTATTTTGGATTTCGTAGAATTTTGTTGGAAGTTCTGAGAGGTGTTTTCTGAGTTGTATGTTGAATACTTTTTGGAGTTTGGGATCTACCTCTTTTAGGAATGTTCCGACTATGTGTGAGGTTTCTTTTAACTCTCGGCTGTTTTTGAGTTTTTTTTCGAGCTTTGATCTGTTCTTGATGTAGTATGCTTGGAGTCGTTTTTGCATTTGTTTTTGTGTTTGCTCAATAGTTTTTGAATCGAGTGTTTTTTGGAGTTTTTTTTCTGCTGATAGAAATATAAAAGTGTTGAATTCTTTACGTTGTATTTTGGATTTGCGGGAAAGATTTCTCTTTAAGGTGGCGGATAGGTTTTTGGATAATTTGGCGTTTTCTGATACTGCAGATTTGTCGATTAAGGCAGAGTAGTAGGCTTTCATTTTTTTGCCTCCATGCTTTGATTATTGTTTTCTACACCTGAGATTTGACCATCGCTCATGTGAACGATATAGTCGCATTTTTCTGCAATCCAACGGTTGTGCGTAACCAAAATTAGGGTTTGTTGGTTGACTCTGTTGATTCGGCGGAAAAGGTCCATGACATCTGCGCTTGTTGAGGAGTCTAGATCTCCGGTGGGTTCATCACCTAAGATGATGGCGGGTTGGTTGATTAATGCGCGGGCGATTGCGACTCTTTGTTGTTGTCCGCCGGAGAGTTCTTTGGGTAGGTGGTAGAGGCGGTCGCCCATGCCTAATTCTCTTAGCATCATTTTTGCTTGTTCTCTTGCTAATCCAGAGTTTAGGCCTCGTAGGAGTAGGGGGGTTTCAACGTTTTCAACCGCGCTCAAGAAGGGGAATAGGTTGAAGAGTTGAAATATGAATCCGATTTTGTCTCTTCGAAACGCGGTTTTCTCACCATCAGTTAGCTTTGAGGTGTCTACTGCATCGATTATTATTTGTCCTTCTGAGCGGCGGTCCAAGTTACCTATCATGTTGAGCAAGGTAGTTTTTCCGCAACCTGATGCTCCCATGATTGCCATCATGGCACCTTTTTTAACTGTTAAGTCAACGCCTCGAAGAGCGTGAACTTCGTTTGATTTGCCTTCGTTGTATCTCTTATGTAGGCTAGATATTTGTAGAATTTCTTCTGTTGGTTGTGTTGTTTTGTTGTTTTTCATCCGACATACCTCAAGGCTTCTGCTGGGGGAATTCTTGATGCCACAAGTGCAGGTATAGAACCCGAACCGATTGCTATGAATACGATGATGGTAAGGTAAATTCCGATTTCTTGCCATGGAATGACCAGTGCAACATCTTGCATGTTAGCAAACCCTACGCTAATCAGCAAGCCGTTAACTACACCGATTGCTAGTCCGATTATACCTAGCACTACCAATTCAAAGAGAACAGATAGCACCACTTCTCGTCTGGAGAAACCTATGGCTCGCATCATTCCGATTTCGCGTTTGCGCTCAGAAACGTTGCGCACTGAGATTACACCCATTCCAACGGCGCCTATTACCAGACCGAATGTGACGTATATTTGAAGGAAGGAAGCTATGCGATCTGTTAGTTCTAATGTTGTTTGGATGCTTGCGTAGGTTAATGTGGTGCTGGCAACATAAAAGTCATCACCGGCAAGGAGGCGATAGCCTTGGGTGTTTGTGTTTGTGAATTCTTGGATTTTTTTTGCAATATCTTCGAGTTGTGGGTCGTCGACTGGTAGAGAAGTTTTTACCATAAATGCATTATATTGGTCAGGTGCTCTCGAAGTCGAGGTTTCACCGTTTGCTTCTCCTAAATAATCTGTCTGATTTGTCCAGTATCCTGAGAGATAAACCGAGCCCAGAAAAGAACTAACGTCTTGGTCGCCTGAACCAAAGCTTAGACCTCCACCCAGTGGGAAACCACCGCCTCTTTGCGAATCAAGACTGGCCCCTACGGTAAATGCTTGGTAATTGGGCAGTACACCTGATGAAGCATTCATAGGTATCCATATTTGCAGTCCAACAGGCAGTACAAAAGAGTCCGTGAAAACTATAGGGTTCTTGATTATGCTGGTTGTGTTATCAGTAAGCGGTTCTACACCTACCAAGGGGTCTTCGCTATTTCCCCCTAAACCTCCTCCTGAGCCCAAAGTCAAGTTGGAGAAGTCGCCCTGACCAGAGAATATAGAGAGCAAATCCGATGATACGTTGTATGCAGCCATGTTATAATAGGGATTAAAGAGTAGATCCCATGACTTTTTGGACAATTCCTGCGCTTGGCTATCTGACATATCAGCAACTACCGATTCCCGAACACCATCGGGGAAAGTTGAGATATATGCTGGATAACGCCAGTTACTGTCTAAGTAGCTTGAGGCGTTGCCGCGGATTTGATCAGGTGTAAACTCACCCAATCCGATTGGAAGCAAATCTGTTTTAAAGTCAAACTCTTCAGACGTGGGATCTGTTAGCGCAACGAACTTTGTGAAATCCGTACCGGGCTTAAAAGTCTTAAACCCGATTACATCTGTTATTCGATCATCGATTTTGTAGAGCTGTTGGGTGTAGTTTGTACCAGGTATGATAGCTTCGGGTTTGCTTAGAAAGACTGTGAAGTCAACTCCGTTGGAATCTTGCTCTATTTGTGTTGCAGTTCCCAAGCTCGTCGGGATAAGTGCAGCTACTAGAACGTTTAGGGTAAGGATGATTGCGAATATTGCGAAGGTCAAAGTTGAGCGGGTGATGTGTGAAGATATGAGTGCGGGTGAGAATTGGCCGATGCCTTTTGCGCCTCGCATCTTGATGAGTATTGTTCTAAGGCCACGCATCAGAATGGGTAGGTTAAGGGCCACAAATAGTATAGAGCCTATGATTATTTCGACAATTCCCAAAATCAAGATATCAATTGATAGACCTGTAACTCCGGTTACCCAGTTGCCCATCGCGTAGATGAACAGAAAGGATGGGAAGGCCCAAAGCGTTATTGCTGTGATGTTGAAGGCTTTGACGCGGTCGATGAAGCGTGACAGGATAAAGCCTAAGCCTCCGGTTAGAAAGCCAAAGCCAATGAGCAGGTTTCGCCATTCGCCCAAGCTGTCCCATCCTTGGCTGCTCCAGATTACTTGTGTTTCTTGGTCAAGTATTCCGTTGGTGAGCAGCACAAATATGCCCAAAATAGCCATCAGGACTCCTAGGGCTACTAGGTTTCTGCTTGATTTGGATTTGAACTTTAGTTGTATTCCTCGTAGGGCCTCCACTATTTTCACTTGTGAGGCTCTTAGGGCTGGAAGAATCCCGGTTACGATACTGAGAGCTACGCCGATTATGACTGAAAGAATGACCGTTGTTGGAGAGATAATTGGTTGAACGCTAAGTTGTCCTGTTCCAAATAAGCCCACAAGATATACTGCTACGGCTTGTCCAAAAGCTAATCCGCCCACAAGTCCCAGAAGGCCTCCGATTACTCCTTGAAATAGGTTTTCGATCATTATGGCTTGGAAAATTCCTCTGCGGTTTTCTCCTACGGCTCTTAGCACTCCAGTTTGGAATTCTCTATCTTCAACACTCATCAATTGGATGTTGGTTATTAGCAGCACTCCTGTTAGCATAATGAGAAAGCCCAATGCGGTTAGCATGGTACTCATCAAGGTGATGAAGAAGGAGGCAAGATCAAAGAAGTTAAGTCGTGCAGAACTGATAGTGTAGATGTCAATTGGTTCGCCTGTGGTTGGGTCTGTTTCTCGAGGGACCGTGGCGTTTAGGTGGTCTACTTTATCTTGCAGGAAGTTTTGATCGATTTCTTGAACAAAATGGTCGCCTTTGTAGGCAATTGAAAATGCACTTATGATGTCTTTTTGTTGGTTTTGGTCGCTTAGACTAAGCCAATCCTGAAGGTATTGTAATCTAAATACTGCTCCGGAAAATTGTGAGCCTATTCCGGGGCGGTTAGAATCGTAGACGCCTACCACTTGCAGGTCTACTCTTGAAATGTTTGAGGTATATGTCACAAGTGGCAAGCGCCGGGAGTCGGTTTGGTTAGATGTTTCAAAGGCTATCTCGCTTATGTCAACGTTTGCGCTGGTTCCATTTAAGCTCAAAGCTGTTAGGAAGCTTGTGCCGCTTAGGGTTTTGTTAGTGAAGGGTGTTAGATCGAAGGATAGGCTGTTTAGGGTTGAAGGGTCGGTTATGTTTGCGACGGTCATAGTAGTGCCGTCGTCTAAAACAAAACCCAATATTACCGCAGCATTTGGGGAGCCTGTGGCTGTTATGTTAACATAGGAATAATTTGTTAGATTCAGCCGGGGGCATTCTGAGGTCAAGACCATTACTACGCCTTGAAAATTAACCGGTTGTACTTCCAATGATAGACTGGATAAGCTGCTGTCTAAGATGTAGTCTGCGCTGGTGAGGTTTGCGTTTATTGTCCAATTCCCTAATGGAACGGTTGGGGGTGTGAGTATTTTGGTGAGGTTGGTGAATTCAGTTGTTAATTTAACAGGTAGTGATGTGTCTTTTTCGATCCCTAATTTTTCAGCTTGTTTGCTTGATAGCAGGATGCTTGTATTGCTATCGAGAACACTATTAAGATCAAGTTTGTTTCCTGTTTTCCAATCGTAGAAATCTCCGAAGACCTCAGGATAATTTGTGGGTATGCCAGCCGCTTCCATCTTTGGATCGAATTGGCTTTCTACTAAAGCGGGAATTTGAGTCGTAAGCTCCGGCAGAATTCCGGCTGCGTCCGGAGCAAGACCGGATATCAAGGTCTGATCTTCAATTTTTAAGTAGCCACCAAGTGTAGAGTTGGATATTTGGACGTCTACTTCGCCTTGACTTTGGGAAAGGCTTGAGAGAAAAGCGTTATCTAGGGTAGCTGTTGTAATTTGTATACCTACCAGTAAAGTTACCCCTAAGGTTACAGCCAAAATAGCGCTAAGATTCTTACTTTTCCTTCTGGATAAAGATCGCCATGCAATCAAAAAGCTAGCTTGTAGTCCCATAAAAACATCAATCCTATTTCGTGTTCATTTTATTTTCTTTATCTATTTTTTCGATAATTCTTGAAAGTTTGAAATTGGATTCATCGAGAATTTTAGATATTTCAACGATGTGTTCCTTTATTAATTTGTCCTTCCTTGTGTCCAATTCGATGAATGTTTCTAAGAGTTTCTTTGCAGATTCATTGGCGGAACACATTTTTTTGTCGCATATTTCGAATTGAAAGCCCTCGACTAAAATTGGAACAAGGCAACGCATTTTTTCAATAAAGTCTTTCCCAAGCATTATCTGCTCTTTGAAGAATTCGGTACCCTCGTTAGTTAGGCTATATTGTTTTAGTCTACTTTCATTTTTTATTGACTCTACCGTGAAGCCTTTTTGCTGTAGTCTGGATAGTAGGGGGTAGATTGAGCCAGGGCTTGGTTTCCATTTTCCTTTTGTTTCCTTCCCGATTTTTTCAACGATTTCAACTCCGGACATTGGTTGCTCTGCTAGGAATTTTAAGACCAGAAATCGTAGAAGACCGCGGGGTACCCCTTCTGTTTGCTTCATTTTGCTTCATATCGCTAACGATATGGCTGTCGTAATAGTTGAGGCACTATATATACACTAGCAATATAGAGATAATAGCTCACCGTAGTCCAGGGTGATTAGGACTCTTTAGTATTTGTGGCCTGTTCCATTTTGACGGTCTATGTTTCAGCTATTTGAAATGGGCTAATGGTTGAAACTGTTTTGAAACGCTTGTTTCATAGTGTCCCTTATGTATGACCAGGAGTATATCGTGACTTGTGATTCAATATGAATCTAAGAAAAACCCGAAAAATAACAATCGCTCTTGCCGCGATCTTGCTGCTATCATCTTTAGCAACAATGGCAAGTGCAGCAAACGGACAAACAAAGCAAGGCATAACCCCCATAGAAGCAGGAACCATGAACTCTGATGCAGCCAACCAATCAGGAAACTCTGAAGATTCGGTTACGGCTTATCAGCAAAACAAAACAGATACCACACAAGAGCAATCCCAAATAATGCCAGGTGAAATGCAGTACCGCTACATGTACAATAAAACTGACGTTACACCTAAAAACGAAATGGAACAAGTCAAAGCTGGAGAACCCGCACTTTTCAGATATAGAAACATGACTATGCTAATGAACTCTACAGGGAACTGCGATGTAATCATAACAGAAGACGAACAAGTAACTCCAAAAACTTTGGCGCTAACCGTAGAGCATGAACAGAACATGACACTTACCATGAACATGTACAAATCCCCCTTGCAAGGCCAAAAGGTGGCTGAGCGCAACTTGAACTTCTACTTAGGCATAGAACCAAGCGCCCACGAGCAGATACGCGGACAAATCAGACTCTACATAAACCAAGAAGAACTAAACGATGAGCTAAATCGAGAAGTTGATCCATCAAGACTAACATGGATGTTCCTAAACACCACCACAGCTCAATGGCAAACAGTCGCAAGCTACATGGATTCCAACGGATATTTAGTATGTAACACTGATCACTTCTCAACCTGGACCGTAGCAGAAATTGCACAAAACCAAACAGACACAACCAATACAGGCATAGACGTCACCTACGTAATCGCAGCAATTATCGTAGCAGTTATCGTTGTGGGCATAGTTGGATTAGTAATCGTTAAAAAACGAAAGTAATCCAACCAACTATTTATTTTTCTTTTAACCTATTTTTTGTACTTATCAAGTTTACTATCCTTGAAATTATGAATTTTGTTACTCTCATATAGACCCAAAAACTAAAATTTATTTACAATCGTGGATTTGAAGAGGTTTTTTATTTCTTATTGTATATCTGTTGTACACATCTACTATTGCCGCAATAATTAAGCGTGTTTATATGTCTCGTCAGGAAAAAGAAGGCATAGAACCATTTATTCCGTGTTTGTGGTTGCCCGCTGAATGATTGCCGCTAAAAATTCTTGCTCTCCGATGACTCTAGTTACGTGGCCCTTGCCGCTTGTATCATCAAGCAAGAAAACGTCACCTGCACGGAAAATGCGTTTTTCGCCATCCCCAACTGTAATTTCAATTTCTCCAGAAAGACAGCAGAAATATTGACTTTTAGGTGCGGTATGCCAATCACCAAACCAGCCCACTGGTATTTTAAAGAAGACAAGTTTACTGGTTTCAATATAGTCTGAGAGATTTACAGGCGGAGCAGGTGGAGCAAAGTTGACTGCTGTGAAGCCTATTTCTGAATCTTTGAAGTAAGAACGCCCGTGTTCATCAGTTAGTACTTGTACATATTTCAAAAAATATCTCCATTTAAAAATAATCTCACTAGATTAAATAACTTTCTTGAAGAAAGTTGGCTGAGAAGAAAATATTTCAAAGACGAAAACTCAGATAATAGTAAAATAGAGGTATGTTAAATTTCAAAGCTTAAAGTTCTTTTTATATGCACTCATAATTCAGCCCGCTCACAAATAGCTGAGGGGTTGCTGGGACACATTTATGGCGATAATTATGAAAGTTATAGCGCAGGGACGAACCCTTCAAAGATCAATCCTTTAGCAGTAAAGGTGTTGGCAGAAGTGGGGATAGATGCCTCAAAGCAATATTCTAAGGGCTTGGATGAGTTCACAGATAAAGAAATTGATTTGGCTGTTTCGGTCTGCCAGAGTAGTGCCAAAACCCTTTGTACGACTTTGCTCATCACCATTGGTAATGGGCAGACCATTGGTAATTAATGCAAAATTGCATAAGACTAAACGCTATATAGTACATGGTTTTGAAGATCCAACAGAGGTTGAAGGAACTGAAGAAGAAAAACTTACTGCATTTCGTCGTATCAGAGATCAAATTAAAACGTGGATAGTAGATTATTTTTCTGACTCAGCCAAGATTGGGTCAAATTGATTACGTGGGTGGTTTTTCTGTCGGAGGACTATGTCTGTGGGTGGAAAAGTAGAGAATTTGTTTACCCTCTATTCTTTTTTGATAATTTTTTGGAAACATGAATCTGAAAAGTTCGAGTGCTTTTGGGTTTTCAAATACTGGATGTGCATATTCTTGAAAGTGGGCAACGTGTTGTTTGCAGAATGGAGCGCCAAATCTTGAACGTCCGGTCTGGTAAAAAAGTTGACCTTTAAGAGTTGTGCGTAGGGCCCCACAAACGATGCAGCGATGTTGGTTGATTTTTGCCCTTTGTGGGGTGTTGTTGGATGTGTCTTGATTGGGTTTTATCATTGTTGTTCACCTTGATCTATTTGCGGGTGCTGGTCGTAGAGAGTGGCTGTTTTGGCAGAGTGTTTTTGTGGTGTTGGTTGTTGGCTTTTCTTTCGCCCCGCTATTTCATAGTTACGCAATACTTAATACTTAATACTATGCTATTGGATGAGAAGACAACAAGTTAGTACAGACTTGATTGCTATTCAATTTATAAGCAAAACTACTCAAAGGCGAAATAACAAAAAACCCAGCAACCCCAATGCAGAAGCCAGATACAAACTGGGAATAAAATTGATTCCGCAGAGTCGCAATCAGAAGAGATGCTTAGTTGATGTCTAAGTGTTGTACAGATACCGCATTCACATGACGCGTATATTTGGTTAATAAGCTTCTAATTATCATCTGCTATGTAGAGGGTGCTAGGGATGACTGTCGAAAAAGAATCAACTGATGTCTTGACGGGAACAACGTTTGATGTTTATCGTTATATGCTAACGAGTCACAAAGCTCTTGGAGCTAGAGAAATTCAGCGAGGACTCAAACTTAGTTACGTCTCGAAGGCCCAGTATCATGTCCGTAAACTTGTGTTGGCAGGGTTTGTTAAACCTGAATCCGGCAAATATGTAATCGCTAAAATGATGTTACAAAGTCGCGTCAGAATCGGTCATTTCTTAATTCCCAAACATTTCTTTTATTCACTAATCGCAGTTTTTGCCCTTATGTTTGAACTGACCTCTTTTAGACCAAAAGCGCTCTATCAAGAATATGTCTTTTCTGTAATTGTGATTATTAGCTTTCTTTTGATCTTTAGCTATGAAACCTTTAAAGTTTGGCGTAAGGGCAGCCTTTAGTCCATGCAAAGTTGCTCAACTAGTGAAAATGATTGACATAAACCAATCCTAAAATGGAGTAGTGTCGAAGGTAATTTCGATGTGACTTGCGGCTTTTTATAGTCTTAGAAGGGTCATTATTCGTTCAAGCAAAGTTAGTATTTTGCTGATTAACCCGCCAAGTGCGCCCAATCCGCTGACCATAAGTTTTAGATTTTCAATGTCAGGATGAGTGACGGAGCGTGTCAGCATGAGTGCTGGAATTAAGATTAATACGAATACAACCACGCCAAGTAAGAGTCTAATCCATGCGGAGAATGCTAATTCAGTAACCATAAAGTAAGTCACGCCCCCAGCAATTGCTGATGAGATAAGAATTCGTATCGAAGAAGCTACATCTATTGTTATGTTATAGGTTTTTTTAATGAAAAGCAATCCCCAAATTAGACTGGGTATTAGCGAGACTATGGTAGTCAATATCAGACCCATTACACCTAAAGTCATAATTGAGAAATAGCCCAACGGAAAGCCAATTAAACCAGTCAAAACAGCCATCTTTAGAGCAAAATGGGTTTGTCCCTGACCATTTAATAGCCCACCTAAACTAATATTTCCCAAAGCGATGAACAAGTACTGAATAGCAAGCAAAGCAAGATAGAGCCCTGCAGAAGAGTAAGTAGTCCCAAATAACGTCGCTACAGCGGGCTCAGATAAACTCATCACCAAAGCCGTTACCGGCACCACAAGTAGTGAACCGTATTTTACAGAGAAACGGAAAACGTTTTTGAGAGATTCCTGATCTTTTTGGGGATCTAATTTAGAGAAAGCCGGGAATAGGGTGGTAGTTATAGGCATGATGAAGAAAGCTATTAGAACGGAGAAATTCATAGCTACGCCGTAGTTGCCTATAGGGATGTTATCAATTGCATAGTGAATTGGTAGCAGGAAAGCGTAGAATTGAGGCAGAAGAGTAACAATAATTGACGCGACTGATAGTGGCAAGCAATAGGATAACATAGTTGTAAAATATGCCTTAATTTCGAGCTTTTGTGATGGCGGCTTGGGGAGTTTCTTATAGATAAGCCCTATGAGTCCGATACCAATTATTCCTGCAATTATCATGCCAGCTGTGTAGCCTATTGCGGCTCCGGCGGTGCCAAAGCCCAATATTACTAGCGCAATTATGATGCCTGTTCTAAAAATGCTCTGAAAAACAAGCATTACGCTGTTTAGTTCGAGCCGCTCATAACCAGTAAAGGCTGCTGTTGCGGCTTGGATTAGACCTTGAGCGAATATGGAGAATGAAACGATTTGAATTAGCGGAGCAATAGTTGGGCGGTTGAATATGCTTGTTGCTAGAAAATCGGCGAAGACAAAAGAAAATAACGAAAGCGATAAGCCGACTATTACTTCAAATAATATACCTGCCAAGAAAACGCTACGTACTTCATCTAGTCTGCCTTCTGCGCGGTATTTTGCAGTGAAGCGAACCATGGCGAAGTGTACGCCCCAGTCTCTGAAGACTTGGATAATTACTGGAACGGTTATTACAACTGTGTATAGGCCATAGAGGTCTGAGCCTGAGTAGCCTAGCGATTAGTATTGTGCCGACTGCGCTGATGAGTGTTGAAACAACTAGACCCCATAGCATATGGAAGCTGCCCTTTGCTGAAACCTTCGCAATATCGCCAGCTTTACTACTCATCGCTTTTACCTTTGTAGCTTAAAGAATTATAAGAGGATAGGTTTATCGTTTACGGTCTACTAATATAGAATATTAAGCTTAGAAGTTAGCTTGGTGGCTATTTTATATTTGATGACAAAAGATTCAGCAAGAATCTATTGCTGATTGCTAAGCTGTTAGGTTAAAGGCCCATTTCTGCAAGTTTTAGTGAACTGTTAATCTCAATGCCCTTTGTTCCAGTAATCAACCGAGTAAATTTTGAGTCTGCCTTTGCACCAATAGTTAACACGAGATCTCCCTTGTAAGAGACCGTAACTGTAAAGTCTTCGCTACAAAGATCCTCAGCAATATCTTTGAGAAGGGGAAGGAATTTGCTTGCCTCGCGAATTGTGCCAAAACTTTTCTTGAGACCTTCGATTACACCCTTTTTTGAACTTGCCCCTTGAACACTTGACATTATTTCCTTTACGAAATCTTTGTCTAAGGTGTTTATGTCTAATCTTTTTTCTGAGGCTGTGACTTCAAGTGCAGGTTTATCATTCTGACTTATAGTTATCTTTCCAGATTTGATGGCTTCAAGCAGCATAATAGGTAACTGCAAAAAGTCACCTTAAGATTGGCTAGAAGTTGTTGTAGGTTTTGCTTTTGGGTTGGTTTCGGCATCTTTAGCATAGACGAGGTCTAAAACAATGGCACCGCTAAGTTTAGTTTTCATTACTCCCGCATCTATGGTTAGGTCTTCAAAGCTTAGCTTTATGCTGGATTCAGTTCCAGCAAGCTTGTCTAAGACGTGCACCATCATGTCAGCCATTTCTTTTGCAGTATTTTGTATAGAAGTAGTAGCTTTTTCTATTGCTTTGGAAGCATTTTCAGTCACTTTTTCCATTAAAAATCACAATTAAAGGAAGACCGATTGGTTATAAAAGAGTTCTTATTGGGGTCTTTGGAAGGATATTTTAAGGCATAGCGTTGTAAGTAAGGTTAACCACAAACTCAGACTGGGTGTTAAGGCTTGGCAGAATCAAAAAAGTTTAGTTATAAACTGGATTTGAAGAGATTATCTAAGACTCAACTTGCCTTGATTGTTTTTGCTGCCTGCTTACTCATTTTTGCTGTGGGGGTTGTATCGGGGTTTTTTAGTTCACCAGTTTTTTCGGGATTCTTTTTTTTAAGCAGTGAAATGGCTCGAAACATTGCGTATGTTGCTTTGGCGATAGGGATTGCCTTGTTGATTGCAATTCCAGCGTTGAGCCGTCCTGCAGCCAAGTTAGATAAAGCGCCTGTAGTTGAAGAGCAGATCGCATCTCCAGAAGAGGTGCAGCCTGTGGTTGAGAATGAGTTTGAGAATTTGGTGAATTCTTGCTTGGGTTTTATTGATATCTCCTTTGATATTCTCAGAGGCTTAAATTTCTAGTCCGATTGATTGGCAGGGCTTTAAGGGGTATTTTGAGAATATTGGAGTTAATCTCAAGTTGCCTGGAAAAGAAACACCGCCATTTGCTCTTGATTATTCCAATATTATTATTGCAGTTCATAGAAGAGATCCCCGAAAGACAGCTACTGAGGTATTAAATGCCATAGCAGTAGTACATGATTATTTTGATTCCTTAGGCTTCAATGATGCACTCATTAATGAACACCCCAATTTTAGGCAAACCAAAGACATGGTTTTGGGTTATTTAATGTTGAATGATCTTTGGCTTGGAAAAGTTGTAAAAGATAAAGCTCCAGAACAAGAAGAGGAGACCCTGCAAAGCACGCTTCAAGAGTTGACTAGAAGTAGCAATTTTGAGATTAATTTTTTGGCGTTGGAAAATACCCTTGACGATGTTCTTTTTTCTAATATAGAGTTTGAGGTAGCTACTAGTAGAGAGCTATATAGAGATAAGGTTAGGCAGTTTTTGGAAATCTTGTTACCCAAAGAGAGTACCGTTTTAGAGCAGGATGTTGATAAGCAACCAGATCAAGAAGTCAAAGTTGAAAACTTAACGGAGTAGATTGCTACTTTCAATGTACTCTCTGCTGCTTTACTGTGTCGTTTGAAGATTTTCTTTAAATTCAAAATAAACAAATGCCTAAACCTAAGTGATCTCTATGAAAACGAGTTTAGTTTTGGATTGTTTAGATTCCCAGAAGGATACGGATAGAAGAATGGAAGGTAGGGTATTTGGTCGTGGAGTTAAGCTATCGCAGATTAGAGCCAAACTTGAAGATGCAACCGACATTACAGCTCTTTTAGGAGCTTTTCAGCGTTTGGGATTTTTGAAAATAGTTTATGATCCCTCAGTTGATGATGAACCGCGGGTTCAAATTACCGATAAAGGCAAGAAAGAAATTTTTGATTTACTGCTCGCTCTTTGATAGGCGGCCCTAACTTATCTTTTTTGAGTAAGATTAGCAAAGATCCCTTTAGAGCATTGCCAAATGATATCCGTTACGTTATATTTCGTTTTTCAGAACTTGGCTTATTAGCAAATTACACCAGATAATTTTGGGTTAGGGGCTGTGATAGTCTTCATCCACTTAGCTTGTGGTGGAACTTCTCTCTCTTCCAATAAATCCAGCCTCTAACCCATGGTAATATTGAGATTTAGAGAATACAAACCGATTCTTGATTTTTGCGTTATGATACCATCCGATTATTAAAATTAAATCCCAAAAGTTTTTGTTCTGCGTTTATTTTAAGCGTTGTAATTGCATAATTGAGAGGTTTATTAGACGTTCGCGATTGGTCACTTTGCCCTCGGCTACCTTTTTGGCAAGGGTTCATCAAAACTTTTTCATGTTAAGATAAACCTCCCGCTGCTTTTGGTTGCTTCAATTCTACCGGACATGGATCTAATATTTAGTAGCTTTCTATTCCATCGAGGCCCCACTCACTCGATAGTAGCTATAACCGTTTTGATGATACCCTTCTTTATTATTTATCGCAAACAAAGCATTCCCTACTTCGCAGCCCTACTCTCCCATATCCTAATAGGGGACCTCTTCACAGGTGGAATCGAACTATTCTGGCCTCTTTCACAAGGTTGGTTTGGAGTATTTAATTATGAATCAAACGGTTTACCCATTGCATTAACGGAACTTTTGCTCTTTATAGTGAGCTTACCTTTAATGTACAAGATGGGTGATCTGCAGACTCTTCTAAAACCCAACAAGAAAAATTGGGCCCTGATTATTCCGTTATTAGCGGTTTTGGGACCTTTGCTCTGGCTTCTTCGGGGATGGCAAGATAGCCCTATATCCATCGTTTTGGTGGCTCCAAGCCTTTTCTGGTTGGCGCTGTTTACTTACTCGATACTTATTTGGCTAAGAGGCTTGCTAACAAAAAAGAGTTGACAAGTTCGTTTTGGCGAGATCTTTGCTTTACTAGAAGTCATAGTAAATATGCAAGAGAAAATTAGCGTTAAGCGGATTAAGCCTTGTGTTAACAAGGCAGGGGGGAAAAGTGCTCAAGGGGGTACCGCCTTCTCCTGTTAACAGCCAAACCCGCTTAACTAGTGGCTATTCCTGCAATAGATATTTGGCGCGTCTGTTGATATAAAGAAATGTTGGATACACTGTGATGTAACAACTTTAAAGTCGAAAATCAGGCTGCTTTCCCTTGATTTAGCGTGTCTACTTTTAATCTTATAATAAATTGCTTTGTATTTAGAGCTTGAAGTATTACCTTATTTATCCCAGGCTCAAGTAAAATGGAGTTTTATTTGGTGATTTTTTCTTTTTCTTCTTTTAGAATTAAGCCCATTTCAAGGTCATAAGGTGCTATTTGAGCGGAGATCCTTTTTATTTTTCCCGTTTTGTTGTTTTCTTTGGTGAAGAAAGAGGCAACGAGACTGAAAAAGAAAACGATTGCAAGAAAGGGAAATAGGAGTAAGATGAAGAATCGTCGTCTCTTTTTATGTAGTTTCATGATTGGATTATCGTTTGTGGGGTATTAATGCCGTATGAATTCTGTGTAAGTAAATCTGATAAATAAGCATGTCTTTCTTCGTTATCAGATGGTGTTTACTTTTTTGCATTTTGTAAATTGACGGATTCTTTTACTCGAAATGTATGGCCTTAATCCTGTGAATTGCTATGCTGCGCGATAATCTAATAAATTTTGTATATATCTGCCTCGAATTATGTTAAGCAAATTGATTAATTATAACTCTAATCACATAATAGTATTATCAATTAAATGTCCTTATCTTAGGTTAGTTTTATAAATAAACTAATAGCATATAATAGCCTCATGAGTGCATGGCTTATCGCTATTCACTCAATATAAAAAAAGAGAAAAAGAATATGCAAAAAAATAAGCAAAAGATTTTAGCTCTATTATTTGCAGCAATATTTGCAGCATCAACAATCTGTGTACTAATACCCACAACCAACGCACATGACCCACCATGGTCACTACCAACATACTCCTTCATCAACATCGCACCCGCACCCATCGGAGTAGGACAAACAGTCAACGTCAACTTCTGGCTCCAACGTACCACCACCCACAGCAAGCGGCGCTTATGGCGATAGATGGCAAAACATGTACGTAATCGTCACCCACCCCGACGGAACCGAAGAAACCCTAGGACCCTTCAGCTCCGATGACACAGGCGGATCATTCACCACCTACACACCAAGCACAACTGGCGAATACACCTTCCAAATGTCCTTCCCAGGAGAAACATTAGAAGGCACCAATCTTCAGCGGCCTAATGCCTATGTTGGTGACTACTATGAACCATCTGAGAGCAACGTATTTCACCTAACCGTACAAGAAGAACCCATCTCATACGCACCCCTAATCCCACTGCCAACAGAATACTGGACACGACCCATCTACGGCCAAAACAACGACTTATGGTATGCAATCGGTGGTGCTTGGCTTGGGCTTGGAGTTTCAACATTTGCAAACACCGGCCAATACAACCAAGCAGGAGACTACGCACCCTACACTACCGCGCCAAACAGCGCACACATTATGTGGACCAAACCCATCGCCTTTGGAGGCACTATGGGCGGAGAATTTGGTAACGATCAACAAAGCAACTACTGGTCAACCTCCAGTACCAACCAAAGTTTGCACCTATCATAATTCAGGGCATACTCTACTACGTTAACTATCCAGGCTCAACTGCTAACCCAGCTGGATGGTCGGCTGTGAACCTACATACCGGCGAGACGATTTGGACTAAAGACTACACAACCAACCTAAGATGCGGCCAAATAATGAATTATCTCTCACCTAACGAGTACGGTGGACGAGCATATCTTTGGGCAACTGGCAGCGTACCTGGAGTGGTTTCTACTGGAACTACTTATAGCATGTATGATGCAATGACAGGCAACTACATTCTTAGCATAGTTAACGGATCAAACTTTAACAAGCTAACTCTTGATGATCACGGCGGATTAATTGGCTATTATGTAAATGCAAGTGCAGGACAACGGTCACTTACTGTTTGGAATTCTACTAGAACAATCCTGTTAGGGGAAAACGGCAATGCTGATCTTGGCAATGCGTGGCAATGGAGACCAACCCAAGACGGAGTATATTCATTCGAAAATGGTATTGAATGGTCAGCGCCAATAGCAACTACAATCGATGGCAACCCAATATCCCTTGGCCTATCAGGAATGGATGAAGATGTTGTTCTTATGAGCTACACAAGCGGTCAATCATCATTCTTCCAGCCCGGCTGGTACATCACAGCAGGCTACAGCGCAAAAGACGGACACTTAATGTGGGGCCCAAACAACCAAACCGAAGTTGTAAACTCTCGTGTCTTATTTGGCTCAGAAACCATAAATGATGGTGTTTGGGTTGAATTTGACTCAGCAGAACTTACCGCAAAAGGCTACAGCTTAACTACAGGGCAAAAACTCTGGGGACCAAACCCCATGCCAAACGTAAACCCCTTCTCATCGCTAGGACAAAGATACACCCCAGGACCAGACGGCACAATCTTAACCTGGACTTATGGTGGAGATGCATACTCTATTAACGCTCATGATGGCACCTACAACTGGGAATACCACTCACCAACCAGCGGCTATGAATCACCATACGGCGTATGGCCATTTTGGACCTTTAGCGTAGGCACCGCTGCTGATGGTAAACTATTCCTACCAGTGGGGCACATGTATAGTCCACCGCTATTCCACCACGCACAACAAATGGCACTAAACCTAACTGATGGCTCAGTAGTTTGGTCGATAACTGCTTTTGATGTAACTAGCGCACCGGCAATCTCTGATGGCATAATGACAACATTAAACGCGTATGATAATCAGCTTTATGCTTGGGGTAAAGGACCCACTAAGATGACTGTGACTGCACCTGATGTTGGGGTAACAACAGAAACTCCAATAACGATTCGGGGTACAGTTATGGATATCTCGGCTGGTTCTATGCAGGAATCTCCCGCTGCAAGGTTTGCTAATGGTTTGCCTTGTGTTTCTGAGGATAGCCAGCAAGCTTGGATGGAGTATGTGTATATGCAGCAGCCAAGGCCTAACAATGCTACAGGTGTTCCAGTGCAACTTGATGTTATGGATGCTAATGGCAACTATCGCACTATTGGGATGACTACTAGTGATGACTCAGGGATGTTTACTTATACTTGGAAACCAGACATATCAGGCGACTACATTGTGTATGCTAGCTTTGCAGGCTCAGAATCCTACTATGCTGCCTCGGCTGAAACATCCTTCCATGCAGCTGATGTGCAATCAACACCGATGGCAACCACTTCAACAACACAAAATGCAGTTGATAGCTACTTTGTTCCCGCAGTAATCGGCATAATTCTTGCGATTGCTATAGGCTTTGCCATAACAA
>CAWEOM010000007.1:0-37722 GCA_963810665.1 Candidatus Bathyarchaeota archaeon | reverse complement strand
GACGCGATGGCTGAAATCTATTGCCAAGACCATCATCGAAGCAATAATTTATTTTGTGAAAAATGCAATGAACTAAGAGAGTATTCTAAAGATCCACTAGATAATTGTCGTTATCCAGAATTTAAACCTGTTTGCGGTATATGTGGACTAAAATGCTATAATCCCAAATTCAAAAATGAAGCAGAGAGAATGTTTACATATTCAGGTCCAAGAATGTTCTTTAAGCATCCACTGTTGAGTCTTCCTCATATTCTTGACGGATTAAGAAACAATGGCGGCACTCGACAAAAGAAGAATGACTATTAACTCAGTTTTCATGTCTGTTTTCCTTTCAAGTAAGCAATAATAGTAGGCATGCTCTTAAGTTAGCCATGCGCGATATCAGACTTAAGATTTTGATAATTTTAACCGCAATGACAATTATTGGTGAAGTCTTCTCAATAATTCTATGGTTAGTAAATCCTGCGCTGGGGGTTGAGCCGTCGGCTCGCTTCAGTTTAGCGGTTGATTACACCATAGCAGTGGCCAATGCCGTAGCCTTTGCAGCAATTAACATTTTTGCCCTATTTCTAATTATTAAACGAAATAAAACTGGCGCCCTAATCTTGATAGTTGCTTCCATATTGAACAGGCTGATTTCATACCCCCTCTTTATAGGAGGAATTCATGGCATCTTTATAACATGGACCACTTTGCTAGTAATCTTTGCCTACGTCCAATATCGAGGTCTTAGTAACTTTGAAACCGCCTTCCTTTCAGGTGGCATACTCGTTGATTTTGCATTATCCAGTTTGCTCTTTAGTGCTACAGAAAGCGCAGATGTCAGGTTCGCGTTCTATTTAGTTGTCATAGCGGTTTGGTTGGTATCGTTGTAGCACTAGGAAAGTTTCGATAGAGCATTCTCATTTTTCTTTACTATTTTTCAGAAGATTTTGGTTAGTTAGTGATGATTTGTTCGTTATATGATTGAGTAATTGTAGATTTACGCTAACGGTTTAATTTCAATAGATAGGATAATCGACTTAGGATTGCTGAAATTGTTATAACAATAATTCCTAACGTCACTACGTTATACATCCACTGTGATTGAACTAACAAAGTTAAGCCAATCCCGCTGTAAAGTAGACTTCCATAGTACTTGCCGATTGGGTCATAGATCGTCTTTGTAAATAACGATTTGTTAATATAAATTGTATGAACATAATAAATATGGGCAATAGAAGAAACGGTGAATAGATTCCATTTATAGTAAAAATCGTATACATGGTACTAATGAACAAAAAATCTACTGCTGAATCTGACCTAGCGCCAAATACCGAGTTCGCACCCGTTTTCCTTGCTATGAACCCATCAACAAGATCAGTTCCTATTGAAAATAAGAATAATCCATACATGGCAAAGGTAATCTCATGATTGAATGCATGAATCAAGTGCGGTAAGGCAAGTAATCGTAGCAAGGTTATAGCATTAGGGATTTAATTTCTAAGATTTGGGCCTATGACACTAATTGATGTAGTTTTTTGTTTGCATGACTTTATTAATTGATTACGCATTTGAAAGTTCACTTGACCCATTTTCTTGAAAAGTATGTATAGCTGATGTTAACTCATAAGGTGCGATAGTCTACTTATTTAGGTTCCGCATTTGAGACTTCGATGATTATGCGGTCTAATATTTCTTTATTGCCAGCCCAAGGATTGGCAGCGTTAGCATCCATGTATCGGTAAGGTACCAAAATGATGCATAGATTGGTACAAAAAGTGCTACCAGCGAGAATATAATAAAGAAACTGCCTACCAAAATCAACCCATATCCGAATAGATTCTTTGAATTCTTATCACCCCTGTTAAATCTAGATGAACCCACAGAAAAAATACAGGCTGCAAGTAGTAGAGTGATTATTGAATTAGCAGTTCCAAGGATGTTTATCGGGTTCTCTGGTTGGGAATTTAGTGGCACTAAAGTGTCGATCCATAAGAATAGGTACTTGAACCATAATGCTAAGACAAAAAGCGACGCTGCAATAGTCGCTCCCTTCAGGATTGAGTGGAGATTTTGGGGGTGGCGCATTTTTTGGCTCAACCATACCAATGGTGGAACGACAAGTAGAACTTGTAAGAGGTAGGAGAGACCAACGAACAGGTTTGATCCTGGGAGTAAGTAAGCTGTTCCTACAAGGTGGTGAATACTAGAGGGGGCTAATAGAATAAAGAAGACAGCCTCGGCGATAAGTGCAACCCGAAGTCTAGCTATGTAGTTTGGATTATTTTTTACGTATTGGATTGCAGAGAGAATTGCGGTGATTCCTGCTATTAAGCCGATAAAGCCTCCGATTGCTGAACTATATTCTTGAAATGCAAGCAAAGCAATGTTGAGTGTTGCCATTGAACCTCCGAATTGAGTTGAGGAAAGATGGGGAATAAAATTTGTTGTTAGGTTGATAAACCAGAATATGTTCTGTATGGTCCAGTAGATTTTGTAAATTAAAAAAGACAAGGCGACAATTATGATTGCTACTTTAAGAGATTTGTTTGATTTTGAGTTCGCTTTGGCTTTAATAGTCAAGTTCTCTACTCCGATTCATTTTATGCTTTGTTTATTTTCGGTTTCTTATTACTAAAATCGCGAAATAGATCAGAAGCAAACTCCAAACTATGGTGATTATGTTCATTATGGAAAGAAAGAATACGTAGTTAGCAAATACTCTCTGGCTTATTGTTATTGCGATTGCCATAATTGGTGCCCATTTTTTAGATTTTTTTAAGCCGAGGAAGGTTATGGTAAACAATCCTGAAGCAATTGCAGCTTCTATGCTAACAATCAGAAAGTCTAGATTGTATATTGTCCAGCGAAAAGCAGGAAATAGAGTCCAAATTGCTATTGCAATTATGCTAGGAAAATGTTGGCTACGACTAAATTTGTGAGTGTTTTGTGTGGGTTGTTACTAAATTTTCTTACAATAATTAAAGCGATTATTATGGAAATAATACTTAAAATTGAGAAGATAATAATACCGGGATCTATGTCCATTTTTTCACTTTATTTAGTGTTACTTGTTTTGTTTTTATAATGTTTACTGTTTCTACTTATTTCGTGTTTGCGATTATAGAAGAACATTAAATAATATAGCGCAATGATCAAAAAGCATGTTCATCGAGATTTTTCGTACTTTTATTATTTAACGCTCACTCCTTTGCCAGATTAATTATCATAGGGCTCGAGGGGTAACTTTTCTATTGTTTTTTACCCCTCACATCTATATCTATCTTCCACCATCCGTAACCATCTGTTTTTTCTTGGATCCAGTATGTAACCGTTAAAAGGTTGGTTGGTTGGTTGGATAATTTACCGCTTTTTCTAAATCAGTTACTCCAAGAGTTATCAAAGCCAGTTTCTGCCGCATCAAAAATACCTCAAACAAAATATCGCCCATGTAGCTTAAAACTTTTGTCAACCACTTAAATCGCTACAAAAAAGTTACAAAAGTAAACAAACAAATGGATCTTTATGAGGTTTGCAGGGAATACAGAATAAAAAAAATTGTTTGGACAAAACGCCTCAAAATAAATTCGCCAAGGAAGAACCATTCGAACATGAGCAGTTTTTGATTTAGGTTTGGGGTGATTTTTGTGAGACCCCTTCACGGACAAGCTAAACCCACAGGTGATTTTATAAAATTAGGAAGAACGGCATTGCAATCGGCACAGGTTAGCGTAGTTTCATCAGCACCATTTCAGCCGCCAAAACCATCGGCTCCCACGTCTCACACAGTGGCGGAGCGTATGCTGTGTCTGCCTTTGCTAGTTCACGCACAGTCATGCCTTTCTGGATGGCAAAGCTCAGGCAGTTGATGCGTTGGGTAATTTCTTCGCCGCCAACAACTTGCCCACCTATGATTCGCTGACTTTCTCTTTCGACTATAAGCTTGATTTTGATGGGTTTTGCTCCTGGAAAGTAGTCTGCGCGGGTTTTGCTGCTAATAGCTCCAGTGACGACTTCGAGGCGGTTGCGTTTTGCAGCAGTTTCAGTTAATCCTGTGTTGCCCGCTTCTATCTCGAAAAGTCGCGTGACCGCTGAAGCTAAGACGCCGCTGAATTGCGAGTAGCCGCCGCCTGCGTTGGCACCCGCCACTTTGCCCTGACGAACCGCGACCGTGCCGAGCTGGGCACAGGTCGGATGATGGGTGATTATGCTTGGCGCTTCCGCGCAGTCACCAACTGCGTAAACATCTGAAACATCGGTTTCCATGCGCCCATTCGTCTTAATTGACCGCGATTCACCAAGGGGGATGCCGGAGTCCACGGCAAGCTTTGTATTGGCTCGAACGCCGAAGGCGCTGATGAACATATCGGCTTTGATAACTTCACCACCCGCTCTAACTGCAGTGACTTTATCGTCGCCGATGAACTCTTCAACACCCTTATCTAACAGGATACACATTCCTTTCTCTTCTAAATGCTGCTGAACAAGTTGTGCCATATCCGCGTCCAAAAGTTGAGGTAAAATCTGCGACAACATCTCTACGAGCGTAACTTTAAGACCCCGTTCCATCAAACCCACACCAACCTCCAAACCGATAAGACCAGCACCCATGATAACAGCTGATTTGGCACCTGCTTTCACCGCTGCGTCAATTCGTTCTCCATCCTCAATGCCACGAAGAGATAAGATACCTTGTTTTTCTTTGCCTTTAATCGGGGGCATAAAGGAGTCTGCGCCCGTGGCAATCACGAGACTGTCGTATGGCAGAGTTTCCTTTACACCTTCTTTGGTTTGGACAGTTACAATTTTGTCTTGGGTGTTAATCGCAGTGGCTTTGGTTTCAAGGCGCAAATTCAGCTTAAGCATTTGGAAGTATGCGGGCGGATAAACAATCAAATCCTTAAAGTTGGCGATGTGCCCGCCAATGACAAAGGGCAAACCGCATCGGGAATAACCGGCATTCTTTTCTTGCGTTATTAGTGTGATCTCTGCGGTTCGATCTTTTTTACGTGCCGCAGAAGCTGCTTCAACACCCGAAGCGTTAGCGCCGATAATTAGTATGCGTCGAGCCATTCAAATTTCGCCTATGTCAGCATGTACCGGCTGATTGATTTTTATGCCACTCAACCGCTTTTTCAAAATTCATCAAATTCGCAAGGTCAGCTTGCAGGTTTGTCGGTTTAACGATGAGCAACCAACCTTTGTCGAATGGGTCTTCGTTTAATGTTTCAGGTTTTGATTGGACTTCTTCATTGACTTCCTCGATGGTACCGCTGATTGGCGAAACCAGGTCGGAGACAGCTTTCACCGATTCTAGTGTTCCAAATGGCTCGTTCTGCTTAACCTGTGACCCCACGCTTGGTAGTTCAGTGTAGACGATTTCGCGCAGGGATTTCTGTGCGTAGTCAGTGATACCCACGCGGACTTTATCGCCTTCAATTTTTACCCATTCAAAATCTTTAGAGAAGTAGAGACCTTCAGGCACTTCATATGCTTCAACTTTAACCATGAACTTGAACCTTCTAAGTTTTCTGAAAAGGAAGTAAGCAAAGTGAACCTATAAAGGTTTAACTAGAAAAGGGAATAGTTTTTTTAGCGTTCGCGTTTGCCAGCTATCCACTCTTCCGTCCATTGAAGCGCTTGGGAATCGGGGATTTGGATTGGCGGATGCTTAAACGCATAAGAGGGCATACTTAGAAGCGCACCAGAGATTTTGCGGTCTAATGCGATTTTGGCAGCTCGAATTAGATCTATAACAACACCTCCGCTGTTGGGGCTATCCTCCACCTCGAGCTTCACGCTAATATTTAATGGTCGATCGCCAAATTTTCTGCCTTTAAGGGAAATATAGCAGATTTTCTTATTTTTTAGGAATGGCACAAAGTCGCTGGGTCCAATTCGAGTAGGTAAAGCATAGGGAACCAAACTTGTGACTGCCTCGGTTTTGCTTATGCGTTTGGATTTGAGACGCCCTTCAACGGTCATGTTTTGGAAGTCGGTGTCGCCGCCAAGGTTGAGTTGGTAGGTTTCATCGACGATTACGCCTCGGTCAAGACATAAACGTACTAAGTTGCGGTGCAATATGGTTGCGCCGACTTGGCTTTTTATGTCATCGCCTAAAACGGGTAAGCCTGCTGCTTCAAACTTTTTAGGCCACTCCTTGGTGGAATCTGAGGCTATAAATTCGGGCATGCAATTCACGAACGCGCATCCGGCGTCTATGGCACATTGTGCATAGAATCGAACTGCATCATGACTGCCAACTGGGAGATAGTTTACTAGGACTTGGGTTTTTGTATCTTTTAGGATTTTGATGACGCTATCTTTGGTGATTTTGCTGTCATCGTAAACGTTAAAAACTTCTCGCATGTGTGGTGCGACGCCGTCGAGGATAGGTGCAGGTGAAACTTTCACGCCAAGGTTTGGGACATCGGAGAATTTTTCGCAACAATTAGGTTTAACCCATATTGCTTCGGATAGGTCTTTGCCGATTTTGTCTTTGTTAACTTCAAAGGCTGCGACGAAGTGTAAGTCGCGGATGTGGTAGCCGCCATAATTGACATGCATGAGTCCTGGAACAGTTTGATCTTCTTTTGCATCCTTATAATACTGGGTTCCTTGTATGAGGGCTGATGCGCTGTTGCCAACGCCGATGAGTGCTACGCGAATTTCAGGCATAAACATAACCATCCAATGACGTGATTTAGTTATGGCTTATTGTTCACGTATGCTATAACTTTTTCTAAAGAAGCGAAGAGGTTATCTTTGAAATTGCTAAGCCTCTGTTATTTGTTTGTTTTTATTTAAACGTGTGTGACTGAAAAAAATCAGCTATATTGTTAAAGCCTCAAAAAGAGGCTATTTTCGGGATCGTTGAATTTTCTCTACGTTGCCATTCAACCCAATATATGCAATATCTGTTAAGCCCACAAAGAAACCCGTTTCAACCACACCCGGAATCATTTTCACTTTAACTTGAAGTTCCGCAGGGTTAACTATTTCTCCAAAAAAGGAGTCTAATACTGCATTGCCGTTATCAGTTATTGTCGGTCCCAGTTTACCTTTTCCTTCCCGAACCACTGACTTGCCACCTATGTCAATGATTTTTCGTTTAACCAGCGAAATCGCGAACGGCAAAACCTCAACTGGAACAAATTGGTTATTTTCGCCCAGCAAAGTCACTTTTTTCTTCTCATCAGCAATAATTACATTAACTTTCGAAGCTGCTGCAACGATTTTTTCCCTCGCCAACGCTGCCCCACCGCCCTTGATTAGGTACAGTTCAGGAGTTAATTGGTCGGCGCCATCTATTGTGACGTCGATTATTTGGTGCTCATCTATTGTGGTTATTGGGATGTTGCATTCGACCGCTAAGAGAAACGCTTGGTAAGATGTGGGAACACCCATTATGTGGAGGTTCTCAGCTTTAGCACGTTCACCTAAGGCTTTTATGGCGAATGCTGCTGTGCTTCCACTGCCTAAACCCACAATGGAACCGTCCTTAACATGTTGCACGGCTTTAAGGGCTGCTTTCATTTTTTGTTCTGCAATTGGGTCTTGGTTAACTTTCAATTTCCATCTGCCCTAGTTTATCTAACACTTTCTCAACTTCACTTCTAATTGATTCGATGCGCCTTTCTGCTTCAGTTTTTGCAGTGGGTTTCTCTTCGGGGGGTTTGCGTTTCTTCTTGGGTTTATCCTCGCTGGTTTTGACTTGGCGCGTTTCCTCTTCAGCTTCTTCATCGTAATCTTCCTCCATTTGAGCTGGAATTTGCGTAGGTATCTTCACAGGAATTTCGCGAATGGGCTTTACATCAATCCTTGTTCGAAGCTCCTCTACTTTGTTAGTTAATTCGCCGAAGCGTTCACTAAAGAGCTTCATGAGGTCTTCCTGCATACCTTCAAGCTCATGCAAAGCGATTATGCCTTCGTCTTTGGAGATGGATTCTTTAATGGTGTTCATTCTTTGTTTGTAAGTACCAGCGAGTTTTTCTCTTTCAGATTCACTGATTTTGCCTTCTGCATGTGCTTCATAGAGTCTGCGGATTGCGTCGCCTAGGATGTCACGTTCTAAGTCGAGAATACGTAGTTCATCTTTAGCGGTGGAAGCCATTGTTGTTTGGACACTTTTAGAAACTTTGAATGGCATGCTATTGTATTGGAGGTCTAAGTCTGGCTGCGATCGTGTGTGTTGTGGTTTTTTCTGGGGTGTAGAGGGTTTTTTGGTGCCGTACCTGCGCATCACAAAAATTACAGTACCGCAGGCAATGATTACCACTAATGCGATTGCCATCACTACTAGGGGGTCATCGTACCAAACCAAGCCATGCCATCCTCGGTATCTGATTGTGCACCATACATATATTAATTAATATATTCGCTATGTTTGGTAGTTCAAGTTTAAATAAATATTGCAAGATTCCCCAGTTTATGCCTTAGGCAGCAACTTTTTGGGTTGTTAAAGAAGGACTATATTTAAATCGTAAAGCGCTTCCCATCTAATTATGAAAATAATTGCAGTAATCGGCGCTATAATAGTAGCTTTCTTGTTCTTTTTTGCAGTTATCTTTGCGATAGCTGCGTCGTATGATCCTATGCGACTTATTACAAGCGCAATCTTGTTCATCATTGGTTTGACCGTAATTGTCGGCATCTACTACACGACCCGCAAACCCAAAACTGTTATCCAACAACTTGAGGTTTCAGGCGTAATGAAAGCGGCTCAGATCAAATGCCCAAACTGTGGGGGATCAGTTAATGCTGACCAGATAAAAATTAATGCAGGTGTTCCTTATGTTAAATGTCCGTATTGTGGGACTACTTTTGAGATTACTGAGGAACCGAAATGGTAAACCGCACAGCCATTATAGTTGCGTTTCTTGCTGTTTGCATGGTTTGTGCTTTAGCGACAAGCGTAACCACAGCCCAAAGCAACCTCTACACTGTGGACCATGAATGGTCACAGATATTCATCAATCAAGACGGCACCATAGACTTAATCTACAACATAACTTTAACCGTGACTCAGGGCACTATCCACGCGTTTGATGTTGGACAGCCAAACCGCGACTTCACCCTCGGGCAAGCAATTGACCAATATGGAAACCAACTAAACGTATACAGTTTCACGCCTGATGTGGCTTCAGTGGATTTCGAACAGCCCCTAAAAGTTGGAGATAGTATTTGGTACACTATAACTACCAACGTTTCAGGCATGATCTACAATGACACGATGAATCCGGGCAACTATGGTATGCAGTTTATTCCGCAGTGGATAAGTGACACAGCCGTCAGTGATGTTCGGGTTCAGATTGTTTTGCCGCCCGGCGTAACCACCCAGGATGTAAAGACTACAGAGAACTTTTACAATGGCACCTCAACCATCGAGGGCAACCTGGCGATTTACTGGGAAATCGCAAGTATAGCAGCCAACCAGCAGGTGACGCTGGGATTATCATTCCCCGCCAGTTCAATGCCCAACTATACGCCATCGACGAGTGGTAATGGCGGAGGTTTAGACCTATTGATTATGGCAATCGGTGTTTTTGCAGTGTTTGCAGCGATTTTTATTGTCGTATTCGTAATTTACCGGCTTGGCAAAAACAACTACACCACACCTAAAGTCAGCATGGAAACCTTGGGCATCAAACGGGGCTTAACAGCGGTGGAAGCTTCTTACCTGTTGGATTTGAAGCCGACGCAGATAGTTACAGAAATTCTATACAGTCTACTGCAGAAACGAGCGGTTTGGGCGGAGCAAACCAAGCCTTCGCTCAAACTCAGGGTGCTGGCGCCCTACGAAAACAAGACAGGCTCACAGGCTAATCCGCTTCGATACTACGAAATCGACTTTCTAAGTGCCCTCAAACCCGATGGCACATTGGACGAGGAAAAACTGGCGCAAGCCATCATGTTCCTTCGCGATTCGGTGGACAAGAAGCTTGAGGGTTACAGCCGAAAAGACACGGTAGACTACTACAGAAAAATCGTTGCAAAAGCATGGGGACAAGTGGAGCAGGCAGGAACCCCTGAGTTAGCTTCAAACGCCTATAACCAGCAGATGCTTTGGTTAATGATGGACCCCAACCAGAGGGCACGAACTGAAACTGTTTTTCGGGACAGGCCCTTCCAGCCTAGTCCCATGTGGCTCTGGTGGTGGTATGGCTACACTATCTATCATCCACACCCCACTTACATACCAAATATTAACGCCCCTGCACAGTCAGGTCCGGCGCCAGCGATTCCAGGTGCAGAATTCGCCAACAACATCGCGACTTCACTGGAGAAAACCTCCAGCAACATAGTAGTTAACCTTGAGAAATTCGCCAACTCCATCGTTCCGCCGCCGCCTAAAGTCAGTCATGAACCTGCAAGAAAAGGGGCTGGTGGTGTCTGCGCTTGCGCATCTTGTGCATGTGCCTGCGCCTGTGTTAGTTGTGCATGTGCCTGTGCAGGTGGAGGAGGCCGTTAAAAATGAGTTTTCTACGTAAACCCAAAATCCCAACCGGACGATTCACGTACCGTGGAGAAGATAAATTTGCAGGCATGTCTCTGCAACTTCGAATTGAACAAGATAAGCGAGGCATTATGGTAATTAACTCCAATACAGTGCTGCACCTAAACCATACTGCAACCGCCTTTGCCTACTACTTTATGCAGGGATTGCCCGAGGCAGAGGTACTCTCAAAGATTCGTCGCATTTACCACGTGAAAGTTAACGATGCCCAAAAGGACTACGAACGACTCGTGTACACCATTAGCACATTGGCGCAGACAGAAAAAATTGATCCCGTTACTTTCCTTTCCATCGAAAAAGAGGAACCCTTCACGTACCAGTACTCAGCGCCTCTACGGATGGATATGGCGCTGACGTTTAGGTGTCAAAACGACTGCTTACATTGTTACGCGGGTGGACCACATGAAACAACTGAACTAACTACGACACAGTGGAAGACCATAATTGACAAGGTCAATGATATCGGCGTTTTCATCTTAACCTTTACAGGCGGTGAGCCTACACTTCGGGAGGATTTAGCTGAGCTGCTGCTATATGCCCAAAACAAAGGCATGGTTACAGGGCTGATATCCAATGGGCGAAGGCTTAAGGACAAGGCATATGTGGCGGATTTGGAGAAGTCAGGGTTGGATTTTGTGCAGATAACGTTGGAATCACATAAACCAGACGCCCACGACGCTATGACTGGAACAAAAGGCAGTTGGAAGGAAACGCTCGCGGGCATCCAGAACGTGGTGCAGTCACAGATTTACGTTTCCACCAACACCACTTTGAGCGAATACAACGCCCACGACTTTCTGACAACAGTCGATTTCATCAAGGGCTTGGGGGTGGATGCGTTTGGTTGCAATAGCCTCATTTACTCAGGTAAAGCTCCAGAGGCGAGCAAAGAGTTTGCTATATCCATTGACATTTTGAAGGCGCTTTTGCCTCAGGTCCGCGATAAAGCTCATAGGTTGGGCTTAAAGTTTCTGTGGTACACTCCGACGCAGTATTGTGAGTTTGATCCTGTCGCGTTTGGGCTAGGCATCAAAACGTGCAGTGCGGCCATGATTAGTGCTTGTGTGGGGCCAAATGGGGATGTGTATCCCTGTCAGAGCTATTTTGAGAGCCTTGGCAACATTCTCACAGAGCAATGGGATAAAATCTGGAATAGCCCACTGGCAAAGAAGCTGCGAAGGCGCGGATACGTTGAGGAGAAATGCAAAGACTGTCATGAGCTCTCGGTTTGTGGCGGAGGCTGCCCTCTTGAACTTCAAAACAAAGATCACCAATGCAACCCAACAGGATAATTTATCTTTAGCAGGCGCTAATTCTCTACTCGTAGTGTGCACCTTTTGTTGGTGATTTAAAAGAAAATGGCTCAGCCAAAAAAGCCCAGACTAGTTGTCTTTGACGTTGAAGGAGTACTGATTCCCAAAAACCGCTTCCTCTTTGACATGGGAAAAACCTTAGGGCTACTTGGGCTTCTAAAGCTTCTTTTCTTTGGCTTCCTCTACGAGACAGGCATCCTCAAGTTGGAGTCAGCAATGAGGCATATTTTCGCCGATTTAAAAGGCATACAACTTGACAAGATGATGGAAATCTTTGGCAAGATTCAAGCTACACCGTACCTACATAACCTCTGCGAACAGTTAAAAGCGCGAAACTGCAAGGTCGCCATTATAAGTTCAGGAATACCAACCGTTGCCATCGAGAAACTATCGCTTGCGCTATGCGCGGATTATGCTTTTGGCGTAAATGTTGAGCTCAAAGATGGACGATTAACAGGTAAAATTTGGGGTGACGCCATAACCCCTAATGGGAAACTAAAGATTCTATATGAAATCTTAAATCGTGAAGGCTTGTCACCGCGTGACTGCGTTGTGGTAGCGGATGATCGAAATAACCGTTGTATATTTCTGCCTGAAATACTTAAAATCGGCTTCAACCCCGACTTCATCATCCGAGTCAAAGCTGATCGAGTAGTTAACGGGAAACTTTCGGCGATTCTACCAATCATAGATGGCAAAAAACACCAACGCTCTTTCCCTTCAACAAATGATTTCGTCAGAGAAGACATACACGCGGCAGGCTTTTTTATGCCTGTAATCGCTGGGATGATTGGAATTCCCGTAGTTGGTTCAATTATTATCTTCATCGCAATACTCTATACCGCATCGGAGCTTTCCCGGCTGGAAGGACGTAACTTACCCGTTGTCTCCGCTATAACCCGCCATGCCGCCTCACAATCGGAACTCTACGGTTTCGCTGCTGCACCCCTTTACTTCGCCGTCGGCATAGTGACGACTTTGCTTGTGTTCCCAGCTCAAGCAGGAGGAGCAGCAATAGCTATGTTCTGTTTAGGAGACAGCGCAGCGTCTCTCTTTGGTGGTTTACTCACTACTTCAATGCCGTTTAATAAGGGCAAAACCATAGAAGGCTCACTTGCAGGCTTCTTCTTTGCGTTTCTGGCAGGAAGCTTTTTTGTTTCACCCCTTTATGCTTTGATCGGAGCAGCTATTGCCATGACAATTGAGGTTCTGCCTTTGCCAATCAATGACAACGTTTTAATTCCAATAATCACAGGCGCAGCATTAACACTGCTGTTGTAGCTACTTTTTCTGTGAAACAATCAGGTTTAGCTTTTGTTGATGATTGAGTTTCTTTATTTCGCGTTCCCGCTTCATTGCTTTGCTTCGAGTGTCAAATAGTTCCACGTATTCCACAGTTTGGGGTTTATGTGACTTGGTGTATTTGGCGCCTTTCCCGTTATGATGCTGCCTTGTGCGTTCGTCGAGATCTTTTGTGTAACCGGTATAGAAACTTCCGTCTATACATTTCAGGATGTAAACACAAAACGACATGAGAGTTATGTCTCCTGAAAGTTCGGCGTTAAACAGTCATACACGATACCCTTCTGTATTGCTCGCTTGAGGTAGGCTTCGGGGTCGATTTCCTGCACGTGCCCGTGGTCCACATCGATAATGTAGATTTCCTGTATGCGAGCGTTACATATTTCTTCATGTGTAACTGGAGGTTTTTGGTAGTATGCATCACAAAGTGCTTTTAGCTGTTCAATCTCAAGTTCAGTGCGGTTGCGCGGAGGTTTAGCTAAGACTGGGGGAAAGGGCAAAATATAATGCGGCGGCACACCGAGGGCGAATTTTCCTGAAAAGCTGCTGTAGCGGATAATTTTGCTTGCCAATCGCGCTGAAGTATACGTTAGTGGGGCCAAAGCGTTTTCTGGAGGGATGTAGCCTGTTTCTATTTCAACAACAAGGTTTCCTAAGCCTTTAAT
This sequence comes from Candidatus Bathyarchaeota archaeon, assembly GCA_963810665.1. Classification (GTDB taxonomy): domain Archaea; phylum Thermoproteota; class Bathyarchaeia; order Bathyarchaeales; family Bathycorpusculaceae; genus Bathycorpusculum. Next base: position 23,944 of record CAWEOM010000007.1, on the reverse strand, counting down.
GCCGTATAAGTCGCAGACTAGAAACTTGTTTAAGGGATATTCTAGTTGAATGTCGTAGTTTTTTTCGATCAGGTGTTTGGCGCAGACGAGCTCCATGACGGAGTGGTTGATTTTCACGACGTTTTCCGCTTGCAACTTTAGAAGCCATTCTTTTAGCATGTTGAGTTTGTTTTCCACTGAGGGGTCAACGCCAGAGGTTAACCTATCTAGAAGAGTGGTTAGGTCGCGTTCGAATTTCTCCCTATTGCTCATCTTTGTTTTCTTCCCAAGTTCGCTGGCTATAATTCTTATTTGTTATTTGAATAGTTAACTTTTTGATATATAAAGCAAGAAACAGAGAATATTGTGGCTTAGCAAATTGGTGAGCGTTTATTTAAGTAGCCAACATATTTGGCTATCCGAACCCGAAAGTTGCTCAGCTTAGCTTAATTTGGTTTTCTTTTCTGGAGTTTATGCCTGGATGAGTACCAGTCGTGCGTTTGGGACATCAACTTCGTCGATTTTATAGCCTTTAAACTCCATTGCTTGCCCTAGAATGTTTTTGGTTGTTACTTTGTCGCCATCAACTTTTGCATAGATTACATCTTTGAATTCGATTTTGCCGTTTAGGATTACGTTAAATTCACACATGATATAGTCACAGTTAATGAAAAATTGGTTCTAGGTAATAAGATTTACATAGCAAAACAGATGAAAATATCTGATAACGTTTTGGGCTAAGTGGTTGGCTTGATCTTTAGGTCACTTATTTAATATATGTAGGCTAAGTTTTTGTTTTGGGATTCGTTGATTTCCTTCATTGACTCATACTTTGCTTCGATTAGAATTTTCAGCGCGTCTATGTTCTTTTTCATATCGTCGAGTTCCTCGCCTCTCTGCAAAACCCCTGACTTCACAAGTTGATCGTTTATTTTGTCTAATGAAACCTCGAGCACCTTAACTTTGAAGGCGAAAATTTGAAGAGAATAAAGCAAACTAAGCTGAGAATTCATTCGTTCCAGACGATCAAGTTCCAAAGTTTTCTTTACGAACGCCTTGATTTTTTGTTCTTGCGTTGCATTAGTTGAGTGCTGAAGCTGATCATAAAGAGCTGATTGTTTCCCGATTGTTGCTTTGACATCGTCCGCGTTTTTTTGGACACGTTTTGCAATTTTATCCAGCAGTTCTAAGACTTCATCCAACTTTTGCTCGCTCCTATCTCAATTATATTATTTTCTTTCAAGAACTATATGTCAAGTTATATAAGGTTAAATCAGTTCAAGTTTGAGTTTTTATAGGTAAGCTTTTAGGCACTATAGTATATAGTCATTTAATAGTGTAATAATAGAGGGATAAACATGCCTTCGTTAGCAAAAAAGAATGCAGCAAAGAAGAAGAAACATGAAGAAAAAACCGGAAAGAAATAGTTCTTCTTTTTTGATGACTATCTAGCCGGTAAATCCTAACCATTCCTTTTCTCTTTATCACAGTATCAATTGCTGATTTTGCAGGATGCCGTGAAAGAATCATGGACTAATGCGTGAAATCGATTTGCTATCGCCGGTTTTGTATTTGGTTGTTGAAAAGAAGGCGACTGTGAAATTGCTAAATAAAATCACCTATCCTTTTCATTTTTGGTCTTTGTAAGCAAGGGAATCTTTGATGGTTTTGCGCTCTTTTTATAACATTAACAAAGTCAGAGCATCGGCTATAGCTTTGCAGCGATTGTACCATCTAATGCAGGCAAAAAGTACGAGGCAGTCCAATTAACCCAGTCAAACTTTCTTGACTAAATCGTTTGTTATCTTAGTCAAGGTTTCTTGACGAAAAGCGCTTTAAGTCTTCAATTTTTTTACGGCTATATCGATTAGAAATGAAAGCCTTCACTGTTTTAATGCTGGTAAGCCTAATAATTTCTGTTTCAATAATGTCCTCATCCGTACGCGCTTATGATGAGCCTTTGGTGGGCGTTAAAGAGGGAGATTTTGTTGAATACAATATCAGTGTAACTGGTACGGGTACATCGCCGCCAAGCCACGATGTTAGGTGGATGAGAATTGACGTTCTGCCGGTTTATGGTGTCGTGTTTTCAGTGAATGTTACTGCCCAGTATGCTAATGGAACAATAGGAAGTGAGGTTTGGGGCTTTAACTTTTCAGCTGGAAATGTTGGAGGCTGGATAATAATACCTTCAAATCTTAGTGCAGGAGAAGCATTCTATGACTTCTCAATACATAATCACAATCCCGTCAACGTAACTATTCAAGGTCAAGAGCAAAAAACGGTGTTAGGCGCAACCAGAACTGTGACGTATGCAAACGACTCGTTTAGGCATAAGGAATGGGATATGACTACTGGCGTGTTTGTTGGATCTTCAGAGACTTATCGGAATATAACTAACAAGGACGGCTGGTATATTGACGATTTGACTGTGACGGTAGACGCGGTTGCGACAAACCTCTGGGAAACTGATGCATCTACATCGGGTGAAACAATGTTTTATCCATTGGTTATTGTGGTGGTTTTGGTAGCCGCTTTTTTGTCTTTGGTGATAGGTGTGGCCCGCAGAAAACACGTTACTCTGAATCCTAAGCAGCAGACAGTTGCAGGCATCGTTCTTGTATTGGGACTCATATTTGCTGTAGGCGTCATATCATCCACACCTATAAGTGAAAGCCAGGTTCCACTTAGTTTTCGAGATATCAACGTAATCATGCAATCACTTTGGATGGGCCTGCTTTTTGTTAGCATATGGTTTAGGCAAAAAGGCAACTACCTCATGCATGGCATCCTCGCGATATTGGTGGTTTCTATTACGATAGTAAGTTTTCTTGGGGTGCTGGTAATGTCGCCAATGGATAACAGTTCGACGCATCAATATTTTAGCTCACCTGTGGATATCGCGGTGTTTTTGGGCCATGCCATCTTCTCGTTCCCCGCGCTAGCTTTTGGTGTGTGGCTTATCCTTATTTGGCGCCCAAACTCACCGACGTTTCCAGCTAAAAGCCGAAGGATTGCTTGGTTATTGACAGTGTTTTGGGTGCTTTCATATATTGTGGGAATCTTGGATTACTTGATTATCCGTAACCATCTCTTCTAATTGACCGGCCCTCTTTCTTCCTTTCTATTTTTGGTGAAGCCTGATATGGAGCGGTAAACCACGACTGTTTGAGGCATAGATGTGACCGCTTCTAATTTGTTGGGTTTGGATAAAAGTTTTGGCTTTGACAAATGTGGTTTAAAGATTTTTCTCTAAATAGCACTTTATCAGGCGTCTGATCGTTTTTGAGTAAAAAGGTTGTTAAGTAACAAAGTTCAAATAGTTTCTAGAGAAGTTTTTCTTAGATGAGCTTAGAAAATTTTACTGTTAAAGCCCAAGAGGCAATCCAAAAAGCGTTGGAGTTTGCTTCTTCAAAGCAGAATCAAGCCATTGAACCCGTTCACATCTTGAAAGGGATGTTGCTTGTGGACGAAAACGTAGTGCCTTTTCTGCTAAGAAATCTAAATGTCGATTTAAACGTGTTTTCCACCCAAGTTGATAGGCTAATTGATGGATTGCCTAAAGTCACAGGTGGAGAACACTATTTGTCATCTAATGCAAATAAAGTCCTAAGAAAAGCTAAAGAGTTAGCAGCTGAGAGTCAAGACAAATTTGTTTCCATTGAACAACTTTTTTTGGCACTTCTATCTGCAAATGATTCTGTTTCGCGGCTGCTTCAAAGCAGTGGAGTAAAGGAAAAAGAACTAAAAGAAGCAATAAAGAAATTGAGGAAGGGATCAACTGTGAATTCACAAACTACAGATGAAACATATAATGCATTAAACCGGTTTGCAACAAATCTCAATGATAGGGCAAGAACAGGAAAACTTGACCCTGTTATCGGTCGAGATGAAGAAATTCGTCGAATTTTACAAATTTTATCTAGAAGAACAAAGAATAATCCTATTCTTATCGGTGAACCCGGTGTGGGTAAAACAGCAATTGCTGAAGGACTAGCCCATCGTATAGTTAATGGTGATGTGCCTGAAAATCTCAAATCAAAACTGATTTACTCTCTGGACATGGGCTCTTTAATTGCGGGTGCAAAATACAAAGGCGAGTTTGAGGAGCGTCTTAAAAGTGTGGTGAAGGAAGTTGTGTCCTCGGAAGGGGAAATTGTACTCTTTATTGATGAAATCCATACACTTGTCGGAGCCGGTGCTAGTGAAGGCGCAATGGATGCGGCAAACATTCTAAAACCTGCGTTAGCTAGAGGAGAATTACGGGCAATTGGAGCTACTACGCTTAAGGAGTATCAAAAATATTTTGAGAAAGACAAAGCGCTTGAAAGACGTTTTCAGCCGGTTATGGTTAATGAACCTGACACCTTAGATGCTATTTCTATTCTTAGAGGTTTAAAGGAACGTTACGAAGTTTTTCATCATGTTAGAATAAAGGATGAAGCAATAATTGCGGCTGTGGAATTGTCGCAGCGATATATTTCTGATCGTTTTCTGCCTGATAAAGCAATTGATCTGATTGATGAGGCTGCTTCTAAACTTCGGTTGGAAATTAATTCAGCGCCGGAAGAGCTAGAGATTATTGAGCGAAAGATACGGCAGTTAGAAATTGAGCGTGAAGCTATAAAAAGAGAAAAAGACGAAGCCAAACTCAAATCGTTAAATCAAGAAATCGCCAACCTTAGCGAGGAACGAAATAAGCTAAAAGCAAAGTGGCAAGCTGAGAAAGAGATTGTTGAGCAAATTCAAAATAAAAAGAATATAATTGAAGAGTTAAAGTTTGAAGACGAAAATGCCAACCGCAGAGGTGAGTTGGAGAAAGTTGCGGAAATAAGATATGGGAAAATCCCAGAAGCTGCTAAGGATATTGAAGTACTAAAAGAGAAACTCTCTGGCTTGCAAAAGGGCGCGCCGTTGGTTAACGAGGAGGTTGACGCTGAAGAAATTGCCGCGGTTGTTTCTCATTGGACGGGTATACCTGTTAGTCGTATGTTGCAAAGTGAGAAGCAGAAGTTGTTAAATATAGAAACTGAGCTGCATATGCGGGTTGTTGGGCAGAACGAAGCCATTCAGGTAGTTTCTGATGCAATAAGGCGAAGTCGCGCTGGTTTGCAAGATCCCAAACGGCCTATTGGGTCATTTATTTTTTTGGGCACCACTGGAGTTGGAAAGACAGAGTTGGCTCGAGCTTTGGCAGAGTTTCTCTTTAGTAATGAAAATAATATGATTCGTATTGATATGTCAGAGTATCAGGAAAGGCATACTGTGTCTCGGCTGGTGGGTGCACCTCCGGGTTATGTTGGTTATGAAGAAAGTGGTCAGTTAACAGAGGCTGTGCGAAGAAAGCCATATTCTGTGGTGTTGCTTGATGAAATTGAGAAAGCGCATCCGGATGTTTTCAATATTTTGCTTCAGGTCTTAGATGATGGCAGGTTAACTGATAACAAGGGCAGGACAGTGGATTTTAAGAATACAATTATTATAATGACTTCTAATTTGGGTTCACATATTATTCAAGAAAATCTTGAGAAAGTAACTGCTTCCAATAGGGAGGAAATCTTGAATTCGACAAAGGAGCAAGTTTTTGATCTGCTTAAGAGAACCATCAAACCTGAATTTCTCAACAGAATTGATGAAATAATAATGTTCCAATCGCTAACTGAAGAAGAAATTAGGAAAATAGTTGTGAACCAAATTAAAAATGTTCAGAAAATGCTTGATAAGAACAATATCAAAATTGAGCTCACAAAAAAAGCGGTTGACTACATTGCTAGGGTGGGTTTTGATCCTCAGTTTGGTGCAAGACCCATTAAACGGGTTATTCAGAAGAGTGTTCTTAATGAGTTGTCAAAGATAATTTTGCAGGAGAAGGTGGATAAGGATTCTGTGATTGTGGTTGATGAGGTTAAGGGTGCGTTGGTGTTCAAAAATAAACCTGGTAGCTCTGCTTGATTTGGGGATCATTAAGATCTGGTGAAAGATTCATAGGGTATGAGGGCGCAAATTGAGATTTCGCCTTTGTACCTGACTTTTTTGTTTTTTATTTTTTTGTTTGAGCTAAAGAGTAAAAAATTAAAGCATTATCAACTATTCATTTAAAGAGTGAAAAGAGGGTGCTTGGCAATTTTTGTAATTAAAGCGGATGGGTCTAAGCAGTTGTTTGATAGAGAGAAAATTGTGAAGACTTGTCTTAGAATGGGTGCGAGCCGTGAAGTTGCTTTTGAAATTGCGCATCAAGTGGAGGCAAGGCTCTATGAGGGAATTACGACACGTAAAATTCTTCAAACAGTTTTTAGGTTGATGCGCAGGCATAAACCTGCGGTTAAGCATCTTTTTGATCTTAGACGTGGTATAAGCAAGATGTATTCTAAGCCAGAGTTTGAAGTTTTTGTACGGGTTCTTCTTGTGCATAGCGGTTTTCAGGTGAAGCCAAATATGATTTTAAGGGGTCTTTGTGGGGAGCATGAAGTTGATGCAATTGCTACTAAAGAGGGGTTAACGTATTTTGTAGAGGCAAAACATCACAGTAATTATCATGCTTTAACGGGGCTTGATGAGAGCCGTATAGCTAGAGCAATAATTGAAGATGTTACAGAAGGCTATACACAAGGTATAACGGATATCAAAATTGATCGAGCAATGATAGTTAACAACACCAGATACTCGACGCATGCAATTGCTTATGGTACTTGCCGAAATATTTTGCAGGTTGGATGGAGCTCTCCTGAGGGTTTTGGATTAGGAGAAACTGTTGAGAAGTACAAGTTGTATCCATTGAGTTGTCTTCGAGGTGTAAGCACGGAAGTAAGGCTTCGCTTAGTTGATGCAGGTATAGTACTTATAAAACAGTTGCTTGAGCAAGATAGTAATTATCTTGAAAAGAGAATAGGTCTGCCTCACGAAGTTGTTTTGTCAATTATGGAAAAAGCGAGGTACACATCTAAGACCGTATGGTAAAATTATTTTAGGGCTGATTTGGTTTTTTCTCTTTAATAGAAGAAATGACCTGGTGATAGGGTGCTTCTTCTTCTTTTTTTAAATATATTTTTTATTAAATGTTCGTTTTAGAAATTGTTTAATTTTTCTTAGCAGCCAACTGTATTAATCGGGTATGAATAAAGGCATGGTGGCTTGTCCCTAAATTAAACGCTTACTTTGTGTAAAAAGGGATTTAGATAGAGCAATTAACTCAAATGTCGCGAATATGTTCTATTGTGCATGTGCATAGAGTGGTTGTAAAGGTTAGCAACTAAACAACTTATCCTCCACAGAATTTAGGGAAAAGCGGCGCGCCATATTTCAAGCCAATACCTAAACAATAATTAGAATAAACAGCAATTATTATTTTGAGGTTAAATTAAATGCCAATTGTTCAAATTTCTGTTTGGGAAGGTATGAGCCTTGAGAACAAGAAAAAAACTGTCGAAGGAATAACCAAAGTCTTTGTGGATCTGGGGGTTCCAAAGGAAGCTGTTGAAATAGTCATCATTGAAGCTCCAAAGAGCAACTGGGCAACAGGTGGACAGCTGCATTCAGAAAAACTGGCAAATACCCCCTCGTTATGAGAGCCATTTAGATTCTTTTCAGGATTCCGATGATAAAATTTAGGGTGGGATTCGAACCTCCCATCACTGGACAAATTAGCTGCGAAACGTCCATTTTTCTTTTTTTAAGCCAAATTGATTTTGCGCATAAAACCAGTCAGTTTAGGTTCTCTGCAAAGCGCGCCGCGCTAAATAATTAAATTATAATGCTCCTTCTGTACCTAAAATTTCAAAATACCCACTGCCTGAAAAGAAAGGTTGGTAATCAAAAGTCATCTGCAGAAAATTATGCGTGCCATTATTAATCAGAGTGTAATTATTAGGGTCTACTATGTAGTATTTTCTTATTAGCGAGATATTGCCCCAAAGCAAATCGGTTGGGATAATAATTTTATAAGAAACAGTTTTTTCTAAAGTTCCTCCGAGAAAAACGAGCTCTATTGGATATCGATTATCAGATGAATTAAGCAGGGAAACTGATGGTGCACGCTCTTCAGTCCAGTTAGTTTCAACAGTTATGACGTAGGTTTTATCTTCAACCAGAAGAGGATAAGTGAAGCGGTTGATTTCTTCTTTACCTAATTGTAAATCTACCCATATTCCTACTACTGTCAATGAAATGACAATCAATGAGGTTGCGACACCTATCATAATTTTTCTTTTCATAGCATCAGATAATTATTGGTTGAACCAGCATAAAAGATTAGCATTGAAGAAATTAAGGCTCATTTTTCTTCATAGTAATAGGTCAAGCAATTTTTAAACGACCCTCTGAATTATATATGAATCAGAATAGCGTTTTAGCGATATTTATACATGCCATTTTAGGATCTTTGCAGTATCCATTTCTTTTTTCTGAAATAAAATAGCATTCCAGCTGTTACTATGGCCATCGACAGTAGTACAAGTGGGTATCCCAGTGGAGACTTGAGTTCGGGCATGTTTGCAAAGTTCATTCCGTAAATTCCTGCAATTAGCGTTAATGGTATGAATATGGTTGCGATTATTGTTAGTACTTTCATGATTTCGTTCATTCTGTTGCTGACGCTAGAAAGGTAGATGTCTAACATGCCTGAGATAGTGTCTCGGAATGCTTCCGCTGAATCGATTACTTGTATTGTATGATCATATATGTCTCTAAGGTAGATGTCTGTGGTTTTGTTGATTAGTTCTGTTTCGCTTCTCACTAAACTATTAACCAGTTCTCTTAAGGGCCAAATAGATTTCCGCAGAGATATGTTTTGTCTCTTCAAGTTGTGTATGGTCTGCATAGTTGAGGGTTGTGGATTATCAATTAGTTGGTCCACGATGTCTTCGATTTTTTCTCCCATGTGCTCGAGAACTGCGAAATAATTGTCCACCACGGCGTCTATTAGGGTATACAATAGGTAGTCAGCACCCAGCTTTCTGCCTCTTCCCTTATCGCTTCTCAGTCTGTCTCTGATTGTGTTAAAAACGTCGCCTTCATTTTCCTGAAATGATATTACCCAGTTTGCACCCAGAATTAGGCTGAGTTGCTCGGATACTATTGCGTTTTCCTGTTGGTTATATTGCAGCATCCTTAACACAATATAGAGATAACTCTCAAAATCTTCCATTTTTGGACGCTGCTCAGTGTTTGCAATATCCTCAAGGGTAAGGGGGTGGAGATTGAAGCGTTTTCCGATCTTTTCAATAACATCTATTTTTTGAAGCCCATCAATATTTATCCAGGTAATCCCTTGTTTACCTGTTGAGTTAATTATTTCTTCGATCGATTCTGATTCTTTTTCTTCAAAACATGCCGCAGTATAGTTGATTAACCTTAGTCGTGTTTTTTGGGTTTTCTGGCTACCAACATAGATAACAGTTCCAGGTGGAAGACCAGCTTTCTTTGAACTGCCTCTATGCACGTGAATATTCATTACATCTCTATTCAAAGTCAAGGGTCATATAAGTTTTGTTAAAAAACCCATCATCCAGTCCTTTTTATCTGAATACTTTGGGAGCAGCATTTTTATGTGTCGTCATGGAGTCAAAGCGTGCCTTAATAAACAGAATGGACTTACCCGTAACTATAAACGTGAAGGACTCAGACGAAAACTATTGCACCATCGAAACAATAACCGATATTGATGAGTTCTTTAGCTTCAACTGTAAACCCGAAATCACAGGTAAATACACGGTTTACGCTATCTAAGGCTCTGAATCCTGCTGGGTCATCACCACAAACCCTCAGAATAGTCTATTTGTTTAATCCTAATCCTATTTGGATCTCAATAGTTGATTTGAACCTCCGACATAGTTTAGAGATATCACCATTTTTTCCTTTTTCTAAAAGGTATTAAATTTCTTCAGGCGGATACCGCCATATCAAGTTGTAAATATAGAGGGGTACCATCGGCAGAAAAACACTATAGAGCTTGTTTTATTTTATAGGATTTTATTTTTGTATACTAAATAAAGTAAGTTTAAATCATAAAGCACAATTTTTTTACCTCTAAAATCCTTTAAGGAAACATACTTTTCCTCGTCGGTTTGCAAATTAAAATCTGGTGCTTCCTCACCTACAGCAACCAATCTTGATACCACACAAAACTCAATTATTGAGTCAATACCTAATTTATTTTTGCTTTCAATTGATTTAGTAGGTCTCTCTCGCCACTATTAAAAACCTAATTATGGGTGTGGTAGCGATCAGGAAAAGGTTAGTTTTCTTAAGACCTAATCTTTCTGCTACTGCATTTAATCTTTTCGAATCCAATAAAACATCTTTGGAGGATAAAATCGTAATTCCATTTTCAATCAGGCTCAGAAAATTAAATGGCGGCAATAAATAACCTATTTTTAATTTTTGACTATTACTTATTGTCCAATAATCTGCTGTCAGTGGATTGAACACTTACAAGGGCTTAAATTTGAGCATTAACTAGTCAACTAACCAAATTAGGAGACAATAAAAATGCAATTTTGTAAAACCAAAATCGCCACTATAACTTTGATTATACTCTTGACAACTTCAATCTCAGCATCGACATTGCTAATACCTTCCACATCTGCACACTCACCTGGATGGGATATTCCAACCTTTGCCTATATCCAAGTTTCACCAAATCCAGTCGGAGTAGGACAACAAACCACAGTAGTTTTCTGGTTAGACAAAACATTTGATCCTAGCACAGCTTTGACAAACGATTGGAGGTTCCACAACTACATCCTTAAAATCACAGAACCAGACGGGACAGAGAGCACAATGACGTTTGATTACATCGCGGACTCAACATCATCCCAATACACCCTCTATACACCTGACCAAGTGGGTACTTATACGTTCAACTTTACATTCCCCGGACAAGAATACAATCAATACTCGCACAACCCAAACTCAGCACTAGTTGGCGACACCTATCTACCAAGCGCAGCGTCAACGACTCTAACTGTAACAACAGATCAACTAGAAACCCCCATAGATAGCTATCCGCTACCAACCGAATACTGGGCACGACCAATCTACGGAGAAAACAACTATTGGTGGACAATCTCATCTAACTGGCTGGGCAACGGTGCTCCAGGCTATGCAGGTTTTGATGCCCCATTAGCAAACCAGGCAGTCTATCCAGGAGATGCAGTAGGCCCATTGACTAGTCACATAATGTGGACAGAACCACTTCAAAGCGGTGGAGTTACTGGAGGAAACAACTTTGAAATTCAAGGGGATACTTACTTTGAAGGCTCTGCATACAACCAAAGATTCGCAAACCCAATAGTTCTAAACGGCAAACTGTACTATACTGAACCAATTTCGTTCATAAATGCGCCAAACAGCGGATTCTTTAATCCCGGACCCTTCGGCCCAACTAAATGCGTTGACCTTCGTAGCGGAGAGGTTTTGTGGTCTCGCAGCGATGTCCCGCCACTATCCTTTGGCTACATCTACAGCCTTCAAACTCCAAACCAACATGGTGTCTATCCAGCCATTCTATTCACTGCTAACTTTGCAAACGCTTATGATGCAGACACAGGCGAACCATTATTCAACGTAACCAACGTTCCCTCTGGCACAGCAGTATTAGGTCCACAAAGCGAGATCTTGAGATATGTCATTTCCAACGGCGGTACACCGACTAATCCGCAGTATTATTTGGCTCAGTGGAACTCTTCAAAGCTGTGGAGCTACTCGGGTAACTGGCCTGTAGCTACAGGTACAATCGATGGTGGTACAAGCAATCGATATGATTGGAACGTATCACTTCCATGGGCTAATAGTGCATTAACTCCAAGTGTTGCAGTCTATAACGATATACTCATTTGCTACAGCGGCGCTTTACCCTCTTATTCTGCATTCATGGGAAGAGTAACTTCAACTTCAAGCCCATATACCTACTATGGAGTTAACTTGGACTCACACAACGGTCAAGTAGGCTCAGCTCTATGGCAAAACACCGTTCAAGCACCAGCAGGCAACCTCACCGTACTAGCAGGAGGTGCAGACCCAACTGCAAGAGTCTTTGTTGAAGCATACAAAGAAACTATGCAATGGGTTGGATATAGCATGGATACTGGCAAACAAATCTGGGGCCCAACTGCATCCCAAACAGCCTTTGACTACTATGGTAACACAGGAATCTCATACATACAAGGCGTACTAGCTTATGGAAAAATGTACAGCAGCCAATTCGGAGGCATACTCTACTGCTATGACCTTGCAACTGGACATTTAGACTGGACATACGGCAATGGTGGTGAAGGTAATAGCACGTTTAGCGGTTTCTACACCGCATACAACCACTACCCAACATTCATCGCAGCAATAGGAAACGACGTAGTTTACCTCATCACTAGTGAACACACCGCAACCAACCCCATTTACAAAGGCGCACTAGCACGAGCAGTCAACGCAACAAATGGCGCAGAAATCTGGACATTATCAGACTATACATCTTATCTAGCTGGACCATTCTCATCACCCTCAAGCTATGCCATAGCAGATGGATTTGCAACATTCTTTAACGGATATGATAACCAAATCTACAGTGTAGGCAGAGGACCAAGCTTTACAACCATTCAAGCACCTCAAACCCAAATAACAGCAGGCGAGAAAGTAGTAATACAAGGAACAATAAGCGACTTATCCGCAGGAACAAAACAAGATGAGCAAGCAGCACGCTTCCCCAACGGAGTCCCAGTTGCGTCAGACGAGAGCATGAAAGACTGGATGGGTTATGTCTATCAGCAAAAACCAGCGCCGACTAACTTCACAGGGGTTGAAGTAACCCTTGTTGCAGTTGACCCAAATAGCAACTATATAACCCTTGGAACAACCACTACAGACATTAACGGCTTATACCACCTAACTTGGACGATACCAAATATACCAGGTGACTACACTGTCTATGCAATCTTTGACGGCAGCAATGGTTACTGGGGATCAAAAGCGACAACTGCTATGGTTGTAGCCGAAGAGCCTGGGGCCACAACATCAACACCGACGCCACAAACATCAGTTGCTGATACATACTTTGTCCCGGCGACAGTTGGCATGTTTGTCTTAATCATCATCGTATTAGTTCTGCTAGTTATAATGATGACAAGAAAACGCTAACAAACCAAACTCTTTCTTTTTTTTAATAAAATTTAATAAGAAATCTAATTTTTAGCTAAAAGCCTCTGCCTTCTGCCATAGCCGCTCAAAGTAATCGACTGCAAGTTGTGTAATAGCTGGACTATTTGTGTACAAGCACTCCATTTCTTTTAGGTTTTTGCCGCTCTTGGGTGTAATACAAGTAATTGAGACCTCTTTTTGATCACCGATCAAAGCAACAATAGGTGGTTCCGACGTAAATCTGATCTCAATGGCGCCTTTTTTGTGAGCTTCAAGTACTTTTCTAGCCAAGGATTCGTTTTTGTTGTAGGCTAATATACGATCTTTTCCACCGTTCTCTAAAAACCGTTCAAGTGGCTGAAAACCAACAATATGCGGCTCAATATCAACGCAAACAAAGTCAAGGCTTTCATGGCTGTTATTTATTATTCTTCCAGCAGTCTTATCAATAGTATCAGGATCACCAGGAACAAGAGTGTAAAAATAGCTACCGACCTTTTTCTCAGCAGCAGATCTTTTGTTTTGATAACGCCTTAGTATTTTCAATGCTTTCTTTTGTGAATTTAGAACCTCTTGCTGTTTACGCTTGAGCAAAGCCTCAACAACTTCTTTAATAGGAAACGCTTTAAATCGAATAGGGTTTTGGATCTTTTTTTCTACAAAACCGTGAGTCACTAAACCAGCAATAACTCGATAAACATCCGGTCGATCCATTTTAGCTTCTATGGCTATACTTTTTGCAGTTGCTTCTCCAGAGTTGACTAAAGTGAGATAGACTTTTGTTTGCAGGTATGAAAGTCCAAGATTAGTAAATAGTTCAGTCTCATCTTCAAATAGCAAGCTATATCACCTTGCTCAAGTAGGATTTCTACAAGTTTAGATTTTAAAGCTTATAGATTTTTGCCAAATGTAGAAAATTGCCACCAAGAAAAGTCCTATTCCACCCGATTGGAGAGATCGTTCGCATTTCCAAATTTTTAGCAAAATTGATAATGTCCTAATTCTATAGTGATTGTAGCGTCTAGGCGATGAGCATGGTTACATTTCCAGAATTAATGGAGGAGTATAAAAAACAGTTGCGCAATGGCACTATTCAGATAGCCTACCGTGGATTGATGGATTATATTATGGGGTTAAGGACGTATTTTGAAAAAAAGTATCCTGATTACTCAGTATCCGGAAGCATCTACTGTGGACATATGGATATGACCTATTTTTCTTTCTTCCCTGAATCATTAAAGCGAAAAAAATTGAAGGTTGGAATAGTTTTTGTTCACGAGATTTTTAGATTTGAAGTGTGGTTATTAGGTTATAACAAAGGCGTTCAGTCAAAGTACTGGAAATTGTTTAAAAAAAACTATTGGAACAACTATCACATTCCTTCAGAAAAAAAAGGTGTTGATTCCATTGTTGAAGGGATTTTAGTTGAGACCCCAGACTTTGGTAATTTGGATAGTTTAACCAAGCAAATAGAAAGTGGAACATTGTACTTCATTGATGATGTCGAGGAGTTTCTGTCTCTACATAGTTAACAGTGATAAGAAATGGAAGAAGCAATTAAGACATTATTAAACACAAACAATGAAGCACTAATTGCATTCACAAAGCGGAAGTTGCTCGGAGAAGAAGTGATTATAGAAGAATTATGGAACATCCCACGAGTCAAAGAAATACTGAAAAAACAACAATCAAACGGCTCGTGGGCATATCCAAACAAGAAAGCAACGCTGCATTCATTTACTAACTATAATCAATACCAAACGTACAAGACAATGGCTGAATTAGTGGAATTTTATGGATTAAATAAAAAACATGCAGCAATCAGCAAAGCAGCTGAGTACTTATTTTCATTTCAAACAAAAGAAGGCGAATTCAGGGGTATGTATGGTAACCAATATAGTCCCAACTATAGTGCAAGCATAACAGAATTCTTGATAAAAGCAGGGTATAGCAACGACCTAAGAATAAAAAAATCACTAAATTGGCTGCTTTTTATGAGACAGGATGATGGGGGATGGGCTATTCCACTAAGAACCAGAAAAAAGGAATTGGAAGCGTTAAATGAGAGGGATACAATTGAGTCGGATAAAACCAAGCCCTTTTCACACTTAGTTACGGGTATTGTTCTAAGACCATTTTCTCTAATGGGTAAATACCGAAAGACTGTAAGCGATGCAATGCTGTTGCTGGCCGAGAGGGTTTTTACCAAAGATAAGTATGCAGACAGAGTCGGTGTTGAATATTGGACAAAATTCACTTTTCCATATCATTGGACGGATATACTATCAACGTTAGATACATTGACACTTCATGGAATTTACGAACACCCAAAAATCACTGAAATAATACATTGGTTTGAGACTCATAAACAAGGTAATGGCGTTTATGATGTAAGAGTTATGGCTGGAGCTAAGTACAAGGATGTCAAATATTGGATAACCCTGCAATATTTAGATGTATTAAAAAGATTCAAAAATTAAAAGAAACACTGGTTCGCTCGGCGACTAAATCCATTAGAAAAATGCCAGTGAATTGTAGAGAGGCATTAAACATTTTGGATATTCCTCCTTCTGTTTTGGATCTTTTAAACTAATACTGCTGGAGTTTTCGGCTATGGTTTAGAATAATTGCTGCTTTCAGGGCAGTTCTAAACGCTTTCGTTCTTGGTAATCAGAAAAGACCTATCTGATAGCGGGTGGCGAGGAATATGTTCTTCTTTTAATGTTTAGAAATTATCCATTACGATATTTCTTAGTTTCTTGTGTTTTGAAAGGAACTTTATAGTTTTTTTCGTTGCTATAATTATTTGAGCATCCAAAAGTCTGGTTACAACTAACCCTGCAAAGAAAATTGGAAAAGTAATAAGGATACTCTGCACAAGATTTAGAGAACCAAAATACAGGATTATTGGAAGAAAAATGCATGCAGCTACTATAGCCAACAACAAAGAACGTATGGTAGAGTAAAGCCTCTGTAGCCAAGTTATAAAAATCAAACCTTTTACCACATCTTTTTTTTCTATATCACAGGCACCGCGTTTGCTTGCGCTATCGACATCATTTAGCATTCTTTTAATAAATTTCACGTCGGCGAGTTGTGAAATAGATTTGGCAAAAATAGATTTTGTTGACTCAGAAGTTTCTTCTTGAAGTTCTAACAAAATTATTTGCGCGATTTCTTCAATTCTTTTGTCCTTATCTATATTTGTCCAAACTTCAGCCATTTTTCTTATTACCTCAGTAAGCTCTCACACATAGTAGATGCTTTTGAACCAACTTGCTTGTTGCTAAAACAAGTCTAACATAGACTTTATAGCGTTATGGGGTAAGCGTACTTTACTAATGAAATCATCAGCAATTTATGCCTCTGCGCTTTTGTCTTTTATAATTCTCTCTAACTAACAACAAAAATAATAGGGAATATTACTTCAAAAAGGCGAATACTCTTTTTTTTATTTTAGGTCCTGCCCGTAATAGCAGAAATAGTTTAGAAAAAATAGCAGTCTAAAGTTTAGTTGCATAAAAATAGCTGCAATTAATTATTCGCTTTGTTCCTTCTTCTTTATAGTAACAGTGAAAGCTACGTCAACTTTAACGGCGTCTTTTTGACTTTCAACGCTAAAACGCCAAGAATCAGTTTCAAGTTTCATATCCTTGGTTAATGAAGAAAGAGTGTCTTTAAATTTAGTGGCTGCCTCTTTGATTTCTTCAATTTTTAGTTCTGTTTCATTGCTCATTACATCACCTCGCGATATCTAATTTTTAGATTAAAAAACTGATATTAATATCCGCGAGAGTTCTTAAAAATGTTACCCAGTGGTTGTTTGTTTTAAATCATCATTTGATAGATACTTTTTAATTTATAGTTTTTATAAGATGAACATGTTTGCCATATCTAAGAAATCCTAATAAATAAAGGATAAATTTCTTGCGTTATTAATCAGGCAAAAAGAGCTTATTTTCCTTTTTCAAATCCAATAAACATGTTTGAGCATGCCCCTTCGGTTTTACCTTTGAATATATTTTCTTTATAATCCCTCTTTCATCAATCAGAAAAGTTGTCCGTTCTGTTCCCATGAATTTTCTTCCGTAAAGACTTTTTTCTTTCCAAACACCGTATTCTTTGAGTACCTTAGCGTCAGGGTCGCTAAGCAAAGTAAATGGCAGTTGATTTTGTGCTTTAAACTTCTGATGCGACTTAACACTGTCTTTGCTAATTCCTAAAATAACTGTTGCTTGCTTTGCAAACTGTTCAGCGGTATCTTTAAACTCAAGTGCTTCAGTTGTGCATCCTGATGTTCCATCTTTTGGATAGAAATATAGCACAATTTTTTTGCCCCTAAAATCTTTCAAGGTAACTTGTTTGTCCTCATCGGTTTTCAAGTTAAAATCTGGGGCTTCTTCTCCTACAGCAACCAATCTGGATAACACATCCAAAGCAAGTATGAGATATAATACTAATTTATTTTTGCTTTTAATTGATTTAGTAGTTCAATTCTTTGCTATCAAAAATATAGTAAGTTAAGCAATTTAGGCTGTAACTTTTTGGGGTTTTACGCAATTCTAAATAGCGCTTTTAGATAGTTTCCGGTCTTTCTAATAAGAAACAGGAGTTGAACTGCCAAAGAGTAGATATATCATTCTACAATTCCAGATTTGGGATAAGATCACAGTTTGAATCTATTTTGAATTCGATTTAATTGTTTCTCTTGAAATGCTGCTTGGCCCTCGGTGTCGACAGAATCTGCTCGAATATAATCTTTTTGAATAGCATCTTGTATAATTTTTAATAGATAACTATAATTTTTTGTGATTCATTATTATTCTAAAATTTAAGTCATATATATTGTTAGCAATACAAAAAAAGAGAGGTTGAGTTTTTGAATTTCTCAACGCAGCTAAGCGTGTTTTCTTAGGATTAAAACGGTTGCTATAGCTATTGCAAGAATCATTGCTACACCGACGCCGATAATGTACATGTACATATCAGTAGGTGCTGAATTTGTAGTCGTTTGTGGTGCTGGTGTGGGTTGAGCATCAGAAACACCGAATGCAGTTTCAGTAGTAGATCCATAGTAAGAGTTAGAGCCTTCGAAGGTAGCGATAATGGTGTATTTGCCTGGGACTTCTGGAGTGAACATTAAGCTGTATTGTCCTGTTGAGTCACTTGTGGTTCTGCCGACTTCGTATAAGTTATTGTTTGGATCAACAACGCTTACAACAACTTCGACACCAGTAACATCGGATGGGCGCTCAAATTGGTTGTACACGTATGTCATCCATTCGCTCATATTGCCATCGGAAACTGCGGGTACTCCGTTGGGGAATCGTGCTGTTAATCGGTAGTCGCTTGTGCCTGGAGATATGTCAGTAACCATGCCTGTTACTAGCACATCATTGCCATAAACTGAAACTTGAGGTGAGACTTCGGCAGTTATGTCGCTTGGACCTTTGCCTATGGCGTATATTTGTTGGTCATATTCGTTGTACATTGCTATGATGCTGTCGCCGATGATGGGTGTAGAACTCCACTCACTTCCGCGGAAGGGTATCTCAAAGACGCGCTCTCCTGTTTCCATGTCAAGACATAGGAATGGAGCACCGCGGTGCTGGGGGTCAAATGGGTTGTGTTCAGTGTTTTCAAGGTAGACTTTTTCGTCAGCGAAGAATGCTGGTCTAAATCGCCATGCGTTGTTTTGTAGGTTTTCGTGATAAATATCGGTTATGTTATATGTCCAAAGTGTTTCGCCAGTGTGAACATCACGACAGTATACTACGCCACCGTAGTTTCCTGAAATTAATTTGCCGTATGCAATGTTGTCCCAGCTGTTGCTTGAGGCTAGGCCCCATTTGTCTGTGTAGTGCTGTGGTTGAGTTGGACCCCAAACTTGATTGCCGGTGCTAAGTTGGAAGCCATAGTAAGTTCTGCTTTCTGCAGCGGAAACAACGAACATGTCAGTTTCTGTGTCTGCGTCTTGAACATCATAGTGTCCAGGGTTAACGGGTATTGTCCATTCTTTGTTGTATAGAAGGGTTCCTTCGCGTCCGGGTTCAGTACTTAGTGCCCACATTGCAATAGTGTCGTCTGATCGTGTATATTTGTCAAAGTCTGTTCCTAAGATTATTCCTTCACGTACTTTGTCGACGCTTCCTGGTAGTCCAGTGGGTATGGTTACGTTCCATTCATAATGCCATTTGCAGTTCTTGCGGCGTTATATACTTGGCCTTGAGGATTGAAGCTGCCCTGAGCTACTGCACCCGAATTCGGTGCAACAACTGCTGATGAATTCCATAGAGTCATCCAACCTGCATTCTGGTTAACTGTGTATATGTAGATTTCACCGTTTGGTCCATACATTCTAATGCCGCTAGGGACACCTTCCATTGTGTATGTCCAGCGTCCAGTTATAGAGTCATAAGCATTCCATGTGCTGCCTGATGTAGTCCATAAATAATCAAATACGCCGTGCTGGTTGAATCCTGGGAAATAAACCACTTGACCAAAATCTAGGTTCTGGTTATTTCCGTCACGGTCTAGCAGTTGTTTGTTCCAAAGTTCTTCTCCAGTATGCAAGTCAACAGCAACAACTGATCGGTAGAGGCCTGTTTCTGAGCCGGTTGTCTCAAATTGATTGTAGAAAACTTTTCCGCCGATGATTACTGCGCCTGTCCATTTTGGTTCATAAGCGTCACCTTGATCAAATCCTTGGTATCCTACTTGTCCACCTGCGATACCGCCCATAGTTATTGGTTTTGCCCATAATACGTGGCCAGTTTCAGGTGCAAAGGCATTGTAGTCTTTGTAGAGTGTTTGTGCTGGAGGAGATGCGTCCATCGAAACTTGATCACCCAGCCAGTTTCCTGCAATTGGAGCCCACGACCAGAGTTGGTCATTTATGGGGCGACTCCAATATTCAGTAGGCAGAGGCTGATCTGGGTAATGCAAAATGGGTTCCTCTTGTACTATCAATGTTAAGATGTCACTATCACCGGCTAGCATTGTTGCATTCGAAGGAGCGTTAGCTTCAAAGAAGCCCCCGCCCACAACTGGAGCTTTCTGCTCTGGGAAGTGTGTTTGTAAAGTGTAAGTACCTACCGTGTCAGGTACAAAGTTAACACCTGTTCCGCCGGTTGAGTCTGTCCTAATCGGGCCTATCGTTGTTGTTGTGCCGTCAGGCTTGGTAACAGTTACGGTTAGTCCTTCCCATCCATCACTTACAGTCCCAATGGGCCAGAGTGATCCAACGTGAAGGAGTACCGATGTACCTACTTGAGCAGGATTAGGTATTGCATTTATGAATGGCCATGGGTCAACTTCTTGAGGGATATCTTGTGCGTTTACGGTTGGTAGAGGTATTATCGATAGAATCATTATTGTCGTTAGAAGTATAGCGATTGATATCGTAGAAATTTTTTTAATATTCAATTTTTCTTTTTCTCCTTAATTCAGTATTTACTATGTGTTTACAACTATATTTAATACTTTTCAATAATCAAGTTAATAAAAGAACAAAAAGTATAATATATAATTGATTTGTTATGCCAAATGTGCATAGTTTAAGTTAGTGAAGTTGTTTACATATTCGTGTTTGATTTCATATTTTTTATTCCTAATTAAGGAACGAGCGTCAAAACTTGCGTGTTTGTTGCTATTACTGAAGATATGGAAGTTTTAGGGTATTCTTTTCGAAAGAAGAAAAAGATAGACTGCAATACTTTGTTTGTTTAAAATTGCAATATCACTATAGTACGACTTTAGTCTATAAATTATGACTTTTAACTATAAGAATAGGAAAATTATTTATACAAAGAGTTCTAACAATATTCTCATCAAAAATAGTTAAAGTAGAAAAAAATGCAAAACGCTCAAAATTGGGCTGAGTGGGCTTTTGGCACGAACTTACTGACGCTAAAGTTTGTTTTATTTGCATTTTTCTCTTCTCCTAAAGAAAAAATGAGCCAAAAGCCCCAGCAAACCCTTGAACAGCCTCAAGTCATAAAGAATAGAATTTGTTTATTATTTTAAAGTGGCCATGTTGAGCTCGAGATTTAACTCGCAAAAGCCCCATTTCCTTGAACATAAATTAAATAGAAGTACAGTACAGTTGACGAAACCAATCCTCTTGAGAAAAACGTGGACAGACTTCATGAAACCAAGGCTCGGTTATTAAGGTCAAATGTTTATGAAAAAACGTTAAGAAGAAAAAAAATTGTCTTCAAATACTTATTCTTCAATTTTATTCCATTTGCCACTTGTAATCTTCTTTAGCTTTTTTGTGCTCTTATTATAAAAATAAGTTATGGCCAAAATGATTGAACCATCATCCATCACGACCTTTGTAATTCTTCGGACAAACAAGCTATTTTTTGATTCTTTGAGTCAAACTCTTCATATTCATCGAGTTTTGATAAAACTATACCTGAATTCACGAGCGCATATACTTCTCCATGAACGTAAGTACCCAGTTTTTCAATTGCTCCCGGGTAATCGCCTAAATCGTAAAGTTCGCCCTGAATTTTTCCATTACCCAAAAACCGTAGTTTCTTATCACCAATTATATCAACCGCATTCGGGTATTTCTTCAATAATGTTCCGTAAACAAATATTTTGTCCGCCTTTGACACTATATTATATAGCCCCCCAAATCCGGCACAGTTCATTTTTAATTGGCCATGCGCTTCCTTTTTAGTCTATGATTAAACCTGAGTTTTGCAGCCGATAAACTGCAAAAAAATAGAATAGGGTTATTTGAGATTGAAAATGTCAAAGTGGCCTTTGACATAATTGGGACCGGCGGTTTCTTAGCGCGTCGTGAGCTTTATCCGAATTTTGCGAGTACCTCCCGTCCGAGGTCGGATATTTCGAGAGCGTAAAAATCGTAAGGTCCAAATTTCTTTGATGCGTCAGGGTTGTTAATAAGCTTGGATTTTAACAGATGCCTCACTGCATCGTTAAGGCCTTCAGGCATTAAGCCTGTCTTCTTATGTAGAATGTCCACAGTCACTAACAGACCTTTCTCAAATTGAGATAGGGCTACAAGAACCCGTTTGGCTGACTCGTCAATCATGTCAAAATCGTCTTGTTCAAAATCTTCAACCATACAAAACACCTACCGTTAATTATAGCATTCTTTGCATAAAAACTATTTGAAGCACCGGGCGAGTGTGCCTTGGGCAGATTAAGGGAAAGATCGAATACTTGGAGCCTGAAAAGTTGAAAAATGATGGGCCGCTTACGCAAGAAGGTTTCAGATTGTAAATCATGTGAAGCAAAATGGACGAATTATTGTTTTGGTGGACCGGGGGGGATTTGAACCCCCGACCTCTTGAGTGCAAGTCAAGCGTTCATACCAGCTGAACTACCGGCCCGTTGCTTTGCCAAATTGATGCAGTTCCATGATATTTAGGTTTTGCAAGCTAACAACAAAATTAGGGCAGGATACCTGTGAATAAAGATAAAAAAACGCATTAAATTTGGTTTTTTTAGGTTTATCTTTAGATCTTAATGCAGTGTTGATCTTGCAGAACGCTTCGTTGCCCAACATTAACTGGAGTAGGCTCAAACCAGCAAACATTTCAACAAAAAGGTAGCATTGGCACATACTTATCAGACACGGTTATCGTAGTGCTTTAAATGTTATATTTCTAACTCATCCAATATAGTTGGAGGATAACCCTTGGAGATAAAAATCGTTAAAATCGACCCGCCGCAAGACTGCAACATCATCGTTGGCATGGCGCATTTCATAAAAACCGCAGAAGACCTCTACGAAGCCTTAGTCAACTCCGTCCCAAACATCAAATTCGGAGTTGGCTTTTGTGAAAGCTCAGGTCCTTGCCTTGTTCGGCATGAAGGCAATGATAAGGAACTAAAGAGTTTGGCGGCGGAGAAGGCGTTTGAAATTTGTTGCGGCCACAGCTTCATAATCTACCTTAAAAACGCTTATCCCTTGAATGTATTGGATAAAATCAAGAAAGTACCTGAAGTATGTACGGTTTATGCTGCGACTGCTAACCCACTGGAAGTACTTGTTGTTGAAACTGCTCAAGGCAGAGGCATAATAGGTGTGGTAGATGGCTTCAAGAGCAAGGGCATTGAAACCGATAAGAACATCGTCTGAACGGCGGGATTTTTTGCGGAAAATCGGCTACAAACTTGGCTGAGCGACGGTCTACTCAGCTATGATGCTCTCTAACAGAAGGGATATGTCTATGTTACCGCCGGTTATCTCCACTACTACCGTTTTATTGCTAAACAATTCGCGGTTCTCTAAAAGCATCGCTACTCCTGCAACACCCGAGCCCTCTACAACTTGGCCTTCGTTTTTGCAGAGCAAATAAACTGCTTGCCGAATTGATTCTTCCTTAACCAACATGACTTTGTTAACGTATTGCTGAGCTAATTGCAAAAGTTATAGAACCCTGTTCGATGCCGCCTGAGAGTCCCTCGGCAATAGTCGCGGGTTCATGTCTGTGGGGAGGAATAATTCTGCCTGCTTTTAAGGAGTCATACATAATTGGTACCGCCCTTGATTGAACGCCGATAACCTCTACAGAGGGCTTTAGGCTTTTTACAGCAATACTTATGCCTGAGATTAAGCCTCCACCGCCTACAGGTACAACTACTACATCTAATTCGGGTAAATCTTGAAGAATCTCAAGTCCCGCGGTTCCATGCCCAGCTACAATCAAGGGATCATTATAAGGTGAAATATACAAGCGCCCTTCTTCTTGAGCTAACTGTTTGGCTTTGTCTTCCGCCTCAGGATACGTTTTACCGAACAACAAAAGCTCTGCGCCATACCCCTTTATGCCCTCTACCTTAACCTTGGGGGTGTCGA
>CAWEOM010000006.1:0-44914 GCA_963810665.1 Candidatus Bathyarchaeota archaeon | reverse complement strand
GGTTTTCATCCCGTCCGGAAAGGACGTTTCGGGGTTGCCGCGGGGTGAAAGGCTGCGGCTGGCTTTGCAGGAACTGGGCTCCGGCTCGATGCGCAAGTTTGGACAGATACTATCGACCCGCAGGGATTTGCTACCCCTGGATATGCCGATGAACTGGCGCTGTTACAGGACCAGGTGCTACCTTTCCCCGGCGAACAGGCCCGCGACATTATCGAGCAGGCACTGGGCGAACCGGTGGATAAGATATTTGCCGCATTGATACCCATCCACTGGCATCAGCGTCTATTGCCCAGATGCTTCACCCGGCGACTCTGCACGATGGCCGCGAAGCCGTGGTCAAAGGTAGTCCGGCCCGGTATTGAAAAGCAGCTGCGCAAGGATATTGACCTGCTCAAGGCGGTCGCGACCGGATGATTCCCAGCACGTTCCAACAGCCAGAAACCGGGCATGATGCCGATGATCGTCAACGGGATGGAGATCATCATGCACCAGCGGCATCACGTAGCTGTCGGTCTGCCAGACCAGCATGATGTAGATCGCCAGCATGCGCGGCGGCAAAGGCCAGCCCCAGGTCGCGGAACACGTCGAGGGTGATCTTCCATTCCCCTTCGCCCCGCCAGTCGACGCGAGTGCCCGGCGGGACGGGGGTCGCGTTCCGAGCGCGATTCCAGGTCGCAGCATGGCTTCCGGCGGGCGGAGTCCGGCCGTGTCGCCGAAGACGTAGACCACCCGGCTGCAGGTTCTTGTGGTAGATCGTCTTGTCGGCGAGCGTTTCGAACGTGGCCGAGTTCGGCCGATGCGGACCATCTCGCCGGCCGCGCTCTTGACGCTCAGCCCGCCAAGGTCCACCAGGCTGGAACGCTCGGCCTCGGGTAAGTCGCAGGACGATCCGCAGCGGATTGAGCTCGCGGGGTGGTGCAGGATGCCGGTGCCGGCCGTCTCGGGGCGATTCTCGCCGGGCATGTGGCCTTCGACGGCCAGTTGAGTGGTGGCGGCGATCGTCCCGTGGCGACGCCGTTGCAGCGAGGCCTTTTCCTTGTCGACGTCGAACACGTACTTGCACCTGGTCGGCCTCCACGCGTGTCGTCCACGTCGACCACGCCCGGTTCCGTCTCCATCATGCTCGCGCACGTGTTCGCGCGGCGGCGATCAGTTCGGCATAGCTTCTGTCCGGTTCGCCGTAGACCTCGGCCACCAGCGTGTGCGAATACCGGCGGCCCGGGCGGCACTTCCACCAGCTTGATGTTGGCGTCGTGTTTGTCGGCGATGTCCGTCAGACCGTTGCGGAGCCGCAGCAGGATTGCGTGGCTCTGCTGCTGGCGGTCCTCTTTGGCGACCAGATTGACGCGGATATCGCCCACGTTCGGACCGTGGCGCAGGTAGTAGTGGCGCACCATGCCGTTGAAGTCCATCGGCGAAGCGGTTCCGGCGAAGGTCAGAACCTCGGTCACTTCGGACACGGTCCGCAGGTAGCCGGCCAAGTCGCGAGACGGCCGCGTCGGTCGTCCTCCAGGTCGTTCCCTCGGGCATGTCGACGACGATCTGGAACTCGTTCTTGTTGTCGAACGGCAGCATCTTCAGCGGCACCAGCCCGAAGACCGGCAGCAGCGCGAGATGCCGAACAGGAGCACGGACGACCAGGATCAGCACCCAGGCCCAGAGCCGCCGGTTCAGGAACGGTCGGAGCACTCGTGCGGTAGACCCGGTAGGTCAGGCTGTCGTTCAAGTTCGAACGGCTCCTCTTCTTTGCCGTATTCGCCGCTTGAGCACGTGGTAGCTCAGCCAGGGCGTGATCGTGAAGGCGACGACCATCGACATCAGCATGGCCACCGGCACGTTCAGCGCCATCGGCCGCATGTAGGGCCCCATCATGCCGGTGATGAAGAACATCGGCAGGAAGGAGACGATCACCACCAGCGTGGCCAGGATGATCGGCGGCCGCACCTCGTTGACCGCCGTCAGCACGGCCTGCATCGGCGGCTCTTTGCGCATGCGGAAATGGCGGATAGATGTTCTCCACGTCGACGATCGGATCGTCGACGACCAGGCCCAGCGAGAGGATCAGCGCGAACAGCGTCACGCGGTTGATCGAGTAGCCGGCCAGGTAGTTCACCAGCAGCGTCAGGGCGAAGGTGAGCGGCACGGCGGTGACCACGATCACCGCCTCGCGCCAGCCCAGGTGAAGGCGATCAGGCCGACCACGATCACGATGGCGAGCGCCAGCTCGCTCGACCAGTTCGTTGACCTTGTCGTTGGCCGTCTCGCCGTAGTTGCGGGTGATCGAGCATCTCGACGCCGTCGGGAAGCACGTCGCCGCGGAGCTCGTCGAGCTTGGCTTCGAGTCCGTCGGCCACCGCAGACGGCGTTGGTGCCCTTCGCTTGGCCACGGCCACGGTGACCGCCGGGATAGTCGCGAGTCGCGGACGGACCGGCTTCGCCGGTGCGCGCCTTCGGAGCGACGGTCCGAAACCGATCCGGGTGTAGGTCGTCGGCTTCCGCCGGGCCGTCCTTCCGACCCGCGGCCACGTCGCGCAGATAGACCGGGCGGCCGGCAAAGACGCCGACCACCAGGCTGCTCAGATTTCGCGAGCGTTTCGCAGGAAGGGGCCGGTCTCGACGAGCAATTCGCGGTTGTCGCGGTCGAAGCTGCCGGCCGGCAGGTTGACGTTGGCCCCCTCAAGCACCTGGACCACTTCCAGGGGCGTCAGCTCGTGCGCGGCCAGGCTCTCGGGGTCGAGCCAGACGCGAGATCTGCCGCGGCCGCCCGCCGACGACTTCGGTGCGGCGCGGTATCGGGCACCGACTGCAGGGCGACCTCGACCTGCTCGGCCACGCGGCGCAGCACGAAGTCGTCGTACTGCTCGCTCCAGAGCGTCACGTCGACGATCGGAACGTCGTCGATCTCCATCGGCTTGACGACCCAGCCGGTCACGCCCGGCGGGACGATGTCGATGTTCATGGCGATCTTGTTGTAGAGCTTGACCAGGCTGGCCTCGCGGTCTTCGCCCACGTAGAAGCGCACGGTGACGATCGCCGAGCCCGGCCGCGACATCGAATAGACGTATTCCACGCCGTCGATCTGGTAGAGCAGCCGCTCCAGCCGGGTGGAGACCTGCTGCTCCACCTCCTCGGCACTGGCGCCGGGCATCTGGACCAACACGTCGGCCATCGGCACCACGATCTGCGGCTCTTCCTCGCGCGGCGTGACCAGCAGGGCGACGCCGCCGGCGATCAGCGAGATCACGATCAGCAGCACCGACAGGTTGCCGCGCAGGAACACCTCGACGATGCGCGACAGCCAGTGGTGTTCCTCGTGCTGGCTCATGCAGAATCCCTCGCTTGGTTTCATTCCTTCTGCAGCGGCGGCTACGGTCTGACTTCTGCGGAGCAAAACGACCTTCTCGCCGACTTCAGGCCGGAGAGGATTTCGATCTTGTCTCCGAGGACCTCGCCCGTGCGGACGAAGCGGTTCTCCAGCCGGTCCTCCCTTCCGACGACGTCCACGAGATCCACCTGGCCGACGTGCAGAACCGCCGCGCTTCGGCACCACGATCTGTTCCGTCTTCCCGACGGGGATGGCCAGCCGGCCGAACATCCCGATGAGTACGCTGGTCGTCCGCCTCCGGCGGGCAGGGTCACTTTGACCAGGATCGATCGCGATGCCTCCTGCGCCTGCGGAACGATCTCGCGAACCACGCCCTGCCACTGCGCTCCACGCGCGTCGATCGAACCGAAGCTTGGCGTTCAGCTTGACGTCCGACATCAAGCTTTCCGGAACGTTGGCGTGCATTCCCGTCTGCGGATCGTAGAGCGTCAGCAGCGTCTTTCCCGGCGCCGCCAGATCGCCCGGGTCGACGATTGATTCGCTGATGATGGTGCGCGGACGCGTCGATTTCGGTGCGTGTCAACATGACCCGAACGTGGTACTGTTTTCATGCGCTTTATCTGCGCCTTTGCCGAACGGTACTGGCCCTGCGCGTGATCGAACTCTTGCGTCACCGCACCGTCCTTTAGCAGGTTACGGTACCGCGTCAAATCCCGCGTTCGAACATCGAGATCCGCCTCTGCCCCGACCGCGGCCGCTTCGTTTTCCCTGAGCTGTGCTTGAATCTCACGATCATCCAGAACGACGCAGGTCTGCCCGGCGCGGGGATGGTGTCGCCCGCCTGTACGTTCACCTGCTTGACCGTCGCCAGAATCTGGCCGGCAACCTCCGTCTTGCGGCGGGCCTCCACCGTGCCGACGACTTGAATTGTTTGCATGAAAGGCAGAAGTTCCACTGGTGCCAGTTTTCGGCGGTTTTGCCGACAACTCGGAAACTCCACCACACCCGGAGCGATTTTCGAGCGAAAGGCTCCCGACATCCAGGCAATCGCGGCGACCAGCAACACAAGTCCCAGGAATATGGGTACATAGCGTTTTGCATAAGATCGAACCGACGACCAGAAAGAACGCATCGTCATTCTCAACTCCGAATTCACCCAACAGTCCGGGACAGCGGGGCCCGACGCCGCTCAGTGTTGACAAATTGTCAAACGGGCCATTTTTGAAGTATACCACCACTTCGGCCTGCTGCATGATCCGGAGGGCGCGATTTCAACGTCATCGGGCACACGTGGCACGGCAGCGAACGGCCACGCGAGGCAAACCGCCAGGTCAGCCGAATCGGAACCGCGACTGCGACGAGTATGACGAAAACGTACTTGAAGGTCCGCACTGAGCGTTGCTACACCTGCGCCAAAATCGCCACGTAGTTCTTCCCGCACTTCTTTTGCACACTTGGGGCAGGTGGTGTAGAAGAAGTAGAGTTGCTGCGCTCCCTTGCCTTTGCTCCTGAGGTAATCCTGCATCTCTTTGACCCATTTTCCAGTGTCTCGATACGGCCCCTCGAAGACCTTCGAGAGGAACGTTCCGGAGATGGTCGCCATGTTGGCACGGGGATGTCCTTGGTCACTTCGATGTAGACGTCGGCACCCCAGAGGGAGTTCTCGTTCGAGAGGATGACCATCGTTTCGGGGAAGTGCCGGCCGCTTGAATCGGGTCGATATCGCGCTGTACCGATGTGCCGATGTTCAGCGGGATGTGGCAATAAGCTCCGCACCCGGTCTTTCACGAAACGCCGGTTTTCCCAATGCAGTTCCTGTTTGTCCCACGGCTCGGGATCGAACGGGGGACAGCATTCGGTGGTGACGTCGGTCGGCATGGTATTTCTACTTCCATTTAGAAACGCGCAAGGTAACGGCGACGCCCGCTTTCGGGGCGTCGCTCCGCCCGCATTCTAGCGAAACGTCCTTTGCGATCAACCCGGTCGAACCCCTGAAGGCGGGGGTAAATCGTCGAATCTCGCCAGGAGAACCGCAAAGTCAGACGACAGGGGACCATCGAATCTCGCCCGACCAGCATGAAGCCGACGCTGTCAGCAATTGCTAAACGGCTTGCTCCGGCGTTAGCTGCAACCTCAAAGACTTGTAGAATATCTTCTAGAGGAGTCCTTGCGCCATCCATAAGCGTAAAATTCACGTTTGCACCGTGCTTTTTTGCATAATCGATGCTTTCAACAATTCTTTCCAATGCTTGCTCTTTAGTTATTTTTAACTTATACTGTAAGTTTAATCCATTGATTGGGGATTCAAGGGTTATTTCTTTGATACCGCATTCCAAACAAGCATTTAAGCTGTTTTTAGTAGGTTCAGCGGAAGCTGTAAGTTTAGCTTGATTAAAGCTTTCGTTAACGATGCGTTTAACGGTGCGTTTTTCATCTTCAGAAATGGCTGGGAATCCCATGTTTATCACGGAGACACCAGCTTCGTCCATCAACTTTGCAAGCCTAACCTGCTCAACATAAGTTAAGTATACCGTCGGCGCCTTTATGCCTTCACGGAAAGTTTCATCCCAAATGAACACGCGGTCAGGAAGTTTAGGCGGCAGGTTCTTCCGTAGACGGTTATAATTAGCAATCAATCCCTGCGCTTCAAGTTTTTTGAATATAGTCTTCCTCATTTAGTGGCACAATCCAATAATACAAGCAAACTAGTTATGTTTAATTGGCAAATTCCTATATAAAACTGCATCTATAAAAACTTGATTTATATTTGGTTTTTAAATAGTCCTTATCCGTATTCTTAATCAGGATGGTTGATACGCAAAAGTCTTAAGTGTAAAAGCCGCAAATTAGTAGTCGTTGAGGAGAAAACCGCAATGAGCAGTTTAAAAAATACCGTTGACAGGATTAGAAGTTTAGAAGCTGAAAAAAAGAATCTTCTACTTGAAATTGAAGAATTAAAAAAGATGGCGGATGCTAAAGCTAAAGCCTTAGAAAGTGAAGTGGGTGCTTTGCGGGATGAGGCTAAATCGCTTAAAGTTATTATGGGTCAACCTGAAGAGACCGCGAACAATGTCCAGATCTGATTTGCCTAAATTCCGTTTTCTTATAGTTTAAGAAGAAATGCCTTCTAAATTGATCTCCAACTTTAGGTAGCTAATTCTACATGTGTAAAAAGGGAAATATTGTCTTGGATTTTAAGGCGTTCTCTTTTGAAGGCAGTTTATTGCTTCAGATATTGCATTACACGCGGTTTCTCGTGCAGTCGTAGATGGGTCTGTTTCAAGTTTTTCCAACTCCTTATGTAGGCGATCAGATGTTTCAGCTAGTTCTTGCTTACGTTTCTCATAGCTGTCATGTAGTTTTTCCTGTTCAACGGTAAATTTCTGCATTGTGACTTCTAACTCAGTCTTGGCGGCAGTTAGGTCCTGTGTTGTTTGGGCGAGTTTTTCTTGCGCTATGCGTTTCTCTTTAAATTTGAAAAAGCCTACTTTGATGTTCTGCTGGGCGACAAAATAATCTTCAAGCTCGCGGATTTTATTACTTAGACGCTGGATTTCACTATTACGTTTGTTGCTAAGGTCACGTGTGTTCTCTGAGTATTGTTTGTCGGCTTCGACTATTTTGTGGTTGTTGTCTGATAGGGCTTTGGCTTCCTCAGTAAGGTTTGATTCGTTAAGCCTGTTCTCGGCAAGTGCAGCTTCTACATCTAAGAAAATTTGTGAACGTTCTTTTTGGAACTTCTCATCCACTTTTATTACCGGGTTGGATTCAAATTCAGAGATAACCTGCCTAAGGTTCAATAGCCAATCGTCAAAGTACTGGCTGAATGGGGAAAGCGCAAAAATTTGGTTCCCCAATCTGCTGATGCCGCTGAGAACTCGTTCAGTTATTTCCTTAGATGAACTTTGGGGAGTTTCTTCTCTAAGGTATTTGGGGGTTGAGCGTTTCTTTTTCTCTTTGTTTTTTTTGTCGTGAGTAACTTTTGGGCGTTTACCTGTACCCTTACGACCAGTTTGTGATCTGAAACTCATAGTTAATCCATTGTGAAAAAGAAATATTTAAAGTGTGGCACCTCCATGCAATCCAAATAGGGGTGGTGTTGCGCGGTTTTGGTTGAGCTGTTATTTATTTTTGCACTTGGATTTCTTCGAGAGTTGACTGGTTTCATTGTTTTGCGCTGTGATGTTTGCTTTGATTTGCGTCTTCTCAGAAAAACCAGTATTGTTACAATAGCACTAATCGCTATTGCGATGACTACAGCGTAGAGGGTAGTTTGGTCGGCGTTTGGCTGAATATTTGAGGTTGATGTTGAGCTGGGGGCTTACCGGCGCGTTTCCAGAAAGCATCGGTGATTTTAACTGAACAAGGAGATTGTAGCCGTCGATTTTTTTGTCTGGGGACACACTGGTTTGGTTTAAGTCGAACGCTGCGACTTTGAAGTTGGTGGTTGAGTCCGCTACAAGGTTTGCTACTGGGTCAGTATATCCTGTGGCGATTGGTGTGCCCTCACTGTTATAGAATGTAGCAACAACTGAGATGCCTGTGGCCATTAGGGTGCCGACGTTTTTAAGCTGACCATTGACCCAGTATTCGCCTGTTGTTGTCGAGGATGCTTGCTGGTTTATGACGGTTATATTTGGATATTGGTACTGAGTTGTTGTTGGTGCTTGGTCGACGTTAAGGAAGATGTCGGAAATGTCTATTCCATACCATGAGCCCCCGTATTGAGGGGGGAATTCTATGTAGAAGGGGGCTTTCTAATTTGAAAGTAGGTTGGCTGCCCACGCACGGTTTGATGATTGGGATTGGCTACCGTCTGAACCTGTAATGATTCCTGAAATTAACACATAGTCAACGACGTTTGGACCTGTGTTTTGGGCTTCGCCTATAATAACTATGTCGTTTAGCATGTCCATGTAATAACTGTAGTTGAGGATTTTTACGTTTTCAGTCTGCGCCACTGTGTTAGGTGTTATGATGAATATTAGCGAGACGGTTATTAGTAGGAGAGAGAAACCTGCAATGATTTTTTGCACTGGGATCTATCCTTGTTTTTACGGCAACGATGCTCGGTGGGGTATAAAACGTTTTTTCTAAATGGATTTCAATTCCAAAAATGGGTACCTTTTCAGGGTTATTATATTTACTGTGGGGGTTGTGGGCGATATTTTTAAATGTGCATTTGCCACCTATGCTGTTTAGATGCGATGCTAATGATTGAAAAGTTACATCCGTATGTAGTTTTTCTTCCTTTGGAGAAAAAAGATAAGATTCTATCTGCCATATTTGGGTCCAAAGCAGGCGTAGATATTTTGCGTTTTTCGCTCAAACAGGGCATCGCAAAGAACATCTACCAAAAAGACCTCGTCAAAAAACTGAATTATTCGAATAAGACCATAATCGAGAATCTCAAAGCACTCACTGGGTTGGGTGTACTTAACGAAAGCATGGAGAAGAACGATAAGGAAGGTCGCATAATCTGGATCAAAACCTATCAACTTACCACGCTTGGACGCTGGTTTGCTCTATTGCTTGCTGAAGAGCAGGAAATCACCGCCGTGGAAAAAACCGAGATTCTTCAGAGTCTCTTTCGCACCTACGTCAAACAGGTAAAGAGATTAGCTGAAGAAATTGGGATAAATAAAAAGATGCTTGAAGAAACCTTTAAGGAAGAAATGAAAAGTGCCGCTTAGATTATATCTATTCTGTGGAATTCATACGTCCAGCCGAATAACTTGTCACGGACACTACCGCAACAAACCAGCTAAAACTCAATAGGATTAAAACCTAAATTCAGCTTGGTATGGTGCTGATTTTTACATTTTTTTTAATGCGAACTATTCTCAAGTATTTTCAGTGGTTGGAAAGATAACTCAATTGTAAAATGAACCGTTGGCTTGGCTATACCTGGTTGGTATCTTGCGAAAGCAGTGGGCCTTCACTAATAAAGCATAAATCCAGCCTATAATAGGTTATGAAAAATAGCCAAAAAGGCTTTTCCACTGAAAAGCAGTGGTAGCTTTTAGGTTCAAGTTTCTTCCAGCGGTAATCCCATCTTGCGCAGGTAATCTTTAGCGTATTTGGGGTTGTAGGCTAAGAGTTCCTTGCTTCGCAGCAAACGCCGCTCCAATCTGTCCAAGGCAACTTTAAATGTGGGTTCGATTCCCCAGCCTTCACTTGCGCTAAAAAAAGTACCCCGTACGGTGCGGAACTGCAATCTGCAATGAATCATCGGTGTCCCGCGCATTGTAGTGCTGCCATGCGCTTTCATGTATACAAACAACGTACCCAACTTGAACGCCTCTTGGAACCTATGGGAAAAAGAATCAAATTCTCCCATCATAAAACTCTGCTGCTCAGCGCTTATGTCAACGTTTTTCACGCCAAATTGTACCCTCAAACGCCTATCCTCCGCCGGCTCTAACTGAGAAATAGGTTCAAGATAATCCAACTTTGTTATGATCCCTACCAATCGGTCAGCAGAAACCACAGGCAAACAAGAAATGTCGTGATCATGCATACGCTGCTCAGAATCCCGCAGACTAACCTCAGGGGATACCGTTATAACATGTGAGGACATAATTCCTTTAACAGCTACACCCAAAGTCTCTGTTTTCTCACCAGCAAAATCACCTGTGGTTTGATGCCGCTGTGGCCAATAGATGCTCCCCAAAATATCTTGTAAACTCACCATCCCCACCAACCGACCTGCCTCCAAAACAGGCACGTGAGATACGCCGAACTCACGCATCAAACCTAAAACCGCGCCTACACTGCGATTTGCCTCTATGGTGTAAGGTGCACGTGTCATAACCGCTTCAACTTTGCCCTTACCCCACTCCCCGCTTACAGTTGCATGAATAACAAGTTCGTCTGTGACAAAGCCTAAAAGATTACTTTTGTCAAAGAGTGGTAACTGACGCAGACCACTACCTATCATCAATCGTGCTATTTGACTTAAAGAGGTATCGGGTAAAACTTGAGGTGCGATAACCATCAAATTCTTAACCTTAGTCACAGAAGGATCAAGTCTGGACCGCAAAATTGAGCGCCGACTAATCACCCCAACATACTTATCCTTCTCGTTAACAACAGCTAAAACAGGCGGCATTCCTTTCTTAAAACCTTCTAGACACCTAGAAATTGTATCGTTTTCAGAGACAGAATTAAAAACTTTAACGTAGATATCTTTAGCAGTAACTGACAGAGCCATAAAGAATCACTGCAAACCTATATGGACAAGTAGCATTTAAACGTTAAACGTCCAATCCCGAACTTACAAAAAAATAAAAGCTTTTTAACAACGAACAATACCCACCAATTGATTGTCGGATAAAAATGGACCGTTTTGTATTATAGTGAGGACAAGGAGCTACCCCACGCTAAATCGTAGGGTAAAAGCATTACCAGTTAGGTCACTTGAGTTTGAGCATTTTCTCAAGTATAGGTCTTAGCTTTGCGTTTTCGGTTTTAATCTTTTCTATGCCCAGTGCCTTGCGTTGGTCATCTATTTCTTTGATGACTTCCGCGTAGTGGATGCCTTCTGCGGCGGATACGTATTCCACGCGTAGCCGCTCAGGACTCATACCCAGCTTCGAGAGCATCCCTTTGAGGGCGTCGGTGCGTGCTTTCATCTTGTAGTTGCCGCTGATATAATGACAGTCGTAAGGTAAGTGACATGCTCCCACCAGAACCATCCCTGCGCCCAACCTCAGTGTTTCTAAGATGAATTCTCTGGATACTCTACCGCTACACATAACTCGGATTACCCGAACACTTGCGGGGTAGTCACATCGACTTATACCTGCAAGGTCAGCGCCTGCGTAACTACACCAATTGCAGAGGAACGCAACGATTTTTCCCTCAGGGTTCTCTTCCAAAGCCGCTCGGATTTGAGCTATAATTTGGGCGTTTGTAAAGTTCATCTGGGTTATGGCGTTTTGTGGACACTCGGCTACACATGTTCCGCAGCCATGGCAGCTTGCAGTGATTACTTTAGCCGGTTGACCTTTTTCTTGGCGAATTGCGCCATAAGGACACTTATCTACGCAGACGCCGCATTTCCGGCATTTCTCCTCATCAACAATCGAGATAATGGGTTCAATCTTCCATTTGGATTTGCTAATCACTGTGGCTGCACGTGACGCAGCGCCGCTTCCCTGTGAGACGCTGTAGGGGATGTCCTTTAGTCCAACGCAAGCGCCTGCGTAAAAGATGCCGTCGGTTGGTGCATCCATGGGTTTGAGTTTAGGGTGTGCTTCCATGAAGAATCCGTATGCGTCGCGGCTGAGGTTGAGTATGTGGGCGATTTCTGATGAACCCTTTTTTGGTATAGATGCTGTTGCCAAGACAACCATGTCTGCTTCGACTTCTATAGGTTGCCCTAAGAGTGAATCCTCGCTGTGAACGGTTAAGTTGTGGTTTGTTGGGTCTTCTTCTATCCGGCTGACTCTCCCGCGGATGAAGTTTACGCCTCTCTCTCGTGCCCGGTCGTAGAATTCCTCGTAGCCTTTGCCGGGGCTGCGGATATCCATGTAAAAAACGTAAACTTCAATGTCGTCTTTGTATTTCTCTTTAAGCTGCACTACGTGTTTTAGTGTGTACATGCAGCAGAAATTGCTACAATAAGGATACTTGGTCTTGTCTCGGCTACCTACACATAGGATGAATGCGATGCGGTGGGGTTTTTTGCCGTCGGATTGGCGGATGACTTTGCCGCCTGTCGGGCCAGCAGCCAAAATCAGGCGCTCAAATTCCATGCTGGTGACTACGTTGGGAAATTTGCCATAACCCAGAAGTGGCTTGTCGTAGGGTTCATAAACATCAAAACCTGTCGAGACTATTATTGCACCGACTTCAACTTCGATTTCTT
The DNA here is from genome assembly GCA_963810665.1 of Candidatus Bathyarchaeota archaeon. GTDB lineage: Archaea > Thermoproteota > Bathyarchaeia > Bathyarchaeales > Bathycorpusculaceae > Bathycorpusculum. The sequence goes on along the minus strand of CAWEOM010000006.1, from coordinate 32,717 downwards.
CAGGTTCCTGGTCAAAGTCTATGGCGTCGCGTTGTCCGCAGGCGTCGGTGCATTTGAAGCATTCTATACAGTAGTCCCTGTTGATTGAGTAGATAAGTGGGACTGTTTGGTCGAAGGGGACGCTGATGGCTTTACGTGTACCAAGATTCATATCCCACTCGTTGGGGTACTCGATTGGACAAGCGTCTTTACACTCCCCACAACCAGTACATTTTTCTGGAATAACATATCTGGGGTTTTTCCGGATTTTCACCCTGAAATTGCCAATATAACCCTCAACTTTGACAAGGTCACTGTTAGCGAAGATTGTGATGTTTGGGTGGCGTGAGCAATCCACCATCTTTGGACCTTCGATGCATATGCTGCAATCCAAAGTAGGGAAAGTTTTATTCTAGAGCCGCCATGTGCCCGCCAATACTTTGAGTTTTCTCTACCATGTAAACTTTGAAACCTTGCTCAGCGAGGTCAAGTGCCGCGTTTATACCTGCGATTCCTCCGCCGATAATCAGTGCTTTGTTGGTGACTGGAACCTCGATGGTTTGCAATGGCTGCATAAGTCGTACTTTTGCAACTGCCATTTTCACGGTATCCTTTGCGCGTTCAGTTGCTGCTTTGGGGTCACTTTGGTGACACCACGAAGCGAATTCACGAATGTTCGCCATTTCGTAAAGGAATGGGTTTAGACCTGCTTCAGAGACTGTGCGACGGAATGTGGGTTCGTGCATGCGTGGAGAGCAGGCGGCGATGACGACCCGGTTAAGTTTGTGTTCCCGAATGTTCTTGCGGATTTCTTCCTGTCCGGGGTCAGCGCATGTGTAGCGATTTTCCTTGACGTAAACTACATCTGGAATTGTTTTAGCGTACTCTGCGACTGCGTGAACATCAACTGTACCTGCTATGTTTAAGCCACAGTGGCAAACAAAAACTCCAACTCGGAGTTCCTCTGGTTTTGACGTTTGTGATGTGCTCATTTCTTTTTCATATCCTCTACAGCGAAGCGTTTTTCAACCAATTCAACTCTGTTTTGGGCCGCATGAGCCTTAAACTCTTTTATAGCATCTTCGGGGCTGGTGATTTTCTCTAAGGTTTTGTTCCATGCACCTGAATGGACTGCTGTGTGAAGAATTTTTGTACGTTTAACGTGTAGTGCCTCATTTACTGGGCAGACGTTTTTGCATGCGCCACAGTAGGTGCAGGTTAATTCGTTAACCGAAATTTTTTTGTCTTCGCCAAGCGTTAATGTTCCCACTATAGGGCATACGTCTAGGCAATCTTTGCATCCCTCGGGGCATTTCTCTTGGTCTATTTTGATTTTGCCTTCGAAGGCTTTTTTTACTCTTATTGCCCCTGGGCTGCACTTGAATTCGCAAGCTCGACAAGTTGGGCAATGTGCTTTGTCGATATCAACCGTTATTTGTACCCTTCTCTGACCCATCGGCGAGAGTGCTGATACATCTTGAACTGGTTTGCCGTCAAAGCCCACTTTTGAGACTTTAATCAGGTTAAGTGGACAAGTAGTTTCACATTCCACGCATTTTTTGTCACATTTGCGCGTATCAACGTTTATGTCGCGGATGAGTTGGGGGTAGCTTTCTTTTGAGACGACGGAGAGTATGTGGCATCCATTTTGGGTTACTTTGATTGCACCATGCGGACAAGTTACGTCGCAGATTCCGCAGAAATTACATTTAGCCAAGTCAATATCTACCTTGACTTTCTTAGCCTTTTCACCCTTAGCTTTGGGTTGTTTTTCGGTTGATATCGCTTGTTTAGGGCAAGCTAACGTGCAGATTTGGCAGGCTACACAGTAATTCTTGTCAAGGGTCAATTTATAATCCTTGACTTGCAAAACCCATTCTAACTCTAAAGCGTCTGCCGCGTCATTTTTTGTTTTTTTAAACGGCATTTATTTTCTCACCAGGAGGTTTTTATACACTAAGTACAAATTCTCCAGCGTCTGAACGAATTATATGAATTGTTTGAATACTGTGCTTATGTTATAAATATTGCTTGAGAAAACTTCATTTCTTATGTTAAAAGGCTTACAGAAACACCGACACTCTGACATTCGTGGAATAAAAAATTGAGTACCGACTCATTTGTTGTTGTCAAAGTGAAGTTTAAGATTGTTTGTTTATGTTTTAGTGTTTTTTTCGCTCGTTTGTCAGGGCGATTTTTGATTTCTTTTCTTTGCTTCTCTATTTTGCCTTTTATAAATTACTATCGTTAGGGTTCTGCGGATTTTTAGTAAGGTCAAAATATAGCGTTTTTCTATCAGAGCAATCAAAACTAAAGATAACTTCAGTTGGGAATGCTTTTAAAACATCCATAAGTAGTCTATGTTCTATGTGTTTGATTGCTCTCAAACGTACACTAAAGTCTAAGCAGTTTTGGGTTTGGCAAATATGTGGAGTCGCCATCTACGCTGTGCCTGTGTTGGTACGGCTCGCCACTGGCAACGTACTTTTGCCTATTTTGAGTCTGCTTGAGACTCCCTGGATAGGTCATTACGTCCCAGGCAATCTGGTGGAAAAAATATTGGTAAACGCCTTTTTTCCGGGAGGGGCTGGGGCTATGGCGGGAGAAATCTTCTTTGGATTTCGCTCTGGTGGGCAGGCTGTCAGTCGACGACGTAAGTACGGAAGGCGTTTGGTAGGGGCATTGTTATGGACGACTGGCTGGTCCCTGTTTCAGCTTTGGGGCAATATGCAAAACATAGTGGGCAGCTACGGCGGCAACCTCTTTGAGTACCCCATGGTATACCCGCTCAACTTTCTGTTAGCAGCATTGTCTATCTTTACTCCGACAATCATAGGCTACTTCAGTGGTATCATTCATCGTCGCTCAAAAACTTAAAAAGTCAAAGAAGCTCTCTGGTTTGATATGTCATTTCATGTACGCCGCAAAGAACGCGAAATCACGAACATAGACGAAATTAAGCAGGTTTTAAGCCAAACTAAATACGTAACCATTGCCCTATGCAAAGATAACGAACCCTACATCGTCGCGTTAGGCCACGGTTACGATTCACAAAAAAACTGCCTCTACTTCCACTGTGCTCCTGAAGGCAAAAAACTGGTTTATGCAGAGGCAAACAACCGCGTCTGGGGTCAAGCAGTGATGGATTACGGCGTTACCGATGATTGCGACTACGCATACACCTGTGTGCATTTCAGCGGTATAATGACTCTGGTTATAGATACTCCGGAGAAATTGTATGGACTGCAGATGCTGGTTCGTCAAGTTGCCCCCAACCCAGAAGTTAAGCTGTCAAAGATTAAATCTGAAAAAATCCAGAAGACTACGATTGGCAGAATTGACATTAAATATCTTTCTGGAAAAAAGTATCAGCCACCGTTAAAAACGGTTTAGGCTTTAGCTTTCATTTTTTTCCAAACCAATTAAGAAACTACTCCAAGTATTACGGTCTAAACCGCCAAGAAAATGAAGGCTGATCTAATAGAGCAGCAATGCTAATGCACGGTTTGCGATTGAGACGCCTATTATCAGCAGTGGTGCCCACAGTTTTCGTTTCATTAAACTATAAAAGTCCACTAAATAGACAGATGCAACTAATAGTAAAATTGCGGAGCCAACGTGAAGTGCAGTGATTTCACCTGCAGATGTTGCAAGTATGTTTGGGTCAAGGGATTACGCATATCCGGAACGACCAGCCACGCGATTATGTTGCCTACGTCGCCGATTACGTTAAGCAAAATGAATGCCACCAGTAATTTGGGTAATTTTCCCAATTTGTTAGGTTGGGTCATAATATCTGGTTTGACGGGGTTATATATTGCACATTTGCTAAGCACTAAATCGTTAATCTATGGGGACCGCAGCATCCATAATTGAGGTTTCCACGAGGTAAATGTAGCTGTTATCTTGGGAGTAAACACTCGTTAACCAACCAATTGAGTCCAAATGAGTCACACAACCGGGGTAATTTTCCTGTTCTTCGCTTCCAGCATACACATAGCTCACGTTATATTGACGCACAACTAACGCCAACTGGCTCTGGTTACCTTTATAGCCGTTATCTATTGCTTGTTGCCGCGCAAATACTTCATCAAGAGGTTCCCCGTGCCCATAAGACCAGTAAATGTAGCCGTCAACTCGGAGCCGTCCCGCTACCATAGTCGGCGGACACTGGATGCTATAATACGTCAAAAACACAGAGTTTTGCGGAGTATTATCCTTAACCCATAACCCAACGTTGTACTCACTCCAGGTTAAAGCTGTAAAGTCTGTTCCAACATTATAGATTATTACGCTTGTCGTGGTGATGACAGAAAGGAGAACCAACGCAAAAACCACTCCTTTGGGCACCTTTGATATTACAATGCCCGCAAGTAACACAATTGGGATCCAAGCGAAGATGAAGAATTTGTACATGTCCCAGACCCAAGGAGTTAACAACAAAATATTTGGGATCAAGAAAAGCATCAGGAAAGTAATTTTGAGGTATTCATGCCCAGGCTTAATGAATGATACGATTGCTAAGATAACTGGTATGCCTAAGTTTGCGAAGTAGTAAATTAAAGGGTTGGTCGCGAATTCCGAGATGAAAGCGGTACTAACGCTGAAACTTATCGGAGATCCACCATAAAAAATAAACGGTAAAGCAAAGACGCTGGGCAGCAGAAAGTAGAGGTATCCACGGTTGATTTTTTGTATGTTGAAGATGATTGTGGCGGCGAAGGCAACGTAGCAGCAGAAAAACGCTACACTATGGAACGGGTAGACCAGCCCAGTTAAGACGCCCGCAAGTAACAGGCGGTTTTTGTTGCCCATGTCTCGAAGTAGAATCAGAACCATAACAAACACTGGCAAACCCATTAGAAGCGGGCGTTGCTGTAGCAAATTATCAAAAATCGAGGGCAAACCAAACAAGTCTTTGAATTGGTAAATGTAGTTGGTTGAAGGGGAAAATGTACCGCTGCTTAGTGCTTGGAACAATCCGATATAGCTTAAACCCCAGCCGAAAACACCTAGAACCGTAGCGACAACTGCGACGCGTTTACCATAATTGCGACCTAACGCGTACATGGCAAGAGCGAAAATCACAATGAACAAGGCGTTCAAGACAGGTAAAACTGTGGGCAAGTAACCGTACATTTGTTCAACTATTGCTGTATGAAAATCAACAAAGTAGTGGTAGGTTAATGGCGTGCCTATGTAGCTGGGGGTTTGAGGGGGAAAATTCCCGTTGTTTATACTTTCTATGATTTCGTAGTGGAGCGGTGTATCTTGCCAGTTGGAGCCTGTTAAAACTATACCATATTGGTTTCCACGCCACACGCTAACAGCAAGAACGGAGAGCGACACCAAAAAGATAACTGCGAAAAGTAGCATGTTGGTTTTTTTTATTTTTCTCAACCGTAGTAGACTTTTGGGTTGTAGAGGTTCGCCTTTTTTGTAAATAACCATTGTGTATAACGTAGCTAAAATTGCAAAACAAAAAAGAATTGTCCAGCGGGAATAACCCAGCGCTAACGACAAATAATAAACCAACTGAATCGAGATTAGAACACTGAATATGAGTACGAAAGCCCATTTTTCAAGGTGTTTAAGGTTGAAGAATCTGTAACCAATTAAGCCTGGCACCAAAAAAGTGAATACTAAAGCTGCGGCTACAGCGAGGTAGCTCGAAACAACTGACATGGCAATTAGCAGCGTGAAAACTAAGGTAAGCCAATATTTCCTTAAAACTGCTGAGGTCGCACTGTTAGGTTGCAGCTTCGACTACCTCTTTTTTCTTGATTTTAGTTTTAGATTGGTTTGAGTAGTATTAAGATTGTTGCTAAACCAGCTTCTGAAGGTAAACGGGTGTTTTTGATACATAGGCAAACTGTTCATCGCTAAAATCAAGAAAAGCTTAATTAGTTAAATAATCGTGTATTGTTGCGGCGCATCAGTTTGCCCAGGTAGTATAGTTAGGTCCAGTATATGCGGCTGTCGCCCGCAGGACCCGGGTCCGAATCCCGGCCTGGGCGCCACTTCTTCCTCCCAAACGTGTAACTATTTACTGCTGACACTGACTTCTTCTAATTCACTTTTTTAACTCCTCACGACCGTTGAAAACAGACTTTTTTAATTGAACGTGTGCAGAAAGAATATGAGCCAACACCAACCAACTATCACAGGTATGGCATTAACGCAAAAACCAGCGTTCTCTGCACAAAAATCCGACAACTGGCTAGTAGATGTCATAAAACAAGTCAACAAAAAAGCCCTAGAACAACAGCAAGTCGTTACACGCTCAAACAGCAGCCTCTGCATTCTCTGCAAAGGCGCACGCTTTCTCTGCGGAAAAACACGCTGCCCCATCATGGTAAAAGTAAACTATTTTCTCAAAAGTATGCCGCTTATGGAAAGCCAAGACATCGATGGTGTGTCGCCGCCCAGCGTTTTCATAGGGCGAATCGGTTACCCAAATGTTTACGTGGGACCACTCGTTCCGCCTGTACATGAAGACACAGGTATTTACGATTTGCCTGAGCAATGGTTTGGGAAGTCTATGGATGAAATCGTAGGATTCCGTAGCCTGCTCGTCAGGGGTAAACACCGTGTTAACGTCCAAAAAACCCGCGACGCAGGTAAAATCCTTGACCAAACGCGCGAACTCGCGCTTTCTGACAGTTGCGTAGACATTGAACTCAATCTAACCAAGAAGCCGCGGAGCTCAATACACCTCGACGATAACGTCCAGCCGTTCGGTCCCTCAGCGCCTATTCGTGACCTTCATGTTGGCAACGCACGTTATGACAATAAAATCGAGAAAGCCTACTACGATACGGATTTACGGGCGACCAATGCCGTGGTGGACCTCTACAACCGAGGCGTATTGGTCACAAAGATTCAGAAGGCGTTTAGTGTGGGCGCGTTTGGTGTTGAAAAGAAACGGCGACTGGTTCCCACTCGCTGGAGCATCACCGCTGTTGATGACATAATCTCCAAGAGTCTCATTGAGGCAGTGAAGACTTTCCCTGAAATTAACGAGTACCGTGTCTACGAATCCGCCTATTTAGATAATATTTTTGAGATTTTGATGATTCCAGCCCAGTGGTGCTACGAATCCATGGAAGCATGGTATCCAGGCACAGCTTGGAACCCAAGCGGCTCAAGTGTTGCTATCTACTCAGATTGGGAAGGGAATGGTGGGCGAAGCACTTATGCGGGTATCGGTGGTTGCTACTACAGCGCACGACTAGCGATATGTGAACTGCTGCAAAAAGAGCGGCGCCAAGCCACCGCCATTGTGCTCCGTGAAGCCCGTCCAGGATACATCATGCCCATCGGCGTTTGGCAAGTTCGCGAAAATGTCCGTAACGCTATGCGCCAAAAGCCCTACCTGTTCAAGAGTCTCGCTGATTCGTTGTACTTCATAAGCGGTAAATTCGAAATCCCTCTGGAGCGATGGATAATGCAGAGTAAACTGTTGAAACAGGCGCTGTTTCAAAGGCGGATAAGCGATTTCTTCTCTCCCAAACAGGTTTCTACATAAAGGTCTCAGCAAAGCGAGACTGTGTCTCTCAATGGATTTAAATGCCCTCACTAGAGAATCAAGAAAGCATTTCTGAAAAAGGCTTCAAGTTAATTGCTAAAAAATTATATTAACGATTCAAATTTTTAGAAACTTCTATCTGAGGTAATGGAAAAAGAGTACAATCAATAATTCAAAAAGAAAAACTCTTCCAAGCAGATGGAAAATTTTTAAAAGTATGCCCTTTATAACTTCACCAGACACTCAATGATAACCTCTGCAACTAAACGCTATATGCTGCCATTTTCTCTCAAAACAGGTAGAGCCTCCGAGGCAGAAGAAGCTGCTATTTTTTCTCTGGCCGAGATGCAGAGAAAAAAAGGTGGCGGTTTACTTGCGAGGCAGCAACAAGAAAAACTGGTTTTCATCGCTAAATTCTGCTATCCTCTGTGGCTGTTTCCAAAAAACAATCGCGCATTAATGTTCGACGGCTTAAACTGCTCAACACATAGTATAGCCTATTTGGAGTCCCCATCAGCGTCAGTTTTTTTCGAAAGTCTAAAGGCAAACCAACGTACCCGGGAAAACTATCTCGCCTTTTTAATTGAACACAATAACTATTTCCATCAGCCTCCTGAAGAGAAAAGATTTACTTTTCAAGGTTTAATCGCTGACCCCTTATTTCAGAAGGAATTTAGCATTTACCGCAAAGAAGCTGTCGAGTTAACTATACCCACAGCCTTACTTTTGCCCCTGCTTGAGGAATCAACAATTTCTACAACGCTTATCGCACTCGATAAACTGCAGGTTTATCTAAAAGACGACGCTGAGAAGCTGCTGGAATGCCTAAGATTTCTAACAAAAACAACAAGCCAATATATAACAGAAATTCAATACGAAGCCGCCGCTGCAAAAGAAGAAGCTGATGCAAAAATTAAAGCCCAAGAGGAATTCATTAACCCCCAAATAGCGAAATTAACAAAGATGCACCAGCACAAAATTAAATGCGCAAACGATGGCTTTGACAAAGAACTTAAGATGCTTGAGAATCTGAAGTTTAAGACACAAAGATTCATAGAAAACGGAGAAGCAAAAGTCAGGCGATGCGAACTGGAAGCTAAAGCACAAGGAAAGAAAGGGCACAAAAACTTTGAGAGGCGCTGGAAAGAGAAGGTAAGGCTGAAAGAAAAAGAGCTTTCAGGCCTTAGAAAGGAACTTAAGAACATAGAAAATAACGCAAAAAACCTAAGTAAACAAAAAAAATATGACATATCCAAACTTACTTTTGCGCTTGATTGTGAAATCAAGTTAGCTCGTCAACCACTTCTTGAACTTGAGGAAGCTCGCGAGGTGAATATGATTACGTTTAAACAGGAAACCGACAGGCTGTTTACGAAGGAAAAAGCCATTGTTGATGGTCTAAAAAAAAGCCTTAGGCTGCGGGAAACAATTAACTCCGGTTTTGAGGCCTTAGGATTTATAGAATATCAACTCAAAAATCCAACCCTCTTTTATGTGCCTTTCTACACTGTTTGCTATGAGACTGGGTTGGCTCGGAGAATTCTTTGTGTATCTCCTTCAACTGTTAACGCGACTGATTTTTTAGCTAAGCTCAAGGGTATGTTAGGACTGTCCAAAGGCAAGAACTTGCTGAGACCACGTTTCCTAAAAATAAATTCACTAATTGAGAATGTTGAAGTTCTTACGCGACAAAACAGTTTTTTTGAGAATCAAATTTTGAGTTTAGGCGACAGAAACAACTTATTAAATAACAGTGATTTTTGTGTCGGTGTTGAAAGCGGGCTTGTTTATCTTCAGCATCAAGGTTGGCTCTCCGAACGTGAAATCGATGATTTAAGCAGGAGAATAGTTGTTTAGTGTTGTTTTGTCTCAAAAACTTATTGTACTCCTCTCACAGATACTATTCGCGCTTGTCTCGTCGTTTGTGGAAGATGAAAACGGTGTCACTATGTCTGATGATAAAGGTTTCATATTAAAGGTTTCGAATCTTGGCGTAAAGATTCAAAACCAAATCTTGCTAGATCACATTAACTTCAACGTTAAGAAAGGTACAACATTAGCCATTTTGGGTCCAAACGGTGCAGGTAAAACCGTACTTTTTCGTACACTGCTTACTCTTGTTCCACATACAGGCTTAATTGAATGGACTGAGAAAGTTAAAATCGGCTATGTACCTCAGTACGTGACTGTTTCGGATCTCCCCCTAACTGTTAAAGAGTTCCTCTCTATTGGAGGAGATATTAACCTTGAAAGTGCCTTAGATATGGTGAGGTTAAAAGACAAAAGCATACTCAACAAGCGGTTAGGCGTGCTCTCAGGCGGGCAGTTGCGTAGGGTTCTAATTGCTTGGGCCTTAAACGGTAATCCCAACGTTCTACTTTTAGATGAGCCTACAACGGGTGTTGATATGGACAGCGAAGAACCAATATATCTGCTGCTCAACGAAATTAAGAAAAAACAAAAAATAACTATTTTCCTAATTACCCATAACATTCACATCGTGCAAGAATATGCCGATGATTTGCTTGCATTAAACAAATGCGTTACATTCTATGGAACATCCGAACAGTTAGGAAAACCTGATATACAGAGACAGATTTACGGCGAACCAGTCTGCGTTGGAACTATTCGGGGAGAAACCTGACTTTGCCGGACACATTGCTATTTAGTCTCTTTTTATCTATCTTCGTAGGCGTAGCTGCTGGGTATCTTGGTTCATTGATGGTTCTTGAGAAGATGGCGCTCGTTGGTGACGCCCTATCACACGTTGCCTTACCCGGCTTAGCTGTAGGAATAACCCTGAACTTTAATCCTTACATAGGTGCTTTCGCGTTTTTGTTTGTGACCGCGGCGATAATTTGGCAAATTCAGCGGACAACAAAGATTTCTTTTGAAGCCCTCGTAGGGGCTATGTTCACTTTAGCACTGGCTATAGGTATTCTTTTGTATGGAGATAACTTGGATGCGCTTGAAGCAGCGCTTTTCGGCGATATTTCTCAAGTAACTTTGCTAAGTACCTTTGTGGCAGCAACGGTTTGTATGGTAGCAGTTATCTTAACCAAAATTGTCTATAATAGACTGATTTTAGCTATGATATCAGAAGACCTAGCAATCTCAAAAGGCATCAATGTTGCCAGGACAAACTTACTTTATCTCTTCCTTGTATCTGTAGTTGTGGCAATCGGCATACAAGTTGTCGGTACGCTCCTAGTTGGTTTCTTGGTTGTCGTACCAGCAATAGCCGCCAAAAGCCTCAGTAGTCACATGAAACGGTATTCCGTGCTAAGTGCAGTTTTCGGCGCCATTGCAGGATTCTCAGGTGTCCTTGCATGGCAACTTTTTTTCAGCGCTTCAGTACCTTTTCCGGGACCGATCGTGGTGTTTGCGGGTATAATTATTTTCGTAATTTCATTGATAATTAACTGGCGACTAAAATTAACAGCGTGAGGTTATATTATGAAGAAGTATACAGGGAAAACTTCAACCGCGATAATACCATACCCCCCTGACAAGATTTTGCTAATCAGACGTAACACTATACCCTTCAAAGGTTACTGGGCATTACCCGGCGGTAGAATGGATCCCGGAGAAACGATCGAGCAAACGATCGTGCGTGAAGTCAAAGAGGAAACCGGTCTCGATGTTGTAGTTGTCAGCTTAATCGGCGAATACGTAGAAAAAGGAATTAAAGACGACATCGAATATGAGTACTACCCCACCTGTTTCCTAGTCAAACCAATAGGCGGGGAAATTAAAAAGCAAGACAGCGAAATTCAAGAAATCAAGTTATTCAACCTAAACATGCTACCAGAGCCGCTGGCTTTTGAACATTACACGATGCTAAAAGACTACATTCACACCCCAAAGGAGCTATAAAAAAGGTAAAATATTATTTAATGATTCTGGTGTGAACTGGGGGGCCGAATCGGAGCATAGTTGCTTTCCGTGATCTTTTTGGTCTTTTCGCATTGTATAGTGGGGAAGATTTAAAATTTGTTATTATAACCTATTGTAATCGTTAAATAGGCAAGCGCTTAGCGTTAAGGGATATGAGCGGGCCCGGAGGGATTTGAACCCTCGATCTCCGGCTCCGAAGGCCGACACCTTAATCCGTGCTAGGCTACGAGCCCTACATTCTGACAAGACAAATAATGGTGTAGCATTAAAAGATTTATGACAATTCTTATAAACCCACATTAATATTAGAGTTCTGTCATGTCAAAATGGGGGCCGGTAGCTCAGCACGGCTGGAGCGTTCGACTGATAATCGAAAGGTCGGCAGTTCGAATCCGCCTCGGCCCACCATATTATCCTGCTTAGTTTCTTTACGAGTTTATGGGCGCAAGCAGCAATCCGGGATGGGCTGAGTTAGCGATAGTTTTTTAAAGGTAACAGTGAGAATAAAACATCGAGGTTTATTTCGTTGACTAAAGAAGACGAGATGTTATTAGAGTTAAGAAAAATCAGGGAATCACTTGAAAAAGCGCCGCCGTCTCAACCACCTAAAGGCTTATGGAACGAATTCAAAGACTTTCTTTCTAAATATAAGATTCTTGGCTTAGCAGTTGCATTCATATTAGCATTGTACGTTGGCATATTGATTCAGGCACTTGTTAAGGACTTTCTTATTCCGCTTTTGGGCTTAGCGATACCGGGTATGTCTGACTTAGCTACTTATTCTGTTGCTGTTTTAAACCAGTCATTTGGTGTAGGCGACTTCTTGATAGCTTTAATTACCTTCATTATAGTGGCACTTATTGTGTTCCTGTTAGTGAAGGTAGCTAAGAGAATGAAAATAGACTAATTTTCTTATCTTTTTTCTTTTTTAAGAAATATTTATAGTCAAAGCAGAAAATCTCTTGCCCAGAAAAACTCTGAGCACCTTTCCTTTGTACTTACTCTATAGCGTTAAGAAATTGAAAAACTGTCACTGCCTTCTTAGCACTCTTTGGGTTTTCTGCAAATAAACTGCTCGCGAACGGTTTATATCAAACAAGCACGTAAAATTAAATAGTTTATGGTGAAATACAGATGAGCACTGAACCTTTTCATGTAACCGATTCCAATTTTGAACAAACCCTAAAAAATAATAAAGTGGTTTTAGTGGATTTCTGGGCTAGTTGGTGCGGTCCATGTAGAGCCCTAGCGCCAACTATTGAGGAACTGGCAAAAGAATACAGCGGCAAGGTTCTAATCGCTAAACTAGACGTAGACGAGAACCCTGTAACCGCCGAACGTTTTCAAGTTTTTAGCATCCCAACAATGATTGTATTCAAGGATGGACAAGAAGCCGACCGTCTAGTGGGGCTTTGCCCAAAGAACAGAATAACTGATTCTTTGCAAAAGCAGCAATAGCGCCCTATGCGCCCTTCATTTTTTCATACATTTTCTCAAAAGTCCAGCGGATGCTAGACTTAAGCTCTTTTACTCGTTCTTCATCAACGTTTTTGATGATGATTTCGCGGATTAAATCACATTCGCGGACGATGTTATAGCTAAACATTTTATCTGGCGTAAGTTGTCCGAGTCGAACTAGTTCTTTATCTTTCTCCTGCATCTTGGCAAAGACTTTCTCCACCAAAAAGTTGCTGAACGGTGGTATGTCTACACTGAATTTCTTGCTTTCGTCAGGCATCACGTGGATTGATTGCTTCTCAAAATACATTAGTGCGAGCGGTTCTGCATCCATTGTTTTTAGGGGTATAACCGTTTCTGACTCAGTAGCTGGTACTGGCGTCACTTTAGATTTGAGTAGCTCTTTTGCGGGTTTTGGTAGAACCACTTCTTTAGGCAAAGCAGCTGTTGCGGGAATCTCTTTTATGTCACCGCGTTTAAAGCCTTTTTCAAGCAGAATAATGTTAAGTGTATCCACCGCAGCTTGGGCCTCGTTTGCTTCCTGAGTTAGCCTCTCTATTTGATCTTCGAGCCTTTTTTTGAATGATATCATAGCCTTCATTTTTTCTGAGTCTTGAGCCAAATAATCACACCCATCTAAATAGGCACTTGCTGGTTTATCAGTTTTAGCTTTCTCTTAAGATGAGGATTCACTGATTTTTTTGAGTTGCCCATTGTACATTTCAACTATCTCTTTGGATGTGGTGGCGTCTTGAGGGCTTTTATCATTGCGGTACTTGCCCGTGAAACGAGGAAAACGAATCGCTAGTCCGCTACCTTTACGGATAGAATCCATAGCCGCCCTGTGAATGGGACTAAGAGTGACTTCCGCCCCCAAAATCTCTAGAACCACCGCTGGCTCAAACCACACGTCTGCTTCCAATGTAGACTGGACGCGGCTGTTCTTGCGTGGAACCACATGTTTTTGCAGCATCTCATGCAAATTGGCTAGATCTTTGTCGGTGAAGCCGGTGCCGCATTTGGTTACGGTTTCAAACGTGTCAGTATCCGTATTGTAAGTAGCTAGTAACAGAGCGCCATATGCTCCGACGCGTTTGCCCCTTCCGTGAAAAGCGCCAACTACGACTAAGTCGGCTGTGTCGGGCATTTCGCTCTTGTAATCGCGTTTGTATTTTATCCATAGCCAACCACGATTGCCTGCTTGATATACAGAGTCCTTAGCAACGGATTTGCACATAAGTCCTTCACAGCCCTCTTCTATGGCTTCCTCAAAAAAATCTTCAAGTTCTTTGATGTTTTTGACCAACCTTTGAGTAGCGGGTTTTATTCGGATGCTTTGTTTGATGATTTTTTCCAGTACTTTCCGTCGTTGCGGGAAGGCGTCCTGAGTTAGGTCTTTGTCGTCTACATATAGGGCATCAAAAGCGAACAGCGATATGGGGTATTGTTCTATGGCTGCTTGGACCCCATATTTGCGTCTTCGGTGCATCAACTCTTGGAAGGGGCGCATGTCACCGGTTTCGAGATCTATGGCGACGCATTCAGCCTCGATGATGGCTACTTTGGACTCTATTTGGGTGCGGATTAATTCGACGGCGTCAGGATATTGGTCTGAAATGTTCTCAAGGCGCCTCGAGAATAGTGAGACTTTGTCGCCGTTTTTGTGTGCTTGAACCCTCTCGCCATCGTATTTGTATTCGGCTACGCACTTGCCGCTGAACTTCTCAAGTATTTCTTCGGGCACTCCTAACCGTTCAGCCAGCATAGGGCGTATGGGTTCGCCGACTAAAACTTGAAACTTTTCAATACCCTCAAGCCCCGACGTGGCGACGACGTTAGCGACTCTGCCAAGATCCGAGGATATGTTATAGGCGCGCTCGATTTGTTCTCGGGCTTTTTTGCCTCCTCCATAGGCAATTGCCAATGCATCGAGTACAGTCATATCTGCGATGCCCAAACGTAAGTTGCCTGTGACTGATCTGATGAGCCATTTCGCTTCTTTCGGTGAAGCATCCGTCAAAAGGCCCGATAGAAGCGCCATTTTGGTGCCTACAGCGCCGCTGCCCGAGGTCTTTGCTAGCTTATTAAGTGTCTCGTACACTCGCTGAACCGTTAAGGTTTTGATGAAAAATGTGGATTGTTTACGTTTGCCAAGTTGTTTCTCTGCAGTTTCGCCGATGTCTCCATTCTTCTGTAGCATTGCTTTGATTGCGCTTTCGCTGCCCCCAGACGCACGCATCAGGGCTTTAATAGCAAGTTTCTCTGCCACGCCCATTTCTATGCCTTCAAAATCAGGGTAGAGTTTGCCCTGCGTCAAATACACAACCCGTGCAATAATATCTTTAGGCGTTTTTTTTAGCAATTCGACTAGGTGGTCGGTCATTTCTAAGCGTTTGGTTGTGGCTTCGATTTTTTCGTACGATTCGGCAATTACTTTGTAATCCATAGTTTTCGCTTCAGAGATTACTGTTTGGTGCAACTATTAAAATTGTCACCATAAGGTACAATCGAATGTTATATTAAACGATTAGTTGCTATATAAAATTATGAAAACCGCAGTAGTTTACTTTTCCAGAACTGGAAATACTAAACGTTTAGCTCAAGCCATAGCCAACGTAGCAGGAGCGTCGCTCTGCGACATGGTCTCAACCGTGGTGGATAGCCTTGGGGGTTTTGACCTGTTAATTTTGGGTACACCGTAGAAGGCGCTAGCCCAGCCAAGGAAAATCGCGAATTCATAGAAGCATTGCCGGCGGTATCGGGCAAAAAAGTCATACTATTCTGTACTTACCGCCTCTTTGGAAACATTAGAACCATGAAAGCTATTGAGAAGGTCTTATCTCCTAAGGGCTACGAGACTATTCTGCACCATTCTAAGAAACAAGCAGACTTCACAGAAGTGCTACTTGAAATAAAGAAGAAGCTTGAAAACCTGAAATAAAAATCCGGAAAAAACAGTTCCCAGAAAATTCAGAGTTATTATTTTATGCGTCATCGATTAGATGAGCTGTTCCGTCTGGGCAGTAGACCTTCTCAAACTTTCCAGTAATATTGAAGCGTCTGCTACATGCTTTCATTTGAGAGCATCCGTCGCAATCTCGGGATAACATTTTCTTTTCTTTTCCTCCTTGTTATTATGATTTATTGGACACCAACGCGTGGGGTTCAGCGTTTTGCTGATTCATACAGGTGCCAGCAGCTTCTGATAAAACCTTCATAAAATACTATTTCCTCTTTTAAACTTTGTTATTTTTAAAAGCAACTCAGACAATTTATTGGGTGAACAAAAACATGGTCATACTTAAACTAGAATAATTGATAATTATGAAAGCTGATGTCTGCTTAGAATTTGTCAACGAAAAGGCACACAGTTTAGGTTAATGGCGCAAGAGTCTTAAGCTGTACTGTTGTTTAGATTTTTGGAATGATGTGCACTTAGAGTCTGAGCATATGCTGTGAATAAGACTCGACGGGCGAACTGACCTAAAAAAATATGCGGATCCCAGTTTCTAGTTAATTACATGTTTCATTTTCCGTGTCCACAAATAATTTTCTCGCCTCTGCAGTGCGGTTTTGTCCAGTTTTATACGTTATATTTCGGGCATTCACGTTAAGAGATTTTTTTCCTTATTTTTTGTTTTTAATTCAGGCGAACTGATTGGGACAAGCGGAAAACTTATCAATCCTGTAGCTGTGAAGAAAACAGCACAACGCAGCATTAGCGTGGCGTAATCGAGGTGAAATAGAAAATGGTTGAAATGAAAGTTAACGCTTCCGAACTCAAAGGTGACGAAGCAAAACTAATCGAGAAACTAGCTGATTTCCTTAAAGAAAAAACAGGCGGAGATGTAACCACCGAAGGCAAAACCGTAACTGTAAAGGGCGAAGGCGAAGCACTCAGCAAAAAATATGTGCGCTTAACCGTTAAAAAGTTCCTGCACAAACATGAGCTAACAGAAACCTTCAAAGTTATGGGTGATGAAGACGCGCTTAAAGTTAAAGAGCGTAAAATAGCTGAAGAAGATTAATCCCTTCTTCTTTGTATTTTAGATTAGTTTATCCTTTATTGCAGTCAAAGCCGCTTTTTGTTCTAAATACTGAACAGTCTGTTCGAATGCTTAGCATTAAATCAAAACATCCCTTTTAGAATACTTGTGAATGTATTTGTGAGGTTGAATATGTTGAGCCACAAAAATTTAGCCTTAGGCAGTTTGGTGGTCGTAGTTTCTTTTATTGTAGTGATTGCGTTTTTGGCTGCTTTCTACACTGCGTTACAGGCTATCAATCCGATTGCAGCAGTAACCGCCATAACAGTCGCTCTCATCGGTGCAGTGTGGTTCAAAAAAACAAACCGCTAACCCTTCTGGATTTTCGAAAAAAGAAATCTACAAATTGACTACTTTATTATTTCACAATTGTTAGTTTTGCAGTTGATTCTAGAATTATGAAAAGAGGGTTAAGCATGAACAAATCATAAAGAGGAGAAACAGCGGTATGGCAGTTTATTCTGGGTGTTCATGCTTAACCAATAATCTACCCGCCGGAATTTGGTTAAATGCTTTTTTGTCAAGGTTTCTGGACTAACGATAGAAAAGTTAGTCAAGATTTCTGGACTAAACGGAGTAGTACATTCTTCTATGTCGTTTGTGATTGATAGGCCGAATATCTGGTGTTTTTATTTTCTTCATTAAACTAGATGGACTTTCATAATATGAAAGCGATTTCGTTTGACTTAAATAGTTATTTGCCTATACTGCCTCACAGCAAATAAGCCCTAAAAAAGTGCTATCAGAGTGGAACACAATGAACGGTAATAGCCTAAAAGATAACAACGAATTCGTTACTCTCCATAAAGTTTCAAAAAGCTTCGGCAGTTTTCACGCCTTAAATGAAATATCTCTATCCATAAGGAAAGGTGAAATCTTTGGTTACATCGGTCCCAACGGCGCTGGAAAAACCACCACTATGAAAATCCTAGTTGGTTTAATTAGCGATTTCCAGGGAGAAATCACAATAGGCGGCTACACTGTCCCAAAAAACAAAGATGAAATCTACAAGTTATTGGGTTACCTACCCCAAGCCGTGGCGTTCCAAGATTGGCACACCATAAATCAGGCGCTCAAGACGTTTGGTAAGCTTTCGCGTTTAACTGAGGATCAACTAGAAGAGAGAATTCCAAAAATCCTCGATATGCTCGGTTTGGCTGATGCCAGACATAAACGAATTTCTCAACTGTCTGGGGGTATGACGCAGAAGGTTGGGTTGGCACAGGCGCTTCTTCATGAACCCAAACTGCTAATCCTTGATGAGCCACTAGGTGGGCTGGACCCCTTGAGTCGCCACCAATTCAAAGACATTGTGGTGCAGTTGGCGAAGAACGGGACAACAATTCTGTTTTCCTCCCATATCTTGAGCGACGTGCAAGACGTTGCAGACCGGGTGGGTATAATCAGTCACGGCGCTATCAAACAAGTCGGTACCGTGGCAGAACTCAAAAAACAGCTCATTCACCAAAAAACAGTCGAAGTCCTACTTTCAGGTGACAGCGATAAATGGCAACAGCTAAACAAAGTCAGAGGCGTATCGAGCGTGACGCAGTCTCAAGCAGGCATAGTTTTGGTAAATCTCCTTGAAGGTGCAAACGAAGAGCAAGCCATAAACGACGTCGTAAAGGAAGTTGTATCGTTGGGTATTCGCGTGCTAGGCGTCTGGCTGATGGAGCCTTCGCTTGACCAGGTATACTTCAACTATGTTTCGGAGGCAGAGAACTAATGCAGCTGGGTTTACTCTTTACCAATGAGTTGCGGGGCTTTTACAAGTCCAAAGTTATGATTTTCCTCTGGGTAGGTTTGCCCTTAATCGCGTTGATGTTTCGTTTCATCTCAGTAGGCAGTTCAGGGCAGGAAATTCCGTTTACCCTTATCTCATCTATTGTGGTTTCCAGTATAGGCGGTACCCTTTCAGCTGTTATGCTTGCCGTCTTTATAATCAACGAGAAGAATAGACATGTTTACGATCTCTTCTTGATCAGACCGCTGAAACGCCGAGACATTATACTGGCAAAGTTTTTCTCGGTTTACAGTTGCGTTGCCATAGCCAGCATAATAGCAGTGCTCGTGGGAATTGTAACTGACTTCGTCACCACAGGCACGTTGTCAACAACTGTTTTAACCGATGCAGGGCAGTCTTTAGCGACCAGCCTTTCCATGATAGCTGTTGCATGCGGCGCAGGTGTCTTAATCGGGGTGGCTTCGCCTTCAGTGCTAGTAGGGGCTATATTAGTGATTTATGGGGGTAACCAGATTTCTGTCATTCCGTTAGTGCCGACTTTACTTAACTTGCAGAATGCGCTCGCTTTCACTATTGTCTTAGCTGTGGTTGTTGCTGTCGGGTTACTTGCTGGGGCTGTGGCACTTTTTAACAAAAAACAGTTTTGATTCCCGCTTCGAAAGGCGGGTAAGACTCAGAGAGCCACAGTCCTAGCTTTAAACTCAGATCCCCAAAACAGACGTATAACCAGCTCAAGCTTTTAGATAGCAGGCGCCAATAAACAACATGAATCTACCTGTAACTGCTGATAAATAATCTCGCAATTAAGCAATTGTTGAGCCGACAAATAATAAGGTGTAGAAAAAATTGTAAAGAGCAAGACAAATTTGCTTGCAATAGCTTTTTTAGTATTCGCCAAATCTATCTCTCTCGGTGCAAGCTTACGGAAGAAGCAACAATATGGGAACCAGCCGATGGAGACACATTCGTCACCAAAGACGGCTTCATCATGAACACTTTCGGTTACGAACATCCTGACGATAGGGTTTTTGCATTCCTAAAGTATATCCCCGCAAAATACAAAGACCTCTTCAACGTGCAAATGCTCTCGCGTACATGGAAGTTCGGGACAAAACCCCTAACTAGCCAGCTGTTTCGCGCGGAGAAATTATACACTGCCAAAAACTACCAGACCTTTATCGAAGCCTTCCGAAAGAACTTCCCCAATTATCTCTTCTACGATGAAACACGCGGCAAAGAGCTCATAACCGCACCTCTGAATCAAATAGAGCAGGTGTTTGTCCCAAAAGACCGCTTAATCTGGCTCCAAAACCTCCCAAATCCAGATGGGCTGCAAAAGCTCGCACTCGAAATCGTTAACATTATCCACAAAGAATCAGGTGTATCCTACGACAATTTAGGAATTCACGGTTCCATAGCACTTGATATGCATGCTCCTGAATCAGACATCGACTTTGTAGTTTACGGCACAGACAACTTCCGCCAAGTCGAGCAGACCCTGCATATTCTCGCTAACCAAGGCACAGTCAGCTATATAGCGGGCAACCGCATCGAAGCCGCACGCAAATTCGTCGGCAAATATCAGGGAAAAATCTGGATGTACAACGCCACCAAGAACCCCTCGGAAATCAAGGACAATTATGGCGACTACACCTATACACCGCTGGCACCCATTCGGTTCTTGGCAACGGTTTGCGATGACACGCAAACGATGTATCGCCCAGCAATCTACAAAATCACAAACTATCAACCCCAAGACGGTCAATCTGAGTTCGATCTCGAACAGATCCCCACACAGGTTACCTCAAACATCGGATGCTACCGAAACGTAGCCCGCGCGGGACAGCAAATCAAAGTCGCAGGCACACTCGAGAAAGTTCAATCTAAACGCGACAACACAGTATTCTACCAAGTTGTTGTCGGCACAGCAACTTCGGAAGAAGAGTACATATGGCCAACCTGAAACTGCGTGACCGCGACGCCATCCAAAGCCACGAGGGCATAATTTTCCGCGTCTTCGGCTACTTACATCCCACCAACGCTTACATATGTGACGCTGAATACGCCAGCTCCAAAATCTTCCACTCCACTGACCCTCGTGCACCAAGAGAAGGCAGAAGCGAACTTTTCTACAAGTTCTATAACGACGAAGGCATGAAACTCGTTGCCAAAACCTACCCCCAGTACCTCATAGACCACCCGATGCTGGAACTAAAAATCGTCGGAGTACCACAAGAGGACATTTTTGAAGCACGGCAACCTAAGCCAAGGCTTTTGGAGCTGCTTAAAAAAGGCCCAACAGATCCACTGTTAGCTGCGATGGAACGAGTTTTAGGTTTTGTAACAAGCAAATCAGGCGTTTCCGCGGAGAGTTTTGGTGTGTTCGGTTCAATGCTTCATGGCTTCCATCACCCAAAGTACTCCGATATCGATTTCACTATCTACGGCAAGGCAGAAAACAAAAAAATCTGCCAAACGATGGCGCAACTATATTCAGATGGCGCTTCTGGGTTTAGTAATGAATTCGAATTCGACGAGGCTATGGCGGGCAAGATTTGGCTCTTCAAAAATTTAACTGCCCCTGATTTTGTTTGGCATCAGCGCCGAAAAATGATCTATGGACTTTACGATGATCGCCCAAACAGCGACAGAATTATTAAAGCCGAATTCGAACCCGTCAAAGCTTGGAGCGAAATCCAAAATGAATACGACCCAAATGTACACATCAAGCAAAAGGGTTGGGTGAAACTCAAAGCGCGTGTGACAGCCGATGATGATGGACCCTTTATTCCATCTGTCTATGGTATTGAACCCTTAGAAGTCATCAGCGGACCAAGAGAAGCCCTTGAAACTGTGCGTGTGTTTAGTTACATGGAGGAATTCCGCCAACAAGTCCAACGCGACGAAACCATAATAGTTGAAGGCAACCTCGAAGAGGTTCAAGCGCCAAAAGGTAACTTCATGCAAGTCACCCTGACTTATTGCCAACGATACTACGAGCAGGTCCTAAAAGCCCTGCATTAAAGCCTGAGAACCATGTAGTCTTGGGGTTTATTGCCCAATATCAAACGGTAGTGTTCGATACCACTTTTTTTGTTGGTTACATGTTCAATTTTTCCCTGCGCTTCAATCTGCATGTCCTTTGTGGCTTGTTGGCAAAATCTGCCGCGGAAGGAAACAACCTCTTCAATCCGCTCAAGTTCGGGTCCATCAAGTACTTCTACGTTTCTGAGTTTGTAGGTACATGGCGTAAAAAGCGCATCTTGCGCATCTGCGATGGTGGCGGCTATTCTACAGTATCCGCTGTTCTGAAAGCATACATCGCCATATTGCTCACCAATTTCGTTCCAATCTTTTACAAAGCGGATAAAGTAATCCGTTCCCATAAACATGCCCTGAAACGCCTTGCCGGATTCAACCGCTTGGAAATCTTCGAAACTCATCTGCGTGTCCTTCACGCGGAAATCATAGAGTGCTTTTAACTCCGCTGTGGTGTAAGGTTTGAAGCCTGAATCAGCAGTTTCGCGAAGTTGCTGCAATGCAGCATATGCTTTGCGACTTTTTTCCAAGCCATAAACCAACGGGTCAATATCCGAGGTCACAGTGGTTAACCCAGCCATAATTGAGCCTGAAATGCCTATGTTACTCCACGGAATGTCAGCTTTTGCCTTGAGCGTTTTAGCCAGTTGTAGCGCTTTGGTTTCCAGTATGGTTAGGTCTTTGGCGTTTCGTAGGGACCATAGTTTTTCTTCCGGCTTATAATGTTCTGCTACTTGCGTGGTTGGGACTTCACAGAGGGTTTCACCGAAAACTGGGTCAAAAACGATGAGGTTAGGTGTATTTTCCTGTAGATACTTGAATCTGTCGCCGAGGCTGTAGACTTTGCCGTATGTGTCATCTTTGCTTTTCCTTGTGCCGTCAGCTTGGGGTATGAAGCGTGGAAAAGCGATGATTTTGTTAGGAGGGTGAACTAGGCCTTTTACATCAAATACGATGTTGTTTTTGGTTTTTATTAGGTCTCCTTCACGCGCGTTCATTTGTACACCTTTGGCGTTTCTCTTGGCTGTGGAAAGTTTTTTGGTAACTTTAATAAACCTTCTTTAAGCCAATTGTGTCAGTGCATCTCATGAATAACTGCAAAAAAGCCCAACATATCTCAAAATGCCTCCAGACAGCAATAATTCTTGAGGTTAGCGTGCAGAAACCCGGTAACGTTGGTTTCGGCGCCAGTTTTGAGAATACACGGGTGGAGCATTTTTTGGCATCAGCAATCGCCGCTGGACCCAGCTTTCAAGAGGCGGCAAACCGCGGAACAGCTGTGGCTGAGGGTCAGCTGGATATGAGTAAGGTGGGCTTGGGTGAACTAATCAAATCCTGCGCAGCAGACATTGCGACTTGGCAACGTGGCGGAAACACGATTTTGGGGACGGTTATGCTGCTTGTGCCTATTGCAGTTGCCGCTGGCATGACATCAACAACTAAAGTTTTCTCGATGGATTTTTCTGTTTTCCGCAAAAACATAGATGCGGTGGTTAGATCCTCTTCTGCTTTGGATTCGGTTCACCTCTATGAAGCGGTGGACGTTGCATGTCCCAGCGGGCTCGGCGGCGCCCCTGACTTGGATGTCACAGACCCAAACTCCAAGGAGCGTCTGCTCAAAGAAGACGTGGGGCTCTTTGAGGTCTTCAAAATCGCTGCGGGCTACGATGACATATGCTATGAATGGGTCAACAACTATGCAATCACCTTTGATTTGGCTTATCCTTACCTAAAACAGCAGCTCGAGCGCTTGCCCCTAAACGATGCAGTTGTGCAGACGTTCCTCAAAATTCTCGCCCAGCGAGCAGACACTTTCATAGCACGCAAAGTCTGTGCGGAGAGGGCACAGCAGGTTTCCGCTCAAGCACGCGAAGTGCTGAACCATGGAGGCGTAGAAACCGAAAAAGGGCGAAAGCTACTGTTAAAGTTCGATCAGAAGCTGCGTGTTTCAGGAAATATGTGCAACCCTGGAACAACAGCGGATTTAACTGCTGCCGCTTTGGCGCTTTGCACGTTTGGTGGATACAGGCCCTGATTAGCTTTTACTTTTTTAGTTTTTTAAGTGAGGTTTGTTATTCTGCAGTGAGCTTTGGACTTCAAATACGTTAGTGTTAGCCTGTAGGTAAGTTAAAAAAAATACCCCGTTGGCATGAGTAAAATTTATCGTGAAGCGTTAACTTTAATATTCCTAATAATCCTCATAAAGACAATCTTTAAGGTGTAACTGTTATGGGTAGTGTATTAAGCGTTAACCATTTAGCTTGGGAGAAAGCCCAGAACTTCCTCGATAAACCAGAATTCTACGGCGTCGCCGTCACCAAATCCACTGCAGGAGCCACCATCATCGACGCAGGTGTTAAGGCCCCCGGTGGGTTTGAAGCAGGCAAAATCCTCACTGAACTCTGCTTGGGCGGAGCAGGCAAAGCAGAACTGGGCTTCAAAACCTATGGTGACATAACTTTTCCATCCGTAACCATAACCTCAGACCACCCCGCCATAGCCATGTTAGGTTCCCAATTCGCAGGCTGGCGCATAAAAGACGGCGAGTCAATCGCCATCGGCTCAGGACCCGCCCGCGCAATAGCCCTCAAACCAAAGGACATCTACGAGGAAATCGCTTACAAAGACCAAAGCGACAAAGCAGTCATCACCCTAGAAAGCAATGTCCTTCCCTCTGATGTGCTCTTACAGAAGGTTTGCACTGCATGCGGTATTTCAGCAGCAAACCTCATAGTGGTTGTTGCCCCCACAGCAAGCGTCGCCGGCTTAACACAGGTTGCAGGCCGCGTTGTCGAAGTGGGCATTCACAAACTCCGTACATTGGGCTTGAGTCCAAAAGTTATACGCTACGCCATGGGTTACTGCCCAATTCCGCCAGTTGGACCAGACTTTGAAGTGGCGATGGCGCGCACAAACGATGCTATACTCTACGGCGGAACCGTCTACCTAACTGTTGATTACGATGACGAAGCAGCTCTCCAAAAACTCGTCAACGATGCCCCCTCACTGAACTCTAAGGACTACGGCAAACCATTCCTGCAAATATTCCTCGATGCTGATAAGGACTTCTACAAAATCGACCACGGCTTATTTGCCCCCGCTCTGTTGATGATTAACAACGCTAAGACAGGTCGAATCTTCAAGGCCGGGCAAATTAATCCTAAGGTGCTTGGGCAAGCCTTAGGCTTCTAACGTTTCTTTCTCTCTAATAAAAAGAATGATGCTCAGAGGTTGTTATAATGTGGGCTTGCTTAGCAGAAAATGCGAGCGAACATAACAGCTAAAGCCTTTGTTTCTCAGCAGAATCACCATGACCACACTCATAAGGGAAACCTCAATTATCGCTTTAAGTAAAATTGTCGAAAATACGGCGGTTCCAACGGTTGTCCCGAGCAGCAAAACGAAGTAGCCCCATGTGAATAAACTCTCTGGTATGTAGGCAATGAATGTGGCTGGAATAGCAAGAATGGCTGGACGGGATTCCTGATCAAACTTTATAGCTGAAGAAATTAATCCAGCAAACATGCCTGTGAGGGCTTTGCCTAAGGGTAAACCTATTAAACCTAAAACGCCGCCCGTACCTAAGGGTCCAAACATTATGCCAGGTAAGACTCCAGCGATAAGTCCAGTTAAAAAGCCAATTTTCGGTCCCCCATAGTAACCTGCGACGAGAACACCGATTAGACTGAAATCGAAGGCTAAAGACGGTGCGATGGGGGCTATGGAGAAAGATATGGCAAACAATGCTGCTCCAAGGGCTCCCATTATGAGGGCGAAGGCTAACTTTTTAGTGTTCATGTTTTTCATCTATTTTATTTAAGAACACCCAAGTACCTATTTAAGAGTAGCTACCAAAAAAAGCGTAGTTAATTTTGGCTAAAATTGATAAGTCAGCAATAAATACAATTATGGCAAGTGAAGCGTATTGACTGAAGCAACCACCCATTTCTCATCTTCCACAGAGGCAAAGCGTTGGCTAGACGAACAAACTAGCACAATCCTTACTCCTGTTCAAACTCAAGCCGAAAAATTGCGTGACGAAATGAACCTCTCCATTCAAGCCGTTGTTGACATAAGCAAATTGCTCTTCGATGTTAGCAGCAAAGAAATCGAAAAAAGAAACATGAAGGTCTACAACCGCGCACGAGCCTTAAACAAACTCGCCCGCCTATTCCTCGACCGACTTAAAAAAGTCACTCCGCCTGAACAAGTTTCCTACGACACAATTAACCGATATGTCCAAGATACCCAAAAAGTCCTTTTCGTAACTGACATAGACATCAAAAACTGGTTTCCCCGTATATCACCTTTCTTCATTATGGATAGACGAAAATTCCTCGCCATTTATGAAAAAGCTAAGCAGGCTTACAATAGCTTAAACGACTATGTAACCAAAGAATATGTTAAAACTAAAACGTTAGAAGAAGCCCTAAACCAACTAAACGAACTTCAAGACATGGAAAAACAACTTGTCTCGTTCCAAGAGGATAAAGATAGCCTAATAAACGAGCGTATACCCCTTGAGGAGGAAATCGCGGAGATAGAAGAAAAAATCGAAGGCATGACAACCAAAGGACCTATCGACAAGCTTAATCTGGTCAATACAGAAATAGAAAACTTAAACACCGAACTCAAAACCACTATGCGCCACCTTCAGAAACCCTTTATCAAGATGCAGGCGCTAGCTACTTCTGGTGGTGGCGGAGGTATAAGACCTGACGAACTTTCCAAAATTATTCAGTATCTGGATATGCCTTTTGATGCGCTAGTTGCTGAGCCCGTGGGGTATCCAGTGTTAAAAGAGGTTCTAATTAAGCTTGAGGACATGATAGCGCAAGATACTCTTAAGCTTAAGTCGGATAAAGCCCGGAAAGCTGAGCAGGCAGTAAACGAGATATTGCATAACAATTCTTTGGCTAATTTGCAGATTCGCTGTGTCGAGATGGCTAAGAACCGAGATCAACTGGTTATGTCTTCAAAGATGGATGAGATAAAACGTGATGTCACTCAGTACCAAGAACAGGTCGACCAGCTAAAAGCACGAAAGACAAGCATAGAAACCCACGAAACCGTTAAAGACAACTCCTATAACGAAACATCAGATAAAATGAGCAACCTCAAACGTACAATTGAACGCAACGTTTACACGGCGATTGATAAGAAAATCCAGATCGACTAAACTAAAACTCGGTGACCAAATACCTATTGTTTAACATAGTCGTTTATACATGGTTAATAAACGACAAGGAAAAACGGTTATCCTTTCCCTGGTTCTAACTACTGGTTCTCTTGAGTTTGTTAGCGAGGGCTTGGAAGTTTACTTCAAACGCTGCTACGGGGTTCTCAAGTTTCCATGCTTCAAGCACCAGCGGGTTAACCTCGCCCACAAAGCCAACGTTACAGCCATTAACGATGGTTTTGCCAACTCTGCCCTCGATGAAGCTTGGGTGTTCAGCTTTCTTGATTTCCCATTCGACGCCTAAGTTAGCCATAAACGAATCCAGCGCTGACTTGATTTCACTAAAATTCGCGTTCGGATGCGTCGTAACTGCCGCAAGCCACTCTTCATCCAGTGTTCGAGTTTCCTTTGTCCCGTCGGGCAGGGTGACTTTTCCGAGTTCAAAGATTTTCTGCGGAAATTCTACTGATTGGTTTATGCTAAGGAACTCCATGAGAGTTGGAAGGAGGCTATTTCGTAGGCATGTCATTGTGTTTACTTTGGGGTTGGCTATTTCGATGACGGAAGTTGGCGGTGTGTTCATTTTTTGGAATAATGTTTCATGATTTGTTAGAGTAGTGTTGAGGACTTCTTGGTAACCCAGCCCAACCATTAAGTTGCGGGCCACATCAATTAAGAGCTGATCTGGTTTGGCTCCTCCAGTTGTTGGGAGTTCACGCCATAAGGGCTCTATATTATTGTAACCGTAAGCGATTGCAACATCTTCAATAATGTCCACTTGATGCATGACGTCCACTCGGTAGCAGGGTACCAGAACTGTTAGGCAATCTGCGGCTAATTTTTCCACACCCAAACCCGCGGTTAAAAGTAAATCGGCAATTTCATCAGCCGATAACTCAAGTCCCAAAAGTCTGTTCGTTTCCTCGACGCTAAGTTCAAAGAATCTGTTGTTAAAGTTAGGTGTAATAACAGTTTCCTCAAAATAATCTGAGTACTTAGGATAATTGATTGTTGTATTGTATGCTTTGCCTCCGCGATCAATAAGCGCCAAAGTCACCAAATTAAGCGTATTTAGAACCGTCTTTTGCAGCGTGCCCGTGACTTCAACGAGCAAATTCCGCGATTCTTCCGTGATTTTACCCAAGTCGCTGGAGTTGATTATTGGCGGGAACGAGAGCACTTTACCTTTGCTATCGTAGAGTATAGGGTAGAGCGGTTTTTTCTTGACGATGAGACCGTATTCAACGCCTTTGGGGTGTCGCTCAAGGATTTCGTTCAAGTTCATTTTTTCAGTGAAGCCTAAAGGAACAAACTGTACATCCGCAGGATTAACTGCAGTGTACATAATCGGTGGCGTGATAAGGTCAAGGTTGTAGATGCCGATGGATGTTTTCTGTCGGTTTCTGCCATGGGTTTGGTCAAGTTTGTCTTGCAAGTGCATGATGCCCTTGATTACTTCATTGCAGAGGTGAATATCTTTGACAACTGCGCAACAGATGTAAGGGCGGATGCCATAGAGTTTTGCATCTACGTTTACTTCGACAGCTGATTCGCCAGCAGCATATTGTTTTATGCCTTTTTCTTGCCCGATATAACCCCTTAGTGCACGGGCTAAACCTTCGACGCTCCAAAGATCCGGACGGTTAGTATCCTTCATTTCTATGTTTACAGAATTTTCTTTTTCATTGAACGCCTTAACCTCGCCCTTAATGTACGCGAGTATGTCGTCTAGTTTCTCCATATCGCCGCCTAATTTCATATTAAGTAAACGTTGCAGTTCAGTGTAATCAACATCAATCGTCGGCATTTTTAGGTCACCTGTTTTTTGCGTAGCCATTCTAGGTCTTGGCTAAAAATCATGCGGATATCCTCAATTCCTGATCGCATCATGAATAATCGATCCACCCCCAAGCCCCAAGCGATAACTGGTACTTTAACGCCCAGTGGCGTGGTGACTTCGGGGCGGAATATGCCTGAGCCGCCGAATTCTATCCAGCCGTATCCTTCTTTGTAAGCGCTGAGTTCTACGCTGGGTTCGGTGAATGGAAAGTAGTCGGGTTTAAAGCGAACTTTGTCGGCGCCCGCGATTTCCAGCGCGAACTTGCCTAAGACACCCAAGAGGTCTTTGAGCGTTAGTTTTTCATCGATTATTATGCCTTCGACTTGGTTGAATTCTGAGAGGTGAGTGCGGTCGGTGATTTCGGGGCGGTAGACGCGAGCGATAGAGAAGTGGCGGCTGGGCACCTCAAACTTACCGCTTTCCAAGGTTCGAGCGCTTAGACATGTACCGTGTCCCCGCAGAATCAAGCGTTGGGCAGCTTCAAGCGAGTATTTGTAGCCCCATCCTGTAGAACCTGTTTTGTCGCCGTTTTCATGCGTTTCCTTCGTACGCTCAAGCACAGCGGCATGGCTCTTAATGTCGCCATACTTGGGATCTTTGATATAGTAAATGTCACTTGGCTCACGTGCTGGATGGTCCTGCGGCACATAGAGCGCATCAAAATTGAAAAAGCTGGTTTCCACTTGTGTGCCAGTCATTTCTTGGAAACCCAACTGTACCAACTTATCTCGGACTTCGTCAAGAAAACTCAGATAGGGATGCTTTTTACCCGGCCACGTCTTCGCAACAGGCGCTTCAATATTGTATTTCTGCAGTTTGACTTCTCGCCATTTACCCGTGATAATAAGTTCAGGCGTGATCTTTGTAACTTCGGGTGTTGATGTTGTGCTTTCTTCTGCAACTTTTTTGCCTTCCTCAGTAATCTTAAGGATGCGGCTTGTTTTGAGCTCGATTGTTACCAATTTGCGTTTTTTTAGCTCTTCTGCTGCTTTTTTTAAGTCGCCGCTTACATCTTCGAGGGTTGTTTGCTCTTTTTCAGAGAGGTATTTCAGGAGCGTTTCATCACAGCCCTCAGGAACCACCATATTGTGGAGTAGCGTTTCGGATATGTTTAGACTGTTATTTTGAGACGAGTAAATCGCCCATTTCTTGCGGATAGCCCAGCCCAATGCGATTTGGATAAATTGCTGTTCAAGTCCTGCCTGTTCGGCAGCATTGAGTAAGTCTGCATTGCCTCCAAGTTGGGCTACGGTTAAGATTAGCTTTCTTTCAGGCAAACCGTTTTGGACATAGGATTTGCCTTCAGCGGTGAGTTTAATGATATTGCGGGTGGCCGCTTGTATGGTTAGCAGGTTTTTTTCTTGCAGAGTTAATGCGTTGCGCATCACAGCTGCATCTGGTAAGCCGCAGGATTCGACGAGTGTCTCAACTGAGGCGCTTCCGCATTGTCTAAGGGCTGAGAGGATTTGTTGTTCCTGTGCTCTGAGTTCAACCATGCTGTATGCAACCTTTCAAACGCAAGTTTAGGGTTTAGGTAACAGTAGTTCTTGCGCCCCAAATAAAAGCATGCTTATTTTGTGGGGCGTGGAGATTGCGTAAGTTAGAAATATCTGGGGGTTAATACTTATTTAGGTGCCTGGAATGGTCGAGTATGTTAAGGGCGCTGAACCTGACAGGTGGCATTGGATCAAAAGCTGCAAGATGTTTCCCCGTGTTGTGATGCGGCGGCGTTTTAATCGACCGAGTTCTGATCTTTGTGATGACTGCTTGGATTTAGAGCGACTGGAATTGCGTCGAGCAACGATGATCTAAGTTTTCCATTAAAAGATATTTGCGTTTTTTAAATTAGTATCTGTTGCTTTAATGTTTGTTTATGATTTGCCTGCTTTTCTGGCGCAGGCGTCGCTACAGTACTTTGATTTCGCGTTGAATGTGGTGTATTTTTTCTTGCAAACGGGGCATTTCTTTTCCATTGAAAACCTCCTCGGCAATCATATGCTTGAAAAGATGTAAAAAGCTTTCTAAAAATGGGTAGTTATAGGGTGACCGGTTTGGACTTGAACACTAAGAAGATTAGTTTGATGGCGCAGTCGTTTCATAGTGTTCTCTTCTTAGTGAAAGTTCAAGCTCCATACCGATACGGTGAGGGGCTAAAAGTCTGGTGACAAGTCTGGGATGTTGTCTATCAACGTGCGAACATTAGCGATAATCTTTTTTGTATCCAATTTAGTGCTTTCATCTTTCTCTGTGCCATCTTAGTTTTACAGACCAACGGTTTTCATAATTATTTGTCTACAAAAATAGCGCTATCCAAATGTGCTCAAATACCCAAATCAAACGCGCCCTCTACTTGATAGTAGTTAATACATTTGGTCTTAATTTCAAGCACTCACGTTAAATCTACAAATTAAGGTCTTTTTTCTTCGTTTTGTTTAAATATTAGTGTTATGACTATGGATGTGCAAAAGAAGGAATATCTTAAGTATGGGTTCAAAGTCACCAAGAGGCGAATTTGCCGCAAGGCAATTAGCAAAGAAACGGAAGAACTTCCGTTGGCACGATAGGTACTTTAACAGGCGCATGCTTATGCTCGACGAAAAAGTTGACCCCATGCAGGGGGCACCCCAAAGTAGGGGTATTGTTCTCGAGAAAGTCGGCGTCGAATCAAAACAGCCCAACAGCGCCATTCGCAAATGCGTTCGCACACAACTCATCAAAAACGGTAGAACTATCACAGCGTTCCTGCCCGGAGACGGCGCTCTAAACGTTGTTGATGAACACGATGAAGTCGTAGTCGAGGGTATCGGCGGAACCAGAGGTGGCGCTATGGGAGACATACCCGGTGTCAGATGGAAAGTCGTTATGGTTAACGGCGTCTCGCTAAACGAACTCGTCTACGGACGAAAACAAAAACCAGCAAGGTAAAAAATATGTCACAAACAACAGTAGCTCACCCACAAGAAATCAAGCTTTTTCAAAAATGGAGCTTTAAAGACATCACCGTAAAAAACATCGGATTGCAGCGTTATTTAAATTTAACTCCGATGGTTGAACCCCACAGCATGGGTCGCCACGAGCACCAACGTTTCCGTAAAGCAAAAGTCAACATTGTCGAACGCCTAATTAATGGTCTAATGCGCGGTGGTAAAAACGCGGGCAAAAAAGCCAAAGCAACTAACTTCGTCAAAGAAGCATTCGAAATTATCAACATACGAACAGGCAAAAACCCCATAGATATCCTTGTGCAAGCTGTCGAGAACAGTGCACCCTGTGAAGATACAACTCGTGTCAGTTACGGTGGAGTTGTTTACCATCTCTCAGTTGATGTAGCGCCACAACGCAGGATTGATCTTGCAATACGCCATATAACTGATGGTGCACGTATAGCAAGTATGAACAACCCTCGTAGCATTCAAGAGACAGTCGCAGAGGAACTAATCTTAGCCTCCAATAAAGACATCAAGAGCGCCGGCGTTGCAAAACGGAACGAAATCGAACGTATCGCGCAATCCAGCAGATAATCAATACCCTTTTTCCTTTCTATTCTTTTCATTTAATTTTTGAATTTTAATCTTATTTTTTCGTATGTATGTCCTTTTTCAGTAGTCTTAAACTCTTAGTATACTCCATAAGCATCCCTTCGTAGTAATTCTCGCTTGTAGCACTTTTCTATTCCATTTTATTCACGTAAATTTCTTCCACTTTATTTTCTGCTCTGTATTGGCTGACGGCTCGTTGGCAAAACTGGTAATATAACCAAATATTTTCAAAAAAGAATCTTGTAGATGTTTAAACAAAGTTAAATACTACTTAACGAGTGTGGATTTCAACGATGTCACCATCATCAAGAACAAAGCTTAACCCTACCTTCTTAGGGCTAAACGGCAGTCGCTTTGCCCAAACCATAGCAAACATAAAGTTGGAAATGAATTCTTTGTGGATGTTGCGTGCCAGTTCCCCCAATGTCGCGCCATGCCTGAGCGTGAAGGGGCGTCCAGTGTTCTCTT
>CAWEOM010000005.1:0-70553 GCA_963810665.1 Candidatus Bathyarchaeota archaeon | reverse complement strand
GCTGGTGTAACTAGCGTAAACCTTAATCTATATATGGGTGTTGTTGGAAATTGGATTGACTAAAACTGTTACTGTGGTGAGTGTATGAGTAAACCAATGGATGTTGGAGAATTAAGAGTTGGCGGTTACATGATGATAGAAGGTGAACCATGCCGAATCGTAGACATAGCTAAATCTAAGCCTGGAAAACACGGTGCAGCCAAAGCACGAATAGTAGCTATAGGCATTTTCGATAACCAAAAAAGGCAATTCGTCAAACCTGTCGATGGGGGTGCAGAAGTCCCTATAATTGACAAAAGACCAGGGCAAGTCTTCGCGGTTAACCCAACAGGCGTCCAAATCATGGATTTAGAAAACTATGAGTATCTGGATGCACCGTTCCCAGATGAGGAAGACCTTAAAGCCAAACTTACTCCTGGCACCGAAATTGAGTACTGGAGAATACTTGGTAAAGTAAAAATCGTAAGAGCAAAATAAGTAGGATTACTTTCTTTCCCTAAATTGGCTTTACTTTTAGATTTGCTTTTTTTATTCCACCCTTTCAGTTAACTTTGCTAAAGATAAGGTATAGTTCCAAAAGGTTTTTCCACCGGCTAAGCGTAAAGCTGAAAATTGTAACACTGAAGTTTTCTTGCAGCTGTAGACTACGGTTAAGATAGCCCGTAAACTTAGTTGCTAAACCAAAAGTAAAAGATGAATATGGCTGCCTGAATTACACGTTCAGCGTTGAACTGTTTCACCTTTTATTTACTGTCTGTTTAAATATTGTTTAGATTTTTCGTTAAAGTTTATTTTCTAGCTTATGCCTTCCTTTGTGAAGCCAATGATGCATGAAGAGCCGTCTGAATTGTGAAGAAAGCTTAAATGGGGAAACTGAGGCTTCAAAGAAGAAACCTTCCACTCGAAAAATAATTGAAATTTAGGCGTATCCGCAGACTTTACTTGTGTAATCTTTATTTAAAAGAACAATAGAGTGTAAGGCGGAGACTCTGATGGCATTAGACAGGTTGGGTTCTTCGCTAACTGGCGCTATAAAGAAGCTGTTTAAGGCTGGCGTAGTTGATGAAGCTGCAGTGAAGGAACTGGTTCGAGACATTCAACGCGCGTTGCTTCAATCAGACGTTAACGTCCAGCTTGTTCTACAGATCTCAAAAAGTATAGAAGAACGTGCATTAAACGAAAAAGTGCCTCCGGGTGTCTCGAGACGCGAACATGTTATAAAAGTTGTTTATGAAGAGTTAACTCGATTTGTAGGTGACAAACCTGTTCCGCTTAAGGTGGAACCAGGCAAAAAGAAAATCATAATGCTTGTTGGTATCCAAGGTTCAGGTAAAACCACGCACGCCGCCAAGTTGGCAAGGTATTTCCAGAAACGTGGCTTAAAGATTGGATTGATTTGCGCTGACACTTATCGTCCAGGTGCGTTTGCGCAGCTTCAGCAGCTTGCAGCTAGAATTAACTTGCCCATTTACGGTGAAATAAAGACCAAAGACCCTGTCAAGGTCGTAAAGGAGGGCTTAAAACAGTTTAGTGATAAAGACCTCATAATCGTGGATACGGCGGGCCGCCACAAGGAAGAGAAAGATTTGATCAAGGAAATGAAAGACCTTGAAAAACACATCAAACCCGATGAAGTCATGATGGTCATCGATGGCACCATCGGCCAGCAAGCACTTGTGCAAGCGAAGACTTTCAATGAAGCAACACCTATCGGCGCCATAATCGTAACTAAACTCGATGGTTCATCACGTGGAGGCGGGGCTCTCTCGGCGGTTGCAGCTACAGGTGCACCAATCAAATTCATAGGTACAGGAGAAAAAATCGAAGATATCGAACCCTTCATTCCCTCACGGTTCGTTGGGCGCCTCTTAGGAATGGGCGATTTAGAAACCTTGCTCGAAAAGGTACATGACGCCGAAATTAAGGTGCCCCAGAAAAAGGCAAAGGAGATACTCAGTGGTAACTTCACCTTAACAGATATGTACGATCAGTTCTCAGCGGTCAAAAACATGGGCCCGTTCAGTAAGGTTATGAAGATGCTTCCTGGAATGTCTGCTAATGTTCCTGACGAAATGTTGAATTCCGCAGAAGGCCGTCTTGACACTTGGCGCGTAATTATTCAATCTATGACGCCTGCCGAGAAGGAAAATCCTAAATTACTCAATTCTTCACGTGCCAGACGCATCGCGCGCGGTTCAGGAACTACCGAAAAAGAAGTCAAGGAACTCCTCAAACAGTATCTTATGATGAAAAAGATGCTCAAGATGTTTAAACGCAAAAAGAAGCTGCCGTTCGGACTTGGCAGCGGTAAAGGTATGCCCCCGATGGGTTTCAAGTAGGATTTTACGGAAATGGATATTTTAGAAAAAGCTTTTGAATTGCTCAGTAAATACCCGCTTTGCGATCACTGTCTTGGTAGACAATTCGCCCTGTTAGGTTACAGTATGGAAAACAACGTGCGCGGCTCAGCATTGAAAGTCAGCTTAACCATGCAAGCTAACGACTTGGTAACCACAGAAAAAGAAGTTGAGGGCGTTAATCAGCTCAAGGTTTTGGCAACCTCAGGTTTTTCGGTGACAGCTAAAGAAACTCTAAAGCACCTGAAGAAACGAATACCTCCACAAACAGCAGAACTGAAATGTCACCTCTGCGAGGGCAAGTTTGAATTGGTGGAAAATTTGGTTGGAAAAGCCCAGATTGCCCTTGAAAGTTACGAATTCACCACTTACCTTGTCGGGATCGAGTTACCAACTATAATTGAGGAGCGAGAAGACGAGTTTAAAGCCGCTTTTAATATTGCACAGGGCGAGAGCATACGCCATGAATTTGGCCGAGTCTTTGGTAAAGCATTGGGCAAGGTAACAAGCAAAGAGGTAGAATACCTAAAACCAGATGTAGTCATAGTAATCAACCCTTTCCTCGAGAAGGTACGTGTTCAAGTTAACCCGCTGTTTGTGGCTGGAAGATACCGGAAACTCGTTCGCGACATTCCCCAATCCAAATGGTTCTGCTCTAACTGCCGTGGCAGGGGCTGTGATAAGTGCGGTGGAACAGGCAAACTATACCCTGAATCTGTCGAAGAGTTCTCTTCTAAGCCACTTTTAGAAGCCACCGGAGGCGAAGAGTCTTTTTTCCATGCTTCAGGTCGCGAGGATATTGATGCAAGGATGCTGGGAACAGGCAGACCCTTTGTGATTGAAATCTCTAAGCCTAAGAAGCGGTTTGTTGATTTGAAACAGATAGAAGAACAGGTTAACTCAGGCACAGTTGGCAAGATTGAAGTTGAGGGTTTACATTTTGCTTCTAAAGATGTTGTGAGGCAATTGAAGAAAGGCGAGGGTGCTCAGAAAGAGTATCGTTTGCTGGCTGAATTCGAGCAGGACCTAACCGAAGAAGGTTTGCGGATGATAGAGGAGAAACTTACTGGTGCATTGATTAAGCAGCAGACTCCCTTGCGTGTTGTGCATCGTAGGGCGGATTTAATCCGAGAAAGGTACATATATAAGCTTGAAGTTAAGAAGGTGACACTTAAGAGGGCTCTACTCGAAATTCGGTGTCAGGGTGGGCTCTACGTTAAAGAATTGGTGTCTGGAGATGAAGGACGTACAGTACCCAGTGTGTCGGCTTTGCTTGATAACCCAGCGAAGACGCTTAAGCTTGACGTTCTTAATGTAATAATGGATTAAAAGGTGAAAATTGGATGAAAGGTTCAAAAGGTTATTACTCTGGTACACGCAGTCTTCTGCGAAAACCAACTCGTGCCAAAGGAAAACCAAACATCGGAAAGATTCTTCATGAATACGCAGCTGGTAACCAAGTTATTATAAAGATGAATTCTAGCGTACAGAAGAGTATGCCTCACAAGCGTTTCCACGGCAAAATAGGCTTTATAGTAGAGAAACGAGGTCGAGGATACGTCGTTAGTGTTCCACAGGGCGAAGCCGTTAAACAAATTATTGTCCGCTCAGAGCATCTTGAGCCATATACAGGTCAGTGAGTAAGAGATGAGCAAGAGAGAAGTAAGCGAAAGCCGTCTAACCCTACCGCAAGTCAAAAAGATAATGGAAGCCATAGGTGAGGATAATCTGGATCAATTCCAGCGCCGTACACTCGACTACGTTAGCAAATTCACCAAAGCTGCTCCAGAGAAAGCTGAAGAACTCTTGCAAATACTTCTCAAAGAATACGAACTCGACGAAGCTGAAGCTGTCCAAATCATAAATTGTATGCCTGAAACAGTGGATGAGCTGCGCGTTTTCCTTGCAGGTGGACGCAAAATTATAGAAACACAAAAACTCAGCCAAATCGTTGAAATTTTGAACGAGAGCCGACTGCTCAAATAGCCTTTAAATGGCTAAAGTATTTTTAAGCAGTAAGCGAGAATACACTATAGGACACAAGTGACTGTTATGGAAAAACGGTATGAAGAGAACGCTTACGTGCTAGACTTCCTTCCACATGGCAAGGCAGGGTTCCGCCCGACTGGACGCGCAGGTTACCGCGCAGGCGCATTGATTCAATGTGTCGGTGAAGAATTCTTTACCATATTGGAAGCTTTGGTGAAGGAAGGTTTAATGCTAAAGCCAGGTGACCGAGTTTATGTGGGTAAGTCTTCCCGTGAAGAAGTCACCTATATTATCGGTCGTATAAGCTTTGATGAATTGACGGCCTCGGCAAAAGCGGAGCTTCCAGGTGTTATCAGCAAAATCGTCGCGATTCGCGAAAAATGGTTCGTTAACTTCTTCAACACTACACGTGCCATAACTCCCCGTATGCACGCCCTCGAACTTGTGCCCGGTATCGGCAAAAAGTATATGTGGCAAGTTATCAACGAACGCCAACGTAAACCCTTCGAAAACTTCGAAGACCTCCAGAAACGCACTGAACTGCCAAACCCTGTTAAGCTGATTACGAAACGTGTTATGGAGGAGCTTGAGGGTGATAGCAAGTACCGACTATTCACGCGAGCACAGTAAGGCATAAGTAATGAGTCACGAGGAAATTAAACAGCTGCTTTTAGCCAATAGAATCAGCCCAAATAAGCTTCTGGGTCAGAACTTCATGGTTGACCCCGTGTTTTACTCAAAACTCAGTAGTTACGCAGGTCTGAATGCATTGGATGTGGTTTTGGATATAGGTGCAGGCTTCGGTTTTCTGACCCGATACCTCTCTGATAGATGCCGAGGGGTAGTTGCCGTTGAGAAAGATCCGCGACTAGCCGCTTTTTTGCGTCAACAATTCAGGACCTTTGAAACAGTGACTTTAGTTGAAGGCGACGTTTTGAAAACAGAATTGCCTTATTTCAATAAGGTCATCGCGATTCCCCCTTACTATTTGTCATCGGATCTTATAATTTGGGTCTTAGAGCGTAGTTTTGATTGCGCGGTTATGATCGTGCAGAAAGAATTCGCCCACCGTCTCGTTGCATCCGTGGGCAGCGAAGAGTACGGTTGGTTAAGTGTTTTTGTTCATCAGCAGGCGGAGACGGAGGTTTTGGACGCTGTCTCTAAGGATATCTTTTACCCCGCGCCAGAAGTGGACTCAGTAATTGTCAACCTCAAACCGTGGAGAATCAAACCTTTTGAAGTTCGAAATAAAGCAGTTTTTTTGCGATTAGTAAAGTGGCTCTTCACTCAGCGCAACAAAAAACTCGCCAAAGCAATGGTGCCCTTCATCAAAAGTAATTTCAAATTCAGCAAAAGAGATGCAGAAAAACTTGCCAAAAACTTGTTACTTAGTGAAAATCGGGTTCGAGAGCTGTCACCAAAAGAATTCGGAGCAATAGCAAATGCCTTGCCCAACTAAACGTATCCATTTTGGCAACCTCTGCTTTGATATCACTGATGAGGTTTATGAACCTGCCGAGGATTCTTTTCTCTTCGCCGAAAATCTCATAGTGGCTGCGGCTGAGTCAGTTTTGGATTTGGGCACGGGTTGCGGCGTCCTTGCAGTTTTGGCGGCAAAAAGGGGTGGTTTTGTGCTTGCAACTGATATAAATCCATTCGCTGTCCGCTGCGCCAAAGCAAATGCACGGCTAAATAAATTGGGTGAAAAGATCGATTTTCTTCAAGCTGACTTGTTTACGGCACTAAACGCTGGGGTGGGGTTTGATTTGGTTTTATTTAATGCTCCTTATTTGCCGGCTGAAGAGGATGAAGCTAAATCGTGGATTGGGCGTTCTTGGGCAGGCGGTAAAGATGGTCGTCAAGTAGTTGATCTCTTCATATCTGATGTTCCAGCATGCCTAAAGCCGAAGGGAAAGGTTCTGCTGATGC
Source organism: Candidatus Bathyarchaeota archaeon (assembly GCA_963810665.1). Classification (GTDB taxonomy): domain Archaea; phylum Thermoproteota; class Bathyarchaeia; order Bathyarchaeales; family Bathycorpusculaceae; genus Bathycorpusculum. The sequence continues at coordinate 64,278 of CAWEOM010000005.1, read as the reverse complement.
AGTCCACCCTAACAGGAGTTAAAGAAACAATTCGGGGATTCGTCCAGCAAAACTTTGAAGCCCATATAATTGCGGAGCGTAAGTTGCCATTCTTTGAAACTCTCACCCTTATAGAAGCTAAACGCCCCGGAAATAAAGAAATGCTTTAAGGCAGAAGTAGATACATTATTCTTAGTGTTAGGTTATGACAATCTGGTTTTACGTTAAAACAAACGATGACCCAAAAGCTGTCGGTGAAATCGTCTGCACCTTCAATTATACAGAGGGTGAACATCCTGAAGACAAATATTCTTGGATCATGCAAGTTGGTAGAAATGAGCCGAGTTACTGGGAAATCAAGGGGAAATACGCTGCTCTAAAAGACCTCACAGAAATATGTATAGTTTACCGCATTGGCGATACGGTAGTTTTCGCGGATATTGACGATGATTTAGCTCCAGATTTTCTGGATCCACTTATAACGAAGTATGGGTTTGATAACGTTAAATGGTTCGTTTCTCCAATGGTAAAATGACTTGGTATTCTCGGGCCTAAAGCCCTTATTTTTGATGGGAAGGAGCAAAATACAAAACCACGTCTCATAGAGATTCTTTTTTCTTTAGCTTCAAAAATAAAGAACTGGATTATGTTCTATCCGGCATTTATTTATTAAAAAGTCTTTATTCTGTTGTATTTTGGTTTTCTTGGTTTTTGGTTGTTTGTCGCAATTAAGTTTGAATTCGGCGAATTTCAAAGGTAGACTTCCTAATCCAACCTTCCCTTTTTTATATAAAGCAAAAGTTGTCTCTAAACGACGTTTAGTTTAGCGAAAGTGTTGTGCGCTATTGCTTGTCGTATTTCATGACTTCATTATTCATTATTTTAAGCTCGATTCCTGCTTGCTTGAACATTTCGAGAGTATCGATATCGGCGTGGTAGCGTTTCTCGCATACAACCCGTTTAATGCCCGCGTTGATAATCATCATAGCGCAGGTACGGCATGGTGTCATTTTGCAGAACAGCGTTGAGCCTTCAAGTGGAATCCCAAACCTAGCCGCCTGGAGGATTGCGTTTTGCTCGGCGTGGAGGGTGCGTACACAATGTTGACTTACTTCGCCATTACCATTGGTCACTTGGCGTATATCGTGTCCTACTTCGTCGCAGTGCGGCAACCCTGCGGGGGCGCCGACGTAGCCTGTTGTCATGATGCGTTTGTCTTTCACTATTACTGCTCCACATTTGCCGCGGTCGCAGGTTGCACGCGCAGACACGGCTGAACACATGTCCAAGAAGTATCTGTCCCAGTTGGGTCTTTGATTGTTGTTAGTTGCCATCTTTGGTGCCTCAAAGGGATTTGGATACATAGGAGTTACAAATTAATAAATTGTATTTGTTGGGGGCCCTATTTTTGGAGGATATGGATTTCTCTTCCGATTTTGTGGCGCTCGTCCATCTCCACTAGCGAGGCAGCTCCAATTAACCGTCCAACGTCCAAGTCTACGTTGAACATGCTTCTGTTGAATGCATAAATCCTTTTGAACCCACACTGTTTTATCCTTTCATCAATTGGCATAGTCACGGCTTTTTGGCCTGAACGTGTACCAATATAGGGTGTAACCAACACTAAGAGTCCATTGAGCTTAAGTGAGGCGTAAGCTTGCTCCACAAATCCATAAAACAGGGGTTTGAGCTTTTCAATGATTTTTTCTGCATAAGCAATCGTGGGTATGTCCCTCAGCGCGGGGCCTAAGTCCGGCTCTGAGACAATGCAGTCCACGTTTTCCACACCGATTTTCTGTGTCATCTTACTCACGTCACCTTGCACAACCCTAAAATCCGCAGCTGCCAATTCATACTCTCTAGATAACCACTCTAAATTTTCTTCTGCGGCTTTAACGCACCAACTGTTAACATCCATGCCTACAACCACTGCTTTCTCGAGAAGTGCTTCTTGGAGTATCGTGCCGACACCGCAGAATGGGTCAAGCAAAACTTTCTCATTTTTACAGGAAGACAAATTCACCATTATCCTCGCAAGCCTCGGGGGCATAGCAAAGATTTTTCGTTGGTTGGGCTTGTAGATGTCTCTTTTCTGGAACTCAAATGGATTATGAACAGCCACGGTGGAGGCAATCCATGTTGTTTTTTTGCCGATGCAGAATAGGACTTCAGATTGGGTTTCAACCAACTTTTTCTTTAGAACTTCAACGTGGCTAAGCTGAGCCTGTTTTCGATCTTGGCTATACCCAATGAAATTCGCTTTTTTGCCTCGGTTTACTAACTCGTCTTTTATTGCGCTTCCGATAAAACGCTGCATTCGCCCAGAGTGAGCACTATATGCGTTATCGGTAAAATACACACTTACGCCAAAGAGAGTTTTCTCAGGTGCCTTAGTTACCCCATCGAGAATGCCGCTTGAAGATAGGCATTGGATAATTTGTTTTTGGGCTAGTTTGTTTTTCTGCAGAAAGGCTTCTTTTACTGTTTCAGTGGAGAGTGTTGTTTTTGCTTCGCCGATTTTTATGGTTCCGCCCAAGTCACTTATTGCTGAAGCGTCGAAGGCTTCTTCAAAAGTGAAGGTGAAAAATTCTCTGGAGAAATATTCAATCTTGAACTTGATTTTTCTTGTGGTGAAATATGCTGCGAGCTCGGCTAGTGAGAGTATCCAGTTTTTTCCCGAAACAAATACTTTTGTGGGCATTTGGGGAATCAAAAGTAAACTACCTATATAAGTAAATGATCATCAGTATACCTTAAAGCGTTAGTTGGCAATAGTTGGAAATCAAAAAAAAGCACGGCAGCATCGCTGAATATTTACAAATCGTTTAAATACCGCTAAAGCTGAGAATAGCTACGAAAGTGACGTTCCATGCACGCAAAAAATTACAGGCACGTGAAAAACAGGGCTTTCACAAGAAAAGAGTACGCTCGAGGTTTTCCGCCCTCAAAAATTGTGAAGTTCACAATGGGTGATACTAAAGGTCAATTCGAAATCGAAGGCAAACTCATAGCTACCGAACGCGCACAAATTCGGCATTGTGCCTTAGAAGCAGGACGTGTAGCTTCAAACCGTGTCTTAATGGATAAACTCGTTAACGATTACCTAATGGTTGTTCATACATATCCTCACATCATACTTAGAGAAAATAAAATGATTTTCGGAGCTCACGCTGACCGACTCCAGCAGGGAATGAGACGTTCCTTCGGGACACCCGTCGGCACAGCAGCAAAAGTAGAAGCCGGTCAAGTAATCATGACTGTTAAGGTCAAAGCGGGGGCAGCGGAAACAGCCAAAGAAGCACTTAAAAGAGGCAGTGCAAAATTTCCAATAGCCTGTAATATAGTTATCTCCAAGATTCAAGCTTCTCCAGTCCCAACAGAGAAGACCGCGCCGGAGACGGAGACTACTTGAGCGCCAAAGACAAAGAGCTTGTTTTATGGTTTGATAATTTAAGAAATACTGATGTTTCTATTGTCGGCGGCAAGAATGCTAGCCTGGGTGAAATGATTCATGCAGGATTACCCGTGCCTTTTGGTTTCGCAGTCACCGCCTATTCGTATGAACGCTACATTTTAGAGAAAAAAATCGCCGAGCAAATCTACAAAATTATTAACGAAACAGTGACAGACCTAAACGACCCCAAACAATACGATACTGCATCCAAAAAAATCCGTGAACTCATGGAAAAGACGCCGATGCCTAAGGACATCGAAGCTGCAATAAGGGTTGCCTATAGCAACCTAAACAAGCGTTTTGACTTGAAAGATACTTTTGTTGCCGTACGTTCAAGTGCTACCGCAGAAGACTTGCCTGATGCATCGTTTGCGGGACAACAGGAAACATTTCTAAACGTTAAAGGCGCAGATGACTTAATTGAGAAAGTTGTTAAATGTTGGTCCAGCCTCTTTACGCCACGAGCAATTTTCTACCGCAACGAGAAAGGTTTCCCACATGAAAAAGTATTCATAAGCGTGGGGGTCCAAAAAATGGCTAACTCCCGCGCCGCAGGCGTTATGTTCACGATAAATCCCGTTACAGGTAACCATGATGAAATCGTCATCGAAGGTAACTTTGGCTTAGGCGAGACTGTTGTTTCCGGCGCTGTCAACCCCGACGACTTTGTTGTTGACAAAAGCGCTATGAAAATTAAATCTCGTCGCATTGCCCGAAAAACCGTCAAGTATGTCCGTGACCCCAAAACAGGCAAAACTATCCATCTCGACATTCCAGAGGGAGAGCAAAAACTTGTCTGCATAACTGATACAGAAATCATGTTTCTATCTGAACTTGCCAAACGTATAGAGAAACACTACAACAAACCAATGGACATTGAATGGGCTATCGATCAAGATCTATCTTATCCAGAGAACATGATGCTTGTTCAAGCTCGTCCAGAAACCGTTTTCGGGTCAAAATCACAAGAGGCATATAAAATGGAAGAAATTAATGCTCAGGAAATTCTAAACGTTGTAGTTAGAGGAATTTCCGCTGGTCGAAGAGGTTATGGCATAGGCAAGGCCAAAATAGTGTTAAACCTTGACGAAGCCAATCGCGACATGCAAAAAGGAGACATCCTCGTTACAGGCATGACTGACCCTGACTTTGTACCCTTTATGAAAATGGCAAGCGCTATAGTTACCGACAAAGGCGGTATAACCTCGCACGCAGCCATCGTCAGCCGAGAACTTAACATTCCTTGCGTTGTAGGCACCGAAACCGCTACCCAAGTTATGAAAACAGGTAAAGAATACACAGTGGATTCCCGAAACGGAATAATCTATGAAGGCATAATGCCACAAGCTACCCAAACCCAAAACAACGGCGGCGCAGTAGTTACACACTTTGAAGCTGCACCGGTAACTGCGACTAAAATTTACATGAACCTCGGTACTCCCGAGATGATTGATCAATACAAGAACCTGCCCTTCGAAGGCATAGGTTTGATGCGCACCGAATTCATCATGGCGAGCTCTATCGGCAAGCATCCTATGGCGTTTGTCGAAGAGGAAAAAGGTCAAGAATTCGTCGATAAATTTGCTGACGCAGTCGCGATTGTCGCTAGAGCAATCCAGCCAAAACCTGTCGTAGTCCGCCTCAGCGACTTTAAGACTAACGAGTACCGCAACCTAAAAGGTGGCGAGAAATACGAAATCGTAGAAGAAAACCCCATGTTGGGCTGGAGGGGATGCAGCCGCTACATCAGCAAATGGTACATCCAAGCTTTCCGACTGGAATGCCAAGGCATTAAGAAATGCCGTAGCGAATGGAACCTAAAAAACGTCTACGTTATGCTTCCAATGGTTCGCACACTCTGGGAAGCCAAGCAAGTCCTTGAAATCATGAAGCAAGAAGGCTTAGAACGCAATAATGACTTTAAAATCTGGTTCATGGCAGAAACCCCCGCTATCGCCATCATGGCAGACGAATTCAGCAAACTCGTCGACGGCTTCAGCATAGGCTCAAACGACATGACGCAAGGCGTCCTCATGATTGACCGCGACTCTGAGCGCCTTGGCCAAATGGGCTACTTCGACGAACGGGACCCAGCAGTTAAACGAATCATCGCGCACTTAATCAAAATCGCACACGAAAATGGCTGCACAGTAAGCATCTGCGGCGAAGGCCCCTCAAATCTTCCTGACTTCGCAGAATTCCTTGTACGTGTAGGTATCGACAGCTTATCAGTAAACAACGACTCCGTAGTCGCAACCCGGAAACACGTCGCCAGCATAGAACAAAAAATAATTCTTGAACGCCTTGCCGAGCAAGCAGCATTGGCACGCGGGCAAACCCTTAAGAAACCAACCCCAGATTGGGAATGGTAAGCCAAACCAACATTCTTTTAATTTATTTTTTGCTTTGTTAGTGGATACTACATGTTAGGGTTCGATTTTGAAGAACAAAAAATAAGAGATGAAATCGCAAGATTGGGCGCTAAGCGAGTGTTGCTACAGATGCCTCAGGGACTGAAACCCAATGCCATCAAAATCGCGCAAACCGTGGAAGCCAGCGGTGCCGTTGCCATTATTTCATCGGATCCCTGCTACGGCGCTTGTGACATCGCTGAAGCAGACGCGGAAGGGTTGGGCGTGGATTTAGTTATACATTTTGGGCACGCCAAAATGGTTCGACAAGAAAAAATAGCGACAATTTACGTGGAAGCTCGCGCAATCGTTTCAGTTGACGAGGCGGTGCTGCAGGCTATCCCCCTCCTTTCCAGCTTCAACAGCATCGGCTTAGCAACCTCCATCCAGCATATAGCCGCATTAAATCAAGTAAAACGAAGCCTACAGCGCGCAGGCAAAATAGTGCATATCGGAGATGTACACCAACTGGGCTACGCGGGGCAAGTAATTGGTTGTAACTACAGCAACGCCACCGCTATAGCTGACCAAGTGGAAGCATTCCTCTTCATAGGTGGCGGCATGTTTCACGCACTCGGCATAGCGTTGGGCACATCCAAACCCACAGTCATCGCCGACCCCTATGACAACCGCGCCTACTCAATCACCAACCAAGCCCAACGCCTTATAAAGCAACGTTACGTAAGCATACAGGAAGCAAAGGCCGCTAGAACTATAGGTATCCTTGTCGGGGTAAAACCCGGTCAAAAAAACCTCGAAAAAGCCCTCAAAGTTAAAACTATGGCTGAGAAGACTGACCGGACAGCGTTTTTGTTGGCAGGTAGAGAAATCACGCCTGAGGCGCTGCTTGAATTTTCCATCATCGAAGCGTACGTTAACACGGCTTGCCCACGCATATCGCTTGATGCGCCGGGAAAGTTTCAAAAGCCCATCTTGACATTTAACGAGTTTATGGTAGTTTGTGGTGAATCTTCATGGGAGAACCTGCTCAAAAAAGGCTTGTTCGAAAACTAGACCTCGAACGGTTCCTTGCTATGCTGACTCCTCAGCCCAATCCGCAGGCTCATCTGGAGCAATACACGACTTCTGAGAAGATAGCTGCAAACATGCTTTACCTAGCTACCTACACAAACGGCGACATCGAAGGCAAAGCGGTACTCGATTTGGGCTGCGGGACGGGCAGGTTGGGTTTAGGAGCCGCTTACCTTGGTGCGGGGGAAGTGGTGGGCATTGATGTTGATGGACTAGCCATAAAAACAGCCCGAGAAAATGCAGCTGTAGCAGGTTTAGCTGAGCATGTGCATTGGGTTAATGGCGACATCGCTGCAGTTATGGGTAGATTTGATACGGTTCTGCAGAATCCGCCATTTGGCGTGCAGACACGTGAGGCTGACCGCGCTTTTTTGGTGAAAGCTCTCGAGGTCGGTAAAGCAGTATATTCGCTTCATAGTCACCCCGAAGTTGATGAGCGCCTGATTAAACTGCTCAAATCCAGCCAAGGGTTCATGCAGGTACAGCCTTCGCCTTTTCTGGAGCGGTTCATTGGTAAACATGGTGGTTCGGTGAAGGTGGTTTATGCGATGCTCATGACAATTCCAAAGATGTTTGTTTTCCACAAGAAGCTAAAACATGACTTTGTTATCGACTTGTATGTCCTCGAAAAGCAGCTGCCCTAAGCCAGTTTCTTTATCAAAAGGTTTATTGCGAGGAATGGAAACTAAGGATATGCACTTATTAAATTAAGCTTATAATTTACCCTTTAAAGATGAAGTATCATGACTCTGAAAGCTCCTGAACAAAAAAGTGGTCATTTAGTATTGCCGGGCGAACGCTTGGGCGTAATTGAAGAGTTCATTCCTGACTCAGGAACATACGTTACAGATGGTGTAATCTTCTCCAAAATTGTGGGACGTTCTCTTCTGGATTTGCAGAACAGGCGTGTTTCTGTTTATCCAGTAGGTAACGAGGCCGTCTTTCCTAAAGTTGCAACTGTAGTTATTGGGCAAATCGGTAACGCTCAATCTGACAACGTTTTGGTTAAAATCTTCAGGATTGGCCAAAAGAGCCTATCCGGCAACTTTGGCGGTATCCTTCATGTGTCAGATGTCTCCGATCGATACGTGGATTCCATGAGTGATGTATGCAAACCAGGCGACATCGTTCGCGCTAAAGTTATTAGTGAAAAAAACCAAGTCTTCCACTTGTCAACCAACGATAAGAATTTGGGGATAATGTACGCTTTCTGTTCCCGCGATGGCACTTTGCTTGAACAAGACCGGTATGACCTAAAATGCCCCAAATGCGGAAACATTGAAAAGCGCAAAATGGCTCCCGATTACGGTAAAGAACCACTATAAAAGAAGTGAAAACAAAGTGAAAGTTAAAGTCCTTAAAAAATCTGAAAATGAGCTTAAAATTGAAATTGAAGGCTCCAGTCACGGGCTCTGTAACCTGATCACGAAGCGTCTCTTAGAAGATGATGGTGTTGATTTTGCGGGTTACGATCTGCCACATCCTTTAGCCTCCAGCCCCATAATCTATGTTAGGATGAAGGGTGAGCGTAAGCCTGAGGCTGCTTTAGTTGATGCTGTTGCAAAGGTCCGAGAAGCTAACGATTCTTTCGGAAAAGAGCTTGATCGTGTTCTAAAAGTCTAAACCAATTTTCTTATCGCCTTATTTGCTCTTAGTTATTCAAAATTCTCTGTAATCTTTTTTTAATTAAAACCACTTATCTTTTACAGGTTCTCGCTTTGAGTGGTCTTAAACCTTTCCGAGTTATAAAACAGGAAATTCGAGTGCTTGGTATAGACGACGGCAAATTTCTTCCTCACACAAAAGGCGACGTTCTAGTAGTAGGTGTTGTTTTTCGCGGCGGATGCTTCATAGACGGTATTATGCATACAAAAATCGCTATTGATGGTTTAGATGCCACAGAAAAAATAGCTTCGATGATTATTGGATCGCCTCACCGTTGCCAACTACGCTTGGTAATGCTCAGTGGGGTAACTTTTGGAGGATTTAACATAGTTGATATTAAGAAACTCAACTCAATTACTGAACTGCCTGTTTTGGTGTTAACTCGTGACAAACCCGACTTAGATGCTATTCATAGCGCCCTCAAAAGCCTAACCGCCACTGAAAAACGCTGGCAAATTATTTTAGCTGCAGGTGAAATCTATGAAGTCAAAAACAAAGGTTCCAAACTTTATATGGGGCTGGCTGGGCTCTCACTCGCTGATGCGCAAACGATACTTGAGTTGACTTCTACACGGAGTAGTTTCCCTGAACCCCTTCGTGTTGCTCATCTTATCGCTTCAGGAATTACTTCTTGATTATGCCCGATTTAGCAAAAGTATAAAAGCGTCAAAGCTAAGGAGATCCCCCGAAAGGGAAGTGTGAGGAATATGGAATTTTGTCCTAAATGCGGTTCCCGTCTTGAGCCAAAAAAATCCAAAAGTGGTAAAGAAGCAACCCTTGTTCTTGCTTGCTCTAAATGCGGCTACAAGAAGCCTGAGGAGGGTGACAAAAAAATTGAGCCTACAGTTGCGAAAGTGATTCAGCATTCTCCTCAACAGTTCGTGGCGGTAATCGGCAAGGAAGAACAGAAGTTGAGCACACTTCCGACGGTTCGAATTGAGTGCCCTAGATGCGGCAACAACACCGCTTACGTTTGGCAAGTGCAGACTCGCGGTGCCGATGAGTCTTCGACTCAGTTTCTGCGTTGTACTAAATGTAATTATACATATAGAGAATACAGCTAAGCATATACCTCGCCTTTTCATGTTTTATTTATATCCGATGCAAGGTAGAGGGTTTAGGCGTACTTTTTTTTAAATAGATGGCTCTAAATTATGGATTGGTTCGGTTTGATTACAAGAAGGGGCTAACAAGTTTTGCCTTTCCCCTGTTTGTAGCGATAGGTGGGGTGTTCTATAATATCCGTATAGTGTTTTCGTTGGGGAATTTGCGCCGTTTATGTTGCTGATTCCAACGGCTGCTCGCTTGCTATATGTGTGTTGGGGTTGATGGGTTACACAAGGTGTTCCCTCTATGCCCTGACAGGTAATTGCCTTCCTCCTCGTCACCTTTGTAGGATTCGAAGTATGGCAAAAAATCAGGATACCTCAACTAGAACCGCTAAACCCTGCTTAACCAAAATCTGGGCATTCAACGCTGGTAGGGAAGCTACATCTTCAGCCACGAATGGTCCGTAAGATTTCATATCGGCGCCCATAATGGCAGGGATGTTTTTTGTGAAGCGCAACGTCAATCGTTTGTGGATAACATGTACTTGAGGCTTAAATTCCACTTTGGATTCAGTACCTGTTTGAGCTGTAGTTGTTTGTGTTTGGACAACTGTCACTGTTATCGGTGTCTGCTGTCCCTGCATGAGGTTTTTGGCAAACTCTCGGTAAGCATTAGCGAAGCCAACGAAACTCTCTGTCATCTTCGCCTCGTCATCTGCTAGCAACTCGATGGGCGTCTTGTGAAGTCTGGTGATTGTTTTAACAATTTTCTTGTATCGCAATTCCAGTAGTTCGCCAAGCATACGCTTCACGTTGCGGGCTTCGTGCTCAAGTAGGTTGGTTTTAACGGTTTTTTTGTCAATGGGTTTGTTGTCTTCTTCTATTATGCTCGATAGGTAATCTGCGATTTTTTCATAGAAGTCAGTAGTCAATCCCCCTAATGAGGCGTCGTCAATTTCGCGTCGCCAAGCCGCATACAATTCATTGTACATTAGGGTGGCACCTCTGCTCTTTGTTTACAAATAAGCATTACTGCCGCAGCAACAGGCAACTCAATCGTCTGCTTTTTGTATGGACCCAACGTTTCTCCCCCTAATCTAAATTCTGGAGCATCAGACACCAACACTTTCACACTGCCCTTTTTAAAAGCTACCGCTGCCGTGAAGGGGTCAAAATCCTGCAATTCTCTCGCTGGGAACTCTACTTTTTTGAGTCCCGTTTTTCCGTGGAGAGTGCCGTTCATGCGAATTAAGCGGTGTATGTCAGTTGTGACAACGGTGTCTATTTTGGATGACTGATTCTGTCTGACACACTCGGCGAATTTTAGCCAGGTTTGGTCGCTGACACCGTTTATGCTTTCCCATCTCCCGTCGTTTATGGCACGTTTGATAACAGATTCCTTGTTGTCTATTAGCGCTTTGTTTTTTAAGCCTACAGCCTTAAGGTCTTCTCGGGTAGCATTCTCCAAGAATTTTTGCATGCCTACTTTGAGGCGTTTGTTCCAGCCAAAATTATGCAACCCAAACTTCTTAGATGTTCCTTTTTTTCCTCTTCTGCCTTCTTCTTTGGTATCCCTGTCCAGAACAGCCAATCCCAACCCCGTTACATAATCCACGATTTCCTTTCGCGCCATCGCATCAAGCGACCTGATCACTTCGCTTTCTACGTGGACGTGGTAGCCGCGATGACCCGAAAAAAACACCCGAAACTCGTTTTCAGAAAAACCAAAATCCTTCTCTAATATATCGAGTAGTTTGGCTGTTTCGTCGCGGGAAGATTTAATGCACAAATCGCAAGGCCACGTTTTTGCTTCGAATTTTGTGGATTCGCAGGCGGGACAGACTTCGGGAGTGATTCCTCTGCCAGTAAATCCGCATTTGACGCATCTGAATTCGTCATGGATTTTATCGCATGATGTTGGGATGTGGTCAGCGTCTATGTCAAACACTAAATCTGAGCCTATCCAGCTTTTTTTGTCCATATCAAAATCTGGGTTCTCATAGTAGGCGCAGCTATGATAGACGTCTGAGGGGACGGTGTCGGCGAGTACGGCTCTTAGGCTGCCGATGGCATTGAAGCGTCGATGTCGAACCATGAAGCGTTCTTTGAACATGAGGTAGCCGAATTCTCGTTGCTCAGGCACCGGCGGTGCAGGCACAGCTGTAGAGGGGTCTTTGTAGTATTCGCTGAATTTCTGGAAAACGAATTCCCTAGAAGCCTCCATACCCAAATACTCCCTCTTCTGTAACTCTATGCTATTGTGGTTTTCCCTAATTTAACTATAACCGACTTTATAATCCAAACTGGGGCGTGTTACCTTCCAAACATAGTTTGCAAATGTTTGAACAGTTTCGAGAGGGGGTTAAAAGCTGCAAAACCAAGGAGAGCCATAAAAATCATGAGGACGAACCCACTAGTCGCGGCTTCCGACTCCCTTCTTTTCTGTGGAATCGCTTCCTAAACGAAGAATGAAGGACAAATACCCGTTCTAGACGTATGGCAACATAAAACTGGTCAGCAAAAGAAAAATTGCTGGTCTGAATGAAGACTTGTTTGCGTCTGTGACTGCTGGATATATGCTGGCGTCTCAGAAATAAGATGCTAATAGTTAGAAAAGTAATTGTGTATACAAAAGAAGTTTTAGCCTTGTCGAGTATAATCGCTAAAAACGATCCTTCACTAGCTGTATCTTTTTAATATATTTGGTTCTGACACCAAAAAACTCAGTTTTAATATATCGAGTTATGATCGCCATACTGCTCTTATTATGTAGGATAGAAAACTCTTAACCTCAGTCCAAGTCAGCTTAGACTTGCCCCGTTTTCGGTTAACAAACATTACAGGCGTTTCTTTGATTTGAAAGTTTCTAATAACTGCTTGTCGCACGGTTTCTATTTGGATTTCATAGGTGTGGCTGTGTAGGTTTCCGATGGCCTCCATAAGGAACAAGGTAGAGTAGCAACGGTAGCCACTTGTGCAATCTTTTAGTTTCAAACCCAAGGAAGCACGGGCGATGGTGTTAGCGGTTTTGCTTATTATTTTCCTATACAGCGGCCAACCTGTGATTTTCCCTCCTTTGCTGTAGCGGCTACCGATGACTATGCCGCACCCACATTTTCGTATGGTTGCTAAAAGTTGAGGTATATCGTGAGGGTTGTGTGAATAGTCAGCGTCCATGGTGAAGACGTATTTTGGTGGGGTTTGCGCTGAGAGGAAAAATTTGAAGCCGTCCGTGATAGCTGTCCCTAACCCAGATTTTTTGGGTCTACTGCAGAGGAGCACGTTGGAGTACTTTTTCTGTTTCTGCATCACTGTTTCAGCGGTTTCATCTGGGCTTGAATCGTCGATAACTAGAATTGAAGCGTTAATGTTTAGACCTTCGATATCGTCAATCAATCTGCCAATGTTGTCGGCTTCCCCATAAGTTGGTAAAATCAAGCCGATTTCATATTTCTCAAAGGAATTCCCAATTACTTGAAAGCCCATAATTTAACTCAACCAATAGCAGTAAAAGTGAATTAATAAACCTTAACGGCATGTTCATACTGAATTTTGTAGCTTTTGTTTCTTCTGAAAGTATCTGAGAGGATGGTAGATAGTGCGGCATAAGTCATCTTTGTTTCTGCATACGCTGTGTGTTTGTAAAACCGAACACTGCGACAGATGTAGCGTGTCACTGAGCCCCGTTCGCCGGCGATATGTTCAATTTGATAGCGGGTTAAGCGTTCGTTGTAGTCCGAGAAGGTTTTGAACATTTTATTAACGGCTTCTGGTGACATACCGATTTTAACCATGAAGGATGTGAGGGTGAAGCGACCGATGTGGCTGAGATGGTGAGCGGTAGCTGCATCGTTATATAGCTCGTTTATGCATGGGGGACTGCTGTTTTGAACAATCACCTTCGGCAACTCATACATCTGGGTTTGCCCAATCGTTTCTGCCGCCAACTTCTTAATCCACTCCACAATCAACATTACCTCCTCAGGGTACCTGGGCATCTTAATCTCTAGCCGCTTCTCTATTCGTCTTCCAATCTCTTCTTCTAAGGGTCGTGTAACTGTTTTTTTATTTAAGAATATGTTGCCGCCTGTGAGGATACTGTTAGTTAGCTTCCATTTTTTATCATGAAGGTGGCTTGTGTTTCTAAGGTAATCTGTGAAGTGAATGGTGAACTCATAGGGGATTCAGCTTTTTTATTTAGGGTAAAGTGGCTTTTCCAGCCGAAGTCTAAAGCAACTTTGAGAATTTTCTCGTTGGATTCTCCATTTAGGTTGCTTCCGGCTTGTTTGGCTTCTGAGAGGGCGTAGCGTTTTTTGATAGAAGTCTGTTCTGTTTCCTGCGACCAATAGAAGTGCCAAGGGTAAGAGAGGATTTCCACGTTGGTTTTCTTTGTGTCTCGTGTTATTCGGCGATAGATTATGGCTTCCGTGACTCTTTCTTTGATGCGTTTGAGAATTTGGTCCACGCCGGGTGCTGTTAAATCATCGATTTGCAGATCTAGCGGTTAGATATATTCGGCGGTTTGTCTTAAAAAATGGTGCTTCGCCAAGTCGTTTCTCGTGAAATCCGCCGTTTCCAGCTGCAATTTGACCTCACTATTCGGTTTCGATTCTTGGCGCTAAGAAGAAGGTCAGTTTTCCCTCTTTGGTTTGCTGGAAATCGATTCTTACGGGCATGTCGGTTGAGAATTCGAGTGTGGCGATGTCTGATGTTGCCGAGGCTGCTTTGATGATTTCTGAGAGATAGCTGAGACTAAAAGTTGCTTTGGCGTTCTCCTTGACTTCTATGTCGAGGAGTGCGTCGTTACCTTTCTGGATTGTGATGGTTGCGCCCATTATGTCGCCTGACGCGCTAAGTGTTAGTTTCTCAGGTTCGGCTTCAATACGGACATGGTCGCTGACGAGCTGGGCATCTTCGATCGCTTGACTGAGGCCTTGGGTGGTGGTTTTGGCTTTGACGTTAAAACTGATTTTGGGTGTCGGTACTTCTTCTTCTGATGGTTCTAGCATGCTCATTGTGAATTTTCTAGCATATTTTCCGGTTATAAGAACGAGGAGTTTACCTGTTTTTTCGTCGAGTGAGAGTTCGACTGCTTCATCTTTCCCTGCGCGTTTGAGGAGTTTGAGAAGCTCGCTTATGTTAAGGCAGATTTTTGTGGGTTCATTAGCTTCGTATTCTTGGAAGATGGATTTTGGCCATTCAAAATCAATCATGGCGACGCGTGACGGATCCATGGCGCGAAGTTTTAAGCCGTCGGATTCGATTTTAAAGGTTGCCTCATCGACTAGTATTGAGATGGCTGTTGCCATGTCTCTTAGGAGTTTAGCGTCAGACACTTTAAGTTTGAACATTATACCTCTCTTCCTTGCTCAATGCTTACTGTTTAGAGTTATATTAGCTTATCATACCGCTCTTTATTTATAAATTTGTTCTACTGAAACCCGAAAAAGAGCGCTTGAAAGCAAAAATGGTGGCATAAGACACTACGATGAATCAGTCATGTTCGCTCAATAAATATTATTGGTTTGTTGTTTGCATATGGGGTCTCGACAACAACTTCTATACTAAAACTGCGACTCTTTTTTGTTTATAAGTCATAAAGTATAAGAATAAGCGTGTTTCCTTATTGGGGAGCTGGTAGTGAAGAACGTGAACGTTCCTAAAGAAATCAATACATACTGTCCTAAATGTAAAGGTCATACTGTTCATACTGTAAGCCTGTATAAAGCTGGTAAACGCCGTGCATTAGCCAGAGGCGAAAGACACCACCAGCGTGAAAAAGAGGGTTACGGCGGACAAAAATACCCTCTGCAGCACGAGTTTGCCAAGACCACCAAGAAGCAGACTCTGCGCTTAAAATGCAAAAAATGCAACTACATGTACCATAAAGATGGTATTCGCCTGAGAAAGTGCGTCATACAATAAATAAACATAAGGAGAATAAGACAAATGTCAGAATGGAATAAACTCATTCCCAAACCTCGAAGTGTTTTCCTCCGCGTAAAATGCCAAAAATGCGGTAACGAACAACTCCTCTTCAGCAATACAGTCAACAAAATCTCCTGCAATGTATGCGGAGAAATTTTAGCAGAGCCAACAGGCGGAAGAGCGAATATTAACGGTGAAGTCTTAACTGTCCTCGAGTAATAGGAGTGACTATCCGAATGGCTGAGCGTAAGCCGCAATGGCCAAAGCTTGGCGATTTAACCATCGCCGCCACAGAAATGTTCAATGAATATGGGTCTTACGCAAAACTCGACGAATACGATAACCTAGGAGTTTTATCCGTTTCCGAGATTTATTCACGTGAAAACCAGAAAGTTGTCCTAAATGCCCAAAACGTGTTAACAAAAGTTTCGAAAGCTAGCGAGCAAGGCATTATAAGAAGGGAAAAATAATGGTTTGGCAACTCCGCAAATGTGTAATATGCGGAACATATACCCTAAACAAGACAATTTGTCCAATATGTGGCGGAGCAGTTCACATTCCGCACCCTGCAAAGTTTTCCCCTGACGATAGATACCTCAAATATCGAATGGCCATGAAAAGGAGCCGCGAACAATGAAGGAAACCTACATCAAAGAATTTGCCGAAATCCAACCCAACAACCCAGTCCTTATAGAAGGATTACCAGGGTTGGGCCTAGTGGGTAAAATTGCACTACGCTATCTAATCAAACAACTCAAAGCAAAAAAAATTGCTTACCTCTACTCCCCGCATTTCCCGTACTTCGTTTTAGTTAACAAAAAAGGTAATGTGCGGTTATTGCGTGGAGCATTTTACTACTACCAGAACTTAACAGGTAACGACCTCATTCTCTTCACTGGTGACAGCCAAAGCCAAACTATAGAAGGTCAATACGAAATCGCCGATCGCATGCTCGACTTCTCAGAAAAACACGGAGTAAAAACCATTGCAACCATCGGAGGTTATCGAATGGAACCCCAAGAAAAACCCAAAGTTTTCATAGCTGCAACTAATCCTGGTTTGCCTAGAGAGAGCCCTTCAAGGAGGCGCAACCCTTAGTACTGCAGGTAGCCCCATCGTAGGAACCGCAGGGCTCATCCTTGGCTTATCTAAATTCAAGAAAATCGAAGCTCTTTGTTTGCTGGGTGAAACACGTGGCTACCTACCAGATCCATTAGCAGCCAAAAGTGTGCTGGAAGTGCTTAAATCCACTTTTAACTTTGACTTAGACCTCAAAGGCTTAGATGAAGAAATCGCTAAAGCGGAAACCATGGTTGCAAAACTGCAGCAAATCGAAGAAAAACGCGCCCTGCAAGCCGAAGAAACAAGAAAACAAGACGATAAGAAAACCACCTATATCTC
This sequence comes from Candidatus Bathyarchaeota archaeon, assembly GCA_963810665.1. Lineage (GTDB taxonomy): Archaea > Thermoproteota > Bathyarchaeia > Bathyarchaeales > Bathycorpusculaceae > Bathycorpusculum. Next base: position 47,359 of record CAWEOM010000005.1, on the reverse strand, counting down.
TTAAGTAAAACTCTTCTTTAATATATCAACTGTTTTTTGGGCTGCCGTCCCATCCCCAAACGGCGATACAGACGGCAAATCATCATTTTGTTCAATAGTCTCATTAATTGCGGATAAGATGCTATTATGGTCTGTACCAACAACTTTGGCGAAGCCCGCTTCCACTGCCTCTTGGCGTTCTGTTGATAAGCGAATAACAAGTACCTTTTTTCTAATGTCTGGAGCTGTGGCTTCCTCTTGGATTCCGCCTGAATCAGTAATGATTAGCCTGCAGTTTTTCATTAAAATCAAGAAGTCGAGGTATCCCAACGGCGGTAAGATCAGAACATTCTCTAACTGCTCAATCCGTTTAAGCATATTGTTTTCAAGTAACCGCTTTTTTGTCCGTGGATGCATTGGATACACAATTGGCAAGGGCGATTTCGAGAGAACCTCCATAAGCGACTTCAAAACTGCTTTGTCATCGACGTTTTCTGCTCGGTGCGCAGTAGCCAAAACAAACGTTTCAAAGGGGATCTGCTTCAATATTTTGGATTCTTTTTCTGCAATTGGAATATGCTCTTTGACTGCGTCGATGGCTGTGTTTCCCGTTAAGTAGATTTTGCCCCAAACATTCTCTTTTGCGAGGTTAGATTTCGCATTTTCTGTAGGCGCATACAGGTACTCAGAGAGGTGGTCAGTTAAGCGTCTATTATGCTCTTCTGGCATGCGAAGGTCAAAACTTCTTAGTCCAGCTTCCACGTGCCCAATTGGTACGACCCTTTTGTTGGCTGCTAATGCCGCCGCTAGAACGGTATTTGTATCGCCTTCCACTAGTACTATGGATGGCTCAACTACACCAAGCAAAGAATCCATCTTAGTCAGTATCTCAGCAGTCTGCGCTCCCGCGGAAGACGATTCAATTTTTAGCAAGTAATCAGGTGCTGCGAGTTCGAGGTTTTCAATGAATTGCTGTGCCATGTTATAGTCATAGTGCTGGCCGCAATGAACAAAAATTGAGGGCAGCTGCGCTTTTTTTAAAGCCCGGATAATTGGGGCCATCTTTATTATTTCAGGCCTGGTTCCCGTAACTACAGCTATTGGCTTCATCGTGTCCCTCTTAGGTCTTCTTTAAGGAGCCTTCCCGAGGCTCATAAATCGTACCCTCTCGGAGCAACTGCCCCAGCATGCGTTCGATTTCTCCTCGCGGAATCTTATGTTTTGCTTCCAACTCATTGACTAAGGCATCTCTTTCCACTAGTCCCGTTACCCTTTCCATATCCGTGATTGTCGAGAGGACAATTCCTAATTTATCTCGGATACTCTTGGGTCTACCAGTCATAATGAGGTCGATGTCAACTTTGTAGGAGGACATGTCGATGCCCACTTCCTCAAGCGACCGCTTCATGATGACTATGGCTGCTTCAGCATCTTCAGCGGTCACTTCTGGACGCAAGGCAACACGTGCTCTAGCCTCTGCTACTCGAACGAGTGATTCTAGTTGGCGTGCCGTGATGGCAACTGGTGAGCCTTCTGATTCGCTTGCTGAACGCATAGCCAAATAAAAGTCACTGAGTCGTTTTAATGCTTCTTCACTAAGTTCAGGCTTGACAGTTTTAGCGTAACTTACGTATTTTCGAAGCAGTTCGGCATCAACTTGGGCTTCGACTGGGCTTACACCTCTCCTGTGAATTTCCAAGATATGTCTTGACATTTTGCCGTCCGATTCCTTGTTAGGTACATCTCGTAGCACGAAGATCAGATCAAAACGGGAGAGAATAGTAACAGGTAACGAAATGTTTTCTGCTACCGTTCGGTTAGGTTCATACCTGCCCAAGGATGGGTTGGCAGCTGCCAAAACTGCTGTACGGGCGTTTAGTGTTGCTACGATGCCTCCTTTCGCGACTGAAACAGTATGTTGTTCCATGGCTTCATGGATGGCAACTCGGTCTTCAGGCCGCATTTTGTCCATTTCATCGATACAAGCAATGCCTTTGTCAGCTAATACGAGTGCGCCTGCTTCAAGACTCATACTCCCGCCTTTCTCGCGGACAACGGCTGCAGTTAAGCCTGCAGCTGTGGTGCCTCTGCCCGAAGTGTACAATCCACGAGGTGCTATTCGTGAGACGTATTGGAGCAACTGTGATTTGGCTGTGCCGGGATCACCAATTATAAGTGCGTTCATTTCACCCCTTACGTTCACATCTGGGAGGCTCTTGGATACTCCTCCGAAAAGAAGATACATAATAGCTTCCTTTAGGTGCTCCAAGCCGAAAATGGAGGGTGCGATGGAGCTCATAATTTTTTTGTGTACTCCCGGATCTTTGGAAAGTGATATGATTTTTGCTTCTTCCTCGGGTGTGGGCGGAGAGGTTTCGGGTTCTTTTCCCAATACTTCGACGGAGTTAGCGTCGAGCTGGAGGATGAATGTGCGTAGCTTTCCCATGCCCATCAGTGAGGGTGCGAATGCGCGGACGATGCCAACGATGGAGACATGATCTCCTGGTCTGGCAACGTCAACGATTTCGTCCCCGATAAGTTTACATGCTAATACCCGGGGAAGCTGTCCTGGTGGTAAATCCTCTGGTTTTTCCTGCAACCTTAAGTCCTGCGAGTCGATGAAGCTGGATTCTTCTTGAGAAAACTCAAAAGGCCCGTCTCTGCCGCAGTCAGGTGCCATACATACAGCCGGGGCTTTGAGGAACTGTCCAGTCTGCTCGATCTGGTTCATAGTGCCACAGCGTTTGCATTTGAAGGCAGCGGTTTGAACCATAGGTCGAACGGGTGTGGCGCGGACGACGATGCCTTCTATCATGACGAGTTTACTCATTTGGCGTGAGCCGAGTTTGCGAAGTTGCTCTTTGCCCAGAAGTTTCACGACTCTAACGATGATTTTCTCAATTTTCTCGGCGTATTCCGCGTCTTCAATGCGAAGTTGCTCATAGGCTCCTTTGCTCACATGCTGTAGATACTCCTCTGGTTTAGCTAAAAGACGCTCCGCTAATGCTTGGTCAAAGCCGTAGAGCTCCTCAAAATCGATGGTTAAGGATCCTTTGCCACTGATGGCAAGCTGAGCGATTCTCTGGCGGTATTTTTCTTTTTTGAAGAATTCTTGAAACCGCTGGGTAGGTTCAATTGTCTCCAGCGTCATAGTTTATCAGTTCCATTTTCTATGATTTTGGCTTTCCATTCAGAGATGATTCTTACAAGTTGCTCGTATACAAGTTTTTCTTCATCAGTTAGTTTTTTTAGGACTTGCTCGCTTTGTCCTGGTCCAGACGCGAGTGCAACGATTTTTTTAAGTCGGGAATTCACGATGTCACGTGAAAGTTGTTTTGTGCGATCGTATTCGTGGAATTTCTCCGACTGTTGGGTTTGGGTAGCTTGTTCTTTTAGGTCGTGCAGGAACCTGCGGAGTTTAGGATAGAAGTCATCGGGTAATTCGCTGATTTGCCCGGGTATTTGTACGCCTTCTTTCCATTGGGCCTTGAAGAGTTTTGTAGCGTCTAGTATATCGTCTTCGCGGAAGTGTACAACTCCTGCTTGGGCGAGTTGCCTGGCTACCCAGAAGTATACTTCGTATTCGTTTCCTTCATCAAAAGGGCCGACGGTTAAGCCTGATAGTTTGATTTTGGGGCAGTTGCGGTTAGCCACGATTTTGATCATTGAGTTCTCATAGCAAAAGTCTAATGTGTTTATTTTGGCTACCAACGCTCTATCCCTCTCAAATCTTGCCCCTTTTTGGGGGCACAAATATGGCATAAGTGGTTGTTAAGGGTTGCTAGAGAAAGAAAACTTGGCTGTTATTAAATAAAGGCTACTCTTTACCTGCTTTCATTTAGTGAATTCTTGAAATAAGTTCTGAGTCTATGGCTTATAAGCACTTAATTTATTTCTGAGATCGCTGATCGATTTGTTATAGTTTCTATTGATCATCTCGTTGATTAAAAAGCTCCGAAGGCAACTGGAAAAATTATTTTTCCTTCATTTTTTAGTTATAAACAGTTTAAGTGCGATCGGGCTGAGAAAGTTCTAAGTTATGCTTTGCAATGTTTGTTTTCATTAGGTTTGTAATTTTCTTCTCAAAAAGAAAATTGATTCTGTTATAACGCCTTAGATTTCATAGGGTAAAATTTTATATTAACAATAATATGCTCTCTCTTTGTCGAAATAATTATTTAATTACGGCCATAGGCCCAATGTTTTTATTGCATTCGCCACGCGTCCAACTCCTAGCATCAACGCCCCTGTACGCATATCGCTTTCTTCTCGTATCACAACAGTTTCGACATCGTTTAATGCCTTCGTCATTTTCTCCTCCAACTTGCGATTTACCTTTTCGAGCGGCCACTGTTCCCGCGTCAGGTTTTGTACCCATTCAAAGTAGCTAACGGTTACACCGCCGCTGTTTGCAAGTATGTCGGGGATGAGACAGACTTCTTTTTCATAAAGGATAGTGTCAGCTTCTGGAGTGGTTGGTCCGTTAGCGGCTTCGACGACCATTCTGGCGCGAATGCTGTCGGCGTTTTTGGCTGTAATTTGATTCTCCAAGGCGGCGGGGATTAGAATATCGCAGTTGAGTTCGAGTAGTTCCTCATTTGTTATATTCTTGCAGTTTGGATAGTTTTGAACACTCTGCGTTTTTTCTTTGTGCCTTAATACGTCCTGTGGGCTTAAACCGTCTGGGCAATATATTCCGCCAGTATAATCGCTGATTCCGATGACAGTGCATCCTATTTCCTGCGCTGCCAATGCTGCATAGAATCCCACGTTGCCAAAACCCTGAATCACCACTTTGGCGCCCCTAAGTCTTAGGCCATTATTGGCAGCTGACTGTTTCATGCAGTGGATAACGCCTCTACCCGTGGCTTCTTTGCGTCCCCATGAACCCCCGATTTCGATGGGTTTACCAGTGACGGCTTCGGGGACTCGATAGCCTTTGAGTTGGCTGTATGTGTCCATTATCCAGGCCATTGTTTGTGAATCGGTATACATGTCAGGGGCAGGAATGTCGCGTTGAGGTCCAAGGTATTCAAAGATTAGACTAATATATCTACGGGTTAAGCGCTCCAGTTCGTGTTGACTGAGGGTTTTGCTGTCGACACATATGCCGCCTTTGGCTCCCCCGAAGGGTATGTCAGCTATGGCGCATTTCCATGTCATAAGCATTGCTAACGCGGTGACGTCGTTGACTGTTGTGTTAGGTAAGTAGCGGATGCCGCCTTTGAAGGGGCCACGTACATCCCAATGCTGAACCCTAATTCCTTTAAAGACGCCAATTGAACCATCATCGAGATGGATATCCATACTTACATTTATTGAGCGTTTGGGGTGGCTTAGCATCTTCTGCAGGCTTGCGTCTAAGTTGAGTTTTTGAGATGCTAATTCAAGTTGGGTTAATGCTGATGTTAGGGATGAATGTTCTTCCGTCATTAACTGGACCTTCTTTGTAAAATCATAAATAGGGTTGTTAAATAAGACTTCTTTGTTTGTTTCTCTTTGGTTTGTTCAAATGTTTCATACCAAAGTGCCTCTATTCTTGATGATTAATTGTACTATTTAACACTGGTGAATTTAGTAATACTTGCTAAGTTATTTTATAAAAAAGAAAGGCTTTCTAGTAGTAGAAAATTTTTTTGGTTGCGCCTCCTCGACTTTAAACAAACGTTTAACACTAAATATGAATAACTGAGGAAAAATAACAAGCCATGACACAACTATCTGAATCTCTTCAGAATACTTCTCTAACTATTTCCTTTCCCTTAGACACGGGGGGCAAACACAGCTAAAAGGTAAATTTTTGGTTTTACAAACTTCAACGTAGCAGCATCCCTTACACGGGAAAGCTTTGCCGCAGCGAGTGCAGTTCTGAAGGAAAACCACCTCATCACCGAGTATACCGCTGACTGTGTCAAGCAGCTTCTCGATGTTATTGTAGCTTTTTATTGAGAATAAGCATTGATCCCGATTATATTCTAACCCCAAATGTATTAGGTTAACGAATTTTTCTTTTTCTAACCTCGGAAGCTTAAACCCTTTACTATTTAAAACAATAACCATGACAACTCAAAACCTGTTCATTTTTACTAGAAAATCCATTTCTTCGGGAGTAAACTTGAACCAAGCTGCTATTATTGGGCTGTTGCGTTTTTTCTGCAGGATTGCCCTGATGTAAGGCACGAAAGCGCTTTTTGCGGTTTCGCGCGATACATGACATTGGGCTCCGATTTTGCTGCAGATTGTGTTTAGAATCGTTCGTTTACCTTTTGTCCAGAACAAGGTGATTATGCGGATTGGTGGGGTAATTAACGTGAAGGGTTTATAGGATTCCGGGTTTACTGATGCGGCTTGGGATAGCTCGTTGAAGAAGTACTTGAGAAGATGCCAGTTTTCTATGCCGATTTTTCCGCGGAAAACGTCTGCTTGTGACACAAAATTGAACGCTTTAGCCAACTCAGCTGGGTTAGTGTAGCGTTTGGGTAGGTTGTCGCTTACTGAGAGCAAGAAATCATCGTAGTCGACGTTCGAGTAACTCAGTAGTCTTGAGGCTTCAGCGATTGATGGTACCGCAAAATAGGTTTTAAGTGTATCGTCCATGCTGATATCTTTGTTTCTTGAACTCAGCATCATAGTGTCCTGCAGGGTAAGGGTTTGCTTTTCTTCGCTGAGGCTTTGTAAATCGTTTATAGCTGAGCGTACATCGCCCTTGCTGTTCTGTGCGATGCGTTCAATCGCCTCGAACTCGGCTTTTATATGCTCGAGCAAGCAAATTTTCTGTAGCAATGCTATTATGAGTGGAATGCGGACCTGTTGAAAACGCACGAGCAAACATACTTTCTTTAGTGGACGGAGCTTGCTGATATCAGGGTCATTTGCCGCCATTATGACTGGGACAAGGGAGTGATCGACAATTTTTATGATAGCGTTTACACCCCCCCGGTCTTCGTTGCCCGCGATGCCGTCAACTTCGTCGAGGAAAAGCACGTTGCCCCTGGTTTTTGTTTCGCCCGAAAAATTGTCAAGCGACATATACGATGTGGCGGGTTTCGCGACCGCGTTTATGGCTTTCTCTGAGCGGGTATCACTGGCGTTCATCTCAATAACGCTAAAACCGTACTCTCTGGAGGCTGCCAAAACCAACGCTGTCTTCCCAACACCTGCTGGACCAAAAAGCAGTACCGCTTTTTTGGTATGTCTTTTGTTCTTGAGCCATTCAAGAAACAGTGCCTTTGCTTCGTCGTTGCCGGTTAGATCCTCGATTTTTTTGGGGCGGTACTTCTCAACCCATAAAACTTCATTTCGTTGCATAAGTTTCCTCTATGCCCTTCCCAAACTTGGCAAACTGAGCCAAAAGTGCGCTGAGTTGGATGTCGCTGTTGGCGCCCTGTGTTAACCGGTAATCATATTCGCCGATAACCCCTGACAGGTCAGCTTTCTGCTCTGGAGTTAAGTCTGACATCTTAAAGATTTCCCTTTGTACTTGGCGTATGATTTCTGAACCCGAGAAACCAAAGGAGCCCATTATGTCATACATAGTTTTCCTAGCTTCCATAAAGTCGCCGTACAAAGCTTTCCGTATCATTTTTTGCACAAGCATTGGGCTGGCTTCACCAATAACTAAAGAAACGGTCTTCTCATCTATGATGCCGCCTTCCTTGTAAGCAGCCGCGGTCTGCAACGCATTAATGGCATGCCTCAAATCGCCCTCGGCAAAATCCACAATTCTCTCTGCTGCCTCAGGCAACAAGATAACCTTCTCTTTCTTGGCGATACACTGCAGGTGTTCTTTCATGGCTTGCTTATCTAAACGTGAGAATCGGAAGATGGCACATCTGCTTTGGATTGGTTCTATGATTTTGCTGGATTGGTTACAGATTAGGATGAATCTGGATGTGCGAGAGCCGATTTCCATTATGCGCCTAAGCGCAGTTTGGGCTGGGCCTGTCATCTGGTCACATTCATCAAGTATAATCAGGGCGAAGGGTATGTCACCAAAGCCGGTACGACTGTAGCGGCTAAAGTCCTTGATACGGTCGCGGACGGTGTCGATACCTCTTTCGTCCGAAGCGTTTAGCTCAAGCGTGAAGTTTTTCCAGTTTTGTCCGTACAATTCATGAGCGATGGCCAGCGCAATGGTGGTTTTTCCTGTTCCCGGGATGCCTGCCAACATGAGGTGAGGCATGGTTTTAGGATTCCTCATAAAAGCTTTGAGGCTTTCTTTTATGTCCGTTAAGCCTACGACCTCATCTAATATTTTGGGGCGATACTTCTCAACCCACATAAGTGCTTCTTCGTTAGCTGCCATTAAGTTAACCTTCCACAACAAATTATTACAATAACTTGGGTGAATAACTAATTTACTTTTCCATAAAAACCCTTAAAGTTTAGGGGGGGCAAAATCACCCGATTTTGCTGCCTTCAGCAACATCTTTTTCAGGTTGTAACACCGAAACATTGCCCGCTGAGTCCTCAGCCGCCAAAACCATGCATTGTGATTCAATTCCCGCTATCGTACGTCGCTGAAGGTTGAGTAGAAACATGCATTTTTTGCCGACTAACTCCTCAGGATTGTAATACTTGAGCAGCCCTGCTACAGCTTGGCGCTTTTCTTCTCCGAAGTCAACGAGGAGTTTAACCAATTTTTTGGATTCTGGGATCTGTGTGGCTTCAACTATTTTACCAATGCGCAAGTCAAGCTTTGCGAAGTAGTCAAACGTTATTTCCTCTGTCATCCTGTTTACGCTCAAGCGCTATTTACTCCGCGTTACGATATTTACTTTGCCTTACCTGCAAGTTCCTGTATCCCTTAAATTCCCAAGGAAACTGTCCTTGCGGACCCTTTCGGCTAGGTTGATTTTGGTGGCTTGAGGTTTTTAAGAAAAATTCTTGAGATATTTTATTAATTATTTTTGTCCTTGTTTTTCTTTCGTTTAGTTTTAGGCTTTGGCCCCTCAAATTTTTTGAGGAGATCCTCGAGTGATTTTCGTCGTACTTCCAAGGTGATGTCGCCGCGTGTGGATTCAATGATGCGTCTTGCAATGTCGCATTTATGACGTAAACCCGAAACTAACATGTAAGCCTCATCGAGCGCCAAGAGGTTGATGAAGACTCGATCCATGACTTCGAGGCACTGAACGCCCTTTTCGACATCGTCGTCACGTAGATTATCAAGTGCCAGACGCCTATATTCGCCTATGACATCCGCTAAGCCAAGTACGTAATCAACTGCTGGTACATTGATTTCGGTGGGGGTAACAAACCGACCTTCCTTAACCAAGGTTAAGAGAATGTAAGCTTCAGAATACTCCTGCAAGGCAGCGCTGAACATGCCACCATAAATATTTCCTAAGCCATCATCTGCCTTTTTTTGCAGATTAGAAATGATTTCTTTAGCATTCGCTACCATCTTTGTTGAGTCTTCAAGTCTTTTTTGGTGAAGGAGTAGAATTGCCTGTTTGGAGTTACTTGTGGCTTTACGCATGCTCACATGAGTTTCCTCGCGAATCTTGTTTTTTGCAATAAGATCGGTTTTAATTTGCTGAATAATGTTTTCTAAGGAAGACAAAATGACACCAACATTAGAATGGTTGGGTTGTTTATTTCAATTTCTTAAACTGCGGTAGCTTAACCTTGGCGCAATTCCTCAGCAATGAGACTGCGGTTGCCTAAAGAAAGCTCATTTTGGTAAGATATGGTGTATGAGCTTTTAAAGTGGAGTTTTTTTGTCCTCCCATAAATCCTTTGGCAGATACCATAAGTATTTGCTTTCTTTTTCCTTCGTTTAGCATTACTAGTAACTGGTTGATTTTTATTAGAATTATTGAGGAAAAAAACCAAGTTTTTTTATTTATCCCACATCAATGGATGGTAATTTAAAACAACTTATTTCTTTGCTGAGCATTTAACTGACTAAAAAGGGTAGTGCAGTTTTCTATACTGCTCTTATGCTCAGTTTTTGCCGAGTTGAATGGGTTTTGCTATTCGACTCAATAGCACCACGCGACTCTCGGGCGCCTCATTGATGACTCTATAGCCTGTCTTCTCTGCCAATTGATCAGCAAACTTCTTGACCTCGTGGTGCATAGGCATGCGGTCAAAACCCAAACGCAGATTTGAGAAGCCGATGTGCATGTACGCCTTTGCCTCGATGTAAGTGGGATTAGCCTTCTCCACAAGCTTAGCGTACTGGTCGATTAGGTTCATGTTGTGGTCTTTAACCATAGTCATGCGAACCGCGGTGGGGCAGCGGAAACTCTCCAACAAATCTAGGGTCTCGTTTAGCTTAACCCATGCGGACGGAAATTGTGGTCGACATATTTTTTTATAAACCCCCTCGTTTGGGGCGCATAGTGAAACGTATAGTTGACTGGGTTCCTGGCTTAATCTCGATAACTTATCTGGCAGAGTGCCGTTTGTTACAAGGAATGTAGTTAAGTCCTTCTTGTGGAACTGGCTGATTAAATCTCCCAGAGGCTCATAGAGTGTTGGTTCCCCCGTTAAGCTTATGGCAACCTGTTTGGGCATCTGTGCCTCTTCGAACTTGCGCCAATTAGTCTTTTCGTTCCCCTTATATCCCGATAGAATTTTTTTTTGTGCCTTAAAGCAACCCTCAACGATCTCTTCAGGTTTGTCCCTGTTGGGGTTTCGCATCTCATCCCACGTAACCTGCATGTCGCCACTTTGTGCTCTCCAACAGAACAGGCATTGCTGTGTGCAATAATAGAGTGAGGGCGTCATCTGAATGCAACGGTGGGATTGGATGCCATAAAACTTCTGTTTATAACAAGGTCGATTGTTAACTATAGATTCGTAAAGCCACTTGCATCGCTTGACCGCTGAGTGTTTGCCAATTAAATGGTACTTTTGTTTCTTCAAAGAGGCCAAAAGCGGAGATGCAAATGTTTCTTCCAAGGTGTTTTCACATCTTTTTCTTTTAGGATAAGAAAGTACTATCTATTAAAAATCCCTGTGTTAAAGGCTATTTTGGGATAAGGTTTAAAATCATCACCAAACCTAGGACATGAGTATAACCTGTGAAGGCTAATTATCTTGGGAGAGCAGCCGGTTTGAATCAGAAAATCGTCACCGTCACAATCGTATTTCTTATGGTCTTTGCCACCGTATTAATGCCCTTAGCTACAAAAGCGCAGGATCAAGCAATGAGTGTACGCATTATTCAAATAACCCCTAGCTTAGCCAGCGGACCTGCAGGCTCAAGTGCAAATCTTCTTGGTACTATCTATACCCCAAATGGTTCCTACCAAGTTTTTGTGGGAAAAACGATGGTTGCCAGCGGAATATCTGCTGGTTATTATATTGATGCAAACTTTACGGTTCCTGAACTCCCAGCTGCCACATATGCATTGATACTTCGAGATGTCACCATCAATGTTAACGGGACTGATCAATTCACTATTAACACGGGCTACACTCTTAGCGCTACTCCCTCATCAGCTCAGGAAGGCGCAAGTGTAACGCTGAACGTCGCAGTTGTAGGTGGACAACTGGGTTCTTCTTATGGTGCAAACATTGCAGTTACTCTCCCTAGCGGCCCAACATTTACAACGACCCTAAATTTGGGCCCCGTTAATGTACAGGGAACTGCCAGCGGACATGTTACTTTCCCAGGCAGTACATTTTCTCCTACAGTTGGAGCTACCGATTACGCGGGTACCTACACGGTAACCTTCAACGGCACTCTAGCAACCAGCCAATTCAATATTAAGATCCTTGATTCCGTCACATACCACCGTGGACAAATAGCAACAATACACGCAACAGGCTATCAATCTAACCAAGCTAATACTATTACTATTACGAGCTCAGAAGGAGGAATTATTGACACAATATTTGTCTCTGCGAACGAAAACGGAGTCATCAACAAAAACTGGATAATTTCAGATAATGTCCCGATTGGTGAATATACACTAAAAATAAGTCCTGAAGGTACCCAAAAATTAACACAGGACCAGCAAACTTTCACCGTTGTTGGATACAACGTAAAAGTTCAAGTTACTAACTTGTCAGACCGAGCAGTTTCTGGTGTTATCGTTCAAGTAGTTGATTCAACAACGGGCATTTCGTCAAATTCGACATCTGATTCCAAAGGGTTGGTAACATTCAAGCTTGAGAAAGGCCCCCATGGTCTAACAGCCTACCTGGACGGCGTTAATGTGGGAATTACAAACATAACTGTTACTGGTGAAGGAACTTTCAAGTTACGTTGTCAATTATCGGACATAAAGATAACAGTGTTAACTGCCGGCGGCATAGCGATGCCTTTCGTTAACTTGGATATAACATACCGCTACCAAAGTGGTAGCATATCTAGAAGCGGTATAGCTTCAGGTCAAACGGATCCATCGGGAAGCTACACTTTAATCTCAACTTTAGCAGGAGCAACCTACACCATTGATGCGTCTCTCTACAACCAAATCTTTAATCCCTCTAACAATACCGCAAGCAGCATGTCAAATCAGGCGATTACTTACGTGACAATTATTTGTCCAAGCATAAACGTAACCCTCGACGTTACTGGGCACAACGATGAAGCCATATCTGGCGCACGCATAGAACTCGTTGAACTCTCAAACGGACTCTTTTATTCATCCACAACTGATAGCACCGGTAAATCTGTAATGCAGGTGACCTTTGGAATGTACCGTGTTAGAGTTTACAAAGACAATATGTTAATCAAGGAAGCAAGCTTGGCTGTTTTCGACGAAACTCGACAACAATTTCGCTGTTCACTTTATGGCATCCAGCTCTCCGTCTACGTTGTAGACCTCTTCGGCTCACCCATCCCCAATACAAACGTTACCCTCAACGGGTCAGCCAAGATTTCAGCTGTCACACTAAGCAACGGCATAGCAACTTTCGACAATATTATCGGAGGTGACATGCAAATCATAACTCAAGCTCAAGGTGTGCAAATCGCTTCCCAAGTCATAACCATACATGTTAACGAACCACTTACTGTACAGATAAAAATGGACAAATACGTTTCCTTCGGTGGAATTCTCCTAAGAGTAAGCACCCTAACAACAATAATTATTATACTCTTTGCTGTGCTCCTATTTGCTCTAGTAGAAGTGTACCGCCGAAGAAGAATTAAATCTGCAAAGAAAAGTACAACTTAAATTTCACCCTTTAGTAGAACAAAGTTTATATGGCTTCTAAGAAACATAAAGAAAATCAAGGACCACATAAAACATCAATTTTGACTGACAATTGAGGTGTATCTGTTGGCTCAAACAAAAGCTTGTTCTCCAATATGTCAATCCTTCAAATGTGGCAAAAACTCTGCGCTCTTCCGACGAGACTCAGTATGGTGTAGAGATGCCGACGAACAGTGTAGCGTTGCTAAATGCACTTATGCAATGTGCATGAAAAGACGTTTATTGCCAGGAGCAATCTGCGGCGAAACCGTTAAACGCAAAACCGTCGAAAAAGACCTTGAAGATGACTTTTTAGGCGACTCTGTTAAACTAAAAGGGAAGACATTGCGTAAACTTGGGGGCGACTTCTATTAAGAAGAGAAATTAGAAAAACAAAATTATGCTCGTGCGTTTGCACGAGTTTCTTTCCTATTTTGATTGAACCCGTTTAACTACTGGCGGCTTAACTTTCTTTAGAATCCTGTATCCGCAGATAATGCATTTGGTTTCTCCACCTCGCAGTTCTAATTCTTCAGATGGCACTCTTGAGCCGCATCTCATGCATTCATAAACAATTCCTGATTTTTCCACGTGGAAACGCCTCTTCCTACAAAGAAAAGCATTTTACTTTTAAACATTTCCAATATAATAACCTAATGAGGATATATAGTTGAGAAAGAGCTTCAAAGAAAAACTTACAAATACGTTGCCGCCTGAAGAATTAAGTAAAATCTACAATTCTTTTGACATAGTTGGCGACATAGTTATCATAAAAAAACACGATGGCAGTTTCAAAGAAGCCGAAGCCGTAGCAAAACAAATATTATCGATCCACAAAGGAGTAAAAACCGTTTTTGCCCAAACAAGTCCGGTAAAGGGTGAACATCGCGTTAGAGAATTGCAGTTTTTAGCGGGAGAAAAAAAAATAACATCAATTTACAAGGAAGCGGGTTGCGCTTTCTCAGTCGACATAGAAAAATGCTATTTTTCGCCACGACTCTCGTATGAACGTTTACGCATCGCAAATCAAGTCTCACCGGGCGAGACGGTTGTCAATATGTTCTCGGGCGTTGGATGCTTTAGCATAATTATTGCAAAAACCAAGCCAGAAACTAAGGTTTACTCTATTGATGTGAACCCAGTGGCGTACCAGTGTATGGTAGAGAATGTGAGGATTAATCGTGTTTGCGGGAAAGTGTACCCAATGATTGGCGATTCAATGGAACTTGTTCAGATGGAACTACAAGGTGTGGCTGATCGCGTGTTGATGCCTTTACCGGAGAAAGCTCTCGAATATCTGCCCGGCGCATTGTCTGCCCTCAAGAAGGGCGGTGGCTGGATACACTACTATGATTTCCAGCATGCTGTCGGGGAAGAAGATCCCGCCGAGAAAACCGAGCAGAAGGTGGCTGAGAAACTCGACAGCTTAGGCGTTCGCTATTTGCTCGCTTATTCCCGTGTTGTGCGCAGTACAGGTCCGAACTGGTACCAGACAGTGCTGGATATTCAAGTAGCCTCTTTACCGAGCAAGTTTTAATAACCCATCTTTCACCTATTCTATTTCGTGAACTGTCCATGAAGCGTAAACTAATGGAAATCCTCGCATGTCCCATAGACAAATATCATCCGCTTGAACTTCATGTCTTTGAAGAAAAAGACGAAATCGTCGAAGGTTTAATCCTCTGTCCCAAATGCCTAAGATGGTATCCTATTCGCGAAGAAATTCCCGAAATGCTTCCTGACGAACTAAGAAAAGAAGCTGATGATTTGCCGTTCCTCAAGAAATGGAAGGCTAGTGTTCCGGAGAAAATAGTTTCTGAAGGCAAGCCGTTCAACCTGAAATAACTTTTTTTTATTTTATTAGTTGTATTGCTCTATTTTTAGCTGAAGACTGAATGGCGGCTGTTGCGACTTGCAGTGCTTTTACGCCGTCTTCGCCTGTGACCAGCGGTTGCTTTTTCTCGACTATGCAGTCTGCGAAGTGTTGCAGTTCTGCCTTTAGGGGTTCTTGGAAGGGTAGGCGCGGCTGTACGTTTTCTGTTTTTTGTTCAATCCAGAAATCCTGTGTGATGTAGTCGAGTCGCATTATGGCTTCGCTTCCCGTCACCGTTAAAGAGCGTGTTTTGTAGGGTGTTAGCCAGTTCGATTCAATAAACGCGGTTTTGTCATCCTCGTAGGTTAGCATTATTTGAGCGTAGTCTTCAAATTTTTTGATTTTTAGGCTTCCCATTTTTGCGTAAACTGACGTTGGGTATTGGTTGAAGATGTAATTCATTACATCAATATCATGAATCGCGGTGTCTTTGACTACGCCTACGTCGCCGATTCGTTCAGGCCATTGTGAGACCCGTTTGGCGGTGGCACAGACTAACTCACCAATTTTTTTGTTCTCAACAGATTTTCGGATATGTTGCAGACCTGGGATAAAGCGCATGAGGAAGCCTACGGTTAGGTGGAGGCTGTTTTCTTTGGCGGTTTGCACTAGTTTTTCTGCTTGTTGTGGGGTTGTTGCCATGGGTTTTTCTACTAGGACGTGTTTGTCTGCATGGAGAGCTTTTAGAGCTTCTTTTGCTAATATGGTTGACCATGTGCAGATGCTAACTGCTTCTATGGCTTTGTCTTTTAGCATTTGATTGCTGTCAGAGTAAGCTTTGACGCCGTACTGCTGTGCCATGGTTTTAGCCCGTTGTAAGTTAACGTCGCATACCGCTATGAGTTCGGTTGAGGGAAGTTCTTTGTAGACTCGAGCATGGTTTTTGCCCCATTGTCCAGTTCCAATTACTGCAACGCCGAGTTTAGTCATTTCTTGTCAGATCTCCTTCCAAGTCCACGATATATGAATCCTTCTGTCTCCACCTGTGTTGGATCAAATTTGCCCACTAAGTCCACCATTACCGCGGGCTTTTTCATCAACGCCTTAATCCTCTTTAAATTCAAACGACCAAACTGCTCCTGTCCCGAGATCAATACGATGCAATCTGCGCCCTCCAATGATTCGTTTAGACTCTTTTTAACCATTCTCGTATCTATGAGTTCTTTTCTTGCTATTGGATCGTACAGGCTGACTTTGGCGCCTTTCTGCTCTAGCATTCCAATAAAAATCCATATAGCTGATGCTGGATTCGCGGAGCCCAAAACAGCCACTTTTCCCCGCCTCAAAGTTTTGCCACTACTCCTCATTGCATCCGCCGTTAAGTTCATCGCGTGTTTAACCATATTTTCGTTTATTTGCCTAGCCAACGTTGGCAATTTTAGTTTGGCATTAAGATTTTCTGCGATATCAAGTAATAGGTACGCCTCTTTTTTGTTTTCTTCTTCGACTATGCTGGGCCGGAAACTCGGGTCTTCTGCGTTGAGGATTTTTAGTACACTAAAGTAGTCTACCTTTGCGTTTTCACAAAAAACAGCTAACTCATTAGCTAATGCTATGTTTGAATCTTGTTTGGCGATGCTGAAAAGAATAGCTATTTCGGCGGTTTTTATCTCGCTGATTTCCATGACCTTCTTGGTAACAGTTTTTAGGATACTTGAGGCTGAATTTAGGCTTGGCGAGTCGGCTGCTGCAATTTTAAACTCCAACTTCGCGGTTGAAGTTGTTGTCAATATGGGGCTGTAGGCTAAACCGAAATCTTTTCCTGCCTTGAGACCCGAGGTGTTCTCAATCAACTCTTTAATTGTTCCTTCCACAAAGCCTAACCCTGCTATTCCGCCGTAAAGTACGAGCGTGCCTTGGTGGAGTGCTACTCCAACCTGTTTACAAGTGTTAACTAATCTTGTGTAGTCACCTTTTTTTTGCTCATCAACAGTAGCAGTTATGGCTATGACGATGATGTCACTTTGAGAAACAGCTTTTTTTATTTCGCTGGCAAAGCAGATTTTCTCAGAAGCTATATGCCTCTTTAGTTTAGCCTCTGTCTCCAGTATTGCACGACCCGTTTTTCCTTTGGATAGCTTCTTTATAGTGTTTGCATTCGCATCAGTGCAGGTAACCCTAAAACCCGCATCAGCAAGAGTAATTGCATAAAAAATTCCTTTGTGCCCGCAACCGACAACGGCAACGCTGTATTTTGATCTTTTCTCATCGGTATCTAAATCTTGGGGTTTAATATGTAAAACTGGGGGCAACGGTTAGTTCCTCAAAGCACTGTGAGGCTGATTATAATGTTTTTAAGATTTTTTTGAGCATTGAAGTGTAGTCAGCGACCAGTTTTAATGCTTTTTCTTGGTCTTTTGCTTCCGCGTACAGCCTAAAAACTGGTTCGGTGCCGCTGGGTCGAATTAAAATTGCGCTGCCGTCGATAAACCAAATTTTGACGCCGTCAATGGTGCTAATGTTCTCGCCCTTAACCTGCTCTGTGATTTTTTGTAGCAACGGATCCTTTTTATCGTCAGGGCACTCGATTTTACCTTTCTCTAGAAAGTACTCGGGCTCTTCAGCGACGAGTTCACTAAGAGACTTACCTGTACTTGCCATGATGCTGAGCAGCAGTACGGTTGTCATGGCACCATCGCGGACCGCTTGGTGTGGGCGGTAAAATATTCCACCGTTCTCTTCGCCGCCTAAGTTGGCGTTTTCTGCTTTCATTGTCTGAGAAACGGTTACGCTGCCGACTTTGGTCCAGATGAGCTCACCTTTGTAGGTTTCCACAGTGTCCTTGATTAGTGTGGATGAACTCACTGGCGTAACTATTTTTGCGCCTGGATTCTGGATAAGGTATTGTTTTATAACTACCGCAAAAGTTTTGTCCCCCCAATAGATTGTGCCCTTGGCATCCACAAATATAGAGCGGTCTGCGTCCCCGTCGAATGCGACGCCCATGTCTCCGCCGACAGCTTTCATGATTGCGGACAAGTCGCCGAGACTTTCAGGTCTAGGTTCGGGGAGTCTTCCCGGAAAGGTGCCGTCAATGTTAGCGTTTATAGTTGTAACTTTGCAGCCTATTTCCCCGAGTAGCGGTGGTAAGGCAATTCCTCCAACACTATTCGCGGCGTCCACCACAACATGGTAATGCTTAGCAGCTATTTTTTCGATATCGACCTGTTTTTTTATGGCGTTTTTGTATTCATCGTTAATTGTTGGTATTTCCTGTTTGACGCCCAATTTATTCCAAGGGGCAAAGACGATTTTGTTGTCAAAATAAATGCTTTCTATCTCGGTTTCCTGTTCATGCGAGGTTTCGATACCGTCGTTCCAAATTACTTTGATGCCGTTGTATTCAGGCGGATTATGCGAAGCAGTTATGAGAACGCCGCCGTCCATATTGTGGTTTTTCACGGCGAACTGCAGGGCAGGCGTGGATACCATACCTGCGAAGTAGACGTTGATTCCTGTAGCTAATAATCCTGAGATGACTGCTTTGGAAAACATGGGGCCGCTGGTTCGTGCGTCGTGTCCCAAGATTATTTTTTTGTTTTTTCCAAAAAAGGTTCCGATTGAAGCTCCAATTTTGATGGCCATTTCAGGCGTTAACTCAACGTTAACTACCCCGCGGACGCCGTTTGTTCCAAAAAGTTTTCTTGTACTCATGTAATTCTCAACTCTATGCATATTTAACAGTTGAGTTAGGTTTTAAAATGTTTTCAGAGATTTCTTTCGCTGGACACGCCGCTGAGTTTTCAATCAGGTGAACGTTGTCTTTTATTTTTGCTTGGTCGCCGATTATGCAGCCTTTGCCGAGTTTCACATGTTTGCCTATGCGTGCGCCTTCGCCGACGATAGTTCCCTTTATGGTGGTAGAGTCGCCGATTTCCACATTTTGGAAGATGACCGAGTTGGTGATCTGGACATTTTTGCCCACCTTTACATTCCTACCCAAGATGGCATATGGACCGATAACTGATCTCTCTCCGACGCAAACGCCGCTGTCTAAAGCGACAGGACAGGTGACCCCAAACTCTTCTTTATTCAACTTCTTTGATGCCTCAATTATTGAATCAAGCACAGTTTTGTTCGCATCGAGATATTCTTGGGGTTTACCGATATCCATCCATAATCCCTCCATGCTGAAACCGTTTAGCCTGCCCTCCGCCGCTAGTTTAGGAAAAACCTCTCGCTCGATGGAGATTGCTCTGCCCTCTGGAATGTATTTGAAGACTTCAGGGCTTAGCACATAGGCTCCAGCGTTTATGAGGTTGCTTGGCGCTTCGCCTCTGGGTGGTTTTTCGATGAAGCGTTTGATGCAGTTCCCATTGTTCAGTTCAGCGACGCCAAAACTCGAGGGGTCTTTGACTTTATATAGCGTGAGTGTGGCTAAGGCGTTTGATTTTTTGTGCGCTTCTATGAGTTTTTTGTAGTCTATGTCTGCGAAGATGTCGCCGTTTAAAACGATAAAGGGCTCCTCATGACCGATGAGCTGCTCTGCTTTCCTTATTGGTCCAGCGGTCCCCAGTGGCTTCTTAGGCGGGTCAATGGAGAATTTGACTTTTAAGCCGCACTTAGGGGGTCGATTCTGCCTAATATAGAACTGAGTCAGTGCGTTAACGGCTAATATGGCTTCGTCTATGCCCCCATGGGCTAAGCGTTCAAAAATCCATTGCAACAAGGGTTTGTTGACTATTGGGAAGAGGGTTTTGGGTCTGGTGCAGCTTAATGGTCGTAGTCGTGTGGCAAAGCCGCCTGCTAAAATCAACGCCTTCACAGTTTCACCTTGAATGTAATACACTATTGCCTATTTTTTATATAAACAAGTTTGGCAAGATGCCCACTTTTTTGATATCCTGATAAAAGAGATGCCCAACCTGGCTTTTTCAAGCCATTAGCATGTTGCGTTGATTATTCCCACTCGATGGTTGCAGGTGGTTTATGCGTAACATCATAAACTACACGTGTCACTTGCGGAACTTCGTTAGTGATTCTTGTGGATATTTTTTCGAGCACTGAGTAGGGCAGCTTGGCAAAGCTTGCGGTCATGGCTTCACGACTTTCCATCGCCCGAACAGCAACTACATAACCATACGCTCGGGCATCACCCTTTACGCCAGTCGCTTTCGTATCAGTAACCACTGAGAAGTATTGCCAAAGGTTTTCCGCAAAATCGCATCGCTCAATTTCCTCGCGAACGATTTTGTCGGATTTCTTAGCGATTTTAACTTTCTCCTCGGTTAAGGGTCCAATTATGCGGACTGCTAGACCGGGTCCAGGGAAGGGTTGTCGGTTAACGATTTCTTTGGGCAAACTCAGCATCCGTGCAATTTTGCGAACTTCATCTTTATAGAGGTCGCGTAAGGGCTCGAGAATTTTTTTGAACCTGATCTTCTCAGGCAAACCCGCCACGTTATGATGGCTTTTGATTTTGTCTGAGTTTTTGCGAAACCCCGATTCGATTCGGTCTGGATATATTGTGCCTTGGATGAGGTATTCAGCGCCTGAGTTGCTGGCGATTTCCTCAAACACGCGAATGAATTCTTCACCCATGATTTTGCGTTTAGTTTCAGGTTCCGTGATACCTTGCAGTTTTGTCATGAAGCGTTCCTGGGCGTCGGCAACAACGAAGCGGATGTCAAATTTTTCGAAGGCTGTTCGGATGGCTTCTGTTTCGCCTTCCCGCATGAAGCCATGGTCAACGTAGACTGCGGTTAATTTTTCTCCAAGTGCTTTTGCTGCTATTGCAGTGGCGGCGCTGGAGTCTATGCCTCCGCTGAGTCCGATGATAGCTCTGGCACCGTTAGTTTCGGTTTGGAGTTCTTTAACCATTTTTTCGATGAGGTCTTCCATTTGCCAGTTTGCTTGCGCTTTGCAGACTTGAAATATGTAGTTTTCAAGCATCCGCATCCCGTGCTCGGTGTGGATTACTTCGGGATGCCACTGGAGCCCATAGATGGGTTTTGTTTTATGGCGAAACGCTGCAACGGGGCAGTTGTCGGTGTGGGCAAGTGCTTCGAATTCTGGCGGCGGTGCCATAATGGTGTCGCCATGGCTCATCCACACTTGCTCGCTTTCGCTTAACCCCTCTAGGATGCCGACGGGTTTGTCTATTGTGACTTGGGCGATACCGTATTCTTTGCAGGTCGCTGGTTCAACTTTGCCTCTGGTTATCTGCGCCAAGAGCTGATGTCCATAGCATAAACCTAAGATCGGCAAGTTTACTTCTAAGATGTGCGGATGGAGTTTAGGTGCGTTTGGTTCATACACACTTGACGGTCCACCTGAAAATATCAGGCCTTTAACGTTAATTTTCTCGTTTAGAGCTACCACTTCTTGGGGGGAGATGTCGTGAGGTACGATTTCGGAGTAGACACCATGCTCTCTAATTCTTCTGCCTATGAGATGGCAGTATTGTCCGCCGAAATCTAGTACTAAGATAGTGTCATATTTGGCAGGCATTTTAGGTGGCTCAGAACTATTTGGGTTTGGGCTCTAATTTAAGATTCCTATGTGTTTTTTATGAAAGCAAACTATCTCGTTTTGTTTTGATGGAAGTTTTTAGAGTGCCCTTTTTTGAGGGAACTAAACTTTTATAAACTTAACTGTCTGATCATTAAAAGTATGTTCCATAAATTGGGGTTTAACTGAAAAAACGTACAGGAAATGAATATTATGGATTTAAATAGTACAGATGTCAAAATTCTTCAAGGGCTTTTAGAGGACGCAAGGTTTTCTAGTAGGCAAATTGCCAAGAACGTAGGCGTTTCGGTTGGAACTGTGTTGTCAAGGATAAAGAAAATGGAAGACGACGGTCTTATCAAAGGATACTCGGTACTTCTAGATCATGAAAAACTTGGTTACCAGCTCACAGTAATAACAGAAATCTCGGTCTCTAAGGGCAAGCTTGTGGAAACTGAGGCTGAAATTGCCAAAATTCCCAATGTCTGTGGCGTTTACGATGTGACTGGATTAGCTGATGGCATCATACTTGCCAAGTTCAAGAGTCGAGAGGAACTGGGGGTCTTTACCAAAAAAATCCTGTCGCTGCCCTACATTGAACGCACTAATACACATGTTGTGTTGACTACTGTGAAAGAAAACTTCCGCCTACTTTAACTAGAAAATATTCACTTAGATTTTTCATTGTTTTCTATGTAGTTTTTTTGTTTAGAATTTCGGTTGTTGTCTTGGGTGCGTTTTGTTTATTCTTAGGATTTTGACTAAAATACCCATTTCCCTTGTTTTCTAAGCTGTGACTGGTTATTTGTTTTCTATTTGTTATCGGTTAGTGAGTTTTTCTTTTTGGTGTATTTCAGTTCTGGACGTGCCATTGTTATTTTGGTGTCTGGGGCAACAGGAGACGTAACCCAGACGTTTCCACCAATAACGCTGTTGTTTCCAACTATTGCGTCGGGACCTAGAAGTGTTGCACCTGAGTAGATGATTACGTTGTTACCGATGGTTGGATGGCGTTTTCGCCCTTTGATAATGTTCCCTTTTTCGTCTTTTGGAAAACTCAACGCGCCCAGTGTGACACTTTGGTAGAGTTTAACGTTGTTTCCGATTTCTGCGGTTTCGCCGATGACGACTCCTGTGCCGTGGTCAATAAAAAAGTTGTCGCCGATCTTTGCGCCTGGATGGATATCGATACCTGTTAAGGAATGCATATGTTCACTCATGATCCGTGGAATTAGTGGTACTCCCTTTAAGTAGAGTTCGTGCGCTATTCTGTAAGTGGTTATTGCGAGTACGCACGGGTAGCTTAGGATAACTTCTTCGTTGCTCACCGCTGCGGGGTCGCCGCTGTAGGCCGCTTGGATGTCGCCGCTGAGTTTTGAGCGGATTTCTGGTAGCTTCTCTAGAAGCTCTCGTACTACAACATGTGCCCTTTTTTGGCATATATCCTGTGGGCACTCGCTGATTTTTCTGCAAATATACTTGAGACTCTTTTCCACCTCATCGGTGAGCCGGTTGTAAACAGAGGTTAGTTTGGTTCCTAAGTGGTCTTTTATGTTGGTTTTGGTGAGTTCTGAATTGCCTAAATAGCCTGGAAAAAGAACAGTAAATAGCTCCTCTATCACTTCGATGACGATTTTTTGGGATGGGAGGTCGCGCCCTTCAAGGTGGTCCATGCCGCCAAATTTTTGGTAGCTAACCATTATGTTGTCTACTAGTTTAGGTAAGCCCTTCACAACCCAATCTTGTTCCACGTTATGGTTGTTACGCATAAGTGTATCTATCATTCGGTCTGGGTTCCAGCAGTCGGCATCAAACTTTTTTTCTCTGCATTCGTTGCAGTCTTTTGGTCGCGGTTGGTTTCCGTTGGAGCTCAAGGTTTTTTCCCTTTCCCTCAATATTGTTTGTGGTGAATATAAGAGAAGCGCCGTTTATGATTTAAAATTGGCGCTATGGTTTAGGTGATTCTTGAAACAAAGTAGTACTCAGATAACGCTCACCTGTATCTGGCAAAATAACCACTATTAGCTTACCCTTATTCTCGGGGCGCTTTGCAACTTCGATAGCAGCGTAAGCTGCAGCCCCAGACGAAATGCCCACCAATAAACCTTCTTTTTGAACAAGTTTTCGGGCAGTTTGAAATGCGTCATCATCGGTCACTTTGAAAATTTCGTCCACAAATTCCATTTGAAGTGTGTCCGGTTTAAAACCAGCGCCTATGCCTTGAATTTTGTGTGGTCCTTTTTGTCCGCCACTAAGCACTGGTGAGCCAGCCGGCTCAACTGCTACTGTTTTGAACTCCGCCTTTTTCGGTTTGATATACTGGGATATGCCTGTTATAGTTCCACCTGTGCCTACCCCGGCGACTATGAAGTCAACTTTGCCTTCTGTATCCTTCCAGATTTCAGGTCCAGTGGTTTCTCGGTGAGCTTGGGGGTTGGCGAGGTTTTTGAATTGCTGTGGCATGAAACTGTTGGGTGTTGAGGCGAGGAGTTCTTCCGCTTTTTTGATGGCTCCTACCATCCCATGTTGACCTGTTGTGAGGACGAGTTGGGCACCATAAGCTTTGAGGAGGTTGCGCCGTTCTAAACTCATGGTTTCAGGCATGGTCAAGATGAGTTTGTAGCCTTTGACGGCTGAAACCATTGCTAAGCCTATACCTGTGTTACCGCTTGTAGGTTCGATTATCGTTGCGCCGGGTTTAATTAATCCCTGTTTTTCAGCTTCCTCAAGCATGATTTTGCATATACGGTCTTTGATGCTTCCCCCTGGGTTTTTGGACTCGAGTTTGGCAACGACGGTTGCTTCTATACCTTCTGTTAGTTTCTTTAATCGTATCAGTGGGGTTTTGCCTATTGATTCTAAAACGTTATCGTATATTTTCATCTTTCAACACCTTTTATAACATCGTTATATAGCTTATTAGTTTTGCTTAAAGATTTTACAGTAAACTCAAGACAATGTCTTTACTTCTTGCAGCAAAGAGATGAACAAAGCTTACAAAAATCCGCCGTAACCTCATCCCCCAGAATCTCCTTATTCGCCAAACGCTTAGCTGTTTCATTCGCCATCACCTCGATCTTGGGTATTACATCACCAAATTGTTCTGTACCCTTGTTTGCACGCTTCGCGTTGATATATTGGCTAATTGCCGCTTGCGTTGTTCCAAGGCTCTGCGCCGCTTCCACTTGAGTGAGCTTGTAAGTGTTGATTAGTTCTTTGGCGACAAGCGACCGAAACAGGGGGACCACATATTTTCCGATAGCTTCGCATCTGGGATTCATTTTGCTTCATTGATATAACATACTTATACTTATAAAACGGTTTGCTAGGCATCTAAATCATACGCAGTAAATCAGCCTTAGTTATGATGCCCATAACTCTGCCCTTTCTAGAAATGAGAACAGCCGAATAAACCTGTAAAAGACTAGAAATCAGCGGTAATGGCGCGTCTTCGGCCACCTGTGGAAACGCTTCCTCCATGATATCTCCTGTCGCGATAGCTGAAATCTGCGCCAAGTCTTTGCCCTCCAGAATTTGATGCAAAATTGCCTTCTCGGAAATGCTGCCCACCGAATGTTTCCCATCAAATACTGGCAGTTGTGAGTATCCGTGGTTCTTCATTAGTTCTACGACTTTGGCGACCGGTTCACTGCGTTGAACGCTGATAACTTCGGTCTGGAACATTTTTCCTGCTTCCAGTTTCGATTTGGATTCTAGGCGGTCAATTACTTCAAAGATTGTTTTGACTTTGGTGTAGGAAGAGTCAATTTTTCCTGCTTCCAGTTTAGCGATGAGGGATTGGCTGACGCCTGCTTTTTTGGCGAGTTCAGTTTGTTTTAGGTTTAATTGATGTCTTTTTTTGGCTATATCGCTTAGGTTAGGGAGCATATGTTTATTTTATTGTTTTTCGGTTAATTATTCTTTTTGGAATAAAATACGCAAAAACACCTATAACGCCGTTATCACATCCAATTAACAAACACGAGGAATGAACGAAATGCCCCGAAAACTCGATACAATCGCCGTCCATGCTGGACAAATACCCGACTCAGCAACTGGCGCGCGGGCTGTCCCAATTTACCAAACAGCCTCATACGTTTTCAAAAGCACTGAGCACGCGGCAAATCTTTTCGCGCTTAAAGAAGTAGGAAATATTTACACTAGAATGACAAACCCCACGACCGAGGTTTTTGAAAAACGCATTGCAGCTATAGAAGGCGGAACAGCCTCCTTAGCCGTCGCGTCAGGACAAGCAGCCATCTCACTGGCGCTCTTAACAATCACGCAGGTGGGTGACGAAATCGTCTCCGCCAACAACCTCTATGGCGGTACCTACGAACTCTTCCACTATACTTTCCCCAAACTCGGCAGAAAAGTAATATTTGTAGATTCCACCAAGCCGGAGGAATTCCATAAAGCTGTCACCAATAAAACCCGAGCTATCTATGCTGAAACAATTGGTAACCCCAAACTCGATGTACCCGACTTTGAAGCTATAGCAATAATTGCCCACGCCGCAGGCGTACCTTTCGTTGTGGATAACACCGTTGGCGTCGGTATAATAGCTCCCATCGAATATGGTGCAGATATAACAGTCCTCTCTGCAACTAAATACATCGGTGGACACGGCTCAAGCATTGGTGGCGTTATCGTTGACAGCGGCAAATTCAACTGGAATAATGGGAAATTCCCAGAATTCACTGTTCCCGACCCAGCCTATCACGGAGTCAAATATTGGGAAGCTTTTGGCGATTTTCCTGGGTTGGGCAATGTTGCATTTGCTTTTAAAGCTCGAGTGCAGCTTCTGCGAGATATCGGACCTGCGCTGAGTCCTTTTAATGCTTTCCTGTTTATTCAAGGATTGGAAACGTTGCCGCTGAGGCAACGAAAACATTCTGAAAACGCCCTTAAAATAGCCCAATTCCTCCAGAAGCACCCACTGGTTAGCTGGGTAAGCTACCCTGGACTGGTAACGCATCCAAGCCACAAACTTGCCCAAAAATACCTAAATGGTACCTATGGAGGTTTAGTTGGTTTCGGTGTTAAAGGGGGCTTGGAAGCAGGCAAAAAAGTCATCGAAAATGTCAAGTTATTCTCGCATCTAGCAAACATAGGAGACACAAAAAGTCTCATCATCCACCCTGCTTCAACCACACACCAGCAGTTAACCGTTCAGGAGCAGGCGGAGACAGGCGTTACACCAAACTTCCTGAGGCTATCTGTTGGAATAGAAGACCCCGAAGACATAATTGAAGACTTAGACCAGGCAATCAAAGTCTCAGCTAAACCATAACTATTTTTCCATTTTTGCAGGAGGAAACAGAACTAATTATATCCCAAAAAAACCAACCTCAAACCTTCATCTTTGATGAGTTGCCTTTGGAGTCAGGCGAAAAAATATCTCCAGTCACTATTGCCTACGAAACATACGGCGAACTCAACGATGACAAATCCAATGCGATCCTGATTTTGCATGCGCTCACTGGCGATGCTCACGTTAGCGGCGAAGGCGGTTGGTGGAGCAGTCTCGTTGGTAGAGGTAAAGCCATTGACACCAACAAGTACTACGTAATTTGTAGTAACGTCATTGGCGGCTGCGCAGGCTCCACGGGCCCCTCTTCGATTAACCCAAAAACGGGTAAATCGTTCGGCTTAGATTTTCCGCTAGTTACAATCAGTGACTTTGTGAATGCACAGTGCCACCTTATCGATCACTTAGGTATTGACCGGTTGCTGGCGGTGGTGGGCGGTTCCATGGGTGGCATGCAGGTGCTACAGTGGATGATCACTTACCCCGACCGCATCCGCGCAGCCGTGCCCATTTCAACCGCACTAAAGCATACTCCCCAGCAAATTGCCTTCAACGAAGTTGGGCGCCAAGCCATTATCGCCGACCCCGACTGGCAAAGCGGGGAATACTATGGCAAAGCGGTCCCTGCTAAAGGTTTAGCTATAGCCCGTATGGTTGGACATATAACCTACATGAGTGATGCCTCGATGGCTCATAAGTTTGGGCGCAAAACCCGCCCTGACAAGGCACAATCAAAGTTTGGAGCAGAATTCGAAGTTGAAGGGTACCTGCACCACCGCGGAGAGGGCTTTGTCAAGCGTTTCGACGCTAACACCTACTTGTATGTAACAAAAGCAATAGACTACTTCAACCTCCAAAACGGTAGCAACCTCAGTTGTATCTTCAAAGGACTGCACGCTAAGGTGTTGGTGGTTTCTTTCAAGTCGGATTGGCTCTACCCCACTTACCAGTCGCAGGAAATTGTGAAAGCATGCAAACTCTCTGGCGTAGATGCCAGCTACTGCGAATTGGACGCCTCCTATGGGCATGACTCTTTTTTGGTGGAGACTGAGCAGATTGGGCAACTCATAGGCAACTTCCTAAGGGGAGTTAGCAACAACGGAAAAGGAGCATTAAGTAGTGGCAACAAGTGTTGACAGAAAAATTTTTTCGGAGTGGATATTTGAGGATGCTTCAGTTTTGGATTTGGGCTGCGGCAACGGAGCACTTTTATCATATTTGACTAAAAAGCGCCACATTCACGGCCAGGGTATTGAGTTGGATGCCCAAGCTATAACTCGCTGCGTTGCTGAAGGCTTAAGCGTTTACCAGCAAGACATCGACACAGGGCTCTCCGAATACGCTAACTGCAATTTCGACTACGTTATATTGAACCAGACGCTTCAGCAAGTTAAAAAACCCGACTACGCCCTCCAAGAAGCCCTGCGGGTAGGTAAAAAAGTGATTATCGGCATCCCCAACTTCGCCTACATCAAAGCTCGCACCAGCATTTTCTTCTGCGGAAGAGTGCCGGTGACTGCAGCGTTGCCCTATCAATGGTACGACACGCCCAACCTGCATTTCCTAAGCCTAAACGACTTTCGCAATTATTGCAAAAACAAAGCAATCACCATTGAGTGCGCAGCCTTCCGAAGTGGTAATCGCAAAGTTCAGTTTCTGCCCAACTTGCTTGCTGAAATCGGTTATTTTTTGTTGTCAAAAAAGCAGGCATGACATTGGCATCGGATTTAACCTGTTTTTTCTTACGGTAAAGCCTTTAAATGGGCTGGGTGTTTCTATATGTTCGCAAAGCCTCAAACGGTTACACATAAAGCGGAGGTCGCCCAGCATGGCCAAAGGCGTAGGACTGAGGCTCCTATCCCGCAGGGGTTCGTGGGTTCAAATCCCACCCTCCGCACCAACGATTCTAAATGACTGCAGAGGACCACCCGGAGATGCCTATCTGCTTTTGATACTACTATCTGCTTTTTTAAGAGATTTGTGTGCCCTCAAACTCGGACCTATTCAAAATCACAAAAAAGCACCTATGATACCCCTAACCCAATAACCCAATCAATCCCCATTAAAGAAAACCCTCATACACCCTCATCTCATCCCACTCATCCCAACATACATTTCAAACCAAAAACCAACTCATCTCATCCCAACACACCCCAAAAACAAGCCCAAATCAAAAAAGCAGACAAATCCATGCTCCAAGATGAGACGAGGCGAACAAAAACAAAAACAGCACACACAAAGAAACAAAAATAGATAACTCAGAATAGACAGTCTCCTTTAAGAGAAAAAAGTCCTAAGAGTACAAATTCCCGCTCTTCACCAACAACTAATTCTCTCATTATATTCTAATAACTAATTATAAAAATTGAGCCAGAAAAGATTTCTCAGAGTTATACCTATATCTCTGTTGTAGATGATGAGTTGGAAATGCCCGAAAACCAAACTCAAAACGCCAAAAATCTCAAGATGCGATACGAAGCGAAAATCAAACGACAGTTTTTGAAAGGAATCAAAGACGAAGACTTGGGTATTTATTGCGACTTGTTTTCCGCAAGAAGCAGCATTGAAGGACAAGATGGTGGTGTAGTCACGGCGCTATTAACTAACGGTCTGCACGAAGGCACTTTTGATGCAGCCATAGTCGTGCGCTTTATGGACGGATATACTGCCGAAGCGGTTGTAGCTGAAACCGCGGAGGACATTTTGAAGGCGAAGGGCACCAAATACCTCAAAGTTAACGTTACCAAAAAAATGCGCGAACTCATAAACCAGGGCAAAAAACGCATTGCAGTAGTTTGTACACCCTGTGAGGTTGCTGCGGTAAGGAGAATCCAGCAAACCACAGGAAAAGATTGCAAAATCATAATCATCGGGTTGTTCTGTTTTGAAGCATTTAACACTGACCGGTTGAGAGAAGAAATGAAGATTCATTTAGGCGTAGATTTGAATAAAGTAGAGAAAACGCAGGTTCACCAAGGCAAATTTACTGCGCTGGTTGAAGGCAGAGTGGTTAGTTGTAGAGCAAAAGACCTTGATTGCGCCTCGGAGAAGACTTGCCTTTTTTGTGATGATTTTACTTCACGGCTGGCTGATGTTTCAGTGGGTTCTGTGGGCAGCAGACTGGGTTACTCTACAGTGATTGTTCGTTCCGAGGTTGGGGAAAAGCTGGTGAAAAATCTGGAAGCGGTAAAAGGTACAGTAGATACGCTCAAAGTAGCTAAAATAGCTAAATTAAAAAAAGCTCGCGCAGAAAAGAGCTTTGCTGGCTTAAACAAAATTTAAAGTGGCTTTATAATTGCAATTTTACTTTTTGAGCTAAACTGTTTGGATTAACTGTGAGTATGCAAAAGATTTTTTAACCCAAAAGCATCCCCTTTAGAGCTGAGATGAAATCTTCATGAAAATACTAAACGAGTTTGTGCCAACACGTAAATTCTTCAAGCTTGCAGAAGAACTCAAAGATTTAGTTGACGGATGGAACGTTACTGACGGAGCCGCCGGCTTTCCAGCACCAAGTGGCGTAGTTGTTAGCTGCTTACTCAAGTACAAGTATCCCGAAAAGTATGTCTGCCCTATCTTTATTTTACATTACAAAGGCCCAGTTGAAGTCGGAGGATTAGCCCTTGCATCTGACGTTGTGGGACTAGACGGCTTAGCAGTTACTATGGGCGACAAACCACACTTTGGTGAACCCATAAAGATGCTTCCCTCATCTGAGGTAGCACGCGACTTTATACGCAAAGACGTAAAAACCAAGAACCTAAAACTCGGCTGCTTACTTACAGCAAGACGGTCAATTGAAGAAACCCTTCAACGTGTACGCGAGCCATGGGACTTCGTATACTTCATGAGACTAAACGACGAATCATTCGATGCACTCAAAGCAGTTAGCGCTGAATGCAAGAAACTCAATAAGCCACTGTTCGCATATTTCCTAGTGGGTACCGAGAAGAACAAAGACATCGTGAAAATAATTGGTTGGCCAGTAACAGCCACCATGGAAGATGTTGAAGAGAAAGCAGCAAGATGTGTCGGATTGGTCGACGGTATCATCGCAACGTGTGCTGGTGACGCTGAAGGCGACAAATTGATGCTTCAGAAACTCCAGAAGTTCCGCAACTAAAAGCCTAAACCATCGAGACCTATACGGTCTCTTCCCAAAACCTTTCAACTTTTATTTCTTTGGTTTTTTCTATTAGCTTTTACGAAAATCCTTAAGTTTGAGTAAAATTAGCCATTGCATTACAGGAGCGGTATGTCACGAACACTGTTCAAGTGATTCCGGTTGAAGGCTTACCCCTAATTGAGAAGGGTTATAATCTGGGTAAACTGGTTGTTGATGCAGCAAAAAAACAGGGTACACCAATTCAACCCCGCGATGTTATTGTGGTTACACATGTAGTGGTGTCTAAAGCTGAAGGAAATATAATCAACCTTGACCAGGTCACGCCTTCACCAAGAGCTATTGAAATTGCAAAGAAAACAAACAAGGACCCCGCTCTTGTCGAAGTTATACTTCAGGAAACCAAAGATATAGTTCGAATTGGACAAAACAGCATAATAACCGAAACTTACAGCGGTACAATCTCCGCTAACTCGGGGGTTGACCGTTCTAATGTTTCTGGCGACAGAAATGTAGTACCCCTGCCCAAAAAACCGCACGCTTCAGCTGAGAATATACGGCAGGAAATCAAGCGTTCAACAGGTTGCGATGTGGCCGTGATTGTTTCTGATACGCATGGCAGACCTTTTCGGATGGGCGAAATCAACGTTGCAGTGGGAGTTGCTGGGTTTAAACCGATTCGTGACAGAAGGGGTGAGAAAGACTTGTTTGGTTTTATACTTCGGATTAAGCAGACAGCGGTTGCGGATGAGTTGGCTTCAGCGGCGGAACTCGTGATTGGACAAGCCGACGAGGGCATTCCTGTCGCCATAATCAGAGGATACGCCTATCAAGCAACCGAAGATGCCGCTGCAACCATGCTTACGCGACCAAAAGAAAAAGACCTCTTCAGATAAGCATCAATAAGGTTCAAAAACCTCAACCACATACAATGCTAAAAGCCACGAGTTGAAAAGATGGACGAACAAGCTCAAACTCCTCAAGAATTTTTCGAAAAAATCCTACCTGCAAGATTCAAAGCTGAAAAAGCTAACGGCGTAGATGTAATCGCACAACTTAATGTGTCCGGCCCTGAAGGCGGTAGCTGGACAGTTACCGTGAAAGACCAGAAACTACAGGTAACAGAAGGCGTTGTTAAAACAGCTGACTTAACGTTGAAGATGAGTTTACCTGACTTTTTGGATATGGTTAACGGCAAACTCAGTGCAGAAAAAGCCTTCTTTACCGGAAAAGCCCAGTTTAAAGGCAACATTGCAGTGGCATTGAAACTGCGTGAAGCTGGCTTTTTATAAATCCAGTTTGGTGTCTGCGGTACCAACTGTAACGGCTGGTTCTCTGAAGGAGAATTTGATTAGGTAGGGCGTGACGAAGGCAGTTATGATGGTGGCAACGCCGATAATAGGCAAAACAAAATCACTTGTGACACCAAGATCTTGCCCCGATTTAGCAACAATAAAAGCAAATTCCCCAATCTGTGCCATACCTAAGCCCACCCGCAGAGACGTTTTTCTATTGTAACCAAATAGCCGTGTGCCAAACCCACAGCTTGCCAATTTTGTAAGCAGAACAGCTAAAGTGATTACGACGGCTGGAACCCAGAAAGCAGTTATTTGTGTAATGTTCATTAGGGCACCCATGGAAACAAAGAAGATGGCTCCAAACACGATTTTGAAGGGACCTATTTGGCGGTTAATAGCTTCTCGGCTGCGAGAACGGGCAAAAACTACGCCGATGATGAAGGCACCGATTGCTGCAGAGAATCCGATTTGGGTTGCTATTATGGCGAAGGCAAAGCATATGCCAAGCATTAAGATGTAGAGTAACTCTTGATTTTCCACTTTGGAGAATCTGTCGATTGCTCTAGGCAGCAAAAAGCCGCCGACGACTAGTGTTCCACCGATGAATACAACTAGCTTCACAATAAGCCAAAACGAAGTGGTTACTGATATGGCGCCTGCGACTGCAACGTTTTGGAGCATCGCTAAAAGAATCACCACAACTACATCTTCTACAACTAGAATACCCAGCATTATGGTTGAGGAGATTTCTTTGAGTTTCCCTGTGTCTCCTAACACTTTGGCGATGATGGTTGTGCTACTGCTGGCAAGGGCGGCGCCTAAAAATAAAGTGTTATAAAAGCCCCAGCCTAAAAAAACTCCTACGGCATAACTTATGATAAGCATTAAAGTTATCTCTATGGCTGAAACACCGATGACGACCCGTCCAATCGCGCGGAGTTTGCGTAGGGGAAACTCTAAGCCGATTGTGAAGAGGAGAAGTACGACGCCGATTTCAGCGAAAACATTGATGAAATCCACATTTTGGACAAGATTGAGCGTGTAGGGACCTATGAGTATCCCGGCGATTAAGTAGCCGATTACTAGTGGCTGTTTTAGCTTGTAGAATATGAAAGCTACAATTGAAGCGATGACCATTACGACCGCTAAGTCAGTTATTACTTGAATTTCAAAGCTCATAATGTTTGAAGTTAATCTTTTGGAGGTAATAAGTATAGCATACATCTAATCAACAAGCAATGAATGTGTGTACAAAAGTTGGGAACATGTCTTTTACTCGCAGTTCAAATTCAGATGCGCCTTCGTCTATCGTTAATTTTAAATATATCTCCACTAACACAACTCTTCATTATCTGGTGTCATATGAGTGTTGGTCGTTCCGAACGTCCACCTTAAAGATGATTTACACGCGCTAAATCCGTCAATATTTGTTAAATCATCCATAAAAGATACTGCGCTCTCTCCAGCCTGTAATTTTCTTTTCTTTAAAAGCTGTTTTTCCTCCAGAAAACTGGCTCAAACGAATTTTCATAGTTTTCAAACAAACTGTAAACCTGGACAAAACAAGAACTATAATGCAATATAGTTGAACAAAAACACATCAATAAATATAAGGAATAAATCATGGAAAAAAACAACCGCCCTGAAAACCTTGAAAATAGTGAAGACCTCAAAAGTCGCAGTTCCCTCTCGCTTTTAGACGGCGCAACTCCCCGTGTTCCCTCAATAACGCCTGAACTCTTTTTTGAAAGCAAAATTGCTCGAGACCGCAGCAAATCTATAGAGGAGCGGCTTGAAAGTTTCGAGATTATTTTTGATTCTGAAGTTGGCGACACCAGCCTGTCCCGTGCTCGTAATATTGAGCGGGAGGTTGGGTTGAGGCAAATTTATCTTAAGTTTGAGGGTGGAAACCCTACTGGTACGCAAAAAGATCGTATTGCCTTTGCTCAAGCTCTTGATGCGCTTCGTCGAGGGTACAGTGAAATTACAGTTGCTTCATGTGGTAACTATGGGGCAGCCATTGCATTAGCTGCCTATCTTGCGGGGCTTCATTGTCTCATATATATTCCCGAAGGTTACCATGCGAACCGCATTAAAGAAATCAAAGAGTTAGGTGCAGAATTGATTAAGGTTCCAGGGACCTATGAAGAAGCCGTGAAGGTTTCCCGTGAAAAAGCCGAAGAAAACGGTTATTACGACGCGAATTCAGGCGGAAGCAACACGAACCTGCAGTTTAAAGCATACGGCGAAATCGCTTATGAAATCTACGATGAGCTTCGTGATGCTCCTGCTGCTGTTGCTGTACCCGCTTCCAACGGCTCTACCCTTGCAGGGATATACCGAGGATTTCTCAGCCTCTATAACCGTGGCAAAACCTCCCGTATACCCCGCATAATCGCAGGCTCCTCTTATGGTATGAACCCCATCATAAACGCCTTCGTGAAAAACATGACCAACTGCTGTGACTTGAATCCAGATAAAATACGCAACACCTCCATAAATGAGCCATTAATTAATTGGCGCTCCGTCGACGGCGACTATGCTCTATCTGCAATTAGGCAAAGCCATGGATGGGCAGCTTACGCCACCGACAAAAGCATGCTGGATTATTCCCGTTTAATCCGAGATAAAGAAGGCTTAAATGTGCTTCCCGCATCCACTACAGGACTAATTGCCCTGCTAGATAGGCATAAAAAGGAAGCGTACCCCAGTGACCGCTATGTTGTCATATTGACAGGACGCAAAGCATGAGTGATCTACAAGAAAAAGCAATCGTGTATTGTGACAGAGAATATCTGAACGCAAACGGCAAAACAGCCCATGGTTTAGTTCGCTATACCACACGATACCAAATAGTCGGCGTCGTCGATTCCACAGTACCTTCGGTTAGCGATGCAGGGGAAATTCTAGACGGCAAACCCCGCGGTATCCCCATGTTTCACAGTTTAGAGGAAGCCTGCCAAAAAACAAAACCCCTAACATTCATCGTTGGCGCAGTCTCCGAAGGTGGTATATTGCCTGAAGGCTACGATAAAGCGGTGGCTTATGCTTTGGAGCATCGGTTAAATGTGGTTTCGGGGCTGCATGAATTTATTTCCGATAACCCGCGCTTTACTTCAATCGCCCAAAAAAACGGCTGCAAAATCGTTGATGTCCGCAAAATTTTTCGCGACCACAAGCGCTTCTATACAGGCGAAATCAGCAAGGTTGGCTCAACTCGCATAGCGGTTTTAGGCACTGACTCCGCTATTGGTAAGCGCACAACTGCCGTACTGCTTGTTAATGAATTGCGCAGACGACACCGCAAAGCCGACATGATATACACTGGACAGACAGGTTGGCTGCAGGGTTGGCCGCATGGTGCCATTATCGATGCGATGATTAACGATTTTGTTTCAGGCGGAATCGAAGGCGCTATCCTTGATTCATGGCGAGATACGCAACCTGAATTTATGCTAATTGAAGGCCAAGGCAGTCTGTTGCATCCATTTTTTCCCGGCGGCTTTGAAATCATGGCGGCAGGAAAAATCCACGGTTTCACCATGCAAGACGCGCCCGGACGCCCCAGTCTCGACGGATTTCCAGATTATCCAATGCCTGACATGCGTCGCATCGTCCAATTAGCTACGCTTTTGTCAGGAAAACCCCTCATCGGCATAAGCCTCAACCATGAACACATGACACAAGAAGCAGTTAAAACCTCTAAATCAGTAATGCACAAAAAGTTCCATGTGCCCGTGGAAGACCCTGTATTTGACGGCGTAGCAAAACTCGCGGACGCGGTTGAGAAACTCCGAGATGTGTGATAAAACGAATCTTTTATGCTTCACTTATATCGCAATCTCTGAGCCCCAGATTAACGGCAACTCAGTTAGCAGCCATGTGGTGTGCGAAGACCTGAGCGGCAAACAATCCAGTTTTAATCTAAAAGCCAAGTACCCAGCCGCCCTGTCTGTTGATGATTTGCCTTTTCTGCGGTTAGCTTCTACAATGCCCTTGCTCAACTATGGATTATTCACCAATGAAATTCGCCTGAACTTTCCCATAAGCCATTCTGATTACTTGCTGCTAAAAGACCTCTTGGACGTTTTTAGTCGCGACATCTTCATCAACAAGTTGGCGCGCAAAAAAAATCCCTACATCCTACCCCAGTACAATTTAACCGAACAGGACGTAACCGAGGAGAACGCTAAGTCACGGGCAAAAATAACCCCCTTAAAAATCGCCGAAGACTCACCGCTGTGCACGGAGCTTGACTCAAACTCATGTGGAGTGCTCTCCAGCGGCGGCAAAGAAAGTCTCCTAACCTATGCAATGCTCAAAGAAATTGGCGCAGAAGTCTATCCTCTCTACATCAACGAAAGCGGCGGACACTGGCGCACTGCGCTTGCAGCCTACCGATACCACGCCAAAACTGAACCTAACACAAGGCGCGTTTGGCTTAATGTGGATCGATTCTATACTTTCATGCTTGACCATTTGCGTATAATTCGCCCTGACCACCGAAAAGTGTGGCTTGACACCTACCCCCTCAGGCTCTGCATTTTCCCCGTTTATGTCTTCTATCTTATGCCCGTTTTTGCCGCCAAAAAAATTGGTAACTTGCTCATTGGGAGCGAATTCGACGACCCCCGCTTATCCCTCATCTATTCCGGTATAAAACACTACTACGGCGTATATGACCAAACTCAAGATTACGATTTGCGCATGGAGCAATGGTTTCAAAAAAGAATGCCTAACATGCGGCAATGGAGTGCGGTTCGCCCAGTTTCAGGTTTAATTGTTGAGCGCGTCCTAACGCGGCGTTACCCCCAACTTGCTAGTTATCAACGGAGTTGCCACAGCTGCCGCTTCCAAAGCGGAGACATCGTGCCCTGTGGCGACTGCAGCAAATGCTTGGCCATCCAACTGTTTATGCAAGCCAACGGCGTTGACCCCGACCTTATGAATTACACCGAAAGAGATACCGAACTTTTTCCCGGGCGATTTGCCACAGGCGAGTTGCGACTTGATCAAGACGAAAAAGAGCATGCTTCATTTTTGGCAGGCAAAAATGGTATTGCAGTATCTGGCCGAGAGCATCCCCATGTCGAGTCAATTCATCTCTACAAAGAAACGGGCGATTTGCAACTTGTTCCCGCACAGTTTCGTCTAAGACTGCTTAACATAATCAAGCAGTACACAAGTGGCTACACCAAACTGTCGGGTGACGGTTGGGTTTTAGCTACTGAACCGCTTCTAACGTCTTGATCATGCGGACAGCGACGTAAGTGCCATGATGCTTAAACTTGTAGAAGCCTACCAACCGCTTTTTCTGTTTGTACCCTGCTTTCTGGTACAGCCCAACAGCAGCCTCATTGCCCTCCGAGACCTCCAACTGCGAAAACTTTAGCCCACGGCTCTTTATTTCTTCTTCTGCGGCCAACAGCAGTTTGAGGCCTATTCCCTGACTCTGAAAAGCGGGATCAACATCCAAGGTTTCCAAGTATCCAATCTGTGTGCCTTTTCGATAAAGAACAATAATAAATCCTCTTATGGCATACGAGTTGCTCTCTACGATGCTTGTGCTGTTTGCTTTCAAGATCAGGTATGTGAGTTGACGTTTGGAATACGCGGTTGCTCCATGGAAGCATTTTTGCTCAATCTCCGCTATGCCATCAATATCGTTGGCATCCGCTTTACGGGTAAATGAGGTTTTTTTATTTTCTACAGTCGTCACCTACGAATATACCATTCAAAGATTCAAAAGGAAAAACATTTCTACTAACATAGTCAGTGTTGATTAGACGAATCTTTTTATTTATGCATTAATGATTGGATGCTTGGTTATCCAGAAGGGAAATTGATGAAGAAAGCAGTTAAAGATTATGAGTTTACAGAAAAAATGACTGTGGATGAGCTTGTCAAGCAGATGGGTGAGGCTTGGGGTTTCACCGCGGGTAAACTATCCGTAGGTGTTGGCATCCTAGAAGACATGATTAGGCGGAAAGGCTGTGTCAAATTTCTCTCGTTTACCGCCGACATAATCGCCACGGGCACCCGAGGCGTCATCCTTGAACTCGTTAAACGTAAACTCGTAGACATAATAATAACCACCTGCGGCACCCTAGACCATGATGTTGCAAGATGCCACAGAGACTACTACCACGGTAGCTTCGTCATGAACGACACCAAGCTGCATCATGAAGGCCTCAACCGCCTTGGCAACGTGCTGGTGCCCAAC
This sequence comes from Candidatus Bathyarchaeota archaeon, assembly GCA_963810665.1. Lineage (GTDB taxonomy): Archaea > Thermoproteota > Bathyarchaeia > Bathyarchaeales > Bathycorpusculaceae > Bathycorpusculum. The sequence continues at coordinate 8,945 of CAWEOM010000005.1, read as the reverse complement.
GACAGCTACGGCGTCATAATCGAGAAGAAAATCCAAGCTATGCTCGCCGACCTCTACAAGGAAGGCAAATTCGAGCTTTCTTCAACAGAGATTTCCCGCGAAATCGGGTTGCGCTGTTGCAACGAAACCTCAATCCTTTATTGGGCAGCCAAAAACAACATCCCCGTACACGTACCCGGGATAACCGACGGTGCAGTTGGCTACCAACTGTGGATGTTTAGCCAAGATCACAAGGATTTTCGCATAAACCTGCTCAAAGACGAAGGCCAACTAAGCGACCTAATGTTTGACACAAAAATAACAGGCGCCCTAATCGTTGGTGGTGGCATCAGTAAACACCATACGATTTGGTGGAACCAATTCAAAGATGGCTTAGATTACGTTGTGTACATCAGTACAGCTGACGAATGGGATGGCAGCCTCAGCGGCGCTCGACCGCGCGAAGCCGTATCGTGGGGTAAAATCAGTGAAAAAGCCAAGCGAATCATGATTGAAGGCGATGCTACAATGGTGCTCCCCGTGATGACTAGCGCGCTAATAGATAGACTTACATCTCGCCCAAAAAACTACTAATTTCGCTATAATAAGATAAAACAGAATAAGGAATATTGATGGACGAAAAAGACAAAGATATTAAAGGTCTCAATAAAACCCCTATTGAACAATCAGTCATGAACGGTTCGTTTTCTCTCATAGATGGGGCCAGTGCTCAGACACCTGTAATTACACCAGAACTATCTCACCTGAGCAAGATTGCATCGGATAAAAGTCGACCGATAGAGGAGCGATTAGAGAGTTTTGAGATTATTCTTGACTCAGAAGTTGGCGACACCAGCCTGTCCCGTGCTCGCAATATTGAGCGGGAGGTTGGGTTGAGGCAAATTTATCTTAAGTTTGAGGGTGGAAACCCTACTGGTACGCAAAAAGATCGTATTGCCTTTGCTCAAGCTCTTGATGCGCTTCGTCGAGGGTACAGTGAAATCACGGTTGCTTCCTGCGGTAATTATGGTGCTGCTGTATCCCTCGCAGCGTCCCTTTCTGGACTCCGCTGCTTGGTCTACATCCCCCAGACTTATCACACGCGTAGAATTAAAGAAATGACAGATTTTGGCGCTGAAATTATTAGAGTCCCGGGAAGCTATGAAGACGCCGTTTATGCCTCTCGGCAAGATTCAGAAAAAAAAGGTTACTACGATGCCAACCCCGGCGGTGTTAACACTAACACTCAACTAAAGGCATATGGCGAAATAGCCTACGAAATTTACGATGAACTTCGCGACGCTCCAGCCGTCGTAGCTGTTCCAGTTTCGAATGGATCTACTTTAGCTGGAATCCATAGGGGCTTTGTAAGCCTCTACAATCGCGGAAAGACCTCGCGTATTCCACGCTTTGTTGCGGGATCTTCCTTCGGTATGAACCCAATAGTTCAAGCTTTTGTCAAAAACACGTCTTATTGTGCCGACTTAAAGCCGGAAAGAATTAGAAATACAACCGTCAATGAACCATTGGTTAATTGGCGATCTATCGACGGTGATATTGCTCTATTGACCATAAGGCAGACGCGTGGATGGGCCGCTTTTGCAACCGATAAGAGCATGCAAGACTATGCGCGTTTGATTAGAGATCAAGAAGGCTTAAGTGTACTACCCGCTTCAACTGCTGGACTTATAGCGCTTCTTGATAGACATAAAAAGGAACCTTTTCCAGGCGATCGCTATGTGGTTATATTAACTGGACGAAAAGCTTGATAGCAACCTCTGGCAGTTTGTTTGATTTGGAGTTATAGTTAAATGAAGATCGTTCGGGCAGAAGCAATACCTGTTCAGTTGCAGTTAAAGGAAGCGTTTGCTATTGCTAACGAAACAATTGAGGTTGCCGATAATGTTTTCATACGTTTGGAGACTGATAGCGGTATAGTTGGCTGGGGTTGTTCAACTCCGGATATGGTGACTTCCGAGACAAAAGAAACTGTGTTGAAGAGTTTTGAGGTTGCCAAAAGACAGGTTATTGGCTGTGATCCTACTAGAATTAATCTTTTAAATTATGAGTTGGAAAACGATCTTCAGGGGAACCCGTCTGTGAAGGCTAGTGTAAATTTAGCGGTTTATGACATTATTGGAAAAATGGCGGGGATGCCTTTATTCAGGTTACTCGGTGGGTTTAGGGAAAAAATTGAGACGTCTGTAACAATTGGATTGAATCCTACAGATTTGATGGTGAAGAAGGCCAGAGAAATAGTTTCTGATGGTTTTAATATCATTAAGATAAAATGTGGAATTAATGTCGAGGAAGACATTGAGAATATTCTTGCCATACGAGATGCGGTTGGTTCAACGATAAAGTTGAGACTTGACGCTAATGAGGGTTATTCAGTTGAAGAAGCGCTTAGGATGATTAAAGTTATTGAGGAAAAAGGTGCTGATATAGAGCTATTAGAGCAGCCAACTAAGGCCAGTCACCTTTATTCTCTAAAGGAAGTTACCCATCAAAGCCCTGTTCCCATAATGGCTGATGAGACCGCTTTGACTTTAAAAGACAGTGTGAAGCTCTTGAAACATGAAAGTGCAGATATGATTAACATAAAGTTGATGAAAATAGGGGGGGTGACCAACGCCATTAAAGCCAACGTGCTTGCGGAATTAGCCGATGTTCCGATAATGGTAGGGTGCATGAACGAATCCATGGCTGCTATGTCCGCGGGCGTCCACTTTGCTTGCGCTTTTAGAAATGTTAAGTATGCAGATTTAGATTCAGCTTTAGACTTTGTTAACGATGTTGCGAAGGGTGGAGCAAGATATGAGAAAGGCTTTGTTATTCCTTCTGAACAACCGGGATTAGGCGTAGATGTCCAGCTTTGAATAACAACCATTTCGATAAAATCTTAGAGGAAGTACCAAATTACAGTCGATTCCTGAAGATGACTGAGATTGAGAAGCTTGAAGACAGTTTAAAGCAACATTCGTCCGTTAACCAGAAAACAATTGGTAAGACAGCTGAAAATAAGCCTCTAAAAATGTTTACCTTAGGTAACGGAGAAAAAACTGGACTTATAATTGGAGTACCTCACAGTGATGAGCCCTTAGGCAGCCTGGTAACGACTTATTTTATTGATTGGATGGCAAAGCATTCAGAAGCGAATTTCTTTGGTTGGAGATGGTTAATAATTCCTGTTCTTGAACAACGCGGGATGCGACTGAATGAAGGATGGTTTGATAATATTTCCTCGCTTGTTGACACTGCAAAATCATATTTCCGAGAGCCAACTGAAAACCAGTATGAATGGACCTTTCCTTTTGAATACAAAGACTACAAATGGGTGCAGTCACGACCCGAATCAAGTGCGATAAAAGAAGTTATAAAAGAGGAAAAACCAGACCTCTTGTATAGTTTGCATCATTGCGGATATTATGATTCATACTTCTACTTTAGTAAGTCTCTCCCTAAAGCTTATCCGAGATTGAGGAAGCTATCCTGCAATTTGGGGCTGGCTCTTTCCACTTCTAGTCCGGATGTCCCCTTTGGAAAAAGCTTGGAGCCGGGTTTCTACCAAATGTATGGTTTAAAAGATTACATTGATTACTATTCTGAGCACGAACCTATTAGCCTCTTAACTATGAGGAGAGGTGCCAGCAGCGACGAATGGTACCAGAATACAGTTGAAGGGTTTAGCTTCAATTGCGAAGTTCCGCTTTTTAGTTCATCAATGAAAACTGACTCGAAGCCTTCTAGTCGCAAGCTAAAAAGCCTACTTCAAAATCGAAGAAAAAAAACAGCAAACACTATCGATTATTGTATAAACTTACTAAATAAATTGGAACCTTTTTTTAGGCTTTCAGATCCCGTACTTTTGGGTTCAGTACTAAAAAATGTAGCGAACGCCAAATTGGAATTAGAAAATACTGCCGCAGAGATAGATGAGAAAAAAAACCCCAACGCCACTAACTACGAGGTTTTCGAAAACGATTTGATGGTTGATATTGCTGATTTGTTACTGGTAGGTCAGGTTTGGCGTGTCACAGAAAATATTCATCGCAATATCAAGGATTGTGAAACTAAATATATGCTTGAAAGAATAGATCAAAAAATAACTGTTCTTGCGAAGAAGGTTGATAAAAAAGGAGGATTCAAGCCAATTCCTCTTCAGAAATTGGTTAAAATGCAGTTAGGCAGCCTTCTGATTATTTCTGACGTTTTGTCAAATGTGAATTTTGATGAATAATTGGCTTTACACCTATTTGACTCGGAGATTTTCGTTTGAGATCAAATATTAAGCACATATCCCTCAAAAAATTGAAAATCAGGTTTTTTTGATAAGCCGGCTTTTACAATATTATTTGGTAGCAAAAGTATTGAAGACACGGGTTTCAATATTATGAAAATTTGATGAATTAAATAAGAATAATTGAAAAAGGAAAAAATTGACGTTTATTGTACGTCTTTGAATATCCAGCTCATGTCTGGGCCTTTCCGCTTTTCTGGAACGCGTTCAGCTAATGCGTGGCAGATGAGTGGTAATGCAATGGTTGCGTCGCAGTAACACACCGCTCGTGTTCCAGTTTGGCTGTTGATTTTTCCCCAGCTAATCGCCTCTTCCAACGTGCAACCCGACAAGCCACCCCATTGCGGAGAGTCAGTAGTGATTTGGATTGCATACTTGTGAGGATAATAGTATTCTTGCAAGCTTTTGCGTAAGCCGCCTTCTCTGCCCTGGACGCCTTTGTCTTCAGTCATTGGGCTGACAGAGATTGCGATGAGTTGGGTGAGGTCTTTGGGGACGCCTCCACCGATATAGACGACGCCGACATCTTTGGTTTTTGTTCCGATGCTCACGAACTGGTCAAATTCTTTGACACTATCAATGTGTACCATGTGACCTTGGTTTTTCAGCTAGTAAGAAAGTTTCTCCATAGGCGCTGTCCACCATTGCTGGACTGAAGATGGGGACTCCGTTGGCTGCTGCAACTGCGGAGATGGCGGGAATGTTTTTTTTGCCGAGGTATTTGCCGAGTAGATAGAGGAATTCTGCTGAGGTGTAGTTGTAGTCGGTTTTGCAGGTCATCACAAAGTTGGTGACGAGCTCTTCCATTTTACGGTAGTCGGTTTCTTTGCCATAGACATCGTAGTAACGGTTAACATCATCGTTTAGTAATTGAGCGTCGTCGACCATATGGCTACCTTGATAGTAACCCAAGCCCATAGCATCCACAATATCTTCGGATACGTTTGCACCTGTGGAGACGAGAACGTCGATAAAACGATTTTCCATAAGCCAATTAATAATAGTCCATTGCCCCGCGGTAGACATGGAGCCTGCAAACCCCATGGCGATGACGGTGTCTTTTTCTTTAATCATATTTTCCCAAACATCAACTGATTCACCGAGTTTTCTGCCTTGATATGCGGTTTTACCCATTTCGCTTAAGAGCTGAGAAATAGATTTTTGTTTGGTGACCTTTATTGGTTGGAGTTTTTTTTGGAAATATGGCTCTTTACTCATTGTTAATGTGCACCTCGTTGTAAATTAATTGGCTGGTATTTGAAATTTGTTATTGTCAAAACGAGCAACCGTAATATCAAAACTATATGAGTGGCACTTTAGAAAAAAGCCTTAAGTAAATACACAAAAACGCAAATGTGTTAATACATATTTAATAATTTAATCATGTTGTTTACTAGCGTTTAAGATGGAATTATTGTTTTTTTCTTGGGTAACGGTTAAAAGCATAATAATGTACAGTGGTATTCTATCACCAAAAGGTTTGGTAACATATGTCCGCTAAAAACCTGCCAAGAAAATTCGTCGCAGTGGACCCAAGCAAATGCATCGGCTGCGGAATTTGCGAATATGCCTGCACAACCGAGAAGGGTGAAGGCAACTGGAACCCAATGCGCGCAAGAATACGCGTTGTCCGTATGGCACCCGTGTTTAATTTCGCACTAACCTGTCGAGGATGCGTTGACGCAAGATGTGTTAAAGCGTGTCCCGAACGAGCCATTACCCAGTCAGAAAACAACAGTCTACTAATTATCGACGATGCAAAGTGCAAAGGCTGCGACTGGTGTGTGCAAGCTTGCCCACACGGAGGAATCACCATCCATTCTGAAACTGGCAAAGCCATTGCTTGTAACCTCTGCGAAGGTGATCCACAATGCATCAAAGCATGTCCCGAAGAAGCTCTCGAACTCGTTGAATCCGACGAACAAGCAGACAAACGCTTTAACGATGCACTATCAAAATTGCCCGCTCAAACTGACCAACTGGAAGCAACAGTCAAGAAAAAAGACTGGAAACTACTAATAGCTGGCGCAGAAGAACGCTCCGAGCGCATTGCAGAGAAACTTGAAGCCCTCAATAAGAGAGCAAACGACAAAAAACAAGAAAAAGAAGAACAGGAAAAATAAATTTCCTTTTTCCTAATTATTTGTTTTCTTCAAAACCCCTCAAAAGCATATCAATATCTAACCCAACATTTTGCCCATTATAGCCACCTTCTAAAACGAAGAACGATGGCAACCCAAGCTTGGCGATTCTTATGCCTATTTCAAAATAATCTTGCTCTACCAAGCCCAAACTCGCTAAGTCACATTTGTGAGCATCAAACCCAGCTGAAACAGCTAAAGCTTCAAACTTGCTTAAATCTACACTGCCCAGAGCTTTATCCAGTGTCTCAAAATATTTTTGCCTACTAACATCACAAGGCAAAGCAAAGTTGATGCAATTGTCCTCAGAAGAACTACCTGTTCCAGGATAATTGGGCGATTGATGCACCGAAACATAAGTGACACTTTCATCACCCAAAAAAATTTCCTGCGTGCCGTTACCATGGTGTCCGTCTATGTCTAAAATCAAAGTTTTCTTACCAGACTCTTTTACGGCTATAGCAATATTATTGAGGTAGCAGAAGCCACGGGTGTAAACGCCAAGTGCGGCGCCGTATTTGCCGACATGATGTCCAGGTGGTCGTGCAAGCGAGAAACCGTTGATTTTACTTGCCAATAGTGCGCCTCCTGCAGATAGGCATGCGAACTCGTAGATTTTATCGTATGCTGGAGAGTCGGAATCTTCAACTAGGCCTTTTTTGAGATTCCAGATGTACTCCATGTCATGTGTTGAGAGTACCTCGTCTTCTGTTGCGGCTGTGGGCTCCACAACTTCGTAACCTTTTTGCTGCAAAATGTCATGGGCAATCTTTACTCGTTGGGGTCCTTCAATGTGCCATGTGCCATAGCCTAAACATTTGTCTGAATAGACTATCTTTGTTTTCATAGCTGAATGCATCCAGCAGACAGATAAGTATGGCATAGCATTTAAAATATAACGTTAAATAGTGTCTATAAACCCAAAACAAGTTGGGCGCATGTTCATGATTGCACAGAATCCCTTTGAGATGTTCCGCCAAGAATGCAAAACAGTACTAGCAGACGCGATAAAAAAAACTCTGCCTGAAATTAAACAGCCCTTTATTATCCTGAATAAAACCCCGAACATCGACTATGGACAACTTGCATCATCACTATGTTTTGAGTTAGGTAAAAACCTAAACCGGAAACCACTCATGTTAGCAGAACAAATTGTGGCCGCAATTGACAAAACCCACTTTGACCTCATAGCGAAGGTTGCGCCTGCTGGTGCTGGATACATAAACTTCTACGTGGACTTTGCTAAATTCAGTGCTATCACGTTGCAGTCAATTATACAGTTAAGCAACGAGTACGGCTTCGTCAAAACAATTGAGCCCAAAACAATTATCGTGGAACATACCAGCGTTAATCCGTTGCATCCTATCCATATTGGGCAAGCTAGAAACCCGATGCTGGGAGATGCGTTGGCGCGGATTCTCCAGTATAGGGGGCACAAAGTTAATAGACACTACTATATTGACGATGTGGGCCGTCAATCATCTGTGGTTGCTTATGGTTACGCAAAGTTAGGTAAGCCTAAGCCAACTGAAAAATCGGATTTGTTTGTGGGCAAAATCTACACAGTTACCTCTTGCATAGTAGAAATCAATCGGCTTAAGCGGATTCGAGAACTTGCAACCAGTTTACATAATTCTGAAGAGTTGGTTAAAGCAAACAAGGAAATTGGCGAGTGGATTGCAATCGCTGCTGAACTCAAAGAAAAGTTTCCTGTGCTCTTTGAAGCTTTACTTGTAAGAATTGGTGAAGATGAAAACCCTGAAGAAGAAATCAATCGCTTAAACCGTGCATACGAAGATGGTCAACCTGTCGCAAGAGAGATCATTCGCGAAGTCAGTGACCTCTGCCTTGAAGGATTCAGAGCAACCATGAAACGCGTTAGCGTCACCTATGACTCATGGGATTGGGAAAGTGATTTTGTATGGAGCTCACAAGTCAGCGAAGTCTTGACAAGATTGAATGCGACCCCGTTTATTTTTAACGATAAAGGTGTTCTTCAGTTTGACGCTGACAAAGTCACGACTATCTTGAGCCTTAAGGCTAAGTTGGGGTTGAGTACAAACAACGAGGTTCCACCTCTGACGCTTGTACGGGCCGACGGCACCACACTTTATACTACACGCGATATCGCATACACCATCTGGAAATTCAAACACGCCCAAAAAGTAATAAACGTAATCGGCATGGAACAATCCCTCGCGCAGCTACAGCTAAAACTGGCGCTCTATGCACTGGGCTATGGCGAATCTGCAGAGAACCTTGTACACTTCGCATACAACCTTGTTACGCTGCCAGGCTATAAGATGAGTAGCAGACGTGGACATTACATCACATTTGATGAGGTGCTTGATGAAGCGGTTCGTCGGGCTTATGAAGAATATCCAAACGTTCCCCCTTGCTCAGTGAAGACGAAAAGCGTAATATTGCTGATTTTGTCGGTTTAGGTGCTGTCCGCTATGCGCTTGTGGATGTGAGCAATACGATGGTTGAAGTAGGTTACGGTAAAGAACAGGTACGTATTGCTT
>CAWEOM010000004.1:0-22767 GCA_963810665.1 Candidatus Bathyarchaeota archaeon | reverse complement strand
CGGAGTTATGCTTGGATTAACCACGATTGCAGCTTTTGCGCTCCCCACATTCTTTGGGCTGTGGGCAATCTGCTCTTTTGTACCCGTCTACTTTAACCTCATAGTTTATGCCTTCATCGGAATCATCCTTTTGAAGATGACAATTTGTATAAAACTCGAGACAGATTGGGCTAAAGCCACAGCTGCGGCCATCAACACCGACGATGCAGCCGAGGCAAAAAAGTACAGTCACTTCTCACGACGTGACTCAAAAAACCTCACCAGCAGCCAAATGGGAAGCGCAGTCATTGAATCCATGTCCGAAAACCTAATCGATTTTAAGCTCTCACCAATGATTTCATTTGCGCTGTTTGGGGTTACAGGAGCCATAGCTTTCCGAGCCATCAACACCCTTGACGGCATGGTGGGCTTCAAAACAAAAGAGCACATAAACACAGGCTGGTTTAGCGCAAACCTCGATAACTTCGTCAATTACATACCTACGAGACTAACGGCGCTGTTGATGATTGTGGCAGCGGCAATTTTAGGTATGGATGCCAAAAACGCTTGGAGAGTAGCACGTCGTGACCACAAAAAAACTCCTAGCCGTAATCACGGGTGGCCCATGGCAGCGGTCGCGGGTGCCTTGAAGATTCAGCTGGAAAAGCCCGGCCAGTACATTCTCGGCGATGCCCAAGAACCGTTGACGGGCGAGAAAGTTTTGGGGGCGTTGCAAATTAGGAATGCAACGATTGTTCTGTGGGGGCTGTTGTGTGTTGGCGTCATCGTAGCTGTCCGGTTTTGGTTTATACCTATTTAGTGGAAAGTTTTAATCAAAGAGAACCCGTATTGTGTTAGAAGTGCCCGTGCATGCGTGTTTGCCTCATTAACCCGCCTAGAATCCAGCCTAAAGCATGGGGAAAACCCAACGTTTTTCCACCCATAACCATAGCTTCTGTGGCAGCGGTACTCGAAAAAAAGCAGATAGTCAGCATAATCGATTGTCCAACTGAGGGGTGGGAGAACCTTCTAGAGCTTGATGAAACCAAGTATCGGGTCGGTTTGAGCGCACAAACCATCGAGAAACGCATTGCCGATTGGCAACCTGACGTTGTGGTTGTTGAGATTCCTTTTTCAGGGTGGTCTAAAACCGCCTTTGAAGTAGTTTCCATCACAAAAAAAGTCAATAAAGAAATAGATGTAATACTGTTTGGGCTGCATCCATCTTCGCGGCCAGCGGAGTGTATGGAAAATGGCGAAGTGGACTTTGTCGTTATTGGCGAATCCGAAAATACGATCTCGGAACTGGTTGAGGCACTGAAGCAGAAAAAAACCGATTTCAGCAAAATTGATGGGCTGGGTTTTAGGGTTAAAAGTAAAGTACTTTTCACTGGCAAACGCGCTTTCATTGAAAATTTGGATACACTACCACTTCCAGCTAGGCATCTGTTACCAATGGATGTTTACGCTCGAGCCGTCAAAGAAAATCCTCTCCGAGGCGAAATAACTAAACCCTATACCATAATCATCACAAGTAGAGGCTGCCCGTTTAGCTGCGTCTTCTGCACGCACTGTCTAGTATGGGGCAAAGAATGGCGCCCTCGGAGTCCAAAGAGTGTGGTCGACGAAATCGAGCATGTCTTAAAAACCTACGGTATAAAGCAGGTGGATTTCGCCGATGACAACATGACGTGGGATAGGATTCGAATTGCCGAAATTTGTGATTTAATCGTGGAGCGAGGATTGCGGTTTGAGTGGTTTACGCCCAATGGCGTCCGCGCAGATACTCTTGATGAAGAGTTGTTACGAAAGATGAAAAGGGCGGGCTGCAAAAAAATCCGTGTTGCCCCTGAATCAGGCGTGCAGCGGGTGGTTACTGATATTGCTAAGAAGAGTCTTGACTTAAAAAAAGTAGAAGAAGCTGTTATAGCTTGCAAAAAAGTCGGAATCAAGGTAGGGTGCTTTTTTGTTATGGGATTAATTGGTGAAACCAAAGCCGACATTAAGGAGACAATAAAGTTTGCGTATAAACTGAAGAGTTTGGGTGCTGAAAGCTTCATCTTCAGCATTGCCATGCCGCTATATGGCACAGCTTTCTATGAGCAGGCAAAAGCTGGCGGCTACATCCGCGAGGGGTTCTGCGATTACGCATTGGCTGCAACAGAACCGCTTGTAGAGACGCCTGACTGGTCATCGAAGGAAATAAGCGAGTTATGCATGGAGGCTAATGCGATTAACCGCACTTTGACACGTAAGAAGGTGCTAAAGGCGATTCGGCACCCACAAAAAATCGCCAAGATGCTTATGGAAAAATAGTGATAAATCATCCTTTTTTAACTATTATAAAAGCTATCACGAAGATGTAAGCGATTACCTTAGCAACTATCAGGATAAATCTGATTTAGGCTGTCTTTTTTGATTCTACTTTTGGAGTTGGCAAGGTTGGCGATTGTTGCAAGTGTTGCATCGCTTTTCCATAGCATAAAGTTCCAAAAGAGGAATAGCCAATCGCTCTACTGGCAACTAACCAAACTCGCTTAAGGTGTCAATTATTTTTCACAGTATTAAAAGGGGAGAAACATTAAGTTATGGCAACCAAAATCTTGCCGTTTACCACAACAAAATCTACGGCTATGTCCTTTATCTTGTCGGGTTCAACCTCTGTTGGGTCAGAAGATAGAATTGTCAAATCTGCCAACTTACCCTCCTCAATTGAGCCCTTCTCAGCCTCTTCACCTGAGCAATAAGCCGCATCAAAAGTGTAAATGCGCAGGGCATCTTCAACACTTAAGCGCTGAGTTGGGTCGCTAGGACGCAGCGCAAGCTCCTGTATACCCAAGAGTGCACTCAGGGGTTCCATGGGACAATCTGAGCCACCAGCCACTACAACGCCCGAATCAAGCAAAGTTTTGATTGGGTGAAGCCATTTTGTCCTCTCTCCGAGGCGTTCCTTGGCGGACCAAACAGTGAATTCGGTGGAGATTACTTTGGGTTGAACAGAGATAACAACGTCTTGGACTCTTAGACGTTCAAGCAGACGTTTGTTTAAAACCGCGGCTTGTTCAATACGGAAACGTGTACCTTGTGGGGTTTGCTCGATTACTCTTAGGGTAGCATCGATGGCTTTGTCACCCATAGCGTGGATGACTGGTTGTACCCCTGCCCTAATTGCCTTTTTGACTGAAGCTTTCAACGCCTCTTCTGAGAGGTACATCTTGCCGCTATTGATTGTCTCGTCGCTGTAGGGGTCGATCAGCGCCGCCTCTTTTGAATCTAAATATCCATCAACAACTATAAGGGCTCCGCCGACGCGTAGAACTGAGCTGTCAACAGTTCTTAAAGATACAGCCTTTTCCAAAAGAGCTTCGGGAACCACTACGTTAACCCTAAACGTGAGCCGACCTTGCTCATGCAACTTCTGGATTAGTGGTAATTCGTTTTCTGATATAACGATCCAATCTACGCTAGTTATGCCTGCTGCAGATATTTTTTGGCAGGCGTAGGCCGTAGTCGCCAATAATTCAGCTTCAGTGGGTTCGGGCACTGCTTGCCAGACCAGCGTTGTGGCGGTATCGCGGAAAATCCCAGTGAGTTTACCTGTGTCTGGATTTTTGTCGATTTCACCGTCCTTTGGCACAGCCGACTGCTCTGTTACCCCTGAAAGAGCGAGGGCTTTAGTGTTAACTGCACAAATCATAGCAGCTTCACGGTAGAGGATAACTGGGTTGTCTGGAGCTACCTCATCTAAATCTTCACTTGTGAGCATCCGTGCCTCTTTGAAGCGAGTTTCGTTCCAGCCTTGACCGATAATCCATTTGTCCGACATCGTCTGCTTTACTTTCTCTTTTAGCATCGCTTGAAGCTCGGCGATAGATTTTGCAGCGGTTAAATCCAACCACAAGAGACATCGCCCGTAATCGGCAACATGGATGTGAGTGTCTATTAACCCTGGCAGTATCGTTTTGCCTTCAAGGTCTAAAACCACGGTGTTTTCGCCTATAAGAGACTCTATCTCCTGGTTGGTTCCGACCTTGGTAATTCTGTCTTTGGTTATGGTTATGGCTTGAGCGATAGGCATCTGTGGGTTAATCGTTTTTATGTTTGCGTTTACAAAAGCTAAATCTGGCGACAAAACATCTTCCTCGTGTTAGTAGTGTTAATGCGCTAGTTGAGTACTTGACATAAAAAACCTTACGTTTCCATCGCTAACCGCCAGCTTTACCTTCTTTTACAAAACACATAATAGAAGCTCACCCGTGTTTTTGAGTATTATATGTTCGGGGAACCAGCGTGAAAGTCCACGTAGCACTTGTAAATCCACCTTATCCGCCAGAAGCCGCGCAATCCATCTTTCTGCCCTTAGGCATCGGCTATTTGGCAGCGGTGCTCGAACAAGAGGGCTATCAAGTGGACGTTGTTGATTGCCAAACCACTAGACCCAGCCAAGAGCTGCTTGAAGAAAAGTTCCGCAATTTAAACCCCGATATTATCGGAGTCACATCAGCTACAGTTACCTATCTACCCGCTCTGGATGTTTTGAAAACCGCCAAAAATGCCGTACCCAACGCTTTAACGCTGATGGGAGGTCCACACGTAACGGTTCTTGACCAGCAAGCGCTCGCCGAGAGTAACAACATAGATATCGTGGTCCGCGGGGAAGGCGAACACACTATGCTGGATCTTGCACGGCTGGTCTCCGAGGACAACCTCAAAAATCTCAGCCAAGTTCAAGGCATAACATTTAGAAAAAACAGTCAAGTCATCCAAACCCCAGACCGCCCCTTTATGACAGATATTGATTCGCTGCCTCATCCAGCCCACCACAACTTTGACACAAACCTGTACAAGCTCTTCGATGTAAACTACATGCCCATTATAACCAGCCGAGGCTGTCCTTCAGCATGCACTTTCTGTTTAGCATCAAAGATGTGTGGGCATAGTTTTCGGGGGCGAAGCCCAACCAAAGTGGTTGACGAGTTGGAGTGGCTAAGGGACGAGTTTAATGCAGGCGCGTTCGCATTTTACGACGATACGTTTACTTTTGATTTGAAGCGGGCGTTTGATATTTGTGATGAGATGCAAAAGCGAAATGTAGATTTGCCGTGGGATTGTCGGACCCGGGTTGATCGCGTTTCCAAGGAGTTGTTGGCTAAGCTTAAAGCCACAAACTGCCAACTTATCCATTTCGGAGTGGAATCAGGCAGTCCAGAAATGCTTAAACTCATGCGCAAAGGTAGCACTGTCGAACTGAATGCTCAAGCTATAAAATGGGCAAAAGAAGCTGGCATATCCGTCGCTGTATCGCTTGTAATCGGCTACCCCACTGAAACACCTCAGATGCTACAGCAAACAATCGATTTCCTTTACAAAACCAAACCCGACTATGTGTATATGTGTGAAGCCGTACCGTATCCAGGCACTGAATTAGCCAACTACATCAAAGAGTTAGGCTTAGAGGTTGATGCAAACTGGAACCAGTATCGCGAAGAAACACAAGTCTTCACAAACACTCTTTTGCCTCTTGAGAAACTAGAGGAAACAAAAAAAGCCTTCTTTGACCGCTACTTCTCCTATAGTTACTTTCTACGTAAAAAACTCAAAGGCGACTTCTACAGTCAAATTATGGCGCGTGCAGCACTGAACCATCTGGTTTGGAACAGCAAGACGGCAATGTGGGCGTTTAAAAAGTTAGGCAAAATGAGGCGCTCAAAAAAGAGTGTGGGTGGCTACAGCACTTCAACTCAGGAACAAGAACAGCAAAATCAGTCTTAACAATTTTTGCCACGCTTTCTTATTATATAACTCAGAACTAAAGTTACGACAACTACAGTAGCCAATACTACGACTGTTAGCGTCACCGAAGGTACTATGAGGTCAGACATAGAGTTTGATGTAGGTGAGGGCTGACCGATTATGTTTTCTGCAAAACAGTAAACGACCCAGTCGTTGCATCCGATATATAATCGGTTGTTGGCTATTGTTGGGGATGACCAACTGCTGGAAGGAGTGGTAGCTGCTGCGATTTTTGTTCCGTTGCTTGTCGTGTCGAGAATAAATATGTTGCGTTGACTTGTCACCATGTACGCTTTGCCATCAGCATAAGAAGGTGAAACATAAAGTTCATCTCCTGTGTACTTTGTCCATAAGCTCCAGCCGTTTGTTATGTTGACGCAGTTAAGATCAAATTTGTCTATGAGTAAAACTGTTCCGTTAACGTAAATAGGGGAAGAAACTATGAATTCGGTGGCCGTTGGGTTTGAGAAATGCCAAATCATTTCCCCCGAGACTGTGTCAAAGCAATAGTAGTCGCCCCAGTTTGAGGAAGTAAAGACTCTACCTTCAGCAACAGATGGTGAACCGAGCATCTGATTGC
The DNA here is from genome assembly GCA_963810665.1 of Candidatus Bathyarchaeota archaeon. GTDB lineage: Archaea > Thermoproteota > Bathyarchaeia > Bathyarchaeales > Bathycorpusculaceae > Bathycorpusculum. The sequence goes on along the minus strand of CAWEOM010000004.1, from coordinate 16,415 downwards.
CGCCTGTAAAGGATGGACGATAGGGTATATCTTTTTTCCACAAAACTGTGCCACTATTAACGTCTAGTTTGTAAAAGCCCCCTGAAAGAGGCTCCTCCGCAGAGAAAAATACCCCCCCATCCGCAACAGCAGGCGAAGACTCTATTGGTCCATCAGCGCGGGTTTTCCAGACGATACGTCCATCAGCGGCATCCAAAGCGTACATATAACCGTCTAAGGATCCAATATACACTGTATTGTCAACTACAGCAGGTGAAGACTTCAAAACCAAGTTTCCAAAGGTAAAGGGTAAATTGCCATTAACGAAGGTCTTCCATTGAAGCGCTCCCGTGTGAGAGTTAAGGCAGTAGACATAACCGTCGTCCCCTCCGGAGAACAATTGACCGTTTGCGATTGCAAGGGAGGATTCAATTGGGGCACTGGTTTTGAATTTCCATACGAGATTGCCGTTCCATGCATCAAGAGCATATAGATATCCATCGGTTGACCCCACATAGGCTATATTGTCGGAAATGCTTGGTGAAGAAATAACAGAGCCGCCAGTTTCAAATCTCCACGCCAAAGATAGGTTTGAAGGCCCGACCTCAGCTTTGGAGGAATGGGTAGGATCGGCCCGCCACTGAGACCAAGAGCTAACAAGTGGAGTGTCGCTTTCTTTGGGTGCATCGCGTATTGCCCAGAGTTGATGGTCAGTAGCGTATTCGTTCCCCGAGATGGTATCAACTGCAGTCGTTACATCTCCAGGGATAATGTAGAGGGTTCCGTATGCAACGGCAACAGATTCCCGTGGAGGCAAAGCCTCCATATCAAGCTTCCATATCTGCTGTCCCGTAAGGGCGTTTATGCATGAGAACTCAGAGGTACCAGCGGGTCCATTATATTGTGCAGCTTCACCGGTGGTCATGTATATTTTCCCGTCTGCAACCGTTGGCATCCCTGGCCACATGAGCGTGTCGTTGGGTCCTTTGTATTTCCAGACAATATCGCCTGTGTACATATCAAAGGCGTAGAGAAAACCGTCTTTGTTCATTTCATAAACCATACCGTAAGCTACGGCACAACCCGTTGTGAAGTAGCCATCAGTGTAGGGTCTATTTCTCCAGATAACCTCGCCTGTAGATGCGTTGAAGCAGTACATTGTGTTGTCGTCGCTTCCTCCCTTGAAGTACATACCGTCTGCGTAGGCTCCGGTGAATATCATTGGACCTTTCGTGTTGGTAGACCAGAGGATTTTGCCTGTCTTGGCATCCAGCGCTAACTGCATGTTCTCAAAGGAGCCCGTGAAGACTTTGCCGGCGCCATAGGTGGTTCCGATGCCGGTTATACCGCCACCTCGAATGTAAGTTTTCCAAACCATGGTTGGTGGATTGGATGGATTAGAAAAACTCCAAGCTTCAATGTAGGATTCGACTTTGAGATAGAACATTTTTTCTTCTGGACTATATACGTTGGCGCTAAAGATACCACTGAAAGCATTAAAGTCAGAGCTATTCCATATTATACGTCCCGTTTCGGGGTCCAAACAGTAGTTTTCTATGACCATATGTGAATTGTCGATTTTATATGCGATGGGCCAATGTGTTGGTTCAGGAAAAGCGGTTGCCCAAACGATCGTTCCCTCTTGGTCTATGGAATAGGCGTATGTGTTGTTAGATACGTAGATTTTGCCGTTAAAGGCGGCAAGATAAGGCTGAATGCCAGGTATGTCCGCTTTCCAAAGGATGTTGGATGTGTCTGGGGCGGGTCCAAGGGAGAAGCGGGTGAAAGCAGAGTTGCCTTGAAACTGGGACCACTCATACTGGTTCAAGTTGCCGCTGGAAAGTGTTGTGATATTTTGTCCATCGGTGACGATTGATGAGAAAACAGGTGAGATGATTAATATTGCTAAAATCACCATTGGGATTTTTTTGTTAATTGTCATTACCCCCAACTGGCGTGGGCGAGATTATTATCAAGATATACGTCTATTCCTTGCCCCAATCATAAACATGATTAATTTGTACTATAAACATTATGGAAATCCATCTGCCCCAAGCTAATAGTTACTAACTGCAGAAATTGCTAAGACAAACTAAAAAAACAAATAAGCAGGCAACGCACAATCTTTTTTAAGACCAAAAGAACCCTTACAGTAAACTATGAATAGGGTACCATAAAGAGGATTCTGCTTTGACTGAGAAAAAAGGTCCACTACTTATGACCTCATGGAGGTCTACAGGCGCCTGCAACGCAAGATGCAGATATTGCAATGTTGACGCCACAGGTCAAAATGCCCCAAGAGAAATGACAACACAAGAAGCCTTGCACCTTGTTGATGAAGTCCACAAATTCGGAGTAAGATGGTTCGGCATAAAAGGTGGCGAACCGTTGATGCGTAAAGATATCTTTGAAATAGTAACTTACGCCAAAAATAAAGGCTTGAATGTGTGCCTCTTAACCAACGGATGCTTCGTCGACGGTGAAATCTACGACAACCTGGTGAAAAACCAAGTTTGGACATCGGTAAGCATAGATGGGCCTGAAGAAATCAACGACCAACTCCGAGGAAAAGGCTCTTACAAAAAAGCGTTGGCAGCTATCGAGAAGCTTTCTGCAGCCAAAATCCTCAACGGATTAGCCTGCGCCATAACAACTATAAACTACCAGCACCTCGACCATGTCGCCGAATTAGCAGACAAGTACCATGCTAACTTTGTTTGGTACAACCATCTTGTGCCCAGCGGCAGAGCCAAATCAACAATGGAACTCACCCCAACTCCTGAACAATATGAGTGGGTACTAAATCACATCTGGGATATCACAGAGAAATACAAGGGCAAATTTGAAGTCCATGTTCATTGCCCACACTTCGCACGTGTTGTTAAACAACGCATCCCAGGAACCGAGTTTGATCACTGGTACGAGAAAGAATTCCACGGTAAATGCACCTACTTTGCCTTCGGTGGTTATCTATCAGTAACTGAAAACGGCGACTTAATCCCCTGCTTCTACACCGACCTTACCCCATCTGAACCAATGATGCTCGGGAACATACGTAGCAAAAGCCTAACCACAGCTTGGGAAGAAATCAAACAATCAAAATACTACAACAAATTCCAAGACCGAAGCGTGCTTAAAGGCAAATGCGGAGTCTGCGAATACCGAGAAATCTGCGGCGGATGCAGAAACCGAGCGTACGCTTATACAGGCGACATCACTGAATCAGACCCTGCATGCGCCTACATACCTAAAGTGTTACGCAAAAAATAGCACAAACCACTTTTCTTTTAATTTGGTATGTTTTAACGAAAACAACTTAAGTACTCTAATTCTAGAGTGATACGACCGTAAATGAACGAAAGAGCAATTCTTTCTGTGGCAATATTAACGCTGTTTTTACTTCCAAGCATCGTTCTCGGACAGAGCTACCCTGACACTGATTCTTGGCCTGTGTTTCACCGCAGCCTTACCCACGACGGCAACTCAAACTCAGTTGCGCCCCAAACAAACCAGACCCTGTGGAAATTCAACACAGGCGGCCAAGTGGGGTCCCCAACAGTTGTCAATGGCGTAGTGTATGTTGGCTCTTATGACCACAAAGTCTACGCTTTCAAAGCCACCACAGGCGAAGTTATCTGGACGTTCACAACAAATGGCATAGTAATTTCTAGACCCAGCGTCAAAGAGAACATTGTTTGCGTGGGTTCAGAGGACTGCAACCTTTATGCCTTAGATGCAACCACTGGTGAAAAGCTATGGAATTACTCGACAGGGTACTACGTAGATTCTGACCCAGCCATCGCCGACGGAGTGGTTTATTTTGGTTCGGAAGACGGCAACGTTTACGCTTTGAAGGTCATTAATGGAGAACTGCTTTGGAGCTACTCGACAGGTGACAAAATCATGCTATCCTCTGTCGTCGTAAACAACGATTTAATGTATGTAGGTTCATTGGACAGAAAAATTTACTCTCTAAATGCATCCGACGGCGAACTGGTTTGGAGCTACCTGACAGGAGACGCAGTTGTTTCTACACCTGCAGTAGCAAATGGGGTAGTCTATGTTGGCTCATTAGATGACGAAATATATGCTTTAGATGCTTTAAATGGCAGCTTAAAATGGAGTTTCCAAACGGGTGGGGACGTTTACTCTTCACCTCACGTTTCAGATGGCTTAGTCTATATAGGCGGATTAGAAAGTAGACTCTACGCACTCAACGCTTCCAATGGCAAACAGGTCTGGAGTTATCAAACTGGCGGCAGCATCGCTTCAGCTCCAACCGTAGTCAACGGCGTGGTTTATGTGGGGTCAAACGACAACAAAATTTATGCCCTAAAAGCAGCAAACGGAGAATTCGTCTGGAACTTCATTGCAAACGACATTGTGATTTCCCGTCCAGTAGTAGCTTTTGGCAGAGTTTACGTGGGGTCATGGGATGGCAAACTCTACGCCCTTAGTACCGACGATGGCGAGTTATCGTGGAGTTTTGCCACGGGTGGTAAAGTCGATTCATCCCCAACCATAGCAGATGGTTTGGTGTATGTGGGTTCGCATGACGGTAAAGTCTATGCCCTAAACGCATCTACAGGTATGGTTGGTTACGACTGGGAACTGCACAACACGGCAGTATGGAGTTTCGATACGGGTGACATGGTGATGTTCTCTTCAGTAGCCGTTGATAATGGCGCTGTCTACTTTGGAGGTTACAACGGTAAAATCTACGCATTAAACGCTCAAACAGGTACCTATCGGTGGAGTTTCCAGACGGGGTACGCCGTGGTTTCATCCCCAACAATCTACAAAAACATAGTCTACGTCGGCTCTGAGGACCACAACCTCTATGCCCTAAACGCATCCAACGGCCAACTAATTTGGAAATACACGACGGGCGACCAAATCGTAGTATCATCACCAGCTATTGCCGACGGCAAAGTCTACATAGGCTCAAATGACGGCAAACTCTACAGCTTGAATGCTACTGAAGGCGATTTACTGTGGGAGTTTGACACAGGCGGATATGTTGTTTCTTCCCCGGCAATCCTAAATGGCGTAGTCTATTTTGGTTCATACGACCATAGCGTCTATGCACTGAACGCCTCTAGCGGCGAACAAGTTTGGAAGTATACCACGAGTGGTGTGGTTTCTTCATCGCCAGCCCTTGCCAACGGATTGGTATATGTGGGTAGTGCAGACAGCAATCTGTACGCACTGAAGGCTTTTGATGGTCAAATTGTTTGGAAATATGCAACGGGTGGAGAGGTGGCTTCTTCGCCGGCAGTAACGAATTCCGCAATGATTTTTGGCTCCTGCGATGGCAAAGTCTATGCACTTGATGCCTTAGCAGGAACATTCATGTGGTGTTATGCAACTGGAGGAAAAGTTGTTTCGTCACCATCAATAGCAAGCGGCATCGTCTATGTTGGCTCATATGACCATATTGTCTACGCTTTCGGTATCCTGCAGGGTCAACCAGCAAATGCTAAGCCGTGGTCAAATTGGCAGCTAATATCGGTCTTCGCTGTAGTCGTTTTGTTTGCTGTAACAGTTTTAATTCTGCTTCTTGTTATCCGTAAATCTCAAGGGTCCATTGATTTTCATGTCAAAACTTGACAATTGCCAAAAGGTAATGAGTTAGCTAAAACTTCATAAGTAAAAACAACATCGAATAAGCAATACCCAGCATTACTCCAGCATATGTGCGTGTAGACGAAAATGACCACAAACAAAAAAGTAGCTCTTGTAAATCCACCCCTCCCAGTAGACATAGGTCACCACCCACAGTTTCCACCTCTCGGATTAGCCTATATGGCTGCTGTGCTGGATCAGGATGGTTTTGAAGTAAAAATCATCGATTGCCCAGTCAACCAGTATGACCATGAGAAGCTGAAAGCTGAACTTTCAGCTTTCCAGCCGGGTTTGGTCGGCACGGGTTCAATGACACCTACAATTGAATCTGCACTTAAGTGTGCCCAGGTAGCAAAGGAAGTCTGCCCGGAAGCCACAGTCGTGATGGGTGGACCACACGCGACATTTGCTGACAGAGAAGTTCTAACTAATGAAAAAGCAGTAGACTTGATTGTTCGAGGCGAAGGCGAAGAAACACTCCTTGAACTTGCCCATCAATCAACAACAGGCAGAAAACTCAGCGATATCAAAGGCATTACCTTTCGCAAAAACCAAGAAATAATCCAGAATCCAATGCGTCCCTTCATTCAGAACCTCGATGCATTGCCTTTGCCAGCCTACAAGTTTCTACCTATCGAAAAATATTTTGTTTCCAAAAGAAAACTGCTCCCAATCATAACCAGCAGAGGCTGCCCATATGCATGCAGCTTTTGTGTAGCGTCCCAAATGTTTGGCCAAAAATTCCGAGCACGCAGCCCCAAAAACGTCCTAGAAGAGTTAGAATGGCTTCAAAACGAATTCGGTGCAGAAGGCGTCGCATTTCAAGATGATACATTCACTTTTGATCGCAAACGGGCAATTGAAATCTGCGATGGTATAATAGAGAGAAAAATAGGACTGCATTGGGGATGTGGAACCCGAGCTGACGTGGTTACAAAAGAAGTCTTAGACAAGATGGCTCAGGCACACTGTGATGAAACTATGTTTGGGGTGGAGTCAGGTTGCCCAACGATTCGAGCGGTACTAAAGAAAGGTGTCACCAATCAGCAAATCGAGAACGCAATTCAGTGGGCAAAAGAAGCAGGCATGTTCGTCACCGTTTCAGTTATCTTAGGTTATCCAGGTGAAACTAAAGAAAGCCTACAAGAGACACTTGATTTCGCAGCCAAAATTGAGCCCGATGACGTCTGGCTCTGCCATGCCACACCTTACCCAGGAACCCATCTTCGGGAGATAATTGAGGAAAAAGGCTGGCCGATGTCACGGGACTGGAAAACATACAACACAATGAACCCCATCTTTGAAGACCCTAAATTGCCTGCCAAAGAAATCGCTGCAATGAGGCGCAGATTCTATAATAAATTCTATGGTCCAAGCTATATCATGAGGCAAGCCTCAAAAGGCTACTTCAAGGGCAATTTATACAGCAAAATAATGACTCGAACCGCCGTGAATTATAATCTCTGGCGTATCATGTCAGCTCTCCATCATTAAGCCCATTATTTCTGTTTTTTTGTGTCAGAAGTTTTTGCGCTGTACCAAGCAATATTCAACTATTTCATAAATTAGTGAAACTCTAGCCCAATTTAGCTCAGATATCAAAATACGAGAGCAAGAAAAGTGACAGGAATTAATTAGTAAACTTTATTATGGTATCAACCAGTTTTAAACAACAATCAAGGGGAATGTATTCAATGACAAAAGTCGCTGAGCTTGAAAAAGGCAAGTCAGAAGTTTACGATTCACGGGAAAACTGGCCACCATACACATACCGAGATTATCCAGGCATCAAACCTGAAACATATCAAACCTTCATGGAGTTTCTAAACACAGAAAACACTTCAGGAAGATTAATGGAACTACAACCATGGGTTTCTGTATGTGATTCAAGATGCGCCTTCTGTTATTTCCCAACTACAGCATCAAAAAATGTCCAGATAAGCGAATACTTGGATTTACTCAAAAAAGAACTAGGAATGTACGCTAAAACCAAGTATGTTAAAACAAGTGTTTTCGACGAAATTGTCTTGGGAGGCGGAACACCCAGTGTTTTAAGCGCTGAACAAATAATTGATTTGATTGACTTCTGCAAAGAGAACTTTGTAACAAGCAAAGAATACTTTATCAAAGTTACCGGGTCATCCAAGACTCTGGCGCTGCCAAAAATAGATAAACTAGCTGAATACGGAGTGTACCAAATGGATATGGGCGCACAAACCTTCGAAGACAAATTAAGGAAAAATTTGTGTTTACCTGACAGCGCTGAAGACGTCGAGAAAGCAATTAAGCATGCACGTAAACTGGGTTTAGTTGTTTGTGTTGACTTAATGTATAACCTGCCAGGACAGACTATGGAAAGCTGGGTAAATACACTTAAAAAAACTATTGAATTAGACGCAGAGGTCGACGCTTACTCACTGCATGTTGACCCCGGAACTATTTTAGAGAAAATGATTAAAAACGGAAGCTCTCCACCACAAGGCGACGCTGAGTATGAAAAGCAGATGTTCATAACCGCACATAAGATGCTAACCGATGCTGGCTACAAAGCAGTTGGACATGACCGCTACAGTCGCGTTGAATGGCATGAACGTGAGAACTGCTTAAATGGTTGGCCATGGGGCGGCATCCTGACCACGGGCGCAGGCTGCTTTATGGGTTACCTTCAAAAGTTCTCCTATTCAAACATCGAAGACATCAACGCTTATATGGAAACCGTCAAGTCAGGCAAACTTCCAATATGCAAATTATCAGAGTCAACAACTGAAGACATGATGCGACGCACCATGACCCGACTGTACTTGAGGCTGCCTGTTAGCAAGAAAGAGTTTATGGAGAAATTCAACACTACCCCGGAGAAGTCCTTCCCAAAACAGCTTGAGAAACTCAAGGAGCAGGGGTTAATCGAGATTGACGAAAAAGAAGTCCGCTTAACAAAGAAAGGCGAACTTTGGAAAGGCAATATCGCTTGGGAATTTGCGCCTCAAGCAAAAGCCTAAAATTTCATTTTTCTATTTTTAAAATATTTTTCAGTTTAATAAAATATTAGTGGTTAAGTTACTTAGCACAAAAAAGAAGTGGGGGGATTTAATATCCAGCGTGCTTTTGTGGCTGGATGCCATACCAAGTCATTACTTTGGCAAGGATAGGCACAATTACACCTAAAGCGATGCTTGGCACGAAGCCTGTTACGATTGCCATCAAAGGATCAGTTGCCCATTGATCTAGAGCCATTTGTCGTCCGAATTCAAGCGCCACAGTGGTGTTCATATAAGCCTGAATAACAGCAGTTATTATTGCAGCGGTTAAGCCTGCGCCTAACATTCGTTTGAAGTTTGTGGATCCATTAGTAAGTGCACCTGCCATGTAACCGATGATAACTGCGTTGACGAGATAGAAGAGCATGCTGATATCGCCGAAATAGTTATAGCTAGTAACTCCGGAAGCCGCAAAGAGCCCGTTATATTGACCTGCACTTGCTACATAATACATGCCGCCCATGATGAAGCCAGCTGCACCACCAGCCCACTTATTCCAAAGTAAACCAAGAATTAAAGGAACACCCATGACAATCATTTGAGCAAAACCATTAGTCAAGATGACACCAATTACATCTTGACCAAGTAAATGATATTGGCCGCCGACGTTAACGTAAACTGCGAGAACAAAGATAAGCAAGACTAGAATTAGTGGTATAACAATGCCGTCGAAAATAGTTGATAGTTTAATTTTGTTTTCTGCCAATTTTTTATCCCTTACGTCTATTTACGTAATGGCAAGTTTATAAGCTTTAATGCTTGAAAGCGAGGTATCTAAGAATTTGTATACTAAAACTAAGTAAGAAATCCTCAAGAAAGGTTAGTTAATTTTCGGTAACCTACTAAACTAACGCTGATAATACCACAATCCTAACTATGAAGAGTTTCTATTGGTTTTTCTTCAGAGAATTCTCTGAAAAGAATTGTCAAGCTGTCTTTAGAGAAGAATGAAGGTAACTAATACCAGTCAGAGTTGAAGAGTTACAGCCCATCCTGAAAACAAAAATGATATTTGGAATTGAGAACTTGCAGAGGAGATTTTGTCTTTTTCCGCCGTAAGGACAGATTGATTAAGAAAAGAAGTGGGGGGATTTAATATCCAGCGTGCTTTTGTGGCTGGATGCCATACCAAGTCATTACTTTGGCAAGGATAGGCACAATTACACCTAAAGCGATGCTTGGCACGAAGCCTGTTACGATTGCCATCAAAGGATCAGTTGCCCATTGATCTAGAGCCATTTGTCGTCCGAATTCAAGCGCCACAGTGGTGTTCATATAAGCCTGAATAACAGCAGTTACGAGAGATGCTGTTAAACCTGCAAAGATCATTCGTTTGAAGTTTGTGGATCCATTAGTAAGTGCACCTGCCATGTAACCGATGATAACTGCGTTGACGAGATAGAAGAGCATGCTGATATCGCCGAAATAGTTATAGCTAGTAACTCCGGAAGCCGCAAAGAGCCCGTTATATTGACCTGCACTTGCTACATAATACATGCCGCCCATGATGAAGCCAGCTGCACCACCAGCCCACTTATTCCAAAGTAAACCAAGAATTAAAGGAACACCCATGACAATCATTTGAGCAAAACCATTAGTCAAGATGACACCAATTACATCTTGACCAAGTAAATGATATTGGCCGCCGACGTTAACGTAAACTGCGAGAACAAAGATAAGCACTACAAGAATCATTGGTATGATGATGCCGTCGAATATGTTTGCCAGTTTAAACTTGTTTTCTGCCAATTTTTTATCCCTTACGTCTATTTACGTAATGGCAAGTTTATAAGCTTAATGCTTGAAAGTTGATTTGAAAAACTCTGCTTGACTAAAAATGGGACTAAACACGCTATTTGGGGCAAAATTGATGTTAAAAATGATTGTGATACTAAAGAGTTAGAACAAAGAAAGATAAAAAGGGAAAGAAGTTTTGCTTATTGACGAGCCATTTTAACGTTGAAAGCCAACGGCAACTTGGACGGACAAACATAGGAGCATGTTCCACATGCAATACAGTCTTTAGCCCAAAGTTTCTCAGCTTTCGCAAAGTCGCCTTTAATGACAGCATTGTAGATTGCCACAGGTTGTAGACGGACTGGGCATGCTGTGAGACACCTTCCGCAGTGGACACACGCAGTGCTTTTTTGGTCTTTTTTGCCTTTAGTCTTCGCGAAGTAGATGATGCTTGATGTGCGTTTGGTTATTGGAGCGTTGATCGTTTGTAATGCGGAGCCCATCATAACTCCACCAACGACAACTGATCCTATATCGCTTACGTTAACGTTGTTTTGGCTGAGGATGTCTTTGATTGGAGTGCCGATTTTCACTAGTAAGTTTTTTGGTTTTGCAACGTCACCGTTGAGGGTAGTAACTCTGGATATAAGGGGTTCACCTTCAAAGACTGCGTTTGCGATTGCGTTTATGGTTGCAACGTTTTGCACTATTGTGCCCATTTCGTATGAGCGCTTGCCTGCAGGTGTTTCGTAATTTAAAAGAGCTTTTTGAAGCATTGCTGAATCGCCTTGTTGGTAAGTGAGGTGTTTTGCTATGACTTCTGTATCTGGTTCTTTACCAAATGCTGCTTGGAGCTTTGGTATAGCTTCCACTTTGCTGTCTTTGGTTGCGATGATAACTTTGGGGTTGCCAAGTAGTTTACGCACGACGCGGACACCGCGTAATAGGTTAGCGGTATTCTCAATCATTAAGCGTTCGTCGGCTGTGTCGTAGGGTTCGCCTTCTGCACCGTTCACGATTAGGTACTTAATTTTTTTGTCTGTTGGTATTGCAAGTTTTATACTTGTTGGGAAACCTGCGCCGCCCAAACCTATGATGCCTGCTTCGCGGATTATTTTTAGTAGTGATTCGTTTGAGGTGTCTTTGAGTTCTGCTTCAGATATGGGAGTTAAGCTTTTGTCTTTGGTTTTTTTGCCGTCGTTTTCAATGTATATGGCTTCGGTGGGCGCTTCAAAACAGCTGTTATATGCGTTCTCGATTTTGATGACTTTTCCGGAGATTGGACTGTGAACGGGTGCTCTAACTCGTTCTTTTGCGTCTGCAATTTTTTGTCCGATTATTACACTGTCGCCAACAGAAACCAAGGGTGTGTTTGTTGCCCCTGATTGCTGGTTCGTTAACACAACGGCGATTTTTGGGTCAGCAAAAACTTCAATGGGTGTTTTTCTTGCGACATCTTTTTGTTCAGGTATATTAACTAAGTTTGCCATTTTGTTCATCTCCCAAAGGGTTTGTTGATTCGTATTTTGTCAATAAGTGGTACAGTTAGGTTCATGATCAACAATGCTAGCAGTGAACCGCCAAAGAATCCCATAAAGGTTTGTATTACGATTGTCAAAACCGCGAGACCGACGCCAAAGATTACTTGGCCAACTCCGCTATACGGTGTTGTCGCTGGGTCAGTCGCCATGAAGAAAGCCATGAATATTGAGCTGCCTATGAATAATTCAAAGAGGAGTCTTGTAGTCAAATCTGTGTCTCCAAACATGAATGAGAATATCAGTGAAAGCACTGCAATTGCGACAACGTAGCTTGCGGTGATTTTCCATTTGAAGTACTTGCGTCCAATTGCAAAGAGCGCAATACCAGCGATTATGACTGCAATGCTGCTTGCGCCGCCGACCCATCCGTGAAACTTTGACAGTAGCATAAGTGACTCGATGCTAGCCGGAGACGTTGCAGTTGGCAAGTCGTAGCAGCTTTGCAGATAGCCAGCGAATGAGGAATAGCCGACTGGGCCGCCGTTACCACCAACAATGGTTGTGCCGATTGCGCCTGCAAGGGATGGTACTTGGAGAAGACCAGTTTTGAGGTGCCAACTAGTGACAAGAGTGGTCATTGTAGCTGGAAGTAGTACTAGGAATTTAGCTGCTGCTGCGGGGTTTACTGGTTTTCTGCCTGCTAAACCTGCGAGTTTCTTGAAAACAACGATGCCTATGACGGATATTAGTGCAATGTAGTAAAATGCAAGTGGTGCTTCAACGGGTACTCCAGTTTCCATACCGGCTGCCATTCCCGGGAAACCAAGAGTAAAACAGTTAGTAACGATCAAACCAAAGACTGCTGCGGACCAGGTGTTAACTTCACTATCAGAAGCCCATTTACCGATGGCCAAGTCAACTATAACAGCTATACCAACTGATATTAATGCACTGATAGCAACTGTTAAACCTAAGTTCCATCCTGAGGGGGTTGTGACTTGTGTCCATAAAGCGGCGGACACGATTGTTACTGCGAGTATAGCGAAGAATGTGTACTGCATCATACGATTCTTAGTCATTGTACCGTGTACGTGTGGTGCTGGATTAACAACTAGTTCAGTTGAGGATTCATTACTCATTTTAGATTAACCTTCTCAAATGAAGTCTTTTATCTAAGCGGTTACTTATTAAACTTTTTCGGAACGCACACTTTTTCTTAATTCTGCATGTCTAATATTTTGAATATTTCTAATTGATAGTTACGTGGAAGCGAAAAACGCATTTTAGAAAAGCTAATACGATTAGGTGCAAAATGTGTTTCTGGATAGGAGGCCAAGAAACTTGACCGATTGCGGCAGGGAGGAACTTGAAGGAATAACGTTCAATGTTTATTTGTATGTTGCAAGAAAGGGCAAGCCAGTGGGTCCCCGAGATGTTATGAAAGGAATGGGGTTGAGTAGCCCCAGCGTAGCCTATCGTCATCTTCAGAAGCTGGAAGATTTGGGGTATGTAGTTAAAGATCTGTATGGCGGGTACACTATTCATAGAAAAGCCTCAATTAAGTGTCGGTTTTGGCTGGGTCGAAGCTTGGTTTCTAAAATGTGGTTGTATGCCACAATTTTCTTTGCGATTTTGGTTGTTGAGTTTGTGATTTTGTCTATTCATTTTTCAGTTGAAACGTATGAGTTCAAAGTTTTCTTTCTGCTCCTTACGTTGATTACTGGGTTGGCGTTTGCGATGTTTGCAGTGGAGGGATTACTACAAGGCAGGAGTAAATCAGCAGCGTTTTTAACAAGCAAGATTTAGGATAATTGTATTCAGTTACTTAGGTTCTTTGTAGAAATATACGAAAAAGCCGTTTCTTAGAGTAAGTTTTATATCGCCTAGACAAATGTATTCTCCATTGTGAATTAAATGAATCCAACAACAACCCCCTTGTTTATGGTTGTTTGGCGGTGTACCCGCAACTGTGTGGGTAGTTGCACATATTGCAGCTATGTGAAAGAATACGCTAAAGATCAAGAACTCAGCACCGAGCAAGCTAAACATATGGTTGATGAAATTGCAGAGTTTGGCTCTCAATGGTTTGGAATCAGTGGTGGAGAACCGCTAGTTCGTCCAGACATTTGGGAAATTATTGAATATGCAGAGAAAGAACATGGACTCAATGTTAGTCTAATCACAAGCGGCTATGCCTGGGATGAAGAACGCTTTGATAAACTAACGAAGTATAATGTTAAAACGGCCATCAGTCTTGATGGAGAAAGAGATACAAACGACAAAATAAGGCGTCCAGGCGGCTATGATAAAGCCTTATATGCCATGAAAAAACTCAGCAGCGTAGGTTTGCTAGACTGTTTAGTTACAACAATGACTAAGCACAACATTCACCAGATGGCGCATACTGCAAAGTTAGCGGAAGACTACAAAGCGCGTTCAGTTGTCTACCATAATCTTGTTCCCGTTGGGAGAGCAGGCGAACATATGGAAGACATAGCCCCAACCGCCGACCAGTATGAGGTAGCATTTAACGAAATCTATGAAATCCAACGAAGACTCTACGGCAAGGTCAAAGTCAACGTTTACTCACCATTTTATGCACGGATTGTCAAACAGAAAAACTCTGTTGATTTTTGGGACTGGTTCAACGAAGGTTATCTTGGCAGATGCACGATAGGCGGTAACTACATCGGCATCACCGAAAACGGAGACTACCGTAGCTGCGGCTTCCACGAAGGCTACCGCATTGGCAACGTTAAAGACACAAAACTAAGTACTGCATGGGAGGACCTGCAGAAAAGCGAGTTCCATCTCAAGCTACGCGACAAAAGCAATCTCAAAGGCAGATGCGGAGTATGCGAGTATAGAGAGATCTGTGGCGGATGCAGAACACGCGCAGAATTTTACACAGGAGACCTCTTTGAATCAGACCCAGCATGCAACTACGTGCCAAAGATTCTACGGGAAGATCCCAAGTATCTCGAAAAGCTTCAGGCAAACTCGCATTCGAAACAATAATAAATCAATTTTTTTCTTTTCTTCGGCTAGATTATTTTCTAAAGAGATAGGTCACTATTGTCTTTGATAAGAACATGTATCCCCAATAATTCTAAATGATTGTGAACCAATCCTTTCTTAAAATAACCATGAAAGAGAAGTCCAGAAATACAAATAACATTTATTTTTTAAAGACGTTTATTTAGCATAATCCGCCTTCTTTGAAATAATAGTATTCTTCCTTTTTAGGTCCAAAACTTCGCACGCCATCCCGCTTTAGCTGACACCTCAACTCTGAAGCGTACTCCTCTGTTATTTCGCCTTTTTTTTGCAGGTATGTGATGATTTCTTCAGCTTGTACTTCTGTTTCGCATCGACGCAGGAAATCCAAGGCTTGGGGATTAAAGTGGCGCAGTACATCAGGTGTCTCAGTGTCTGAGATGAATTCTTCTTCGGTGCATTCTACATATTCTTCCCCCTCTACAGCTGCTTCAGCTTCTAAAGGATTCTTTCGTACAGCATTAATTGGAACTTTGACTTCTCCTGCTTTTAACTCTTCGTAGAGTTTTGGAAACATTTTTTTGAGAGATTTCTTGTCGATGGCCATAAGGCATCCGCTAAAGAAAAAGTAATCAGACTGGTTTATGTGCCTTTTTGATGGAAAAGTGTTTTTTCGAGAATTATTGTGGGATAAACTTCTTGGTCGGGTTAGTGTTGAGGACTTCTTCGAGTTGGCTGATGTTTAGTCCTTTTAGTTCGTCACCAAAGGTTTCACATCTCCGCTTCTTGCTTGCTTCCTCGCGGGTTCGCGAAACGATTTCCAGTCCCCCATGCTTATGCCCAGTTTCGGCGTATATATGAAAGGATTCCAAAGTAACACCCTTCTTGTTGATTGTTGTCCAAGCCTTCCGCAGAACCCTGACACTACCAGCCTCAAGCGTATTTACTAGCTCTTCAGGGTCATCGGTGTAGATAGCAATATCTATGTCACTACCCGGTTTTATTGTTCCCCGCCAAACGCTGCCGATGAGAACTGGACAGAAGCAACTCAAAAGCTGCATAACACTCAAGGCTTCTTTGCGCATTTCAATGAGGCGCTCTTTACGTTTGTCGCCCTCGTTTTCCTCCGCTATCTTATCTAATTCCAAAGCAACATCGAGGTTAGATGGTAAAAAATGGGTGCCCAAAATTTGGGCTGCTTTAACTTTAGCTTGTTTGTATTCTTTTTCTGCTCCAAAATAGAGCAAAGTAGCGGCTTCCCGTGCAACGCGACTTTTCGAATCATCTTTTGGCAACGCATTTACCGTTTGGTGATTGTTTCATAGAGTCCAATTGTGTGCTTTGCGATTTTATTCCATGTGAACTCTGCCAACACACGTTTTCTGCCATTTTTGCCCAGAGTCTTTCGCGATTCAGGATTCTCCAGTGCATTTACGACGCCCCATGCAATATCTGAGGGATTGTTGGGATCAATGTGGTAGCCGCATTGTTCGGGTCCGCAACAAATCACGATTTCGCGCATGCCGCTCACACCTGCGGCGCCGACTACCACGGGTTT
>CAWEOM010000003.1:0-58594 GCA_963810665.1 Candidatus Bathyarchaeota archaeon | reverse complement strand
TAGTTGTGTTAGATACATCTGCTTTTTTGGCTGGGTTTGACCCTTTCACGCTGGGGGACGAGCAGGTTACAGTACCCGAAGTTGAAGAAGAAATTCAGCGAAACTCTATGATTAAAGTTCGGTTCAACACCGCCATTGAAAGCGGAAAAGTGAAGGTCAAAGCGCCCTCCGAAGAATTTTCAACTGCAGCGAAATCGTCTGCCAGCAAAGTAGGTGACTCTTATAAATTGTCCGAGGCAGATATGCAGCTTTTGGCCATTGCACTCGAACTTAAAGCCCAAGGATTCACGCCGCAGATAGTCACCGACGACTATTCGATACAGAACGTAGCCACTCAGTCAGGCATAGATTTTTTGGCGCTGGTTACCTTCGGAATCAAACGACTCTTAGAGTGGATACGGTACTGCCCAGCATGCTACCGACAATACCCCGTCGACTGCAAGTTTAAGGAATGCCAAGTCTGCGGCACTGAACTAAAGAGAAAAACCAAAAGGCAACCTAAATAGCCTAAAAAAGCAATAGCAACAAAATAAGCAGCAATCCTTCAGTGCCGAAAATTGGGGTAACTACTTTTTTTGCTTTCACGATTGCCTTGTCCACAAGCATTGTTACAGACTGCAACCGCTCTTCCCCAATTACTCTGACATTGGGCACAACGAACTCTACGCATCCAACTTTGGAGACTTCAAGGTTTGCCACTGCCTTCTTTGCAACGTCGCCGATAAAACCTATGAGAGCATCTTGATTCATGGCTTCGCCCACGGGATGGTAACCACGGCTACCTGTAACTAAGGCACTGACCGCATGGGTATCGGTAGTAAATACTTCGCCGTCAGCAAAACCCAACTCAGTCAAAGACACAAGAATTTTTTCTCTAAGATGCGGAATCATGTTATTTCCGTCGATAATAACATAAGCAGTTTTCTTCTTTGCTACTTCAACAATTATAGAGGTAATGCCGCCGGTACCCATACCCATTTTTTGGGTAAAATCCTGAGGGAACACCGAGGCAGCGCCAACCATAAACGGATGCGTCTGCTGCGAGGTTGCTTTTTGGAGACATTTGAAAGCCGCCCCCTTAAGTTCATTAAGATGCTCGTCAGTGTCAACAATTTCATCTAGACAGTTGTGCGCGTTAACTACTATAGCATGTTTAAGGCCATATTTTTTAGCTTCCTCACTTACCACGCGACCAAGTTCTTGCGGTAGATCCTCAGTGGTTTTAGGTGCAAGCGAAAATGAAAGAAACACCGTGTCCCCAAAAATCTGGCATGAAACGGTGGCAATACCGTCCGTAGCTCGAACAAATGGCGACGCCAAATCTAATTTTGCCTTAAACCTTGCCGAAGATAGCACCTCTGTTATTATCTTATGATTCTGTGCTTGCGAAGCCAAATCAAGCTCATGCCCCAAAATTCCCAAGGGTACACAAGCGTCACAGCCGTATTCCTCTTCAAACTTTTGCTTTAGAAGCGAAGGCAAAAGGCTGCTGCCTATGTTCTTGAAGGGTCCAGGGTGGACAAGGGGAACAATGACTGCTGCTTTGGGTTTGGAGGAGTCGAATTTTAGGAGACCAACTTCTATGTCCGCATTCTCGCCCATTTCTGATAAAAACTTTTCGAGCGGGGCATTCATGTCGGTTACCCAGTTGAGTATAAATGCCTTGAAAAGTGGCATAGCGGGCAATCCATAGTTTTTTTTTCCTAAGCGATCTATCGATCTAAGGAACAAAGACACTGCAGCGTAACTGATTACGGGTGCAATTGCAATAAAGAGCAACACTTGCAAGGTGATGGCGTTTGATATACCAGCCCAAAAGACAAGAAAAGCAAAGATGCAGAGTAGGGGATGCAGCAAAGCGGATAAAATTTGGTGCCACTTAGCACCGTTAGATGTTGCAGTTAAAACGATAACACGTAAGGTGACAACGGCGGCGAAACCTAACAACGTAAGCTTAACCCACAACAACGGACCAAAAAAAAAGCCGAAGGTGACACCTAAAGTTAAAAAGCCAAGCCAGAGTAGCCAGCAGTAAAACGACATGGCTGATGTTCTACGCATGTTAAAGATGGGGTCGTCTTTTAGAATTGCTTTGTTAATTATCAAATCAGCAAGTATTGTTGCGGCGAAAAGGGAGATACCAAGGGCTATACTGTTGACTGGGGGTAAAAAGGCAGCGGCTGTAAGGCTGACGCCTACAACGCAGATAGCGGTGATTGATATGAGGGCTTTCTTGTGGGATGGAAGAAAGAACAGAGACGAGTAGTGTTTCTTGGCGTTATCCATAGAATGGCCTAGAGAAGGGTGTGTCTCCATTTTCAGTCTCCACCTATGAATCGGATAGCCTTATTAAAATTTAGCTAAGCACCTGGCAAGCTACCTCTTAACATTAATTACAGAATTCTCTATAACCGAAAATGTTGACGACGTTGTTTTGGCAGAAAAAATGCAAAGTGTTAGATTAAAAAACGTGGGTTTACCCCTGCGAATGAAGAATCAAACATGCCCAAAGGGGGATACGGTTTTATCTCTATAAGTCTAATCATATTACTCCGCGAAGTCTAAATATGCTAGATCAAGATGTGCCCCCTTCAATCTTCCTTATGCTGGAGCGAAATGTGGGCAAGAAAGTCAGAGTTGTGATAGATCCAGCTTATGGTTTTGAAGGTACCCTAACAGCAGTGACTCAGGCACCTTCAGGCATATGGCTCTCTGATGCAGATGCAATAGTTTTGCGATCTACTATGGCACAACCAATTCCGCAAGTGGCTAGTCGCGAGGAGAGAAGCGAGTTGTTTGTGCACTTGAACGCAGTTCAAAGAATTGAAGTTTTGAATGTTGCACAACCGAAAAATCGGTAAATGCTTAGAAGTAGAAAGAAATGCTTTTTAGAAGAAAACTTTAGCTAAAACAGAAACAACAATCAATGAGACAGCAAGAACCACAAGTAGTTCGGGGCGGACTTTGATGCCTTCGGTTTCTTCCTCAAAGAACCTTAGCAAACCTGCGCTTCCGGCAGGCATTGGTCCAGAGTCTTTCTTCTTCTTTCTCATACCCATTATGTTTCATATCCCAAGTGTGATACATGCCTATTATTGTCTTGAACTAATTAATCTTACGATGATACAACAATTTAACACAAAGGAAAAAAGGTAGAGGCTGAAAAAAATATAGCTCTCCTTGTATGTAAGAAAGAATTCGAAAAGTCAAAATTATAGAAATTCAATCAAACAAGTGGGTTTTAACTGAAAACTCTTTTAGCAAGAACGGCAATCTATTGGCTGGAGCCGGGGTGGCGGAGTGGTTATCGCGCCAGCCTCGAGATCTTATAAAAGAGGGCAAAGCCTGAAAAGGCAAGATAGCTGGTGGGCTTCGTGCTCGCAGGGGTTCGAGTCCCTTCCCCGGCGCCATCAACATATTTTGGCAATCCACGGTTATCAGTTATGTTGGCTTTCAAAAGATTTTGCCCTTTTCATAATCGCAAACATATTGGAAACCGGCTTCTAGCAACTTGGCTGCTTCTTCAAGTGTCCAGATTTTCAAGACCTTATTGGGTGGAAGGTTATTTTTTCAAGCATTTGGTTTTGGGAAGAAAACGACAACAAGACCGCAACTACATAAAGTGTCTTTTTCTTTTAGGAGTTATTGTTACATTGAAAAAATAAGAGGCTCCAACCCATTATCAGTTTAGAATAACAAAAACAAGCTTTTTTCCAGAAAAGCAATGTGTTCTTCTTTCAGTATAAGACCCGGTATATGCGAGTTATTGTTGCAGAAGTTGACCGCTCAACAACCAGCCTGGAAGAAGAAAACATGATCCCGCCGGGCTTAATTTCTTCTCCGTTTAAAGAATGTGCAATTGGTCTGTTGGGCTGCTGCAAACAAGTTATTAGTTGTAGTCCAAGCTGAAAATCACAGATGGACTACTACGTCCAAAATAAGAACACTCATGAAAGACGAGCGCTCAATGTACCTCAGGCACCTAAAGACTTCCTGAACTTGTTCAGTGTAAAAATTTTAGGTTTGCAAAACGTAGGATACGTACATGAGCCAAAAAAAGAACCAAAAACCAGCAGAGGATGCACGCGTAGCACCTCCGGATTCTTGAAAACAATAGAGTTCCAAACCATCAGTGACAAAGAAAATGACCCACTAATCTATGGTTTTAAATCAAAGAAAAACAAAACTCATTCCCCTGAAGTGCGCTAGAAGATTATTTGCCCATCATGAACAATGTTATCTCCACATCAGCACTGTTTAAAAGGATAATCTTGTTCACGGCTGCATTCAAGCAAATAGCAAGATGTTGGGGTTGAAGAAGCGCCTGCAATTTACATATATTGACGGTTTTAAAAAATGTCTAAGACCTGCTCAAAAAGGGCTAACAGATTCTAAAAAAACTAGTTAAGGAATCAAAGTATTGTTTTATGAGGCATAATTGTAGTCTGTTTCAGTTATTGTTCCGTTTTGCATGGTTCCTTGCCAAGAAATAATTGCTGAGCCGCCTGAAGTAAGGGGTGTATACTGTACTGTTAGTGTATATACGGGGTTGGGAACGACGGGGTACTGTATTGTAACATTCCAGCCAGAGTTTTGGTAGCTGTAAGTTTCGGCACCCATGAGGCCTTCGGGCGTGGCTCTTCCGCCAGTCCAGGACAGACTTTGCATGTAGAGAACAGTTTCGCTATGGTGTATTTTGACAAAAGCCATTGTTTGATCGCGTATTTGCCCTTGTGTTAAGCTAACATTAGTCGTTATGTCAATTACAGAGTTAGTCTCGCTTAATGTACCGTTTCCATAAGTTCCGGCCCAGTTAACTGCAGCATCTGATGAAGTATAGTTGGCTGTGATTACATATAGGGGGTCGTGAACGAGTGGATAAACAATTTCAACTAACCAGTTACCGCTACTGAATAGATAGGTTTCCGAGCCCAAAAGACCTGTGTCCTGCTTTCCGCCACTCCAGGATAAATCATTCATTAATGGAGCAGTTTCAGTGTGATTTGAAGCTATGAAAAGAAGGGTATCATCTCGTATTTGCTCCACGGAAGGAGTGTTACCGTAAGGGGCTATGCTACCGCGATAGGTCAATGCGAGAATCCCGGTGGAGAATATGATAATTACAACTGCAACTAAGATTAGCATCATGAATTTGCGCAAGGCTATCAACCTTAATTGTAGGTTAGCGTCAAATACCTATATAGCATCTTCGCTCTATGATTTTCAGCATAATCGTTAATCGCGGTACCCATCCAACAAGCTTAAAATAAAGAAGTCATTCAAAAAAGGGCGTCTATCCCATGATGGTTGGGTTCTCGCCTTCTTCGTTGATATGATGCATCACATGTATAGCTAAGCCTGTTGCAGCGCCAGCGGAAAGTCCCAGTAGCAAATTGTTTAGCCACGAATATTGACCAACCAAACCCAAAACAACCAAAGCGTCAAAACCCAATGCGACTACTAAGTACCCGATACACCACATTTTAACGCTCATACCGCGGGGTTTGTTTATTCCTATGCCACCGAGAATACCAAGCATTATAAGAAAACCGACTAAGGCGTAGATTAAGTTAAAATCGAAATCCAATAAGTTCACCCATTTAGCAGACTAAGTGTCCCTTCTGAGCTTAATTAGCTTATCGAAACTAAACAACTACGATAGATGCATTGCCGTTAAGCAATTTAAGTACCGTTAGCTTTTTTTACCCACAAATATGACTCTTATGTTTTAAAGGTGTGAAGACATTAACCAACTTTGATGCCAGACAATGCCACAAATGGGCGCAACTCTTAATCGAACGAAAAGCCAAACTGAACCAAGTTTTAAGCGCTATCGAAAAGCAAGATTTTGCTTTAGCTGAGAAAGTGGTTAGCCAAATTTTCATGGGAGTTTCAGGCGGTAAACAAGCGGATCCGGGCATGGCAGGTTCATTGCTGTACCATATGGCTATGGTTACCAAGATGGAATCCGAAACTCAAATACTCCTCGACGAGTTAAATATGGCGTTACCAAATGTCGCGGCATCCTTAAGCAGAATTTACGGCGAATTCTACTCAGACGCCCAAGAACTAACTAGAAATTTTTTACACCTAAACTATGATGCGGAGAAAATATCAAAAATCAACCACTTAAACTCCGAAGAAAAAATTGCCTTATTCACCGAATTAAAACAAAAAAACAAAAAAGTTGAAGCTCAACTGAAAAGCAGGGACCCCAGAGTCGCTGGCGAGCTAGAGAACCTGTTTGGGGACTGGGCACAGCAAGTTACTTTAATGCGCCTCATCCAAGAATATGAGACCATTAAAGGATTACTCGTATTAACAGAGCTTGTAAAAACCGCTGATTTTGAAACCGTCAAAGCTGCAATGATTCAGGTGCAGGACAAGTTTGGAGAAGAAACAGTAAATATTGCCCTTGACGTAACACTCAAAGTTGGGATGCGTCGGGAAAAGCTACAATCCGTTATGTTAAGCGACCACTTCATCAGCATGAATATGAATATGGAGTGTTTAGATGGAAGTATGGAGTTTTTGAACTGCCCCATCTACGGCAGCCATAAAGTTGCTCAAGAAAAATATGGCGTTAATCCGAAGGTTTCGGCGCTGTTTTGTAATCATTTCTGTTTTGCCCACGCCAAAGCTATGCTTAATACGGTATTACCTTTTCCATTCACTCTTTGGCAACCTAAACTCATGGCTAGCGATGGAAAATGTCAGTACTACCTAAAACTGGCCTACTCACCGCAAGCGCAAACATCCGAAAAATTTGTTCCGCTCATAATGTCATGGAACGTTACCCGCGAATGCAACATGAAATGCAACCATTGCTACATAAATGCTACCGAAAAAAAACTCAACAACGAACTTAACACCAAAGAAGCTAAAGTGCTCATGAACCAGATTTACGAAGTCAGCAGACCGTTACTTGTTTTGAGCGGCGGTGAACCACTATTACGCCAAGATATCTTTGAACTGATTGATTATGGATCCAAGAAGGGTTTGAAGATGGGATTGGGAAGTAATGGATATCTCATTGACGATACCGTCGCAAAAAAACTCAAAACATCAGGTATTTCCACAGTTTCCATAAGCTTGGATTCACATATTCCAGCACAACATGACGAATTCCGAGGGGTAAAAGGAGCTTGGGAAAAAGCAGTCAACGCCTGCAAATCTTTACGAAAAAACAATGTTCTTGTCCAAGTCAATACTACTCTAACCCATGAAAACTACGACCAAATAGATGATATAATGAGTCTTGCTGAGTCAATCGGTGTTGAGAACTTTCATCTTTTCTTCCTTGTACCCACAGGGCGCGCCACCAAACTAACGGATATTTCACCTCAAAAATACGAGGACATGATCACTAACACATTCGCTAAAGTTCATAAACATAGGTTGAATGTGCGGCCTTCATGCGCTCCGCAGTTTATGCGGATAGCTAAAGGCATGGGATTAGATATGCGCCAGTGGATTCGCGGTTGCATCGCAGGCTGGTACTACTGCCGCATCTATCCCAACGGTGATGTCACCCCCTGCCCATACTTGCCCATCAAACTTGGCAACGTTCGGGATCAAACATTCAAAGACATATGGTTCAACTCAGAGGTCTTCAAGAACCTCCGAAACCCTAATTGCCTTAAGGGAAAATGCGGCGCATGTGAATACAAAAGCCAATGCGGTGGTTGCCGAGCCCGTGCATATGGCCTATCCAGCGACTTCATTGATTACTGTGGAGACCTCCATGTACCAACTGAACTGCAGAAGGATTACTTAACTGAAGACCCCTGGTGTGTTTATCAACCACAAAACTATTAAGCCAAAGCTGTCTTTCAAAAACTTCAATAGGCAATTAATGAGGCTTTGGCAGCCCGCAAACACGGTGGTTAAGTGAACTGTGGACCGCCAAACAAAGGGAAGGCGAAAACATGAAAAAAGTCCACACCAACCAATGTTCAAAGGTTGTCATTGCGGCAAGTATACTTAAGCCAAAAGACAGCCATTCTGTAACCTTTGACTTTTTTAATCTAAAAAATAATGGATATTAGGAGGTTGCCCACATAGCACATGCTGGCATCTCTAAGAATTTCTTTGGAATGTTTAAAGAGACCTCGACAGCATGTCTATTTGATATAGGCGGCTTAATCGCTGGCTTCATGATTGCGCTGCAACTAGGCATTTTTGCTCTTTCACCATGGGCAATAGCGCTCTACCCAGCAGTGATCAGCGTAAAAGGCGTCATAACAGGCTTACTTACTGGTCGCTTAAGCACAGCTTTACACCTTGGAACTATTTATCCCAAGTTTTTTGGAAACACAAAAAGCTTCTATAGACTTATTGGAGCGATGGTTGTTTTGACTTTGGCTACGAGCGCAACCATCAGCATCATCTCGATAGTTTTCGGAACCATGTTTTGGGGGATTACAATCACCGAGTTTCCTGCTATCCTGTCAGTTATGGTGGCCACGTTATCTTTAGGGTTGTTTATCACATTGATAACGATAAAAGTCACATTTATCTCCTTCAAAAGAAGTTTAGACCCCGACACTATTGGATACCCCGTCACATCCACAGTCGCAAACATAGTCATTACGTTCATTTACATAGGCATTCTCAATCTGTACTTCTCAGGCGAATTTGGCAGATGGGCAATAATTCTCTTTGGACTCATCAACGTCTTTTTAGTTCTCTTATTTGTGCCCCTAAACATTAAATCAGGAGAATTCCGCAGAATTATCAAAGAATCACTACCAACTATGCTTTTAGTTGCTTTCATGGTCAACATTACTGGAACTTTCCTCAAAGGCATAAACAACCTTGTAGGGGGATACGGGGAAATTTACACTGTGTATCCAGCAATGATTGACATGTTGGGTGACGCGGGCTTAGTTGTGGGTTCCGCCGCGACTTTAAAACTTACATTAGGAGTGCTATCGCCTTCTTTCTCGGCAATAAAGAATCATGCAAAAAACATCCTAAGCGCTTGGGCAGCATCGCTTATGCTGTTTGCTGTACTGGGGGTGTTGGCACTGACAATAAATGGTATGCTAACTGTTAAAGGGCTTATAAGTTTACTACCAATACTTTTGATTTCTAATGTAATCGCCTTTTCAGCTATCATAGTTTTATCATTTGCCATTTCGATTTTAACGTTCAAACGCGGCTTGGACCCCGACAACTTTGTAATACCTATCGAGAGTTCCTTAGCCGATGCTCTCACAACTGTAGCTCTGTTCATATCAATACTATTAATTCTATAGCGAAATAGCATAATTAAAATATCCTAGAACCTAAGTATTTAGTTGTGGAGCGATCCTATAACAGTGCATCAATTTGAAAGAATAGAGTATAAACCTATCTCAGTTCGGCAGCTTTTGCTTGAAATGAAAAACATCTCGGAACTAATGATTGACCTCGCATACTCCGCCGCCTTATACAACGATAAAGACCTAGCGGAAGATGTTTTGGCACTCGAAAGCAGAGTAGACAACTTGTCCTATCTACTTGACATGGAAATTATGGTAGCTGCAAGAGACCCAAAAGACGCTGAACAACTCATAGGCGTTTCAACGGTTGCTGCTTCCGCAGATAAAATCTCAGACGCAGCCGCAGACATCGCAGGAATAGTAACACATAACATAGGAGTGCACCCCATTGTTGGCCAAATTTTCGAAAAAGTCGAAGAACGCTTAATGAAAGTAACAGTTAAACCCTATTCACCGCTAATCAAAAAACAAATCGATGAATTAGACCTAGCGGCAAGCATGGGTGTTGACATAATCGCCATCCAAAGAAGCCATGAATGGATACTCAATCCAAACGAAAACGAAAGAGTCTATGAGGGAGACACACTTATAACGCGGGGGGCACCGTCAGGCGTTGAAGAATTCAAAGACTTAGCCGAAGGCAAACTAACCTCATTAGACACCGAGAAACGCGCAAAGTTTGAAGAAATTGTTTCCAAGTTCGTCGAGTTAAAGGATACTTCCGAGTTAATGATGGATTTAGCATATTCAGCCCTGCTACTCAATAGTAAAGAGCTAGCTGAAGAAGTTGAGGGACTAGAAGAGCGTATGGATAAGATGCATACGAATTTTGAGTTGCTAGCATTGACGAGTGATTTCAAGAAGGAAGAAGCCTCAGGCTTTCTAGGATTAATCCGCTTGGGCATTGCAACAGAAAAAATCGCGGATGCAGCGGCAGACATGGCAGAGGTTGTTCTACGAGGCGTTGAACCGCACCCGATTTTAAAGCTTGCAATCGAAGAAGCAGAGGAAACAGTAACTCAGGCCTGCGTTACTGGAGATTCGCCGCTGGTTGGCAAAACCTTGAAGGACGCAATGGTACATGATGAAACGGGTATGGGGGTTTTGGTCATTAAACGGGACGATAAGTGCTTGCGCCCGCGGAAAGACACAATAATTCAAGTGGGCGATGTATTGGTTGCAAGTGGCTATGCAGAAGGTGCTGATGCACTGCGAAAACTTGCGTCTCCATCACAAACATATGATTCTGACGAAGACGACGTTTAATCTTCATTTTTAGATAAATTGCTGTCATAATTGCAAGCTCAGATAAGGAGAAACGATTTCTGAGGAGAAATTATTGAACAAGAATAACTTTTCCGCATGCTAAAAAGGATGCTTGTCAAAAAATAGCTTATACAAAAATTCTGCAGAAAAAAGCCTGATAGTGCTTTGTTTTGGGGCGAAAAAAATTAAAATGAAAAAAGAATAATTTTGAAAAAAAGTAATTTGTTTACTTCTTTTTCTTAGCAACTGTTTTTTCTTCGGTGGCTGATGCTTCAGGTGCAGCTTCAGGTTCTGTGACAGATTCGTCTTTTTTATCTTCAATTTCAGTTGTGATTTCTTCAATTGGTTTTGGCGGGGGTGTTGTTGCCATTGTCCAACCAATCCATGCGCCTATGAAAAGGATTGCTACGAAGGCAACAAGAACTGGTACTGCGATAACCCAGAATTGCACGGTGCTTGCGCTGAATGATAAACCAATGAGTGATAGCCAGCTTGGATAGAAAAGTGTTACGACGTAAAGTAACGCGACGACTACGCAAACGACTAGTATTGCTCCACCTATTCCTTGATCTTTACTAACCATTTAGTGATTCACCACTTTAGTAGCCATGTATTCGGTTAATCAATTTAAAGTTTGTCATGCTTTCGAAGTAAGCGTTTGATTATGTGGTTCCCATTTCCCAAGTTGAAAGATACTTTTTCTGCTCTTCCGTTAACTCGTCGATTTCAACGCCCATACTTTTCAGTTTAAGTTCAGCAATTTTCTCATCAATTTCCTTAGGAACAGTATACACTTTGGTTTCAAGCTTTGCTGATTTAGCAATAAATTCTGAGCATAAGGCTTGGTTTGCAAATGACATGTCCATGACTTCTGAGGGGTGTCCTTCTGCCGCGGCAAGGTTTACCAGTCGACCTTCAGCGAGCAAATAAAGGTGCTTGCCGTCTTTTAAGGTGTATTCTTCCATGTTGGGACGCATTGTGCGTTTGGATTTGGCGAGCAATTCCAACTCTGGGACATTGATCTCTACATTGAAGTGGCCACTGTTGCAAATGATAGCTCCGTCTTTCATTTTTTCCATGTGTTCTTTTCGGATAACGTGTATATCACCTGTAGCTGTAGCAAAAATGTCACCGATGGGTGCAGCCTCAGACATTGGCATTACACGTAAGCCGTTCATTACTGCTTCTAAGGCACGGGTAGGTTGAACTTCAGTTACTATGACGTTTGCGCCTAAACCCTGTGCGCGCATAGCGATTCCTCTTGAGCACCAGCCGTATCCTCCGACTACAAAGTTTTTTCCAGCGAGTAAAACCGAGGTTGCTCGCAGGATTCCGTCAATTGTGCTTTGACCTGTTCCATAGCGGTTATCAAAGAGATATTTAGTAAAGGCGTCGTTAACAGCTACAATAGGGTATTTGAGGCTGCCATCTTGTTCCATGGCTTTTAGGCGGACAACGCCAGTAGTAGTTTCCTCAGTTCCGCCTTTGATATCATTAATTTGGTTTTGACGTTTACTGTGAAGCATACCAACGACGTCGGCTCCATCATCCATCGTAATGGTTGGTTTATAATCTAGAACTTTTTCCATGCATTTGTAATAGTCCTCGGTGTTTTGTCCTCTCCAAGCGAAAACGTGCACGCCGCTATCTGCTAAGCCTGCAGCTACATCGTCTTGTGTTGAGAGCGGGTTAGAGCCGCATAGGGCAACTTCGGCGCCGCCTGCAATGAGTACTTTAATGAGGACGGCAGTTTCTTTAGTAACGTGGAGACATGCTGCTATGGTTTGCCCTTTGAGGGGTTGTTCTTTTTCGAATCTTTGTTTGATTACGTTTAGGACTGGCATGTGTTTTGCGGCCCATTCAATCTGTAAGTGGCCTTGAGGTGCCAATTTTATGTCTTTAACTTGGAAGTTTTCCATTGGACGATTCCTTCTAATACGAGATTGTTTGTAGTCGTCCTTATTTAGAATTTACCTACAGTTCATAAGGTGTAAAGTGTGATGAGGGCGTTTAGGCTCGAAAAAGTTAAAGTACAATATAAGGCAAGCTAACTTCTTAGAGGCGCACTAATTGAAGGAACCTTTCACCACTTTTGTAGAAACCCACTTAGAGCCAAACACTTTAGTCATTACCTGCGGGTTACCTGCAACTTACAAAACCGGAGTTGCAAAGGAAATTTCTAAAATGAAAGGGTACCCGATTTTGCGTAGCGACATTATCCGCCTCGAAGTCCTAAAAGGACAAGATGTCTTCGAAACTAAAGTCGCAGGCAACATGAACAATCGAATGAAGGTTTATGAGGAAATGTTTAAGCGGGCAGATTTGGCTGCCACTAAGGGCGGAGTAATTTTGGATGCAACCTTTGTAACTAAGGACCTGCGAGAACGCGCCGCCGAAATAGCCGCTAAACATCAATTGGCATTAGCTATTTTTGAAACCTGTTGCCCCCAAGACATCGCCTTAGCGCGCATAATGAAAAGAACTAAAGAAAAATATGAATCCAACGCCTTAACTGAAGAAGCCTACTTAGCAAACAAAAACAATTTTCAACCCATCGACGTTGACGCAATAAAACTTAAGTTCCCTGAACTCAAAGTATCGCATTTAATTGTTGACACCTGCAGCTTTGGCATGACTAATTGGATCATTATCAAAGAAGAGAAAAGGTAGTCAACTTGATTGATTTACATATACATTCAAAAGCCTCCGACGGAAAATACAGTGCCCAACAAATTATAGCGGAAGCAAAAACTCATAAAATAATCTTCATGGCGATAACTGACCACGACAACATCAGTTGCCAAGTTGAAGCCGCAATAGAAGCAAAAAAAGCAGGCATACAATACATCACTGGCGTTGAATTAAACGTCAGTTTCTCTTACCCAAAACACAATAAGGGTAAGCCTGTGTCGCTTGACTTTTTAGGCTACCAATTCAACCCAGATAACGTTACGCTGCAAAGCAAGCTTAAGTTGATAGCTAAGTATCGCAATGAGCGGGCCGCAAAAATTCTTTATAATCTAAACGTCGAATTTCAAAAAGAAAACCTACTCTCATTAACACAAGAGGATCTATACAAAATCGAGGAAAACGTTGAGGGCTCACTGGGCAGGCCCCACATAGCCGATTATCTCGTTAAAAAGGGAATTGTTTCTAGCCGACAAGAAGCCTTTGATCGATACCTAATGAAATGCGACGTACCCAAATACCCTTTGCAGTTAGAAGAAGCCGCCAAGCTTATCCGTGATGCAGGCGGCAAAATCATCCTCGCACACCCAAACGACTCCTGTGGAACCTCCCTTCGCCCAATAGCTATAGACATATCCAAGCAGATAGATATAGTCAAAGAAACAATGCTGCCGCACCTTGACGGGGTGGAGTGTTGGCACACCAGCCACACCCCTGAAAGCACAAGCCACTACGTTGCCTTTGTAAAAGAAAACGATTTGATTGCTACTGGAGGAAGCGACTGCCACCAGAAACCCGTAATTATGGGGTCTGTGGCAGTTCCAAACTGGGTTGTCAAACAATTCAAAAAGTAGAAGTTAGAGGTTGTTGGCGTACTCTGCGGCTAGGCGAAAGTACTCTTGGGCTTCTTTGGTTGCGGCTGCTTTCTCGTCAGGTTCTATGTTTGGATCGTCAAGGCGGAAGCTAACCACTTTTCCACGCACATAGGCGCGGTAGCATTTATAGAAGGATAACAGCTTTGTAAGTTCTGCATCTTTGGAGTACTTGATGTATTGCTCAATGAAGTAGGTCGATAGATCGGCTCTTCCCTGATAGTCAAGATCCATTGCTAAGAAAGCCACATCGGACGCTATATCACTGTAACGGAAGCGATCATTGAATTCAATGGCGTCGAATATACAAACTTTGTCAGTCACAAAGATGTTGCCTGAGTGAAGGTCGCCATGGCAGTCCCGAATATGCTTGCCGTCAATACGGCTCTGGAACAGCATTGCGTTAGCTGCTATGAAATTATTAATTTTTGTTTGAATGAAGTCATATTCTGCTGGATTTAATGTTTGGCATATATATTTGTTGGTTTGGGTGAAGTTTTCGTCCCAGTTAAATTTGACAGTTTTTAGGCCGCCGATTTCGTCTATTTCCTTATTAGTTTGTGTTTCTTTATGAAATTTTGCTATAATTTGGGCAATGTTGTCAATTATTTTTTTGTCGATTTTACCTTCTTGTAGAAGCTGAGTCATGATGCGGTTCTGTGGGAGCCGCTTCATTTTCAGCGCATACTCGACTGGTTCGCCTTCGCCACCGATTTTGAGCAAATCGTCAGTTTTGGTGATAGGAAGGACTTCAAGATATATTTCTGGGCACAGCCGCCTATTAAGTACCAATTCTTTCTCGCAGTATATGTGTCGCTTCTCAAGGTTTGAGAAATCTAGAAAACCGAAGTTGACGGGTTTTTTAATTTTATAGGCATATTTGTCAGTTAAGAAGACAAATGAGATGTGTGTTTGGACGATTTCGATTTTACCTGCCTCTTCAGGATAGGAGCTTGGGTTTAGCAGGCCTTCGACCAATGGATTTTTTGTTTGCATACCTCCGCCGTTCCTTATGGTTGTTGTATGTTTACTGTGGATAACCAATAAAGATAAAGTTTAAACAGATAGGATTATCGCGCACTACTTTCACGCAGACTTGAAGTCTATAACGTAGTCAAGTACGCTTTGAGCCTGCACTTCTGAAATACGTTTGTTTTTTTGTAATGAAGCAACGATTTCAGTAATTTTTGCCAATGCATGAACTTGGTATCCAAGTTTTTCGAGTTTTTCTTTCCCACCTTGTTGGCGGTTAACAACCACCAGCATGTGCCTAACAGTTGCACCCAACTCCTGCAGAGGTTTCACGCCTTCGATTTTACTTATACCCTCACTGACGACATCATCGAAAAAAAGGATGTTGTCGCCTTGGGTTACGTCTGCACCGGCAGTTCTGCCGGTAACACCGTATGCTTTGGCTTCTTTGCGCACAATCACACATGGCAAACCGAGTTTTATAGCGACGCTGGGCACAATGAGTGCCCCTTTGAGCTCGATTGACGACAGCTTGTTGATTGGGTCAAAGGCAGAAATTTCACGGATTTTGTCTGCTGCTAATCCGGCTATAATGTTCAGTTGTTGTGGCGCGGCTAACACTCGGGATAGATCAATGTAGTAGGGGGTGGTTGCACCGGATTTAATTTTGAAACTGCCGAATTTTAGGCACCCAGACAGGTACAGGGCGTCTGCGATTTTATCTGTGACTGTTAACATGTAGGTTATCCCAGTTGTTGAATGTGAATCTGCAAATTTAACCCTTTACCACCCCGAGAATTAGCAAGATTAGGTAAACCTGAGGTTACTATTATATCTAAGAATTTTTTTCTTGTCGACATATAGCGATAGGGTCGACTCTGCATCTGTAGAATAGACTAGGTAGATTCGCATACAAAACAGGTTAACCCAGCAAAGGTCTATCAGAAACTAAGGCAATATTTCAGCCGCCTATCTAATTGTTCACTCGTCTTGGCACTTATTGAGTCTATATAGAGGGGTTAGGCACAGATAGAAAAGCTTAGACAACGAGGTCAGCCATGTCTACAGTGCGCTCATAAATCTGTCTCAGAAAAGACACTGCTGCCAAAATCTGCGGCATCAAATCCACAGTTGAATCCTTCGCAGCGCACTCAATTTTAGCTGAGGTTAAATCTATTTTTACCCGTAAACCACGCACACTTTCTGCTTGCGAAATATCTTTGCTTAAAAACGATTTGAAAGCATGCTCGTTGGCCTCACAACAGATCGATTGCAGTTCTAACAATAGCTTACGGAGTTCACCTGAAAGCTTGGTGCTATTGAGCATCAGAGTAGTCGATGCCAGTTGTACACACGCATCACCTATACCTTCTATGAGACTGGCAGCTAAACGGTAGTCCAAGCATTCGATGGGCGTGATTACAAGCTTTTCGCTTAACCTTGGATTCTGGATAAGGGTACGCAGAATTCTAACGAGTAAAAAGTAGAACTTGTTGTTTTCAACATCTCGTTCGATTACGTTTTGGGCTAAATCCATGTCTAAATTGACAAAAGAACTAGCAGCATCTCGAATCATTCTGGCAGCGCTCGCGTTGTTACGTTGCAAAATCTTTTCAGGAGACGTAAAGGGCTGCTGCATCAAACACTGTAAAGACATCATTGAAGTTGTTTCCTCAACAATCATCAAGCCAGCCAGAGAATTAGCAGTTGATTTAATCAGGTTACGGACAGACGAGTCAATTCTGTCTTTTGCTT
The DNA here is from genome assembly GCA_963810665.1 of Candidatus Bathyarchaeota archaeon. Taxonomy (GTDB): domain Archaea; phylum Thermoproteota; class Bathyarchaeia; order Bathyarchaeales; family Bathycorpusculaceae; genus Bathycorpusculum. The sequence continues at coordinate 41,775 of CAWEOM010000003.1, read as the reverse complement.
CCACTCGAATAATGTCAAAGCCAAGCAGATAACGACCAATAATTTCACGGCTCAAATAAGGACCTATAAGTAGAGAGGCGACTTTGGGTTGCTGCTCAACGGCATATTTGGAGTCAACCAAAAGTTTTCCGTCAACTGTAATATTCAAATCAACCAAACTGCCCTTCTGTAAACCGTTCTCTTTAGCCCAATTTCGGGGTAAACAGACAAAGAAGGTACCTGTTGGCGTTTGCTGAACTTTACGCAATTCACCCATGAGGAAACTCCCAGATACAACACATCTAAACATTAAAGAGTTTATATAAATTGCCTCAAACCCGTTATTTTGTATGGAAAATAATACAATTAGCTAGAGACGCTAATATGGTTTAAAGTGGAAAACAGCGGGGGTCTTGGACTTTAAACGTTTGATGTAGAAACAAAAAACAGTAAATAACTCAAAAGCAATAGAGCATAAACATACAAATCAATCATAGAAAAAGGCGCCCATTGAATGAGCACAGAAGAAAAACTCCAAAGAGCAATTGAGGCAACAATGGCTGCAGGATATCAATTAAACAGCGAAGCATTCGAGTTTCTAATTCAAAACGCCCAGATCAATGACCCCGTTTCAGTTGTGAATTTGGCGTTAGATAAAATGGCCACGTTGGAGGATAAGCCTATATTTATCGAGCGGAGCTTTTTGGAGATTGTTATTCAGCAGGGGACAATAGTTGTTCCTGAAAGGGTTGTTGAACCGCTGCAAGAGAGCTGCAGAGTGCAGGAAGTTCCGGGTTTTCCTGAATCCATAGTAGAACCAGATCCGAGCTTTTATGAAGGGGATTTTTATCCTTACGCCAAAGACGTACCCTCAGACCTCAAAATTATCGACGACACCACTGGCAAACTTACTTCAAACGGAACCCTTAACGAGTACGTGCTCTATTTCCAGGATCGCTTCAAACGTACGGAACACATACTTAGGCAGAGAATGGATGTTAAAGCGGCAACCCCCATCGTTGAAGCGCTCAAATCCCAGCCAAAGACCAAACTTAAAATCATCTGCATGTTAACTGAGAAGCGAGACTCAAAAAACAACACTATACTCTCTGTTGAGGACCTGAAGGGTAGCGCAACGGTGCTTGTGCCGCAGAAAGCGCCTGAAGAAGTCAAACGCAAAGCCCTAATGCTGTTACCAGACCAGATTTTTTGTGCAGCCGTAATCAAAACTCGAACAAACCTATTGATGGCAGAAGACATAATTTTGCCAGAAATTGGCAGGAAGTCCCATCAGAGAGCCAAAGAACCCATTTACGCAGTGCTTACTTCAGACATTCATGTCGGCAGCACAAAATTCACCAAGGACGCTTTTCGACGCTTTATACTCTGGCTCAGAGGCAAGTATGGCTCGCCTGAAATGAGAGAAATCGCTGGGAGAGTAAAATACCTTTTAGTTGCTGGCGATATTGTGGATGGCGTAGGTATCTATCCCGGCCAACAAACGGAACTCACAATCCGCGATGTCCACAAACAATACAACTTTGCTGCAAAATACCTAGAGAAAATCCCAGATTACATTGAAATAGTGATTTCGCCGGGCAATCATGACGCCGCCCGCAAATCCCTGCCTCAACCAGCCATACCAGAAGATTACCTCACAGCAATCCAAGGGAAAAAAAACATCCATTCAGTTGGCAGTCCCTGCTATCTTAGTTTACATGGAGTTGAAATTTTGATGTATCATGGCGTAAGCCTCAACGACATAATAGGGGTTGTACCTGGAATGGACAATGCTCATCCTGAAAAATCAATGAGACTTCTGATGCAAGGCCGCCATCTGGCACCTGTTTATGGCGGAAAAACCATGCTTTCCCCCGAGAACCGCGATCACCTAGTTGTTGAAAAAGTTCCGGATATTTTCCATGCGGGGCACATTCACGTTTTGGGTTACTGTAACTACCGCGGAGTTTTGGTGGTGAATTCAGGAGGCTGGCAGGAACAAACAGAGTACATGGAAAAATTGGGGTTAATTCCTACTCCAGGCAAAGTACCAGTAGTGAATCTACAAACGTTGGAAACAATAGTTCTTGATTTTCTTTAACTTATTTTTCTGGGTTTTTATGGCTGGTTCTAGGTGAATAAGCGATCAGTTGACTGAAACGGTTGTCGCCGCCAAATACCTCTCGGATCAAACCGCGAGAAATCTCTAAACGAATCTTTTTAGTTCTACCATATCTACCCATACTTACAACTTTAGCGTTAACGAGACCCATCGAGTCAAGCTCATTTACCAACGTGCCTAATCGCCGTTGTGTTAGCAGTCCAGCACCCATTTCTCCGCATAACTCATTATAGACATCGTAGATTTCACCCGTCGTGGCGCTGGGCTTGTTTAAATGATAGACACTTAAGAGCACTATCTTAGAGTGCAAAGTCAAATTGTTCAGTGCCTCGATTACTCGGTTATGTTCGATGTGTTTTTCAGCTTGGCGCACATGCTCTTCAGTGACTGATTTTGCGTTTTCGCGTTCCGCCACTTCTCCTGCTACACGCAGCAAATCCAATGCTCGTCTTGCATCGCCATGCTCTGCAGCGGCAAGAGCTGATGAGATGCTTAAAGCGGAATCGGATAAGACGTAATCTTGGAAAGCCAATTTTGAGCGTTCCAACAGGATGTTGCGAAGTTCTCCAGCGTCATAGGGTCTAAATACCAGTTCTTCTTCACTAAGGGAGCTGAAAACACGTGGGTCTAAAAATTCTTTGAGACGTAAATCGTTGGATATACCGATTATGGAGACCTTACTTTTGCTTAGGGTTTCGTTTATTCTAGTGAGTTCGTACATGAAGGCGTCTCCGCGTTCCTTGATTAAAGCGTCCACTTCATCAAGGACTATTATGAAGATGACATGGGATTGGTCAAGACCAAAACGGAATCTATCGAAAACTTCGCCTACTGAAAGTCCAGTAAATGGGATTGTTAACCCTACACTTTGACTTAGAGTGGCAAAAACGCGATATTCTGAGCCAGTCATACGACAATTAATATAGCAAAATTTTACGTGTGCACCATACTCTTTGGCTTTGGATTCAAGATGGCTTAAAACGTATTTTGCAACAGCTGTTTTTCCTGTTCCAGTCTTGCCATAAATAAAAATATTAGAGCATCTTGCATTTTTTAAAACTGGTGCTACTGTTGCGCCTAACAGGCGAATTTGATCTTCTCTATGGGGAAGCTTTTCAGGCAAATAATCATGCCTGAGGACTTCTCGATCCTTAAAGAGTTTAAAACCATTAACAAAGTTATCAAATACATCATCTAATACGCTTGAGTTCCCCGTTTTGTTCACACCCTATTCTTGAGAGGTACAACCGTTATTTCGTGTGGAACAGATAAAGGATGTAGTACAAAAAACTAGTTTTGGAACACAACTATCTTAAAAGAAGATGAAAACAAGCAATAACAACTATAGCGAACAAGAAGAGCACACACACCAAAGTTTCTACTGGAAAAAGTGAACATTATAAAGTAAAGCCTTTAAAATTATCTATATAATAATATACTCTGAGTTGTAAATAAAAATAATATATATTAATCATTATTATCCAAGAAATTAAACTAATCTTCTGCAAATATTTTTTCTGCCTCTGTAGACTTCTTTTTTGGCGAAATTCCTCGAGAGGAAACATAGGGGTGTCCCTTATGCTCCAAAAATATGAGAAAACAACCTGAAATTATCTTTTAACTCCAAAATCTATTCATGACTTGACTATATCTTCAGCAAAAAGTACCCAAGACCTTTTTCCTAATATTTTTCTCCTGTTTTACATTCACAAAACTGTGAATATAAATGAAATATTAACAAATCTGAAGCTTTAGCAAGTCGCTTTTTAGGTAATTTACTCTAATTCTGTTCTTTAACAGTGAATAAGGCACCCCTTCACTTCTACTGGAGAAGCAAATCTGAGCTGTAACTGGATTTTTTTAATCGATTAGTTTTTATGTGAAGCTGGTAATTCCAAATACACTCCAGAATTTTGCTAATATGTACAATAAAGCTTGAACAAAGCTTTTTTTGTTGTTACTTTTCACCATCACAGTTATATGTAGTGAACCGATAAAGTTGTGAATAACCTAGGTGTGCATAAAATGCCGGCTCGTAAAATACGCGTTGAGCTGTTTGACAGCGATGGTAATCGATATACCATTGCATTTGAGGGTCAAGTGACCCGTGACAAAGCTCTACGTCTATTGGATCTTGTCGAATTGTTAGGTGGCGCACCAGGTGAAGGTCAAGCTGTAAATAACAGTCAAACGATCCCTAATCGAGTTCTGTCTCGTTTTGAAAAAGTTCAAGCAATTATCCAGAAGAATTTTCCATTAATATGGTTCTCTTCTAAAGATATTCAGTCGGTTTATGAGCAAGAACTCAAAGAGCCAGTAAGCCTAAGTACAGTATCCACCTACCTATCAAGAATGACTACAAAGGGTATGCTGATGCGTACTGGTACTTCAAACAATTTAAAGTACAAGAATGCTCCAAACATACCACAAGCAACATTAAAACAGCGTATAAAGTAGCCGGCTTCACAAGTAGTTTCCAACTACTTCAAAACACTAAACAAATCAACCTACATTTTCCACTAATGTCATTCAGCTGGGTTTTCCGCTTTCCGCAACAACGTTTCCATCTCTTTTTTGATGCTATAGCGAAAAGGAATCTTGCCTGCTTCCCTTTCCAAGTATCCTTTCTCATATAGCTTTTTCATTAATCTAGCCGTATGCTCCCTGCTAAGTTGAACCCTCTCCTTGATTTCAGGCGCCGTTTTCCCTCCCTCCTTAGATAAAATTTCCAAAACAGCAATTTCAGTACCTGTTAAGGCTGCCAAGGCTTTATCACGTTTTATAAATATGGGGGGAAGAACAATTTCGCTTCTAACTTCTTGAGGTATTGGAGCAACTGAAAGTTTCTGGATTTGCTCCTCAAAACCAGCAAGTTTGTTTCTCAAGTTTTCCTGTGAGGCTTCAATATCTTTAAGTTTGGATTCTAGCCCTACCACGCCAGATAATACAGCATTGCTGTTTTGCTTATTTTCTGTTAGGTTACTAGTGATTGTCTGTGTTATAGATTGATAGGATTGGTTTAGGGTACTGAGTTGTTGCTCTAGGGGTTCTATTTTCTTCTCAATACTGTCTGCTTTTCTAAAGCTTACGTTTGCTGTGGTGTAACTCCCCTCGACTTTAGATACCATTGAATCAAACTTATTTGATTCACGTCTGAGTTCACGGTCGAAACTAAGCACAATATCCTCGAGGAAATCTTTGGCTTTCTTGTATTCTTTATGTGCCAAGCGTATCTGCTTGTAGTACTCATACGCTACTATGGCTGTGATAGTAAGTATAAAGCCTATAATTATTGGTGTGAGGTCAAACGTGATCTTATTCTCCCTGATTTAATTTGTGACTTGACCGTGATTTAACGTGATTTTAACGGTCGTATCACACATCACAGTATTTCCCATGGACTATTAAGGATTATGGTGATGTAATCACAAGTTATTATGATATCACACATCACAATATTCGAAAATGAGCCGGTTCTATTGATTGATGAAGCTTTAAATATCCGTGATTTAAGACTATTTTGGCAATTAAACCTTAATTAGTGTGAATTAAAAAAGGTATATCCTGCTTTGTAAAATACGGCAAAAGATAGAGTATACTGTGATTTGTGACGTCACATAACCTATTCTGATGGGTTAGAAAGCCGTTTTAGGCTCGTTTCAAGCTCCTCTCGGATGATTTCTATGACTTTTAGATGGTCTTTTAGTTCCTCTTCCTTATTTGGCATGTCTTGGTGTGCCTCCACATATTTGTGTAGTTTATTGGCTATTTCGAGGTACGGGTCAAGAGTTGTGGTCTCAAAAACCCCCAAATATCCTAAAAGTAGTACTGTATAGATGGATTTTATGACGTTTTCACGCGACTGTTTTAAGGTCCTATTAAATGAACCGCGGCTTATTTTAGCCTTTGTTAACCGTAAGGAGGCTTTATCGTCGTATTTTAGTTGTTTACCTGATATATTCTCGGCTAAAACGTCGATTAAAAGTGTTTCGAGCTGTGTTTTAGTTAATTGGCTGTTTTTAGCCAATATTTTCACTATAGGGTCGTTTAATGCCCCGTTTAGCCATGCTGTTACGCCATCCTTTAGCTTCAAATCGACGTCTTCCTCCATACTCCAAATGGATACAGTTTTGTATACTGGCTCTGCTTTTTAACTTTTATCCGCCCGCAAAAGCCATTATATACAATAATAAAACACATGAAATGGCGTTAAAATATAAAAAGAAGCCGATAATTTTCCTATTTATAGATTTAAAATCTGATTTGGTATAGTTAACACAAAAAGGACAAATTCCTTGAATTAAGACTCAGCTATAGACATTAACTATACATTAAAAACGCACTTTTGTAAACACCCCAAAAATTCAACCACCACTTTTGACACGCCCAGCGAAATAATGCACACTTTTTTAAAGACAATCCTACACCAAAATGCATTTTTTCAAACAATACTCACATATGATATACAACAAAAACCGCCGTGACATCACCCCTCACAGCTAAATCACGGTGATTCTCCATCAATCTAATCACATCACACATCTGTGATGCATTTGTGATTTCATACTCCAACGATCCGCATATATATGTGACATACTAAATTTGCTCAGAAAATTGCTTTAGCTTGTCAAAAAGTTCGGGACGTAGATCCCGTAGGGTAGGAATAAAGGTTTCAGCAGTCCTCAAATCAGCGTAATCCACCTCGCAGATTACAAAGTCTTCCTCATCAAACTTTGCTTTTGCTAAAACGTCGCCTGTTGGGCTGACAAGGCGGCTTCCGCCCCAGAATTGTAAGCCATCCTCCATACCCGCGAGATTAACGTATGCTAAATATGCCGTGTTCTCCAATGCTCTTGCAGCGGTTAGGATTTCAAAGTAGGTACTACGCACGGCTGGAGACGCAGAAATACAAACTATTAGCTGTGCACCCTTCAAACGGGGGAGCCTAAACACTTCCGGAAAGAAAACATCGTAACAAATCGTTAATCCGATATTGCCCAAGTCTGTTTGAAAGGCGGCTGGCTCATAACCTGGACGGAAATACCTTTTTTCTTCAAACACGCTGTGTGTTGGCAAATACATTTTGCGATATTTACCGATTAACCCTTTGGGACCAACGAGGACGGCAGTGTTGTAGATGGTGGCTTGGGCTTTCTCGCATAGCTCAGGCATCCCAAAGATTATGTGCATTTCCGCTTTCTTTGCAAGCTCCTCGACTCTCTTGACTGATGGACCGGGGATAGTTTCAGCTAGCCCGTAAACTTGGTCATGGAGAACGTAGCCTGTTAAAGACATTTCTGGAAAAACTACAAGGTCCACCTCTTCTTGCTTAGCTCTTTTGGTTAGCGTCTCGATTTTTTGCAGGTTCGCGTCTTTGTTTTCTCTTTTGCTGCTTATTTGGCACAGAGCAAGCTTGATTTTATCCTTCATGGCGTCCACTTTAGTAAATGTGCCTTGGGAGCCTAAAATCGTTTCCCACTGTTCGAAAGCCAAGCTTGGGTGGCAGGGGCATACGTCTTTTATGTTCGGTGGCTAACCAACGGCTCTTGACTTTATCCACGATGGCCTGTTCAAGGTTGAGTTGGTCGGCGATTTCTTTGTTCTCCATAAAGCGCTCTAGCCCATAGAGGATGAGGTCTAAAGTTTCGTACTTGATTTCTAGTTCAGATTCGGCAAGTTGCTTCGGCCATAGTCCAGGTGTTGAGGGTTTGAGTGCAAGTTTTTCGGTCATTCCAAGATGTGTGGCTAGCTTGCGCACTTGAGTCTTATATAGGTCTATTATTGGGGCTATGTCGGCTGCGGCATCTCCCCATTTGGTAAAGTATCCCATCATCGTTTCCGACTTATCCGAGGTGCCGCAGACTATGCGGTTTTGTTTGTTAGCGTAATAATACAAGAAAACCATGCGCGTTCGAGCTTTGATGTTTCCCTTGCAGAGGCGGTTTGTTGGGTCAAAGGCTGGGATGCTCTTATAGAACCCTTCTAGAACCTGTGTCATGTCGCAGGTTTGGGTTTGCAGTTCAAACTGGCTGGCAACGGCTTTAGCGTCGTCGAGGTCTTTCTGCTTGAACGTTTCTTTCTCGGGAAGCATTAGCGCTAGGACGTGGTCGCCACCTATAGCTTTACTTGAAAGTGCCGCTATGGTTGCGCTGTCCACTCCGCCGCTAAGCCCCAAAACGATGCCTTCGGCGCCTGCGTTTTCTACATATTCTTTGATAAAGCGGCAGATTCTTGTTTGTGCCATTGAAAAGTCAAGATTTAATATAGCGGGCGTTAACTTCAAGGTTTTACGCAGCCTCATATTCATGGTTAGTAGGCAAGTATTTAAGGACAAGCATAAATATTATGAACATCACCAGAGACTGTAGAAGGTTATTTGTATGGGGCGAAGAAGGAAGAAAGTTGTTCACATTCCAAAGAAGCGTTTGCCTAAGTTCTTCTCCTGCCCTAAATGTGGAAAAGAAACTGTCAGAGTGGAAATTTTCCGAGAAGAAGGCGGCCGTTCAGTTGCACAATGCAGTAGCTGTGGGCTTAAAGAAGAATTCACCGTTAAACAGGCCCAGGGCGAAGTTGACGTTTACTGCATGTTAACGGATTGTGTTTATGGCTCTCAAAAACGAACACCTATAACCAACGTGAAAAAAGAGTAACTGAAGGATACTACATGCTTGGTCCTATTGAGCGGTTCTTGCTGGACAAAATTAAAGTCGACGGCTCAATACACATGACCCTCATTGACCCAGAGAAAGTCACCGCTGAGGGCGCGGCTAAGGTGGCTGAGAGTTCCAAGAATAGTGGAACAGCAGCAATCATGATTGGAGGTTCAACCTTTGTTTCTCAAACTCACCTCGACAACGTAGTCGCGGCTATAAAATCCACTGTTGGTGTTCCAACTATACTTTTCCCAAATAACGTCACGGGCATAAGCAGTAACGCAGATGCCATATGGTTTATGTCCCTTCTAAACTCTGTGGACCCCTATTTTCTCATAGGCGCTCAAATCCTCGGTGCACCCCTAGTCAAAAAATACGGTATTGAACCAATTTCAATGGGATACATAATAGTGGGCGACGGAGGCACTGCAGGGATCGTGGGAAAAGCCATATCGGTACCTTATAACAAACCTGAACTCGCAGCCGTCCATGCTTTGGCAGGACAATATTTGGGTATGCGTTTTATCTACCTTGAAGGCGGCTCGGGCGCAGCTAACCCCGTTCCACCCGAGATGATTCGCGCGGTCAAGCATCTAATTGATATTCCCTTAATAGTTGGCGGCGGCATAAAAAGTCATGAACAGGCAATAGCCGCAGCATCTGCAGGTGCCGACATAATTGTTACAGGGAATCTCACAGAATCCAGCGACGCCAACGAACGGATCTCCCAGATAATCAATGCAATCAAACGCACTTAAGTACGGTTTTTTCCTTGGCTTTTCAGTTTTTTCGAAACCCAAAATAACCCATTACCATATATAACGTGGGTGAGCTTTCGCTTTGAGCATTAGTAAGGGTTACCAAAACTACGTCGATTCATTGAACAACGAGCTTAAACGTTTGTATACGATAAGCGACACCGCCCGATCCAAAGGCTTAGATCCAAGCCTTAAAACCGAATGCCTCATCGCGCAGGATATTGCTGATTTGGTGGAGGGCTTGGTTGGACCCAAAGGTGTCGCGCTTAGTATCCGAGAGCTTAGCAGTAAGATGCCTCGTGAAGAAATAGCCTTTAGAGTTGCGCAGCAAATTGCCCGAGGTAAATTTGCCCTAACTGATGAAGAAAATAAAGAAGAGAAATTGGCTGAGCAAGCGATTAGAACTGCGTTGGCAATATTCACCGAGGGTTTAACAGCAGCCCCTATTCAAGGCATTGCAGAAGTTAAAGTAAAGATTAACGCTGACCGCACGCGTTATTTGGGGATTTATTTTGCTGGGCCGATTCGATCAGCGGGTGGAACAGATCAAGCTTTAACCCTTGTCGTGGGAGATTATGTGCGACGGGAGCTTGGTTTAGATGTTTATAAGCCTACTGAGGAAGAAGTCTCTCGCTTTGTGGAAGAATTGAGACTCTATGAACGCTCTGTAGGACGTTTTCAGTATCACATTCCAGACGAGGAATTGCGAAAAGCGCTGAATTTAATTCCCGTTGAATGCACAGGCACCGAGTCAGACCCCGTGGAGGTATCATCATACAGAAATTTGCCAAGAGTTGAAACAAATCGTGTCAGAGGCGGCGCACTTCGAGTTGTCAACGATGGAATAGTTGGGCGTGCCCAAAAAGTCTATGTTATCATTGATAAACTCGGTTTTTCGGGTTGGGAATGGCTAAAAAACTTTAAGAAAAAATCTGAAAAAAAATCAGGAGGATTTATGGATGACGTCATCGCAGGTCGTCCCATCTTTGCTTTTCCATCTACCCGCGGCGGCTTCAGACTTAGATATGGGCGGTCAAGAAACACAGGGCTCTCGGCTGTCGGTATTCACCCTGCCACTATGTTTGTGGTAGAAAGCTTTCTAGCCGCAGGTACCCAGATGCGCCTGGAACTTCCAGGCAAAGGGGGTGTCACAATGCCTGTAGACAGCATCGAGAAACCAGTCGTTTTACTCAAGGACAACTCAGTAGTCAGGGTGTCGCTGGAAAACTACGCAGAAGTTAAGGGTAAGGTTCAAAAAATCCTCTTCTTAGGGGACATGCTAATAGATTTCGGTGATTTCCTCTATTGTAACAGAAATCTTCCACCCTCAGGGTACGTGGAGGAATGGTGGGCAAAAGATTTCCAAAACGCCATTATAGCAAAATTCGGCGGTGACTATAAAAAAATCTCTGAAGTCACTAAACTATCACCTGAAAAAATAGAATGCTTTATCCTTGACCCATTCAAAAAGAAGCCTACAATTAAAGAAGCAATTATTCTCAGCAAAATCTTAGGGATTCCTCTAGCGCCAAATGCGATTTTCTTCTGGACAAACTTGACTACTGTTGAAGAGGTTGAATTTCTAAGGAAGTGGCTGGCGACCTGTGATGTTAGCTCAGAAGATGATGTAGCATCTAAGATCACGGGCGAGGCCAGCGATGATGTTGTTAAAGTGTTGCGGAAGATTTTTGTTCCACACAAAATCATCGACGGCAAAGTCGTGTTGATAGCTGAAGAAGCATCAGTGTTAGCGTTTACCCTTGGGTTTGGAACCCCACGGTTCAATGAGAACTTGCGGGCGGCTTCGGTTCTAGAACTGTTGAGCCTATTGTCCGGTGTTCAAGTCAAAGACAAAGCACCGACTTATGTGGGTGGACGTATGGGCAGACCTGAAAAGGCTAAACACCGTGAGATGAAACCCCTCGTCCATGTTCTTTTTCCGGTGAGTCTGGCTGGTGGTTCACACCGTGACATAATAGAAGCAGCCAAAAGAGGGCCCGTCTTCGTTGAATTAGCAAAGCGAAAATGTCCCATCTGCAAAACATACACATTGAAAGTTAAATGCGACAGCTGCGGAAGCAAAACAATATCTGAGAAAATCTGTCCCCGTTGCGGTAGACTCGTGAAGGATAAGGGTTGCCCCACTTGTAAGATAGATGGCGTAATGTATCAGCGGCAACCCATAAACTTCAAAGAACTAATTGATAAATCCAGCAAATCAATAAGCTGTCAAGCACCTAAAATGCTTCGCGGCGTTAAAGGTTTAACAAATCTTGATAAGACCCCCGAAATTATCGAAAAAGGCATCCTAAGGGCAAAGCATGGTTTATCGGTTTACAAGGACGGCACCATTCGCTTCGATGCCACCAACGCACCGCTAACACATATTACCCCCGCAGAAATTGGCGTTTCTATCGAAAAGATGCATGAGATGGGCTATCTCGCCGACACTTATGGATTATCCCTGACGGACCCGACCCAAGTCTGTGAACTTAAAATTCAAGATGTAGTTATTCCTTGGAACGCTGGGAACTATTTCCTCAAGATTGCCGCCTTCATCGATGATTTACTCACGCGCGTCTATAAACAAACTGCCTACTACAGCGTCAAAAAACCTGAAGACCTAGTTGGACACTTAATTTTCGGTTTAGCGCCTCACACATGCGCTTGTATTTCAGGCAGAATCGTCGGCTACACAGATCGAAACGTGATCTACGCCCATCCCGTATGGCACTCGGCGAAACGCCGAGACTGCGACGGCGACGAAGACGCAATCATGCTCGGGCTAGATACGCTCCTTAACTTTTCGCGAATTTATCTGCCTGCACAAATAGGCGGAATCATGGATGCCCCCATCCTGCTGATTCCTTTTGTGAACACCAAAGAGGTGCAGCGCCAAGCCCATGACTTCGATGTCAGCATAGCATATCCTCTTGAATTCTACAAGAAAACTTGGGAGAAAGGTGAGTCTAGGCCTGTTAGCGCTATCATGGACGTAATTAGCCACCGATTGGGCACGGAAGCACAATTTGAAGGCTTTCAATACACCACGCCTTGTACAAGTATCAACCTCGGCAACGCCAACAGTTCCTATAAAGAATTCAAATCCATGATTGATAAACTTCACATGCAAATGGAGTTAGGTGAAAAAATCGAAGCCGTGGATGCCCGACGTGTGGCACTGAAGGTACTAAATACCCACTTTATGCGTGACATCGCCGGAAATATGCGAGCCTTTTCCACACAGGGCTTTCGATGTAGATCATGCAACAGAAAATTCCGTCGCCTCCCGCTCATAGGTAAATGCCCAGGCTGTGGCGGAAAATTAACACTCACTGTCTATAGGGGCGGCATAGAGAAGTATTTGGTGGCGGCGCAGCAACTCGTTGATAAGTATGGCTTGCCCAAGTACTACACGCAACGCATGGGTCTTATTAAAGAAGAGATTGCTTTGATGTTTGATAACAAGAAACCCAAGCAGTCCAAGCTTTTCGATTTTAATTAGCCAAAGGTTTTCAAGGGTAGACAACCTTTGGACCTATTGGTGTGAGTTATTATAAAAGAAGCTTGGCATCCTAACGCTTACCTAAAAAACATACGAAACGTATACAGCGGGCTTGTGGCTAGGACAAAAATCCTCTCACTTCTAGATAAGCAGGGTTTTAGTGCCACCAAAATCGCCGCAGAATCTTCACTTTCCTATGGTGTTGTTCTTTACCATCTTAAGCTTCTAAATTGCGAGGGCATTATAGCTCGTAGAGGCAACACACGATATGTGTGGCTGTCCACAGATTTGGGGCAAAAACGCCTGACCTAAAACTTGCAATCACAGGGTAACTGCTTGCATTTGGGGCATTTGTGGTTGTACTTAGATAAAACTGCTTTTTCCAGGTTGATACCCATTATGTTAGCCAGAGATGCTGTCCACGCAATGACGTCTGCAAATTCTTTCTCGGTTGCTTCGCGATCGGAGCCTTTGAGTTCCTCTCCTAACTCGGCGATTTCATCTACCAGCCACTTAAACGTCCCATCAACTCCACGCGCGATATCGCGTGTGAAATAGAGTTGTTTCATCATTTCTTGGAATTCATGTATCTGCATAATACTCATCAGATGAATTCTATTTTTTGATATTTATTAAAGTTTGAAGAGTTTTTTCTGCGTTTGGTTGATGCTTTCGTATACGCTGTTCAATAGAAACAAGGGAGCGCACAGTATTGTGTCCTATTTGACCATCTGAACTTTTTGAAGGGTAGTTTGCTCAAGAGTTGCCGTTCCTTATGCCGCCCTAATTTATATAGCGTGGAGTAACTCGTGAGAAACCGGGCCCTTCTTCAACATTAAGCGATTCTGCTTTGTGTTAGGGAAGCAAAAATCACAACTATGTTATGAGCCTTTCCTGCTTCTGGTCAGCTACCCAACCAAACTGCCCACCTTGATAGTACAAAATACAACTTGCAGCCAAACATCTGGAGTCTTTTTGTTTATAAAGACTCTGGGATAACAACAACTAAACAAAACCGCTACCACAGCCTCTATAAGTTAGTGTCGTGAACTATAACCTAACCACTATACCACTCATTCGCAACAAGCAGTAAGTTACAGCAACGAATTTGCTTTTTCTATGACTGTACCATGCTTTTGCATTTTTAATGGCAACATTTATAACTATATTCACTATTTGCTAAAGGCGCGAGGCGGAAGTACTATGGGACATCGTAAACATCATGCTCCAAGACATGGTTCACTAGCATATTTACCTAGGCACCGTGCTAAAAAACCGACAGCACGTATACGCTACTGGCCTGAAATAACGTCAGATTCACCTAAACTTTTAGGATTTACGTCCTATAAAGCTGGCATGACATACATCTTCACAATCGAAGATCGAAAACGTTCACCAAACTTTGGTAAAGAAGTCATGCGAGCAGCAACTATCCTAGAAACACCGCCAATCCTTGTCTGTGGTATAAAAACTTACACTAAAACTCCCTACGGTCTCCAAAACATTACGGAAGCTTGGATGAAAGAACCTCCAGTCGGACTAGATCGTTTGTTAGTTTTACCTGATAACTTTAACACAGAAGCTATGCTCGAAAAAATTCAACAAAACCTCGAACAAACTAACATCATTCGAGTCATAACCGCTACCCAACCCACACAAACAAGTCTCTCAAAGAAGAAACCCGAAACATGCGAAATCCAAATCGGCGGCGGAACAATCGAGCAACAATTCGAATACGCTAAACAACTCCTCGGCAAGACCGTAACGCCCGAAGAAGTCTTCAAAGACGGGCAATACATCGATATAGCTGGTATTACAGTAGGCAAAGGCTTTCAAGGGCCCGTCAAACGTTGGGGCGTGACTTGCTTGCAACATAAAGGTAGAAAAACTAAACGCGGCATCGCTACTTTAGGCCCGTGGAATCCCCATCACTTAATGTATTCTATTCCTAGAGCAGGTCAGATGGGTTACCATCAACGCATCGAATTCAACAAGCGTATCCTTAAAATCGGCAAGGATGGTAAAGAAGTCACCGTTAAAGGTGGTTTTATTCGTTACGGCGAAATCATCGGTCCTTATATGATACTGGAAGGCAGTATTCCTGGCACGGAAAAACGCCAAATCCGTCTCCGAGTTCCGGCGCGTCCTCCAACAGAAACTCCAGAAGTCCCACCACAAGTAACATATATCTCACTGGAGTCTCCTCAAGGAAAATAGGTTGAATAGTACATGATACAGAAAACCGCAGATATCTTTGACTTACAGGGCAAATCCACTGGGAAAGTCAATCTCCCAGATGTTTTCTCAACACCTCTAAGGCCTGACGTGATAAAACGCGCAGTATTAGCTATACAATCAAACCGCCTTCAGCCACAAGGCAGAGACCCGATGGCTGGCAAAAAAACCACTGCAGAATCGCGCGGAACAGGCAGCGCTATATCAAGAGTTCCACGCGTCAAAGGTGGCAGCGGAAGAGCAGCATTCGCTCCAAGTACCGTGAAAGGCAGACAACCCCATCCACCACGTGCTGAAAAAATCATAGTTAAGAACATTCCAAAGAAGGAAGCTAAACTTGCATTAACTTCCGCTATCGCTGCAACAGCAGAGAAAGAAGTTGTGGCAGCTCGTGGTCACAGAATCGACGCAGTTACTTGCTTACCTCTAGTTGTCGACGATGCATTCGAAGACCTATCAAAAGCAAAGGAAGTTGAGGCTGTTTTTTCTATTTTCGGATTCGATGCAGAACTAACAAGAGTTAAGGGCAGTCGAAATGTTCGTGCGGGCAAAGGTAAACACAGAGGCAGAAAAATGAAGCAAGCCGTCGGACCACTTATCGTGGTTGTTGACTCAAAAAGTCTGCTTAATGCTGCCAGCAACCTTCCAGGCGTTGAAGTAACAACTGTTGCTAATCTGAACACTGAAATGCTTGCTCCTGGAACTCATCCAGGTCGGTTGACAGTTTGGACTAATGGCGCCATAGCAAAATTATCAACTCTTTATGGAGAATCAGCATAATGAAGCCCGATGAAATAATATCTTACCCCCTAATGACAGAATCCGCCAGTTTAATGGTTGAGAAAGATAACAAACTAATCTTCATCGTTAACCTAAAAGCAGGTAAGGCTGACGTTAAACGGGCCGTTGAGACACTCTACGAAGTTAAAGTCAAACGGGTTAATCTCCTAATCACTCCTCAGGGCGTAAAGAAAGCATTCGTGAAGCTAACACCAGACTATCTTGCTTCAGACGTTGCAATTAAACTTGGAATCCTCTAAACATAATGAAGGTATGACTTATGGGAAAACGTATTCGTGTTCAACGAAGAGGTCGCGGAGGCCAAAACTGGCGCGCCTCTACTCACAAGCGTGTTGCTCCTGCAAAATATCCCGCAATAGCACCAAAAGAAGCTTTTGATATAGAACTTATCGGGACTGTAGTTGACTTGGTGCATGACCCAGGTCGCGGTTCACCACTCTCATTAATAGAATTCGACAACGGCTTATCCGTTTACAGCATCACCCCCGAAGGTGTATTTACTGGGCAAGAAATCGTGTACGGTGGAAAAGCTCCAGCAGAAATTGGAAATATTATACCTTTGGGTAAGATGCCTGAAGGGACCTTAGTTTGCGACCTTGAACTTCGCCCAGGTGACGGCGGAAAAATGGCTCGCTCATCAGGAGCATACGCAACCGTAGTTGGTCACACTCCACAAGGCACAATGATTAGACTGCCCTCAGGACGCACACGTTACGTTAACGATTACTGCTTGGCAACCGTTGGTGTAATATCGGCGGCTGGACGCATAGAAAAACCGTTCCTAAAAGCAGGCGAAAAATTTCACCTCATGAAGGCCAAAGGCCACAAGTACCCACGAACCAGCGGTCGTAAAATGATTCCTGCTGTTCATCCCTATGGTAGTAGCAAACGTAGCGCACGCAGATGCACAACAACTTCGCATGGTGCTCCTCCAGGACAAAAAGTTGGTTTGATTGCTGCTCGTGGTCCAGGCCAAAAGAAGAAACGCGCAATAAGAGGATAATAAAACTAAAAAAATATAGGTTAGATGAAATATGCCAAAAGAATTTAGCTACCGTGGACACAACCTCGAAAGTTTAGCAGGAATGTCTATGGACGAATTCATTAATCTGCTTCCATCACGCCAACGCAGAAGCCTACAACGTGGTTTAACACCTGAACAACGCGGACTGCTCGAGAAACTGCGGATAGCCAAAGAAGCACAGAAACAGGGTAAAGATGTAGCCTTAAAAACACATGTGCGGGATTTAATCATTCTGCCGGAGATGGTTGGTACAAAAATTGCTGTCCATAACGGCAAAGATTTCGTTGCCATGGAAATTCGTGCAGAAATGATTGGGCACTATCTTGGTGAATTTGCTATTACTAACAAGCCTGTTAGGCATGGGACTCCCGGTATCGGTGCGTCTCGTTCTTCGATGTATGTGCCACTGAAATAAGACTTTTTCCTTTATTTTCTTTTTCTTGTTTTTTAATGCTTTTGTATTAAAAATGCTGGCTTCACAGATTATTTAATCCCGATATGCGTTTGCTATAACCAAAAATTTAATCAAACCAACTGGCAGGATAAACTGACAAACGTGCCCCTCCACGAAATCCAAAACATCAATCAAATATTCCCAATTCAAGGTATCGCCAACAACTTTGTTGATTACGAGTAACCTATTCAACAATTTGCCAAGGGATTAATAGTGCGAAAACTTTTAGAACGCATAGCTACTACATCAACACGTTTTGGTTCAACAGGGAAACTAAAGTTTCTGTATTCCCAGCGAGAGCGTGCTATTCGGTTAATTTTATTGTAGGCTGCTTTGTAGTCTAAGTGGTGAATGTTATCTATTCCTCAAGCTATTGCCTCGGCGTAAATTCAAGAGGCAAATACGGAGCGGATCGGACTATTAAAGGTATTAAGACTAATATTGCTTATAACGCTAATTTTCGGGCTATACAGCTTCTTCATCATCCGTATAAAGTGGCAAAATACTTATGCAAAAACGAAAGCCAAATTGAGGAAACTTAATGGCTGAGATTATTTATTTTGGTGGAGCTCTTTAGCGGCGTAATCTTTTGATGATCAACTGTTGAAGCATGATTAGCCGCCGAAATTCAACTCAAAACAATTTGACCCGGTTAATAAATCCAAGAAGTCTGGCCGTAGTTTGCTAGATAAATCGAACAGGCAATTGCCGGTCTATTAAAGAGTTTTCTTTAGCGGCTGTAGTCTCTGCTGCCTTCAGGTTTTATGTTTGGTGGTTTTGCTCCTGTTTCAGGAATTTGTGGAAGTGGAATCGGCGGTGGAATATTGAGTGAACGTGATATTAGCACTGCCTCGATGAAGACAACATTGGAAATAGACTGGATAATTATCTGTGCGGGTGGTTTCTTCTGATCGTAATCTTTGAGAACATTGCCGATTTCATTTTTCTCACCCATTACATAAGCATTGCCTTTGAGGCTCATCTGCGCGATAGACGGATTATAAGCAATCGACAGGACAAAGGGTACATCTAAGGATTCATCCTGCTTCTTTTCCATCCCCACTACGTTAATGTTGGTATTTATCTGAATAGGCGGAACTGGCTTGCGAATATCCCAGAAGCGTTCGGCTGAGATGCTTGATACAATTACGTTTACTCTAAGCATTATGGATCAAAAAGAATAACTGTGAAAGGGAGATTTAAAACTGTTTATTTCTGCTTGTAGCGTGTAAAGCCACAGTGACCGCAAGTGTACCTGTCATGGTGGTCCGCCATGAAATAGCCTGTACCACACCGCTCACATGTCGGACGGGCACGCGTAACTTTTTCCCCTTCAATTTTGTACATTGCTTTGACGCCTTTTTCGTCTTTGTGTCCCTTTTCGCTTTTTCCTTTTTCAGCTTTTCCTTTTTCTATTGCGGATTCTGGTTTCTTTGACATTATGTGCTCTCCTCTTCTTTGGATTTTTCAGGTGGACTGTTACGTTTGCGGATGTATTCGGGTTCAACTATTTTAGCTTGGATAACGGATTGGTAAACGTTTGCAACTCCTTGCGTAATACTGGTTCCCGTTTTGGTACGCATTTTTTTAATGAAGACAACATCGTCGCCAATTTTCATTTCTATGGCAACAGCTTTTCTGACTTCCAACCGCTCTGGAGTTTTCTCTTTTGGACCCTGAACTATCGTGAAACCTACTTCTTTCCGTTTCAGGAGTGGGTTATCCTTGGTTGATTCTATTTTGACTTGCATTAATGTTCACTTAAGGCGTAATTCCATACAATAATCTTCTTATTTAGCTTTTCGAAGCTTTCATCTCTTTTAAGAACTCTTTTACCTGAACTTTCTTCTCTATTGTGGCTTCTACGACCACTATCCCGCAATAAGGCTGCCCGTAAACGATAAACGTGTTTTCTGGTGCATACAAAACTGCGGCCAGCGTTAGCAAGTCTTCTTCACCCTCCACTACAATATGTGTATGTATATTCGATTCTATCGAATCCTTGATAGTTTGGATGGCTTCTTTTGTTATAGTGCCCTGCGGATTCTTCACATAGACGGTTTTTTCCACAGGTACCTGCGTTGGGATGACTTGGTCTCGAAGAGAAACATAGTCGATAACAGTGAGTTGCGGATTAATGCCCGCTTCATGAAGATTTTGGGAAACTACATCACCAACTGAGATCACTCGTGGTGGCTTTTCATTTTGAATTTTTTTCTTGAGGATCCTCATTGTCTCTTGAGGCGTTCCCTCGATTAAGGTTCCAAACGGGTCTTTAAGAAAAATTCGCAACCTTGAGGTTAAGTTATATGCCACATTCATCAATTGGACCTTATAAAACAAAAGATGCCGGTAGTTAAGAAGCTACCGTGAACCCACCTAAAAGCGATTAACGGACTTTGAGTGCGTATCTGCCTTTCTCTTTAATATTCATAGATTTAGCAATTGCTGAGTGTTCGGGGTCAAACATAACTACTAGGCCGCTGTAATCTTCACTGAAGCTGGTTGATTTGCATTTTGGGCAAACATTTTCTTTTGTTATAAAATGGCAGTTAGTGCATGCTTTCTCAATCATCTATCTTTCTCCTATGCCGCTTTTTCGGGGCTCTCCGGCTTCTTTTCGACTTCTTTGCTCTGATCCATCTTGAGCCAATCCAACTTGCCCAAGAATGGTTGTCTAGCTGTTACACCGATTTTGCCCGAACTACCTGCTCTGCCCAGCGAAACTGCGGTTATTCGGACGCGCACTTGTTCCCCTGAGCTGAGTTTACGTTTAGTTTCTTTTCCCAAAAGTACTCCTTGTTTTTCGTCATATGAGATGTAATCGTCCATTAATTGGGAAACGTGTAACAGTGCATCAACTGGTCCGATGCGTACAAACGCGCCAAAGTCAGCGATTTCAACCACGTCGCCTTCAACTACTTCTTGGATGATTGGGTAGAATGTTAACAGAGAAAAGTTTACTTTATGGAAGGTTGCGCCGTCACCTGGAATTATTTTGCCAATTGGGCTAACTTCTATCCCAGTAACAGCTATGACATAGCCTAATTCTTCATCCACTATCCCCTCGTACTTTTGTTTAACTTGTTCTTTGCCTACTTTTTCAAGTGGCTTGCCGAAGGTTTCAGGCGGGATGCGAATAGTATCTTGAAGAGTAATTAGTTTGAACATCTACGATATCAACCCGTCAACGTCTAGACGTGTTTTTTGTCTCAGATAAATCACTGGCACACTTATATCTCTTAGCCTCCTCTTTAGAACTCTATCATTCGTAAATACGGGTGAGCTCCAATTTTTTGCCACCCGAACAATGACATCATCTGTGGTTTCACCGTAGTCTTCTATCGCAACAAATTTGCATTTCTCAGCCAACCTCAACGCAAAACTGGCCTGCCGACGAACTTTTGGTATATTCTTTGTGGCAAGCAACTTCAACTCATGCTTAACTGGCGAGAGCAAAACAAACTCCACATTTCTCCCAAATAACTGTTTGATTTCTTCGAAAATGTCTATTCTAAACTCGAGAGGCAAAAAAAGCGCATTTGAATCTAAAATAACTTTTATTTGTTCTATTTTTTTGGATGAAGCCGTCACGTTTTTGGCTCCTTAAATATTAAAGGTTGATATGCTGGGCTTAAAGCTTTTGGCAATGCAAGTTACCCTAAGGTTACTATCACTTTAAATATTAAGAGTTACTGACTTGAGCAGAATAGGTGACTATATTGCTCCGTGAAAAATCCTGTGGCGCTGTAGTTTTCATAAATAGCCAAGAGCAAACTAGGTATCTTCTTCTCAATTACGCTGCCGGTCATTGGGACTTCGTTAAAGGTAACGTTGAACAAAAAGAAACTGAAACGCAGACGGTTTCGCGGGAGCTGCACGAGGAAACAGGCATAACCGATGCCCAATTCATCGATGGTTTTAGAGAGTCGATTAATTACTTCTATAGGAGACAAGGGTTAACCGTCAGCAAAGAAGTCGTGTTTTTTATTATCGAATCCCAAACTGGAAAAGTAGAATTATCATTCGAGCACATAGGATTTATTTGGTTGGATTACCATAGAGCACTAGAAAAGCTATCTTTTAAAAATGCTAAAGATGTGCTGCAAAAGGCACATGATTTCATAAAAAAGAAAGGTTTAGTTAGAGAATAGCAATGTTATTGTATAAGTCCGTATCCGATGAGTCTCCAGCGTGCAGTTATTTTTCTGCTTATGGCAACTCTTGAGTTGGGTAACGCACAGATAGGACGGGTCAACTTAACTTTAATTGTGTTCTGTTTGATATTGATGACTTTTCCGACGTTTACTGCAGCACCAATGTGTAGCAATAATGTTTCATCAGGATTGATTTTCTCGACTTTCTGAAGTTCTTTAGATCCAACTACACGCTCTAAAACATATGTTTCTAAGGTGAGTTCCGTCAGAGTTGGAGGTAGCATGCTCGTTTTTCCTGCGATGCTGCCTGTTAATCCGTCTGCTTTCGAGTAGGAAGGGTCAAGGAGTGTTCCTACCCCTATTAAGCCCCCGCATGTTGCTTCTTCAACTCCTCGTGGACCTGAATGTAGACTCACTATTTCACTGATAAGGGGGTCATATACCGTTTTGCCTTCACGTTCCGCCATTATGCCTGGTCGAATTTCGATTTCTTCCCCCACTACAAACTTTCCCTGCGCAATTGTACCACCGATTATACCGCCTTCCAACCCATCGATAGTAGTTCCCGGCTTGTTAACATCAAATGAGCGGATTATATACATTAATGGTGGAAGGTTCGGGTCCCGCATGGGAGTGGGGATAATGTTTTGCATGGCATTGAGTAGAACATCAATATTTATGCCCCTCTGGGCAGAAATTGGAATAATTGGAGCATTCTCTGCTACAGTCCCTTTCACAAAGGCTTTTATTTCTTTATAGCTTTCCACAGCTCTTTTCTGATCTACGATATCAATTTTGTTTTGAACAATAATTATGTTTTTTACACCGCTAACTTCTGCCGCTGCAAGATGCTCTCGGGTTTGCGGTTGTGGACATGGCTCATCAGCCGCAATTACTAGAATTGCACCGTCCATAATGGCTGCACCTGAAAGCATAGTTGCCATTAAAGCTTCATGACCGGGTGCATCAACAAAACTTACTGCTCGGACAAACTCTGCCTCTGAGTTGCAGCTTTCACAGTAGGGTTTGATAGTGTAATTTTTCGGTGATGGGCATTTTGGGCATTTGTAGATTGGCATATCTGCATAACCAAGTTTTATGGTGATGCCGCGTTTGAGTTCTTCACTATGACGTGAAGCCCACGTGCCAGTTAACGCTTGAACGAGGGTGGTTTTTCCATGGTCAACGTGCCCTATGGTGCCAATGTTGACTTCTGGCTGTTTAGGTAAACCTTTAGTGGCGTTACTCATAGTGTTCTTCTTCTCTTTTGACAAATACTGATATGAATAAAAGGAATTAAATATTGAAGTTTATAAGGTTTAAGCATTCACGATAACAATACGTTGTTATTTTGCTGCTTGCTCTGGTTTAGTTACCGCAGCTTGAGCAGGTCTATCAACAATTTTCATGTTGATTTGGACAATTTCGTCAGTTATAATACTACCACGTACGGTTTTGCGTCTACGTTCGCCTTTTCTTTTCGGATTGAATCCTGCTCCACCGCTGAGGACAACGCTTCGACGTACACCACCATGAACATTTGACCTCATGGGGACACCGTCGGCGTCGGACCCGCCCATAATTTGCACTTTATGTGCTGGTAAATCGACTACTGCACCATCTAATGTATCGCCGACCCTTCTTCCTATGAAGGGGGCTGCGCGTGTTTCTTCTATCTCTATTACTTTTGATGTTCCCGTTTGTGGGTCGGAAACTATGACCTTAAACTTTGCCATTCTAAGATTCTCTCCAGCGAAGTATCAAGTTGGGTGGTCTCTCTATTAAGTATTTATCTCCTTGAGGCGTTAATTTATCAGAAACAAATTTTGGGGCGTTTGTATTTCGGGTTTACGCATAACTTATTTTCATTGAACAGTTTTTTTTGCTCTTCAGATCTTGTTCTCTCGTTTCCCATGCACTATACTACGCTTTTCTTTAATTGCCCAGCGATATAACTACCAAAAGGTAGGGTAAGACTTCAAAAAATCTTCTGCAGAAATAAAATAATATGGGTTTGATTAGCATTCGAGGTTTTTTAATAGCACCTGAATTCATACAACGTAGTCGGTTCTCAGCTTTTTTCTCCATTTGTATTGAAAGCGATTCAATTTTTTTGCATTTTTTTAAGCGCAGCTTATTATTTGGAATTAGTTTACGTCAATTCTTTTGGCTGCCTCAGGCTTAAATCTGGCTAAAAGTAATACTGCTATTATTTCGCCAAATTCAGAATGTATAAGCCAGACGAACTGTTCTTAATTGAACGTGGGCGAAGGGTTTGTACCCGACCATGTTTTGACTGAAACAGATCCAGACTGGAGATAGCTAATGAGTAGATGTCTACCATGCTTTCGGATAAGAGAGTTTTATTATTCTCACGAAATAGAGCAATAAAAAATCGGCATAGCCCTAATTAAGACATGCTTCTTAATTGAAGGAGTGTTTTTCTAGAGGTTTGTTAGCTAACTTCCAATTTTTATACCCCGGTTGTATTTCAGGATTTCACTTTTTAGAATTTGGCTTTACAAAAAGAAGTCGTTTAAAAGAATAGTCTCTATGGCAAGTTTTGGTTGGTTAGGTAAACGTTTTAATTTAACCTTGAAGTCGTCCTTTGGCTATGTGGCGGCTCGGCTTTTTCTTTCACGAGATAGCATTCGGACTGTTAACTGTCTTCATACCGCTGTACCTTGTCGCATTCAACGACACCAGCGTTCTAGGCGGACCTCTTGTCGCTTTAGGTATAATGACGTCAGTAGCAATTTTTGCGTCAATACCTGCCTCTTTTTTGTGGGGTTATTTATGCGATAAAACACGTCATTACAAGGCTTTCATTTTACTTTCTTTCCTCTCTTCAGCTATCCTCCTCTTCCTCATGGCACTTCCGTTTGCCAAAAACATACTTCTTTTCGTAGCATTGTATGTAGTTATGCAGGTTCTTCATATTTCCCATGAAGCACCCAAAAACGTATTGATCGCAGAACATTACAGTCGAGATGACTGGGAAAAATCATACGGCTTATATGAGGGACTTACCGAAATTGGTTTCATCTTAGGCTTAGTCATCGGTTTGGTTTTAACACTTGGATTATTCTCGTTCACTGCCACATTAAGTTCGGGGGTTTTGGCAACTTATACATTATTTTTGTGTAGTGGGTTAAGTATCATTGCATTCATCCTTTCAGTGGCATTGGTTGCTGACCCTTTAATGATTTTTGAGCGGCGACTTGTAGGTATAGAGAGAAAAATCGATTTTACCTACCGTAGTGTGCAATCATATGGATTACATTGGAATGGGTCAGTTAAACAGCAGAGTTTCCTAGGGTTTGCCTTTGCAATAGTACTATTTTCGTTGGCAAGTAGCATTTTCTTCACGCCTCTGCCTGTATATCTTAAAGAGATTTTCGGTGGACAGGAGAGTATGGTTTATGTTGCTTACATTCTCAATTCAGTTGGTGCAACTGCAGGTTACTTTCTTATTGGTAATCGTGCAAGGTCTATGAATTTAAGAAAACAGATGCCTCGATTTGTGCTTCTTCGAAGCTTGCTAATTTTTGGGCTGGTCGGAGTCATAGCGTTAGCACTCTATCCCACAATTATGACTGGGCTTTTCCTTGTTTTCATAGGTTTTGCCAACGCAATGTACTTTATTATGATGCTTTCGCTTTCAATGGAACTTATCCCTCAAGGAAAAAGCGGGATCTTTGACGGTCTCATCGGTTTAGGCACAGGAATTGGCTCTTTTCTAGGTCCTTTCTTAGCTGCTAATTTGAATTATCTCCCAACTTTCATAATCGCAGGCTTTGCTTTCTTATTTGCATTCATAAGTTTGAAAGGGTCTGCCGCATAAAAAATAACCCAAGATTAAATAAATCTTCCCAACAATTATGCTAAAGGAGATTTCGGCATTTGACAACAAGCATAGATTCGGCTTACAAAAAACTTTTAGTTAAAACCAAAGACTCTATTGTGCTTTCAACGGCGAAATCAATAATCCATTGGGACATGGAAACCAAGATGCCTCCAAAAGGGATAGAACAACGAAGCGAACAGCTGGCGTTATTGAGTCGAATACACCACAAATTGGGCTCAGACCCAGAAATCTATAAACTTCTGAACATCATCCAAAGGAGCAGAGCGTACGATGACCTGGGGCAAATTCAAAAACGCAACCTCTACCTCATAAGTAAAAGCTACAAAGAACAAAATGCATTGCCAGAAAAGCTGGTTGGGGACTTGGCGATGCAGGAAGTCATAACTGTTAATGCCTGGAAGAAGGCGAAGGCAAAGAAGGATTTTAATCTCTACAAAAATGACCTGCAAAATCTCCTTACTTTAAGTAAAGAAGCGGCGGATATTCTCATGAGTGTTAAGGGTACCAAGACGCCGTATGAAGCGTTGGTTGATAATTTTGAGCCGAAAATGTCCGTAGAAACCATTGCAATAACTTTCAAGAATCTTTTAGCGGGTTTGAAGCCGTTGGTAGCTAAGATGGAGAGTGGTCAAACCACGTCTGTGCAAGAAATTCTCAAAAAGTCTGTTCCAATTGAAGCCCAACGCCGCGTTACCCAACTTATAACACAGAAACTGGGCTACGACACTGCTTCACCCCAGGCAGGAGGTAGAGTAGATGAAACCGAGCACCCCTTCACTTCAGGTTACTACGATGACGTCCGAATAACCACTCACTACTACCCAAACAACTTCTTAAGTTCTATATTCTCCATACTCCATGAGTCAGGACACGCCATCTACGAGCAAAACCTACCCAAGGATTGGCAGTATCAACCCATCGGCTCGACTTGCAGCTATGGCATCCATGAATCACAGTCACGCTTCTATGAAAACATAATTGGACGCTCAAAAGAGTACTGGACAAGTTTTTTGCCGAAAATCAAACAAGTTGCACCCGCCTTTGCAAACTTAAATTTAAATTCGTTTTTGCATGCGATAAACATGGTACACCCCTCCAAAGTCCGAATTGAAGCTGACGAAGTCACCTACAGTATCCACATTATAATACGCTTCGAACTGGAGCGGGACCTATTTGCGGGCAAAATCAGCGTGGATGAATTACCCGCTGTTTGGAATCAGAAATACAGTGATTATTTGGGTGTAGAAGTGAAGGACGATGGGGAAGGTGTTATGCAGGATACGCATTGGGCAAGTGGTCTTTATGGATATTTCCCCAGTTATGCTTTGGGAAACATCTACGACGGGCAAATCAACGCAGCACTCACCAAAGCATTGCCCGATTGGCGCAACCAAGTAACAGAAGGAAACCTCCAAAACGTTAACAGATGGCTAAAAGAGCATATTCACCTCAGAGGAGATCTTTATGAACCTGAAGAGCTAATTAAGCTGGCGACAGGAAGCAACTTAGATTCAGCACCGTTTCTTCGGTACCTCAATGAAAAGTATAGCTGCTTGTAAGGTTTTTACCAGGGCG
Organism: Candidatus Bathyarchaeota archaeon; assembly: GCA_963810665.1. Taxonomy (GTDB): domain Archaea; phylum Thermoproteota; class Bathyarchaeia; order Bathyarchaeales; family Bathycorpusculaceae; genus Bathycorpusculum. The sequence goes on along the minus strand of CAWEOM010000003.1, from coordinate 14,644 downwards.
ATTTCTTATTTATTTCCTTGTAAATGTAGATTATAAGGTAGGCCGCAATTGACCCTATGAACAAGTACACGCCGCCGTAGCCGACGACTGAATCGTAGCTATTGGCGCCATACAGAAACAATAGAAAACCAGCAATGAAGGAACCAAGTAGTGTCCAGTCAGTCCAAGACATAGAAATTCTCCATCGATATGGAGTCTTCAATACCAATCTGGGGATATAAAGATTTATCGAATATGTAACACATAAAAAAAATACAACCAAAATTTAAGGCAAATGGCAATTCTTTGAAAAAAGCTGTAACTTCTTTTAATCTCTTTTAGAGCTCAACCAGAATAAACAAAATCCTTAGCGAAGAATGTTTAAATCTTTCTTAATTGTAGCATCCGGGTTAAGTTAACTATATAGTACCTTGCTTGCAAAAGCTTTTATTTGTGATCAACTGCCCTTTTTGTTGAGGCTTCATATTTGAGTAGTAACTTTGAATCTAGTAAGTCATTAGCTGCAATCGGTGCATTACTGCTGTTCCTTAGCTTTGTTCCGGTAATAGGCATTGTAGGCATAGTTCTTCTTCTCGTTGGTATGAAAGGATTATCAGAGTATTACCATGACGAGAGTATCTACATGTATTCACTAAGAGGTCTAATCTTTGGCATTATCGGTGTAATTGCTGTTTCTGCTTTTTCTTTTTTAACATTCTTTGGCGGTATACTCAGTGCCGTGGAATTAGGTCCTGCGGCTATAATTGGTGGAATATTTGGTGTATTAATAGTATTGGTTTTCGCTTTCACATTCTACTTACTTATGGCCATCAACTTTAGACGTGCATATAGTCTACTAGCACAACGCTCAGGAGAAAGCAATTTCCAAACTGCTGGTACTTTGCTCTTCTTTGGCGCAATATTAACGATATTTGCCGTGGGTTTGATATTGGTTTGGATTGCATGGATAATTGCTGCAATCGCATTCTTCTCAATGAAATTAACGCCAACCCAACCCTACACATATTCGTTACCAACATCGCAGCCACTACCAACGGTACAGACAACAGGATACTGTCCTAAATGCGGTGCACCAATAGACCTAAACTCAACCTTCTGTTCCCAATGTGGAGGTCAACTGCCGCCAACATAATCTATTTTTTCTTGTTTTTGCTGTAGCGGTAAAACCGCAGAATTTTAAGATTTAGTAAACTGTTTATGTTTGAAGTGCAAATTTCCATCGAATTTTTAATTATAACCCACCTCATAACTCCGCTTGGTTCTACCCTCTTCCTTTTTCTTGAGGAACCACTAGATAAAATTACCAGTTGACCACTTGTTTTTGAGGTACGCGGTAAAACTTTCAAAATCCATAACCCCTTCTATAGATACTTAGGGCTGCACGGGAACGCCGAAAAAACATGTATCGAACCAAATGGCTAAGAATAATTACTTCTATAATTAATTAGTTAGTGCTCCGGCCGGGATTCGGACCCGGGTCGCCGACTCGAAAGGCCGGCATACTTGACCGGACTATACTACCGGAGCACCTTTGCTGAAAGCACAAGCAGAATACAAACTCACTCGAATAAACCTTACCCTTCCGCAAACAATCTTTTAGCTAACAAGCTTCTTCCGTTTTGCAGGTTTGGCTTTTTTTCGGGTAAACAGGAAACCTGTTACCTGGTCAACAAGTTTGGCTTGGTTTTTTGTAATTTTTTCGAGTTCTTCAACTCTTTTTTCTAGGTCATTTGAGATGATTTTGCCTTCGATACGGTTGGAGCTACGGAACATGAGCAGCATCTTGAAAACATCGTCAATCGCTTTTTCCTGCTCAATTGCCGATGCAGATTTGATGCCTGCGATTATTGAGAGCAAATCAACGTAGTGTTCTTTAATTTTTAGTTCCGCATTAACTGAAGGGTCAGTTGGAAAAGCGATGCTCAGAGGCGTTTTTTTGGCAAGTTCAACTGCGGTTGGGAATCGGATGATTATATCTCCTCTTATCCATGAGGCAACGAATTCAGTGACAAATTTGCGGACATCTGTATCGGAAAACAACGGTGACAAATCAGCTATTTTCGGTTCAGTTTTGTCCTTTATTCTTACACTGATTATTTTTTTGTCTTCAGCATTGTTAGATTTACTTGACACTTTGTTCCCTTCCACGCTATAAAGTGTAATTTATATTCTCCTTAGCAAGGACTAGTATTTAAGAAACAGTATGCCAGCTAGAAAGAGATTTTCGCTACCGAAGGAATCTTGCCTAAAATCTTCGCTGTTGCCTTCTCCACTGGTATGCGGTCAGCTTCGCTTGTGTAGACTCGGAGTATGTTCATGAAACCTTTGAGTGTTTCAAAAATCCTTGAACTCTCGCTAAGCCGCTGAAGTTTTTTCTCTCCAGCTTGGCGAGTGAAAACTGGGATTTCCATTGATTCCATTAGGACTGCATGATGGTAGGGCACAGAAGGCACAGTGGGTACGTCGATTATGACCGATTCTAACTCAACGCTTGCTTCACTAGCGATTTCACTTTGAACTTGGTGCCTATACGACTCTCGCCTAAACAAGTTTGAAATCATTGTATCTTTCTCATAGAAGGTTCGCTCATAGGCGCATTTTAGCATGCGTCGATGTTCCAGGTTGCCTATGATTTCGTTGGATGACTTGCATTTTTTGAGTGCTGCCCAAACCGTGTAGTCATCCAGCGATAGATATTCTTCCGGTGTTTTGAAGTTTGTTAGTCCGAGTTCACTGTTGGCTTTTTCCATAGCACTCGCCAACATGATTTGAGCTGCTCTGCCCACGCGATGGAAATATATGCTCTTGAAAGATTCAATACGCGCAATCATGAATGCTTCCAATGCCGATAATGCACCTAGTTCAACAGCCAAGTTTTCTCCCATAACATCCAAAGCATGTATGAGACGGTAAACGTCTATGAAGCCATATTCAGCACCCGTATGGTAAGTGTCCCGGACGATGAAGTCCTGTTTATCAACGTCTACTGCACTGCTAATTATTTGGTCAAGGAATGCCCGATTTTTTTTCTGTAGTTTCCCAACCGATAGCCCCGCGACTTCCTTTGGGGTATAGCCCATTTTGGATAATTTGTCTGCGATTTCGCTTTTCTCGACAATCCATGCGGTGATGTCTTCATGAGTTTTTTCAAGATCTTTAATTAGAAGATGTTCAAACACATGCGAGAAGGGTCCATGTCCGCAGTCATGGAGTAAAGCTGAGATACGGCACATGTCCACTTCTTCATCGCTGACTATCCGTGAAATGTTAGGATTCACAAGTACCTGCCCCGCCAGAAACATAACCCCTATGCTGTGTTCAAAACGTGTGTGGTTGGCACCAGGATAAACATACTCTGAACCAGCAAGTTGGCGTAGTCTGCGTAGGCGTTGCATTGGGTAGCTATCTATGATGTTTTTTTCTGCTTCTGTAATGTACACGTAACCATGTACTGGATCCTTGATTTCTCCCCAGTAAGCTTTTGACACCAGCATGGCCTCAGTTGACAGGTTATATTTATGTATCTCCAATTAATGTGTAACGCATAGCCGTCGAGTTGATTGAGATGATTAAGAAGGGCATTTTTCTTGTTATCGAAGGGTTGGATGGAAGTGGAAAAACCACCCAAGCAACACTTCTAGCTGAAAAACTCTCAAAAAAATACAAAGTTCTTCTCACCGCTGAACCTAGCAGAGGAAAAATTGGCACTTTCATCCGCGACTGTTGTCTCTATGAACAAACACGCCTCCCAATTGAAACTGAAGCGCTTCTCTTCGCTGCAGACCGAATCGAACATATGCAAACTGAACTCAAACCAGCTCTCGAGGACGGTAAACTGGTCATTTGTGACCGCTACGTTTACTCTTCACTTGCTTACCAAGGCAGCGTAGGTCTCAGTTTAGACTGGATAAAAACCATCAACGCCCGCGCCCTGCAGTCGGACTTTAGTATTTTCATTGATGTAGCGCCTGAGAGAGTCATAGAACGGTTGCATCGAAAAAAATCTATAATGGAAACGCTTGAGACACAAACGAAAGTTCGCGAAATTTATCTTAAATACGTTGATAAAGGTGAACTCATCAGGATTGACGGCGACAAAGGCAAGGAATTGGTGGCTAATGATTTGCAAACTAAGGTTGTGGAATTGCTTAAACCATTCCAATTCTTTTTGTCCTAATGTTTTTGATATGAAAATGCGCGATAGGACTTAATACTCAATATTGTTTCTATAACCAAATTAACACTAATACCACAAACCCCAAGATATGTCAAGCTAGCTCATGAATGTGTCAAAAAAAGTTGTTACTTTCCAGCTAACGCCGACTATATTCCTTGTTGCATCCTGCAATTGTTGAGGGTATTTAATAGAATCTATTTTTCCAAGAATAGAGCTAACAAGTAACGCCCTTATTGTTGGATGCTATTTATACCGCGCAATTATTCTTTCTACTGTTTTCCGCCGGTGTTTCTATGACAAAGTTAAATAGCTGATTTTGTTAGTTACAGAATTATTATGTGTGACCCCAAATGTTAGACATAAAGCTTATCCGCGAAAACCCTGATCAGGTCAAAGCCAATTTAGTCAAACGCGGTAACACTGTGTCCCTCCAAATGCTAGACGACCTTATCACCCTCGATAAAGCATGGCGACTAAACAACACTAAACTAAACGACCTGCGCCATGATAGAAAACAAGTCACAATCGAAATTGCTAAACTGAAGAAAGCCTGCAAAGAGGCCAACAATGAATTCACCAAAGCACAAGACATTGACCAAAAAATCAAGCTATCCGAAAAAAAAGTTTTTGAGCAGGAAGCAAAAATCCGCGAATACTTACTAAACCTGCCCAATCTGCTAGATGACTCGGTACCCTTTGGGAAAGACTCAACCGACAATATCACAATAAAAACATGGGGCACAATTCCAGAGTTTACTTTTCCAGTAAAAAACCACATTGACTTATCACTTGCCCTCGACCAAATTGACATGGAACGCGCAGGAAAAGTTTCTGGCGCCAGATTTTTCTATCTCAAAAACGAAGTCGCCATGCTAGATATGGCATTGATGAGCTTCGCCATAGATGAACTCGACAAAAAAGGTTACGTGCCAATCATTCCACCCTACCTTATGAAACACGATGCGTACGAGGGCGTAACGGCACTGGGCGACTTCGCCGATGTTCTCTACAAGCTGGAAAAGGAAGACCTTTACTTAATTGCCACATCCGAGCATCCCTTGGCAGCCATGTATATGAACGAAGTACTTAAAGAGCAAGATATGCCCCTGAAACTTGCCGGTATAAGCACCTGTTTTCGCAAAGAAGCGGGTGCCCACGGCAAAGACACACGCGGCATATTTCGCACCCACCAATTCAATAAGGTAGAACAATTTATCTTCTGCAAACCAGAAGAATCAGCCAAACTCCATGAGGAACTCCTCAAAAACGCTGAGTTACTCTTGCAGAAGTTGGGTTTAGCTTATCGTGTCGTGAACGTCTGCACAGGTGATATAGGTACTGTGGCAGCGAAAAAATATGACATTGAAGCTTGGATGCCTGCGCAGAATGGCTACCGCGAAGTGGTTTCATGTAGCAGTTGCACTGACTATCAAGCTAGACGTTTAGGTGTGCGTTATCGCGAAAAAGAGGGCGCACCACCGAAAGGCTTCGTCCACACTCTAAACTCAACAGCTATAGCTACAGGCAGAACAATAGTTGCTATCATGGAGAACAATCAAAATGAGAATGGAACCATAAATATTCCGCAGCCGCTTCGAAAATACTTGGGTAACAGAGAGAAAATATGTAAAAAACTCTAAAAGTTTTAATATTGCCTTGAGAATGTTCTGGAGCGTCTTGGAGAAATAAGCGTGCCTCCCAAAACTAAATCAGCAAAGCATATTCGCGATAAATGGCGTGGGAAATCATGGTATATGGTTATTGCGCCATCTTTCTTCGGTAACATAGAGTTAGGTTCACTTCCAGCTCAAGAAGAAGAAATGTTAATCGGTAGAGTCGTAGAATCCACCCTATACGATATAACTGGTGACTTTTCGCATCACTACCTTAAAATGTTCTTCCAAATCAACTGTATTGACGGAAAAACCGCCAAGACTCTTTTCAAGGGCCACGAGTATTCGCGTGACTATTTGAGGAGTTTGGTTAGGCGAAGAACAACTAAAGTAGACGGATTATTCAATTTAGTCACAAAAGACGGCTTCAAACTCCGCATCTCCGTCTCAGCACTGACGCTCTCAAGAATTAAGACTTCGCAGGAAAAAATTATACGTGAGATGATGGAAAAAACAATTAAAGACAAAGCCGCAGCATTAACTCTTGACCAATTCGTGCAAGAAATGGTTCTTGGCAAAATCGCCTCAGACATCTACAACCAAGCCAAACTCGTTGCGCCATTACGACATGTCGGCATACGCAAATCCAAACTCATCTCATCTCCCGCAATCCTGCCACAATCCGCCCCAGCACCAACACCAGCAGCAGAACCCGAAGAAGCAGCAGTGCCGCCAGCATAAACCAACCTTTTCTTTTATTTTATTCATACCTTAAACAGTTTTTAGGCACATTTGCGCTAAATTACACCGTTTTATATGACGCATTTAGGAGATTATAAATTTTGGTGAGGTTGCTTTGATCACTGCATTAGCAGGAGGTGTAGGAGCAGCCAGATTTTTAACCGGTTTAACTCAGCTCATTAAGGAAGAAGATCTAATAGTCATCGCCAACACCGGTGACGATATAGACCTCTTTGGGCTCCACATCTCTCCAGACATAGACATAGTCGCCTACACTTTAGCAGGTATTGTTGATGAAGAGAAAGGCTGGGGAATAAAGGGCGATACCTTCCAATGCCTCAGCATGCTAAAAAAACACGGCGCAGACACATGGTTTAACCTCGGCGACAGGGACTTAGCTACGCATATCTACCGAACTGACCTTTTACGACAGGGATTATCGCTCTCGCAGGTCACTGAAGCTGTTTGTCAAACTTTAGGGCTTAAACTGAAGATTTTACCCATGAGCAACGACAAATTCGAAACAAGAATAACCACCCCTGAAGGCTCGCTGCATTTTGAGGAATACTTCGTGAAAACCCAATTCAGAGAAGAGGTTTTAAGCGTGGATTTCGTTGGTGCAGCATCAGCTAAACCTTCACCAGGCGTTTTGGACGCTATTATGAGCTCAGAAGCGGTTGTTGTTTGCCCAAGCAACCCAATAGTCAGCATCGACACGATTCTTTCAGTAGAAGGCGTTAGGGATGCACTGAAGCGAACAGATGCGCGGGTAGTTGCGGTTAGCCCAATCGTGGCTGGCGCTGCAATTAAGGGTCCAGCAGACAAAATGCTCAGAGGCTTAGGACTTGAAGTTTCCGCCTTTGGGGTGGCAAAGCTTTATTCTGATTTTCTCGATGCCATTGTGATTGATACAAGAGATGCCGCTGAAAAGGATCGCATAGAGAAGTTGGGGTTAAGCGTAACTGTGACTAATACAATGATGAAGACATTGGGCGATAAGATTTCGTTAGCTAAAGCAACCTTGGAAATCTAATGGTTTTCTATACTATATTGTGTTCTCTATAGATTATATGCGCACTTTAAATATGTTCAAAGAAGGTAAAACCTCACTTGTGCGATAGGCATACAAACAAGGAAAACAAAAAAGACATGTGCAAAAGTCGCGTGGTATGATACTTTATCCATATGTAAGGTTTGAGGGATATTATTGAATCAAGACAGGGTTAAAAAGAAACTGATAGCTAAAAATGCCGACTTCTTGGATTGGCTTTTAGCAATAGATGTCTATATAAAATAAAAAATGCAGATAATTACAAGAAGGCAAAAGAAAAAACTGAGGTAAAGGTGTTACTTGAAATCACTTTATAGAGAAGGGTTATATTTGCAAGCTAGACTAATTTGTTTATTAGTCGGAGATGTTGTTGGTGGAGAAAAAAAGTTACGATTGGTTTGAACAACGCCGCAAAACCAGAGGTTTAGAACTTGCCCATGAACAGATTACAAAAGCGTTTGATACAGTAACTTGGCTGCAGAAAGCAACCAAAAGCTTTTCAGAAAGGAATTTCAAAGATGCAAAAAAATACATCGAAAACCTCTACAAAGCCGAAGAAGAAGTAGATACTCTACGCACCGACGTTTTCATGGAACTCTCCAAGGGAGCTGCTTTAGTTGCGGATTACCGCGAAGATCTCCTGCATCTCGTCAAACGACTAGATACATTGGCTGACCACACCAAAGATGCTGCACGTTGTCTAGAAATGCTTCTTGACGCTGACATTCCGAATGAACTCTCCGAAAAAACCGTCTTCATGACCCAAAAACTAGTTGATACTGCGCAAACCCTACGCGGCAGTATTGAGAAAATTTCCTCTGCTCCCAACGAAGCCATAAAAGAAGCTAAGAAAGTCGGCGAAATTGAACATGCTATCGACGAGGAGTACCTAAAAGCCAAAGGGTTATTCGTTAAGTACGGCGTAAACATGAACTGCGGTGCTATGGTTATCTTTGATGACTTGATAGAGTTCATCGAGCAAGCAGCCGACATGTGTGCTGACACAGCAGATTACATCTTGGTGCTCTCAAGCAGAGAGTAACCCATTCTTTTTCCTATCCTTTTGGTTTTTTCTGTTATTTCCAGGCTTCTTTAACCTAACTTAACTCAAGCGCTTTGGAAAAGCTATATCCCCATTATTTAAAGGCCGGGACAAACCAACTCACGTACAAGTCTCTGTTTTTTGGCTGTTGACACAATTTTCGTAGAGTTCAACAGCTTTAATATTCTAATACATCTGAGATTAATTGCAAGGACTACACATGGAAAAGCGTAAGTGGCTGCTAATCAGTTTAATAACGCTAACATGCCTCCTATCGGTAGCCTCTACCACCATCGCCACATCAAGTGGCAACAACGATTGGGTGATGTTTCACCATGACCCAGCTCACAGTGGATACACAACCAGTACCAACTACAGGATATTATCCTAAGCCCCTTTGGAATTTCACAACGGGTGCAGCCGTTGTTTCATCTCCCGCAATCGCTGATGGGTTAGCTTTTGTAGGAAGCAAAGATTATACCATTTATTGCCTGAATACTTCAAACGGGCGGGTTGTGTGGAACTTTGCAACTGGCAATGAAATTTACTCATCACCAGCCATCTATGGGGGCTGTGTTTATATGGGTTCCAATGATGGCTGGTTCTACTGCATTAACATCTCCAGCGGTATGCCCCTTTGGGTTTCCGTGGTTGAAGGACAAGTTCAATCAAGCCCAGCAGTGGTTGACGGCCGCGTTTATGTGGGTTCAGGAAAACACGACTTTTATTGTTTTAATGCTTCAGACGGTTCGTTGTTATGGGTTTATCCGATTGATTGCCCAGTTAAGTCGTCGCCTGCAGTAGTAGCCAATGTAGTCTACTTTGCTGCCGATAACTACTATGTCTACGCTCTAAACGCGACGTCAGGTCAGGAAATTTGGCGTGAACACACAGGCAGCCAATCCGATTCTCCCTGCGTATACAACGGTTACCTCTATACGGGTTCATACGACGGCTTTGTTTGGGCTTTAAACGCTTCCACCGGCAACAAAGTCTGGCAGTACCGAACAGGCGGCGTCGTAGCTTCATCTCCGGCCGTGGCTGGAGGCTGCGTGTATGTGGGGTCTGACGATAACCATGTTTACTGCCTTGACGCTTTGACTGGTGCTAAGATTTGGTCTAGTGCAACAGGTTACTGGGTCCGGTCTTCTGCTGCTTTGGTGAATGGTTTTTTGTATGTGGGCTCCCAAGATTACAGTGTTTACTGTTTGGATGCCGCCACGGGCGCTAAACTGTGGAGTGTTGCAACTGATGATTATGTGGATTCTTCTCCAGCAATCGCCACCGGAGTTTTATATATCGGCTCAAACGATGGCCACCTATATGCTTACCAAGTCAATGACCCTCATGCTGCCATACCTGTGCAATCTAGTGGTTCTCTTAACTGGAATACGGTTTTGTTCGATGCACTCACCGTTGCAGTTTTTGTAGTGGTTGTTTTCGAAATAGTACGCTTTCAAACAACGAAATCTACGCCCGGTGCTAAAGCCCCCAGCGGTTCCACCTCAAAACGGCTCTGGCTCTACAGACACATTGACGCAATCTGCATCTTAGCGCTCCTCGCATTCTCAACAATATACTTCCTTAACCTGTCAGGTTCAGCTCTTTGGGCTTCCGACGAGCAAACCTACTCGCAGTGGGCATTCCACATGTACAGGAGCGGCGATTACCTGACGCCTTGGGCTTTTGGCGGGGTAGCTCTTTGGATTGGGAAGCCGCCACTTTTCGAATGGTTTATTACTCTTGCGTATCAGGTTTTTGGCGCCAACAATTTCGCTGCCCGAGTCTGGAGCCCAATTTTTGCCGCGTTAACTTTGGTTCTTGTGTTCTATTTCGGTAAGATACTTTACAACCGCTATGTTGGTTTGGTCTCCGCGTTGGTATTGGGCACTTTCTCCACTTTCTATGTGTTTGCGCGCCATGCAATGACCGATGTGGGATTCACGTTCTTCATTGTCGCCAGTATCTACTTCTTTATCCAGGATGAAAAAACTACCCAGAAAACCAGCCGCTATGTAGTTTTAAGTGGAGTATTCTTCGGTTTAGCGCTGCTAACCAAACAGGTCCAAGCCCTGCTCATTCCCTTAATAATCTTTGCTTACCTATTGGCGACAAAACAAAGTATCCGTTTCCTCTTCACCAAACGTTTCACAGTTTTCTGGGCGCTGGGCCTTGCGCTGCTTCTACCATGGCTAATCTACATGTTTGTCAGTTACGGAACGGATTTTTGGCAGTGGTTTTTTGTTTACTGCGGTGTATTGCGAACAACCAGCCCACTGGAAGGCCACAGCGGCGGTTTGCTCTACTACTTCACTTATCTTGCCAACGTTGAAATAGCATGGGCGATTCTTCTGCTTTTCGCATCAGCAGTTTGCATTTTCAACGCTATGTTTAAGCGTTTAAAACAGGATACGCTGTTGCTTTTATGGATGGCTATCGTGCTCGCGATATTCACGGTTGCCCAGAACCAAGCTTGAATGGTATATTCTGCCTGCGTTTCCCGCATTCGCACTTGCCATAGGTAGATGCTGCATCAAATAGGTGCTTTGTTGAATTTAGACTTAGGCGGCGACTAAAAAAGTAAAAGGGGTTGCTCTCTGGGCAGTCTATCCTCTCGATTATACTAACGAAGAAGAAGATATTGTCGCTCTGAACCAGCTACCCCTCCCTTATTTATGGAACCAACGGCAGTTTTAAAATATCAAGCGATTTCTGTTCTTACGCTTTTTTAGCCAAAAGTGCATTCCAAGGCGAACCAGCTTTCCTAAAAATTTCCACATCGATAAATCCCGCTTACTTCAAAAGCAAAATTAGTTCCTCCGACGCCCGAAGGTGCACATGTGCCCTCGCGATCATTTGGGCATTGTCTACTTCGTATTTACCATCCTTAATCATCTCATTCACTATAAGCAGTTTTCCGCCTGTTTTGAGGACGCGATTTAGCTCTCGGAAGGCGCCTGGTAGGTTGCCCCAGAAATAATACGTTTCAATAGCCGTCACTAAATCAAAGAAACCGTCTGGAAAGCTCATTTTCTCCACAGCCCCCTGTAGGAGGTGTATCTGTTCCTTATCGACGAATTTTCGGTTAGTCCCCTTTGAGAATTCGACCATGTCCTTTGAGTAGTCAATTCCAAAAACCCTGCCCCCGATGGCATGACTTGCCAGTTTGCCTAAGGTTCTGCCTCCTCCGCAGCCCACATCCAAAACAACAGAGACAGATTCAATTTTAACGTGGTTCAGTCCCCAATTTGTCAGCTGGTCATGTTCTCGGTTCATCAACGCGGCAACCGTTCTACCCTGAGCGCCGGTTGGGCACCTGAATTGACACATTAATGGGTCATCTCTCTTTATTGCTGCCATTTGAGAATTAGTTAGTTTATGATTACTAAAAGGCGTTTGTTATTTCTACCAATTATCTAAACTTGCCTGTTTACTGAGGTGGATATTTTATCGCTGTGGTTAAAATATAGGTTTTGCCCCCTTAGAATATATATGCTAGAATACCTCGTTTTTGTTGCCGCCTTTGCCTCGGTGCTTGCAGCTTTCGTCTACATACGGTCCATGTTAAAGAGCCAAACAAAGCCCAATAGGGTAACATGGTTTATGTGGTCAGTTGCTCCTTTCATCGCAACTTCCGCCGCCCTATCTAGCGGTGTAGGCTGGGCAGTAGTACCTGTGTTCATGTCTGGGTTTTGTCCATTTTTGATTTTTACTGCTTCATTTTTCAACAAGAAAGCGTACTGGAAGCTCGCGCGGTTTGATTATCTCTTTGGGGTACTCTCAGGTTTAGCACTTGTTATCTGGTATTTTGCAGATAGCCCCAATTTAGCGATAGTCTTTGCTATTGTTAGTGATGCATTTGCCGCCGTCCCGACTTTTACTAAGGCTTGGCGTCATCCGGAAACGGAATCTGCTTGGCCCTTCATTGTTGGGATGTTCAGTCCAGGGACAAGTTTTCTGGTGGCTGTAACTTGGGGTTTCTCTGAGTTGGCTTTCCCAACCTACCTGATATTGATTAATTTCTTGCTTGTTATTTCGGTATTAAAGAGAAATTTAGGTGGAAATAGTGGCGGGCCCGCTGGGATTTGAACCCATTTGGGGGCAAAACCAATTGTTTAGCTCCTGTTGGTTAAAGGTATTAAGCCATAAGAAGAATTGATGGCTAAGCTGTGTGCAAGATCGTAAAATTAACAAAATTTAACAAGTAGATAAGATATCTACTTACAAAGTCTTAACCAAATTAGCCGTAACAATGCGTCTGGCCGAGTGATAGCTTCGAGTATTGAGAAGCACTCGTAAAAACAAACAATGAAAAACCAAAATGGGTGAGATAAAGGGTGAAATTTAAGAATATTAAGATCGAGAATTTTCGGAATTTTAAAAACATAAGTGTTTCTTTAGAGAATAGGAACGTGTTTTTCGGTCTTAACGATGTGGGCAAAACCAATTTCTTATTTGCTGTACGATTTTTGTTGGATTATACAATACGTGCAGGTGGATTTAAGTTGATAGACTTTCATAACTCTGATGCTAACAACGCCATAAAAATTCTACTTGAAATAGACATATCCGATCAAGATAATGAAGATACCAAAGTAGTGGCGAAAGCTGGTAAAAGCTTATCTTCAGAATCAAATTCTTTGTTCATCCAATCAAAATCCATCGAAGATGATGGAATGTATTCCGTTGACTTATACTGGGGGGCGATCCTGACCAGTTGGAAAGAATTCCCCAGACCGGCAATAAAAGCGAATTAGATTGGCTTTTTGATATAAACTATGTTGGCGCTCAAATAGATCTTGATAATTTGTTTAAACGAGCGGTGGCCATGAAAACTGTTTTGGCGCGAAAAGACGACGATGACATTAGATTAAAAGAGAAACTGAACGAACTAAATTTAGCTATAGAAGGTTTATCAACTATACGTGATTTCGGGGCTTTAATTAAAACTGAAGTATGTAAATATGATCCTAACATACAACTAAAATTATATCTTCAAAGGAAACTGCATTAGACCCATATAAAACACTATATCCTTTTTTGCAGAAAGAGGACGGCGCTCTCTATTATCTTTCAGGCGATGGTCTACGCAAAATTATGTATTATTCGTTACATAGATTAATAGCGCTAAAAAACCAAGGTAAAAAAATCACAATATTTCTGGTGGAGAAACCGGAAAACCATTTCCATAAGACTACGCTTTTAAAGCTATGCCAAGTTTTATTCAAAGAGAACGAGTTTCCTTATCTGTTTTTAACTACACATTCCTCAGAATTGCTTGCTGAGATGGATAAAATCAATCTTGTTCGTATTACTTCTTCAGACAAAACATTTAGTCATTTTTATACTGTCCCAGATGCTTACCAAAAAGTTAAAAAAATGCTTAATTCAAACTTAGCACGTGCGTTGTTTTATGACCGTGTTTTGTTGGTAGAAGGAGCTTCAGAGGTTATGCTTTTTGACGCTGTTTTAACGCATAAATGTAATTATAAGATCAAAGGTCTCGAAATATTACCAGTAAATGGTATCGATTTTGAGAAATACTTGGACGTTCTCATCCCTTTAAACATAGGGGTATATCTTAAAACCGATAATGATGTAACTAAAGATGGCGTAACTCTTGGTCTCAATCGCATAAAAAGCTCGGAAAAAAAGTTGCTGAATTAAGAAGTGATGAGAAAAAGAAAACTGACATTGATGCTTTAGTCATAAATAAGAGTGACCAGTCAAAATCTGCATTATATTCAGCAAATTCCAAAATAATTGAATTGTGTAACAGTGAAAACATCTATCTGTCAAAGAACGATCTGGAAAATGATTTGGCGGAGGCATTGCCTGATACACTTACGGTTAGACTAAATAAAGAAAAACTTGCAGATGCCATTGAGTATCTTCAAAACAGCAAATTATACAATATGATTGAGCTTGTAATGAAATTGGAAAATGACGACTTAGCCGCTATTTGGGTAATAGTAATTTTGCTGTATTAGAGAGTTTTACACATGGAATACTCTGATGAG
>CAWEOM010000002.1:0-71015 GCA_963810665.1 Candidatus Bathyarchaeota archaeon | reverse complement strand
AATTCGATATATCATGGATGGAACGATCGAGAGTGGTGGAGTAGATGTCATATCATGTAGAATTCGCCGAGTCTGTCAAAAACCACTTGAGGAGCCTATCCGCTGAACAACGCCGACGTGTATTTGATGCGATTGAAAAACATCTTGTGCATGAGCCATTGGTTGAAACCCGTAATAGAAAACCCTTGCGACCTAATCCAATTGCCCCTTGGGAGCTTCGGTAGGAATTTAAGGGTCTTCTATGAAATAACAGAGGAAGAAGCGGATATTGTTCACATATTAGCAGTTGGGCAGAAGAAAAGGGATCGCCTAATTATAGCCGATAAGGTGGTGAAATTGTGAAGAATTTGAAAGTGATCGAAATAGAGAATGCATCCGAATCACTGTCAACCTACGCAAAGGAACTGGGAGATGACATACTGGTTGTGACGTCTGACAAAGAGCCTATCGCAGTGTTGCTTCATCTGGGGAAGCAGGACAAAGATTCTCTGGCGTTGAGCATCAATCCTGAATTTCTGGAGATAATAGAAGCCTCCAGAGAAGAGATCCGTCACGGCAAGAAACTATCGCTCAACGAAATGAAGGAAGAATTCTCCACTGACCGTCATTGACAGTGCTGCGAAGCGCCATGTTGTCAACGTGATATCTCCTCGCTCTATTAATTCGCCTCCAAAATGCGGGAAGCATCCCTCTGCTTCTCTCGTTTTGACATATACATCAATGTAGATGTATAATCGTGGTTGGAGGTGACGTATGGGAAGGTTGCATCGAACTCAAGTGCTGTTGGAGCCAAGGCAGCACCAACTCCTGACAGATATGGCTCAATTGGAAGGACGCAGTGTCTCTGATCTACTGCGGGAGATCGTGGACCAATATGTGGCGGAGCGTGAAAGCCACAACCAGCTACAGCGACAGGTTCAGGCAGTGCAAGCGCTGACCAGAATTCGCAGGAAGCTGGAAGAAAGAACATGGACTGATCGACGAAGATCTGGCTCGCAGAGGCCCGGTCTGAGCGCGAAGATGAATTCGAACGAGTATTGAAAGAATGGAATAGGGAAGAGTTAGCGTAGTTATAGATGCTAATATTGTTGTCGCACTTGTGTTCCCATTGCCCTATTCCAACCAGGCAAGCCAAAGAGTCACATCTTGGCAACAGTCCGGTACGGAGCTGTATGCACCGCTGCTCATGGAATACGAGGTCACCACGATTCTACGTAAGGCTGTGGTTTCAAAATCTGATAACCCGGGCCGGAGGTGATCGAGATACTCCACCATATCTCAGGCTTGAATATCCAGCCGGTCCTCCCCAACATCGAGCTGCACCTCAGTGCTATAGACTGGGCCGAGCGATTCGGCCAAGCCAAAACGTATGATGCTTAGTAATGGTAACAGAATAACTTCCCTCAAGCAGGTGTTGCATAATTGTGATGAATAGAGTATCCTGTTGGCCAACCAGCGAACAGGAGAATGTCAATGGAGCCATATTCGACCGAGATTGAACGAACTATGCAACAATTTTACACCACCCTGTCCGAAAAAGATAAACGACGTTATGCCGCGGTTGAAGCACGCAAATTGGGACGAGGCGGGATTACTTACGTTGCCAAGCTATTGCATTGCGACCGCAAGACGATTCGTGCTGGACTGACAGATTTGACTCACCTGTCCGAAGAAGATGAGCTGGCAGGGCGGGTACGACGGGCTGGTGGAGGTCGCAAGCCGTATCACGTCACCTATCCCGAGATTGATCAGCAGTTTCTGACCGTGCTGCAAGAATATACGGCTGGCGACCCGATGCACGAAGAGGTTCTCTGGACGGACTTGACTGGGCGTGAGATTGCGACGCATCTGGCAGAACAATACCATGTTACAGTCAGCGAAACAGTCATTCGCCAGTTGCTGCAGAAACACCACTATCGGCGGCGGAAAGCTCAAAAAAACGGACCATGAAACACGTTAACGACCGTAATGCCCAATTTGAGAACATTGCTTGTTTGAAGGCGAAGTACTTGGCGGCTGGCAATCCGGTGATCAGTATGGATACCAAGAAGAAGGAGTACCTGGGCAATTTCTACCGTGCTGGCTACCTCTACAGCCAACAAGCGGTCCAAGTCTACGACCATGACTTCAACAGTTGGGCTGAGGGCATGATCATTCCACACGGTATCTATGATCTACAGCACAATACTGGCTTCATCAACCTGGGTACCAGCCACGATACCAGTGAGTTTGCTTGTGACTGCCTGCGCACATGGTGGGATACTCAGGGCCGCCGGGTATATCCGAACGCCACCGCTATCTTGATCTTATGTGATGGCGGGGGTAGCAACAACAGCCGCCATTACCTCTTCAAACAAGACCTCCAAGCGCTGGCCGATCAGCTTGGACTTGAAATCCGTATCGCTCACTATCCACCCTACAGTTCGAAGTACAATCCCATCGAACACCGGCTGTTCCCACATCTCACCCGAGCTTGTCAGGGAGTGGTCTTCAAAAGCATTGAGTTAGTCAAGGAACTGATGCAGAAAACACGGACCCGTCAAGGATTGACTGTCACCGTGCAGATCTGGAACAAGGTGTATCAAACGGGCAGAAAGACTGCCAAGAATTTCAACGAGACGATGCGGATCGTCTTCGACGAACATTTGCCGCAATGGAACTATACTGCTGTCCCAAGCGGGGAGATTATTTGATTGTTAATCCTTAGTTCTTCGCTCCGTAAATCACGCCGTCCGGAAATGTCTTCAACGACTGCAGGGATAAGACTTCTTGAAGCTCTTGCCGCGACGAAAAAAGCGAATCATCGATGGTACTGAAATACACCAGGACGGCCCCCTTTTCCAGAGCCTGCGCCCATTGATTCCAACTGAGTTATGTAACGTTCATTTATTCTTCCGGTGTAGCCACCCTCCATTTTGGTAGGAAGCCTGTAGACGATTCTCCCTGTGAGCAGATAGATTGCCTCCCACCCATTCGAGTATACGACGGTTTCAGAAGGCAAGCTACTAACCTCCTGAATGATTAGAGAATCCCTCCACGCTCTACTTGAATAGTTCAATCCGTTTCCACTATGGTGAGCGTTTATTGCCCAGTTCGCACCACGCACAGCGTAGTAGGCCAAAAAGGTGACACACAGAAGAGTAAAAATGACTTGACGAAATGGAGAGGATGCTAGGGCGAAAAACAATTGGTATCCAAGCCAGGCGACGAACATCAGAACCGCCACAAACACGGGTGACAATAGTCGATAATTTAAAGGAAGAGCAGCGTCGAAAAAGGACCTGGCGATAATGAAGAAGACAAAATATATCACGATGAAGATAGGAAACAACAGAATGCGAGACCGTGTATAAGACGGGACATACTGACTTTTCCGAATCGCTTCGCTTCGAAGAAACCACATGATGCTCGCCGCTATCAGAAGTGCTGCGACGAGGAACAGAACAACCAACCTGACATTTTCAGGGACTAGCGTGGGCAGAAGCCAAATCGAGATTGAAGCTATGCCGGTCTCAATATCAGCCAAAGTTATGGGGTGGAAGAAAATGCCTCTGCCCGTGACTCCGTCAGCGCCCACGACATAGGCGTTTCTGATCAACCACAGAGTCAATGGCAGACCAGATATACAGACAAAAAGGACCGTGGCCCTCAGCTTCTTTGCAGGGCCGCTTGGGTTAAAGAAAAGTAATCCAACTATCCCCGTAGCGATGGCGGCAACCCCTATATATCTGTCCAGAGTTGCCAATCCAATAACGACGGATGAGCCAATAAGGAACCCAGTTCTAGGAGATTCAAGATACGCATTGAGCCAAAGGAATCCCAGTAGGGTCAGGAAAACAAACAGGGCCTCGGTCCAAACCACCGCATGCACATGCAGCATATCAACCGAGGTAAGCATGATCAAGGACGCGAACATAGGCATCCACATTGATTTCCCGGTGCATGTTCGAACCATCCAGCCCACCAGAAAAACATTTGCGCCAAACAGGAGGGCCTGAAGCAAGCGTGCTCCATCCAAGGGATCAAGGCCTAGAGCACCCGGAACGGCAAGCAATCCCGGATACAATGGCAAGAAGGTTGTATCAAGAACAACCCGCCCGTCAGCAGTCGAGATGCCCAGACCCCTGCCGGACGATAGATTACGAGCAAAAGCGATATACCGCGCTGAATCGTTGTAAGCACCTATGCCCAAGTCCGTGGCAAACAGCAATACGCCTACTGCACCCAAAGCGACTACCGTGAGCAGGAGAATCGCATAATATTCACTTTCGCGAGATCTTTTTTTCTCCACACGCAACCGCAATCATACCACACCGCGCAAAGAAGGACGCACCCTCCGCCCGAATGCGGAGGATGCTGTTATTCAACTTCGCCGGATTCTCAGGCCAGGCCGGCTTCCTTGCGGAGCAGGTCGGCCTTGTCGGTGCTCTCCCAGGGAGCATCGATGTCATCGCGGCCAAAGTGCCCGTAGGCCGCCGTCGCCTGGTAAATGGGCCGCCGCAGCCTCAGGTCACGAATGATCGCCGCGGGCCGCAGGTCGAAGTGCTTTTCGATCAGGTCCTGGATGACTTCATCGGATACCTTGCCGGTGCCGAAGGTCTCGACGGTGACGGAAAGCGGTCGGGCCACTCCGATGGCATAGGAAACCTGAAGCTCGAAGCGCTCGGCCAATCCGGCAGCCACGATGTTCTTGGCGATGTAGCGGGCCATATAGGCGCCCGAACGGTCCACTTTCGTTGGATCTTTGCCGGAGAAAGCGCCTCCGCCATGCCGGGCAACGCCACCGTACGTGTCCACGATGATCTTGCGGCCGGTCAGGCCCGCATCACCCAAAGGGCCGCCGGTAACGAAACGGCCGGTGGGATTGATATAGTATTTGGTCCGGTCGTCGAGCATGTCATCAGGGATCACGGCGTCGATGACCTGCTCCTTGATGTCTTTTTCAATCTGTTTCAAATCGATTTTGGCGTCATGCTGGGTGGACACAACCACCGTATCAACCCTGACCGGTTTGCCATAGCTGTACTCCACGGTCACCTGCGATTTGCCATCCGGTCTCAGGTAAGGCAGGATTTTCTCCCTCCGGACCTGAGCCAGCCGGTGGCACAGCTTGTGGGCCAGGGAAATGGACAGGGGCATGTACTCCGGCGTTTCGTCGCAAGCAAATCCGATCATCATCCCCTGGTCACCGGCACCGATGGCCTCGATTTCTTCGTCGGTCATTTCGCCGCGTTTGGCTTCCAGCGCCTTGTCGACTCCAAGAGCAATGTCCTTCGACTGCTCTTTGATCGACACGATCACCCCGCAGGTGTCGCAGTCGAAGCCATACTTGGCCCGGGTGTAACCGATGCCGCGGATGGTGTGACGGGCCAACTCGGCGATGTCCACGTAAGTCGAGGTGGTAATTTCTCCCATAACCACCAGCAAGCCGGTTGTGGTCGCGACCTCGCAGGCCACCCTGGCATCCGGATCCTCGGCAATGATAGCGTCCAAGACTGCATCTGAGACCTGGTCACAGATTTTGTCAGGATGCCCCTCAGTCACCGATTCCGAGGTGAAAAACAACTGAGGTGAAGTCATAAATGTAGTACTCATCCTAATCTCAATAGCCTCCTTAAAAAGTGATACGAATCATATGATACTCAACTTCGTGAACAATCACGGTAATTCCGCCTCCCCGGGAGTGAGATAGATACGCCCACCCTGTTCTTCCTCCCAGCCGAGCGTATAACGCCGCGTGAACCAATCTACATAGTCCGCCTTGTAGGTGGCGAAACGGCTGTCTCGCCACAAAATGATCGCCGATGGCGACCGGGATTCCGTCTCCTCGATCAACTCGGCTACGGTCAGAGTCTCCGCTGGCAAGTCTGACGATGGAACAGTCAATCAAGTCAGGCGGAACCCGCCGGCCGGCATAGAAGGCCAGGAGCGGCTCATCGGTAATTACGTAGTCATCGGGCCCGGTGTGCTGTTCGATAAACGCTACCGCTTCTTCAAAGGCACTGTTTCCGGGCGCGCGTCCCCGCCGTCCATCTTCGCGCACGATGCGCGCGGCCAGTCGTACACGTACGTTGCCATTCCGGCCAGCAGCAGACCACCCAGGGCCATCGCGGCCGACCGGCCAATTGGACCACTCCCCGAGACGGATGAGACGGTATAAGCTCGCCTGCCGCGATCCCCGCCCCCACGGCCAGAGGGAACAGAATAGGGCTCAGCAGGTGGGGCCACAGCGGCGCGTAACTGACCAACACCAACGACAATTACGGTCCATAATGCCCAGACCAGCGCATCCTTGCGCGAGCGAAAGGCCAGAGCGACCACCCCGGTCAGGGCCAACAGGGTCAAACCGCGATTCAGAGCCACGTTGAAGTTGTCCACCAGCAGATACTTGATGATCAACTGCGCGTTGGCCGTCCAGTCCGGGATGAAGGTTTCCTGCTGAACCCACAACAGCGCGACCACCTGGTGCCACAACTTCTGCCGGTCGTACAATACGAAACAGAGCGCCAGAGGAAACAGAACCGCTCCCCCCAGGACCAGAGCGCTCGATGCAACCCGGCGCACAGCCGCCATCAGGGCCATCCGGCCACGGAAAAGGCCGCTCAGATCGCGCGCCAACACCAACATGATGATGACCGGCGCGACCAGTCCGGCCGTCAGCTTGAGACACATGCCGGCCGCCAATACCAGGCCGGAAACCGCCAGCCATCCCCGCCGTCCCGTCCGGTCATACCGGACGGCGGCCCACAGGGCCAGACATGACAGGCCCATCGAAGGAGTGTCGGCGATAATCACCCGGGACAGGACGTAGAAATGCGGCGCAAGAGCCAATGCGGCAACCGCAAACAATCCGGCCAGACGACCGCCCCATTCCCGGGCCAGCAGGCCCACCCCCAACAATCCCACCGCGGAATACAGGACGATTACCGCCCGCCCGACAGGGACCGTGTCTCCAGCCACCTGGAAGGCCCAACGCAGGGAAGCGATGAACAGCGGTGGGGCCATCGAGAACACGTCCGAATAGAGGGCTTCTCCGTCCATCACGCTCCTGGCCGTCAGCGCGTAGACGCCCTCATCCCAATCCCACCGCAGCCCGCCCAGATGGAAGAACTGCCAGGTGACGAAAGCCACGATCAAGATCACCAAACCCAGCACCGAACAGGCGATCTTGCCGTACCTGCCCCGGATGTCTCATCGCGACTCGGCTGCTGCTCCCAGGCCGATGGCCAAAACGATGAACCCGACATACAGCAGAATGCCGATGACCATCAGAAGCAACACGATACCGCCGCCGCCAATGCCCAACCAGGACAGGAGGCGCGTCCGCCGCGGATCAACCGAATCATCCGCCGAAAGCAAGCCTACCAGACCCAACACGACCGGCACGATGGGCAGACAGTAATAGCCCATGTTACAGGTAATGCATGAGAAGAAGATCATTCCGCCGGTGACAACCGCCACCACTGACGTGATGTCGTACGAGTTGCCCATGAAGGTGATGTGGGGGCGCGTCCCATTTGAATTCGGTGAGGGCAACATTAAAGATGCAGCGGCTGCCGGTTCTGCTCCCGCGACATCCGGCTCCATCCGGGAGTCCGGCCCGTCTGCGGAAACGTCTGGTGTCAACATATCATTGTCTTCACTCATATAACCCTCCTCCTTCGATTAGCGCCGCGCTGAAAGCTCGCGGCCCTAAGAGTCGCTCGCCTGTCAGGACGCCCACCACGGGACTA
The DNA here is from genome assembly GCA_963810665.1 of Candidatus Bathyarchaeota archaeon. GTDB lineage: Archaea > Thermoproteota > Bathyarchaeia > Bathyarchaeales > Bathycorpusculaceae > Bathycorpusculum. Next base: position 63,282 of record CAWEOM010000002.1, on the reverse strand, counting down.
CCCCGCTACCTGCAGGGCAGCCCCATCACCTAAATGCTTTCTCTTACGTACCTTCCTCCCAGGAATCAAGATACTTGGTCTGTTCGGCGGTCAAAGTATCGATTTCGATGCCCATCGCAGCGAGCTTCAAGCGGGCGATTTCCTCATCAATATCTCGCGGAATGACGTAGACTTTCTTCTCCAACGACTTGCCCTGCTTGATCATGAATTCAGCACCCAGGGCCTGATTGGCGAACGACATGTCCATCACACTGGCCGGATGGCCCTCGGCCGCAGCCAGGTTGATCAGACGGCCTTCACCCAACAGGAAAATGTGCCGGCCATCGGACATGACATAGTCATCGACGAAGGGCCGGGCCATTTTCTTCTCCACCGACAGTGACTCCAGGGCCGGGATGTTGATTTCCACGTTGAAGTGGCCCGAATTGGCGATGACAGCCCCATCCTTCATCACTTCGAAGTGAGCCCGGTCCAGGACGTTCAGATCGCCGGTCGAAGTCACGAAGATGTCGCCGATTTTGGCCGCTTCTGACATCGGCATGACCCGGAAACCGTCCATTGTCGCTTCCAGAGCGCGAAGCGGATCGATTTCGGTGACGACGACATTGCTGCCCATTCCCCGCGCCCGCATGGCAATGCCCCGGCTGCAGTAACCATAACCAGCAACCACGAACACGCGCCCTGCCAGCAACAGGTTGGTCGCCCGGACAACGCCATCGATGGTCGACTGTCCGGTCCCATACCGGTTGTCGAACAGGTGCTTGGTCATCGAGTCGTTCACTGCCAGCACCGGGAAGCGCAGAGCGCCCGATTTTTCCATCGCCCTCAGGCGGATGACACCGGTGGTGGTTTCTTCCGTGCCACCAATGATCTCGGGAATCTGGCCGGTTCGTTCCTTGTGGATCGTCGATACCAGGTCCGCACCATCGTCCATGGTAAGGTTCGGACGGTGATCGAGGGCGGCGTTGATGTGACTGTAGTAAGTCGCGTTGTCCTCTCCTTTGATGGCAAACGTCGGGATACCGTAGTCGGCCACCAGGCAGGCGGCGACATCGTCCTGGGTGGAGAGGGGGTTGGACGCGCACAGGACGACATCCGCCCCACCGGCTTTGAGGGTAATCGCCAGATTGGCCGTCTCGGTTGTGACATGCAGGCAGGTCGCCATGCGGATTCCAGCCAGCGGCTTTTCCTGTTCGAAGCGCTCACGGATGAGATCCAACACCGGCATGTCCCGGGCCGCCCAGGCAATTCGCTGCGCCCCTTGCGGTGCCAGATTCAGGTCTTTGACGTCGTGCTTAACGGTCATTCAATTTTTCTCCTTGGCAAAAGATAATAGATGTTCTAGAACGGGCTCATAAGACTTGTCGTCCCCGAACTCCTGGCGGAAACGCCGGACGAATTCGGGCAATGTGAAGGAATGATTCTGGGTGCCGTGTTTTTCCAGCACGTAGGCCGCGACCAGGCTGCCCAGACGGCCGGCGACGGACCACGGGTAACGGTGCACCATACCCTTGAGGATACCCGCCCGGTAACCGTCACCCACACCGGTCGGATCGGCTATCGTCTGAGGCCGGACCACCGGGACCTCGTACCGTTTTCCGTTGTCCAGGATCAGGGAACCGTCCCCGCCCTGGGTAATGATCACCGCATGGGCGAGCTCTGCGGCCTGGTCGAGGGAGAGGCCGGTCTTCTTTTCGATCATGCCAAACTCGTACTCGTTGACGATGAGAACGGCTGCGCCCTCAATTCCTTCTCGCAGGTCCTGCCCGGACAGGCGGATAATCTGCTGGCTGGGATCATACATATACGGCAGTCCCAGCTCATGGCACTCGCGGACATATTGGATCATTGCTCCCGGGTCGTTAGGTGAGATGACCACAATGTCGATGTCGCCGGTATCCTGGCCTTTGAAAGACAGCAGCGCAGCCTTGGACATGGCTCCGGTGTAGAAGTTGGCGATCTGATTGTTTTCCTGATCGGTGCTGACGAAGAAAGACGCCGTAAAATCGCTCTCGATGGTCAGAATGGTCGAGGTGTCGACGTTGTGATTGTCCAGCCACCTGCGGTAGTCCTGGAAATCCTGACCGACCGTCCCCATGATCCTGGGACGCTCGCCCAGGAGGCTGAGGTTATAGGCGATGTTCGGGGCCACCCCCCCTCTCTCCCGTCGCATGGAATCGACCAGAAAGCTGAGGCTTAACGAGTCCAGTTTATCGGGCAATATGTGGTCCCGGAAACGACCGGGAAAGGTCATGATGTAATCATAAGCGATGGATCCCGTTACGACGATTGACAAAAGACAAAACCTCCCAAATTGATCCGTAGGGCGACTTTCAACAGCCGCCGTTCATTCCTCCGGCAGGTATGGAACCTCCCTACACACTCGCGTACGCAGGTGGAAACCTGCCCTACATGAAGCGAATCTATGTGTAACCGTTCCGTGCTCGCGCGGTCTTGGACAATTCGGCGGTCAGGGCCAGGGCGCGTTCAGCCCCGACTTCATCGAGACCCGCCAGCCCACCCGCCGTAGAGACCATCGAGACTGTGACCAACCGCTTGCGTTCTTCTTCGTCGGGGGCCAACCTTTCCAGCCAGAACTGAAGGCGATCGGCCAGATCCTCGACGGTCACGTCATCGAGGCGGTCGTCATTCGGAACGATGCCCCACACGATATATCCATTGCGGCGGACAAAGCCGCGCAATCCTTCCAGGCTCTTATCGCTTGGATCCAGGACGTTGGATACGTCCAGGCTCAACAGGTTAGCCGAGCTAGTGAGTGCCGCACTGTCGACCGGGATAGGAACAATGAATCCCCCTGAGTCCCGACAAACCATGCAGGACATCTTCCACCAGCAGCAGGGCCCGATCTCTTTCGATGGGTAAAGAGTCCAGTCCGACGGCAGTCAGCAGCGGCTCTTCGATGATGGTCAACGACACCGGAACATTCTGCCGGATGGCCCACTCCTGCCAGGCCGCCTTGAGCCGCAAGTGCTTGGACACGATATCCAGCAGGTTCTCATTGTATAAGATGGGGCTTCCTTCCCGGTCCAGGACCTCCAGGCCCCAGCTCAAAGGGCCAAGAATTTGCCCCCGGACAGCCCGGACCGTATCGGGCAGGTTCCAGGCATTCTCTTCGGCCAGCATCCCCAGACAGGCAGCATATTCGGGACTGATACGGCCATAGTCGATATCATCGCCCAGGTAAGCGATGTAGAGCTTGTCGAGCAGGGTATCCCGCTCCCAAACTTCGTCGATATGGATGTGGTGATTCTCGAAGATCACTCCGGGAAAGCCTTCACACAATTGAACAGTGGGAGACTCCAGAAAAGACCGCGCCGGCAACCGGGTCCAGCCTGGCAGTTCCGGCATATATTTCAAGACGAGAGACCAAGCACGGTCCGGCTCGATGGAGGGCAAGCTGCCAGGGGCAAGGGGGCGCAATTCGGGCCGGAACATGCTCATGCAGAGCCATCCTCTTCTTGTCTTTCCTGTTCCGCCATTCGGCGGAGACTCAGGTCGAACGGCGGGTACGCGATCCCCCGCTCGGTGACGATACCGGTCACGTAGCGGTGGGGAGTGACATCGAAAGCCGGATTGGCGACGCGGACGTCCTCCGGGGCCACAAGAACCCCGTCAAGATGGGTCACTTCATCGGCAGACCGTTCTTCGATGGGAATATCATCACCGGCCGGCACGGACAGATCGACGGTCGACATTGGGGCGACCACGTAGAAAGGTATGCCGTTCTCCCGAGCCAGCACAGCCACCGAATAGGAGCCGATTTTGTTGGCCACGTCGCCGTTGGCAGCGATCCGGTCGGCACCGATCAGCACCAGGTCCACTTCGCCGCGCCGCATGAAATGACCGGCCGCGCCATCTACAATGAGGGTGACGGGAATCCCATCTCGGGCCAGTTCCCAGGTCGTGAGCCGGGCACCCTGTCCCCGCGGACGAGTCTCGTCGGCCAGCACACGGACCTGCTTGCCCTGCTCGACGGCCGCCCGGACAACTCCCAGGGCCGTTCCAAAGCCAACGGCCGCCAACATGCCGGTATTGCAGTGGGTCAGAACGGTATCGGCGTCGTGGACAAGATCCGCACCATGATGCCCCATCTGCCGGTTGATCTGCACCGTCTCGTCGGCCAGAAGCTGGGCTTCCTCCAGCAGCAAGTCCTTGAGCACGGCAAGGTCCTCATTCACTCCCGCATGCGCCAGGTCCATGATCCGATCCAGCCCGCGGCACAAATTGACCGCCGTGGGGCGGGTGCTGACCAGGACTTCATAGGCCCTGCCCAGATCAGATATCCACTCCTCGTAGGTAGGGGCCGGACTGTAGCGGGCGGCCAGGACCAGGCCAAATGCCGCAGCCACACCAATCGCCGGTGCACCCCGCACGTACATCCCCTTGATGGCACGGGCAACACCGTGATAGTCGGACCAGATGGCTATCTCGAATTCGGCCGGCAGCTTGCGCTGGTCGATCATCTTCAGGACGTTATCTTCCCACCATACACTGCGCATGTTGCACCTTCAATCTGGTTTTCTGACAAAAAAACACTCTCCGTTTGAGAGAGTGCCCATTAGCCACCAGGGTACCTCTCATCTTCCAGACCGCCACGAGACTCATCACCCTGTTCGTGAGGGCCTGCCGGACTTGGCACCATGAGACGGAAGGCCGAAAATACGCGCCATTCCATCTGGTTGCCGGGGCTTCAGCGGGCCGGTCCCTCCACCCCTCTCGATAAGAGCGTCCAACTCCGTTTATTGAAACTGGCAAAAATACTATCACAGTTGGCAATATTTGTCAAAAGAGAGCCCGGTGGACTGCCCGGGGCAGATGCATCTCCTGGCATTGGCCTTGCCCGGCATGAGATTTCTGTGGCGACGGCAACCTCAATTCACAGCCAGAGTATGGATCACTGACGACAATTTGTATGTACCTCGAAATATATCCGGATATACTATTATTTTGTATCAATAGATGGTATAATTAGACATCATAATGGACTTTCATAACTTATATAAACGCGACTCAGTTACACCGCCGAAAGGAGATGCAACCGTGAAACTCAGTAGACGACAGTTCCTGAAGCTTGGAGCAGTAACCGCCGCCAGCCTCGCGCTGCCCTGGGGAGCAGCCCCCTCAGACCGCGCTTTGTTCTTGCCCGTCTGGGCGGCGGAGCATTGGATCCCACCCTCGTTCCGAAGTACGTGAGTCCCCTCGTGAAACCCCCCGCCATGCCCAGCTCTCTCGGCACGGCCATTTCTACGACATAGGGGTGCGCCAGTTCCAACAACAGATTCTACCGCCCAGCCTGCCCAAAACGACAGTCTGGGGCTACGGCTCGATGGACCATCCCGGCACGGTGGCCGAAGGCGGCTCCTTCCATTCCCCGGCCTTCACCATCGAAGCGACGAGCGATGTGCCCGTTACCGTACGGTGGGTCAACGATCTGGTGGATGCCGACGGCAATTACCTGCCGCACCTGCTGCCGGTAGACCCGACGATTCACTGGGCAAACCCGCCGGGCGGTATCGCAGGCCGCGACGGCCATATGCACGATATGGCTGCGTTTGGACCCGGCCCCTATCGAGGTCCCGTACCGATCGTCTCCCATCTGCATGGTGCCCATTCCACGGAGGAGAGCGACGGCTATACGGAGGCCTGGTATTTACCCGCAGCCAAGAACATTCCGGAGGGCTATGCCACCACCGGCACCTACTACGACGAATTCGTGAACAGGTATGGCCTGACCTGGGAGCCAGGCACCGCCACCTTCAGGTATCCCAACGACAAGCGCGCCTTCACCTCGTGGTTCCACGATCACGCTTTGGGTCTCACCCGGCTCAATGTATACGCCGGGCCCGCCGGTTTCTATCTCGTCCGTGGCGGGCCGTCCGACTTCGCACCGGGCATCCTGCCGGGACCCGCCCCCGTCGTGGGTGACGACCCGTTCGGCACCTATTACGAGATTCCCATCGTCATCCAGGACCGGTCGTTCAACGATGACGGCTCCTTGTTCTACCCGGACAACCGGGCTAAAAACATTTCATCTATAAGACGAAAACTCGAAGGAGCTGGATACAGGGAATCAAAAAGGGATTTTCTGAACTAAGAGATTTAAATGCCAAAAGGTAGTTTGGACCAAAGAACTATCTAACTGAAGCAATGATTAGGTAAACATATTTTTCATTTTGTTGCTCTTGAAGTCAAAATCAGCTATGTAATAAAACCACGTAAGAACACCATCGCAGACTATGAATCAAACAAAGTCTCAAGTGCTCGATTTCGGTTGTGTTCCTAGCGGTTACGTAATTCAATCATCATAACTGATTCGTTTAGCTGGCAAATGGCACGAGTTAGATGTTATGCCGCTCGCAATTAAAATAATCAAAATCTCATCGAGAAGAACTGTTTTTTAATGAAATATGTTTTACGTTAGCAATCAATTAATATGTATTTGTGGTTGTAGCCTCACAATAACATAGCTATAAATGCATTTACTTTCTTCTTTTTATTAATATACAGGAGATTTTTTATTGAGTTCAAAATATCAAGTATATAAGGACGTTGCAGGCAAGTTCAGATTCAGACTCAAAGCCGGAAACAACAAGATAGTAGCTGTAAGCCAAGGATATGAAAACCATACTGGGTGTCTAAACGGCGTAAAAAGTGTGCAGAATAATTGCAGCTCAGAAATCGAAGATATGACAATTGAAGAAGCACGAATCCCCAACCCAAAATACCAAGTTTTCTATGACAAATCCTGCGGATATAGATTTCATTTGAACGCTACAAACGGTGAAATTATCGCTGCAAGTGAGGGGTATGAATCTAAAGAAGGATGCCTGAACGGAATCAAAGCAGTACAAGCAAGCTGCCATTCGGAAATCGAAGACTTAGCAGTTATAAAACCAACGGTTTCAAAGGAACCTATGATGGAGAACAAAGAAGCACCTTCGATGGCTGTTGGATCTGAAATGGTTGAGGCCCCAGTATGTGAAGATAAAGAGCTTAAACTGGAATTGTATGATCTTCCTGCTTCAGTTGCCAAAGGCGAGGTTGTAATATTTAAAGGTAAAATTACTGAAAACTGTGAGGGGAAAGGTAAGATTCCAGTTTCAATTCGTGAACATGACAGGTCATTCTTTTTTGATGAGATTTTGGCCAGGGACTATGCTAAGGAAGATGGTTCTTTTTCTATCGGTTGGACGGCTAGGACATTTGATTTCTGGGACCACAAGGGCGAAATCTATGCACAGTATGACCGAGATTCAAAACCTAAACATGTTCGAAGCGAATTCAAGTCAATTGTTGTTAAATAGACTAAACGTCTAACAACCCTTTTTTATTGAAAACCTTCATCCATAAAATAATTTTTTAGTTTTATTTTCATAATCTATCGCATAATTTGGTGCTATGAATATTGCTTTAGAAATAGAGTTGTTCTCTTAGGTTGAAAATTTCGGTTTTTATCTTGCATACTATATGATCCATATTCGAGTTTTAGAACCTGAAATACTAATCTGCTCCAGCCAAATAAGGGATAGTCTTGCAAAAAAATTGTACTGTGTAAGGGTAAGAAATCACCGAAAGGCGATTATAACTATGTAAACAGTTTGTTTATTTGAAGATTTATTACTTATTTTTTCAGAAACCATTAAACTATTACGCATTCGCTTGTCTGCTAATGATAGGAGTTTTAAGTATCCTCATACATACAATATCCTGTTTGGGTATGGGGCTATGGTAACAGATGAGGTAACAGCGCTACTCATTGAGTTCATAAACAAAAACTCTAACGTAGCCGATGTTCAGTGGGATAGACGTATGAGCCCCCGACTGCTCTTCAACCCATATTCAAAAAAATTTGAAGAAAGAAGAGTTGTTGCTCACTACTTTTTGCTAGCAGCATCGATTCTCGATGATACAATTGTGGGCTACCCTGAAAATGCTCGAATGCTACTTGCCTATTTGTATACAGCACTCGGCAACAGCCTTTTTGAAATAAAAAAAGGTCACCTATTTGAAGAAGAAATAGTGAAAACAAATTTCTACCCCGACCTAGGCCCAAATAAGAAAGCCGCGTCTGAAAACCTCGCTTCAGTCAACTTATTTATAAGAACCCACGCTGAACGAAACCTCCTGAAATACGCCCAAAGATTCACTAAACCTACGGATTTTATCGAAGATTTAGCACAAAATATACCATCCCTCCGAGGTCCGCATAAGGATCGGGCATGGATTTATATGCGTTGGATGGTGCGTCCGCAACCTGACCTACAAATATATGATCATCTTCTACCCGAAGATCTTTATGTTCCTTTAACGAAAGAAAACGCCAACGTAGCAGCTAGTTTAGGCATAATAACTTCTGCATCTCCTTCACTTTGGCGGGATGAAAAAACGGCAGCAGAAGCTCGGCAACGATTAACTAATTATGCTAAACGGCTTTTTCCCCAAGACCCCAGCAAAATCGATTATCCATTTTTTCTGTTGGGTAGATGGCTGAAACAAAAAACTCTAAATCGCTATACCCTCAAAACTGCCCTTGACTTTTTGGAGCGTATGCAGAAAATAACGGGTCAATCCCAAGCATATTACCAAAAAATGAGTCGCTATAAAAGTGGATGGGAAAAGAAAACTGCTCTTACATTGTTGCGTTTGCATATCCCTTATGGATACGAAACAATTAGTTTTCCGTTGCCAAACGAAGTCTATACCCCCGATTTCATACTGGAAAAAACGGTGCAGGGTAGAAAAATCATTCTCGAACCTCACTTTGAAATGACAAAAAAACAAGCCCGTAAATACGCCCTCTTCAAACGTACCTATGGGCATCAATTCCTTCTAATTTTGCTGCTTAAAAACGATCTCATCCCTATGTATCACCAACGGAAGATCTTAACAGACGATGTTTGTGATGACGTTTGGCCCATCGAATTTATCCATCTTTTGGCAGAAAAAATCAGACGAGGCGAATACGGGCAATAAGATTTTCTTTATTAAGATGTCGAGAAGTGTATTGGTGACTTAGGATGGAACAAGATGATTTTAAATCCTTAATCGTTTGGCTTATTTTGGCTGGTAAAACGGAAGAAGCGTTGCAAGTTTTAGCCAAAAATTATAAAGTTAATGTACCACACCTCAAGGTAGGGCTGCCAAAAAAACATAAGACTAAAGCTTATGGTTGCTATACCGCCAAAAAAGAAACTATATCCGTCTTAAACAGCGATATTTTTGCCAACCCCTTTGTAATAATCCACGAATTTTATCATCATCTTCGTAGCAAAGGGGTCGATAATTTCCATAGAGGAACAGAGAAAAACGCTGACAAATTTGCCATAGACTTTATTGCCAAATATCAGTTAGCTGCCAAGAAAGCTCAAAATTATGTTCAGTAGAACTCTTCATCTCTATGCTCGGTGGCAGCAGTTATTTCTATGGGCACTTTATTACCATTAGAATCGTAGGCTACAATGCAATCTTTCCCTTCATATGGGTAACCCACAATCATGAGGATGCGCCCAAAAAAGTAGTTCATATCTGTATGACTTGGGGAAATATTGCCTGAAGGATGAGAATGTACTGTTCCAATTAATGAGAAATCCCCAGCAAACATGTAAGGGTTGAAATGTACTTCACCGTGGCCGTGAACCGCAAATGGCGCTAATACCAAGTCGGTGATGCAAATGGTTCCTTTTCGTTTTTTACCTCGTAGTAGAAGAAAGCTTTCCCGGGGATAGAGTTCTTTAGCGCCTGCATAGATTGCATCCAAAATGTTACAAGGCATAAGTACTGTTATGGGTGTTGGCATGCAAACAACGGTTCCAGTTGTTGGTTAAGTACTTTTGCCCAATAAGTGAGTCATCAGGGATTCGGTAAACATTTAAGACACAAGAGCTACAACTGTTGATTCGTAGTGTGCCGGGATGGCAGAGTGGTTAACGCGCGGGCCTTGAGAGCCCGTGGACCTTCTGGTCCGCATGGGTTCGAATCCCATTCCCGGCGCTCTTTTTTAGAGAAGTTTTTTAAGGCAATTTAGTTAAAAAGGTGTTTTTTTGCTTTTATCAGTAATAAAATTTGATATAGTCTCCAATATAGACTGATAAATAAATTGAAGAGATTAGAAAGAAAACGAGTGGGGAATGTTTTATTCTTCCAAGATTTTGTTTGCGAACTCTACATGGAATAAATGTTGCTAACGATGAGCAAAAGTTACTGTCATTTTTTTGCAATTATAAAAAAATTGAAAGATTTAATTTTCATCAAAGAACTCATTGAAATGGGAAAATTTAAAGCATTCATTCATAAAATATCCAATTATTCCATATTGGAATCTCCTTCAGCTTTTGGTAATTCAATATACTCTAACATTTTTTTAATATCGTTTGTTGGCGGCATGCAGGTTTGATCACGACACACATAAGCGGTGGCTTTCCCGTCAATTTGCTCATAGTCCGCAACAGGTTGCATTGTTTTGACGTTTTTAGGTATCCACAGCTTTACCGTTAAGTTGGGGATGTAGATTTTTCTTAAAGCAGCAACCATGACTTGAGTGTCTTTTGCCGTTAGCTCCCCTGACAAAACAACATTAACAGCTGGTCCTAAAGCAAAATCCAAACCTACTAACATGAACGTATGGCCCATAGGGTACCCTTTAACCTCCTCCGCAAAGGTTTGTAGCATTTTACTGGCATATTGCTCAAATGACATCTCCCCACTTAATCGAGCCAAACGCAACAAATCATAAAGTGCCACTGCATTGCCTGATGGAACCGCTCCATCGTAGGTTTGCTTAATCCGTGGAACGGCTTCATCACCTCCTATGCCAGTGAAGTAGAATCCACCGTTTTCGCTGTCCCAGAACTCCGCAATCATCATTTTGGTTAAAGATACGCCAGCTTGCAGATATTTCTCGTCAAACCCTGCCTCGTAGAGCTCAACTAGACCAAACACTAAGAAGGCATAGTCATCTAAAAACCCCGAAACAGACTTTTCTCCATTTGCAAAACGGTGATACAACCCTCCGGTTTCAGTACGCATTTCACTTAGAATGAAATCCGCCGCTTTCTTTGCCGCTTGCAAATATTTCTGGTCGTCTAGCATTATACTTGCTCGTGACAGCGCTGCAATGGTTAAACCGTTCCAGTCAACCAGCACCTTATCATCTTTGAATGGGTGCACTCTCTTTTCCCGTGCCTGAAATAAGCGATTTACAGTTTCTCCGAGTTTATTTATAACTTGATTCACTGTCAGATTTGATTCCGACGCCATCTGCTCCAGTGGCACCGCTATGTGCAGAATATTTTTACCACTTCTGCCTTTGCCCTGCTCATTGTAGTTGCCCATGGGTAAAACGCCGAATATCCGAATTGCAAAATCAGCTAGCTCAGATGGCAAAATTTGCTTAATTTCATCCTGTGTCCAAAGGTAAAACTTGCCTTCTTCCCCCTCGCTATCAGCGTCTTCCGCCGAGTAAAAACCGCCTTCGGTTGAAGTTAAATCTCTTAAAACATAATCCAGAGTTTCTTTAGCGGTTACCTTAAACTTCATTGCACCCGACGCCTGAAAAGCCTCAACATACGCTAACGCAAGGAGCGCTTGGTCATAGAGCATCTTCTCAAAATGTGGCACGAACCAACGTGCATCAGTGGAGTATCGATGGAAGCCTAAGCCAACTTGGTCGAAGATACCCCCAAGTCGCATACCACGTAGGGTCCGCTCAACCATGCTCCAAGCCGCTTGTTGGTTCGTACGATTATAATATCGCATCAGGAAGAGGAGGTTGTGAGGTGAGGGAAATTTCGGCGCTGAACCAAACCCAGCGTTTTCATGGTCAAACGCCAAGAACAACTGGTCGTATGCTTCGTCAAGTTCCGCTTTGCCAAGTTGACTTTTGATTATTGTTATTGGTTTGGCTCTTGATTTGGTCTTTGAGTTCTGTGCCAATAGCTATCCATCTCTTCGCGGCGGGTTTTCCAGATTTGCTCAATCTGTGGCACAAGACTTAGCATTCCCATTACGCCATAACGATTGTCTTTGGGTATGTAGCTGGCCACAAAAAATGGGTTTTTTTTAGGCGTCATGATTACATGTAGGGGCCAACCGCAGTTTCTACCCATAGCTTGGCAAACAGCCATATAGACTGCGTCAAGATCTGGGCGCTCTTCACGGTCCACTTTTATGCAAACGAAAGCCTGATTCATCAAATTAGCTACTGCTTCGTCTTCGAAAGATTCTTTTTCCATAACATGACACCAATGGCACGTGGAATAGCCGATGGAGACGAAAAGGGGTTTATCGCCTTTTTTTGCTTTTTCAAAAGCATCTCTGCCCCATGGATACCAATTCACTGGGTTATAGGCGTGTTGTAGCAGGTAGGGACTTTTTTCATTTATGAGTCTGTTTGGGTTTTTTCCCTGTCTGAGGGGTTTGCATTAAAAGTGAACTCTCCTATTCTACAATAGGCGCCGCGATTTAAAACTGTTAAAAAAATAAAGAGTTAATAGTAATATGTAGCAGTTAAAGTTGCTTTGTTTGCGTCAACTTAATTTTGATTTCCTATTTGCAGCAATACTGTGGACGGTAACACCGGGAAAAGGGCAATACCTGATTTACCTAATGTTTGATTGTAGGTTAAGGTTTGGTCGTTGAAAATATAGCTTATTTCAGCGTAAGTATAGGTTGAACTTGATGTGGCTTCTTTAAAGATGTAACCAGCTAGTTTAACATGCCGTTCCAGAGGAGTGTTGTTGCTTGGGCATCTTGAATTGTTTCACTATTGTAAAGTGAACCTGATTTGGCAAGGTTCACGATAGCGTCTAAGGATTGGTAGGCATTGACTGCTTCTAAGTACGATTCATTCAAATTGGATAGCTGTGTGTTTAGGTTGGTTATCTGAGTTTGATAGGTTGATGAGTCGGGAGCTCGAGAAATTTGAAGTTCAAGATCTGTGATTTGCTGACGTAATGATTCGATGGTTTGGTCTTTATCGTCTACCTCTTTAGATTATTGAGATGAATCGTCAATATGCCAACGAAGCCAGCAGCTAATACAACACATATTATTTCTAGTCAATAACTTTTGGGTTACTTTTCTTGGCTTGAGTAATGTTCCATCTTCTGTTTAGCTCTTAACTGCGAGACAATCTTAAATGCATTTTTCCATTTCAGCCCCAAAATTAACCAAATGAGGAAAAGAGCAAATGTTAGTATCTGACGCTCAAATAGAAGAGCACCAGTAATGCCGCCATCTCAAAGAGATCTGGCAGAAACGCGAACGGACCCAACCCGAAAGTGCCAAACCCTGCCAGGCCTATTATGAAGGGGCTCCATGCTATGTCCTTTATGAGGAAAAACAAAGCGAAAAGCGTTAATCCAATCGTGAATTCAGATTTTGTCTTAAGGTAAATGCTGACGTAATTAAAAATCAACACAACTGTGAGTACTATGTTAATCGAGGATAAAATTGTTCGTGCCATATAGTAGAGTTCAAAATCTCCCGGGTTTAGCCTATATGTTCGGGGAATAAAGGGAAAACCGGGACCTTGATTAGTCTGATATGAGGATGTAATGATGGCTAACAACGCAGTTAGACCTATCAAAGCTGCAAGTAGTATCAAGATTTTTTGTACTCTGTTCATTGTTTCTCCCTCTTTCATGTTCTCCTTTTTCTACTTTTTCCCGATTTTATTCACAATCTCCTCAAACAGAGTATAGTTGTCTTCCAGTGTTTGAGATAGAAAATAGGTTGCCCCATACCGATCACCTATTGAATTCAACATACGGTTCTTCTCTAAAACCTCAAGGTGATGCCGCATCGTTTTGTAATCCATTTTAAGCGACGTTGCAAGTTGATTTGCATTCTGAGGAGTTTCCTTTAATGCTTGTATGATTCTTGCACGGGTCGGACCGCCTCTTGTACCGGCAATTAGCCAGCCCAACAGGTATTTTAGTGAACGTGCATTTATTGACACTTCATAACCGCTCCGTGCTGAATTATTGTCACAGTTGTTGAGTTTAAGTAATAAAGGTGCGCTTTTGAGGATCCCTGAAATCAAGTTTTGGATAAAATTAGGAGTATAATTGGGTTGAATTATGAAAAATTGTTTAATAATTTACGGTTCAAGAATGTTTTGGTTAAATGGGAGGTGAAAAAAGATATGGACAATCGAACTAAAGCTTCTTGCTTCTATCAGTTGTTCTAATTGCAGGGCTTGCAGGCTCAGTAATTGCTTTGCAATCAACCGTTAAAGCAGACGATAATACTATAGTTGCAGCCAATTTGGAACCGACACCTTCAGCAATAACAAATGACGACAGCTCGACTAACACGCAAACACAGTTTATTATGGAACCCCGATTTGAAAGAGGTCTTAGAGGCGGCATAGCTCGTTACGGCGGATTCGGTGCAGGCGCAGCACAAATGAGTGAGGAATACACTGCAAACGTAACTAACGTAGCCGAAAATGACATTGACGTAGCAGCATTAATCAGTCAAGGCTATAACATGACAGCAGTTCATCCACAATTTAGTTTAGTAATTGATGGTAACGGTAATGTTGTAACTAAAGCTTCAACCGCTAATTTGACTTTGACGGGGATAAACGGCAGAGCAATAGTTGTAGTCGACTTAGACCAGGCAAAAGTGACAAAGATCGTTAATTTCAGTGTTACAGAAATCGACAAGTAAGCTGTAACTACCACCTTTTGAAATTCTTTTTATATTTAGCTACTCTTTTTTAATTAAATTGTTTCATTTTTTCTAAGTGATTTTTGTAAGCGCTAACCAATTAGGGTTAGATTTGGGTAATATTTTGAAAAATGGTTTAATAACTAATCGGGCTAAACCGTCCTCAGACAGCCAAGAAGGGATTGGAAATTCAAAATAGCATAAAAGCCAAAAAACTGCCCAAAATACCCCTTCAGTTCCTTCTTGGTTGTCTTAATAGTCACTCTAAAAAACGGTGCTTAAATGGGAACTATCAATCGAGCAATTAGGAACATTTCAAGAAGAAAAATTCGCGCCTTACTAGTAATTATTGCCTTAGGTTTTTCTATGGCGATTATGATTTCTATACCCGCAGGGGTTATAGCTAATCAACAATCAGCTACCACTATAGCCGATAACTTAGGTAGCACTATAACTCAAACTGGCGAATCAATTAACCAGACCTTGTCCCAGATAGATTGTAGCTTGGCGTCGGAATTCTCTGGTTTTGGGTTTACACGTCCAAATTCAACCATAACTAACCCCTCAGATGGGCAATTTCCAGGTTCAATTCCGAGTGGTAATGGCGATTTTGTTTTTGACCCCAGTCAATTCGGTGGTGGATTAGGCAATATTGCAGGCCAGTTTGGTGGTGGTGCATTTGATGGTGGCCAAACAAGCCCTATGAACGAAAGTTTATACACGGACATTAACAGCACAATCTCAGGTATTTCTGGAGTAGAGACAATATTCCAGGCGTCTGAGGGCGGCAATGAAACAGTTACATTTATGGGTAGAAGTTTTACTCGTCAATTAACCGAATATACAATTGAAGGGATACCATTAACTTCAGACCTTATCGATAACTACCCAATATTAACAACAAATATTACTGCTGGACGAAACCTTCAGGCAGGCGATAGCAATGTTGTCTTGCTAAGTGAGGACAACTCGGCGTATTTTAACGCAGACGTCGGCGACACAATTTCAATTCTGGATTATGACTTTACAGTAATTGGTATCCATGGAACAACATCGACTTCCGACCGATTGACATTATATATGAACCTCTCTGATGCTCAAACAATAACAAACAATACAGGCTATATAACAAGTATACGTGTATTCGCAGATAACAGCAATGTTGTCTCATCAGTTGCAAGTACAATAAGCACAATGCATCCAGAGCTAACCGTTGCCACAGGTCAAGAACGCTTAAGTCAACTCCAATCCATACAGTCCACCTACACCAGCGCTTTAGAAAGTGCACAAGCATCAGTTGGTCAAACAGAAGTAACCGCCTTTGAAGAAATCGTAGTTGTAGTCGCTGCCACAAGCCTAATTGTTCTCTTCGTGATGCTCTATACTGTTAGGGAACGCACAAAGGAAATTGGAACACTCAAAGCTATAGGTTTTAGTAACTCAACAGTTATGGGCCAATTCATGCTCGAAGGGGTCTTGCTTAGTTTAATAGCTGGAGTAGTCGGCATTGTGATAGGCGTTGTAGCTGCACCAACTATCTCATCGCTGCTGCTTCCAAGCGTTAACTTGTTTGGAAACACTGGAGGCGGACAAGTAGCTAGAAGCATTACTTCGTCAGCCGCGGCTTCAATCAACTTGGAGCTTGTCCTTATAGCATTCGGCGCAGCCGTGCTTCTTGGGGCATTAGGTAGCCTGTATCCAGCTTGGGGAGCAGCAAAAATTAGACCCGCAGAGGCGATGAAATATGAGTAAACCAGTCATACAAATTGAAAACCTAAATAAAACCTACATGCTGGGCAAACGGCCTGTTAATGCCCTAACCAACCTCACATTGCAAGTAAATCAAGGCGAATTCATAGCTATCATGGGACCATCAGGTAGCGGAAAAACTACTCTGCTTAACGTAATATGCTGTATTGACAAACCAACCAGCGGAAAAGTCCAGCTAGATGGAATAGACGTTGGGCAGATGCCTGAAAACCAACTGTACAAGATACGTCGCAACAAAATGGGCTTCGTATTCCAAACCTTTAATCTGTTGCCCTATCTTAATGCTCGAGAAAACGTTGAGTTACCTATGGAAGGCAAAGTCAAATCGAAGGGTGAACGCAAAGAACGCGCCAGTGAGCTACTTAAAATAGTTGGGCTCTCAGGCAGAGAAAACCATAGACCTCAACGCCTTAGCGCAGGAGAACAACAACGCGTCGCGATCGCGAGGGCATTGGCAAATAACCCAGCTTTTATCCTCGCCGACGAACCCACAGGAAACCTTGATAGCCATAACAAACAGGAAATAATCAAACTGCTGGCAAACCTTAACATAACGCAGGGTACAACCATAATTATGGTTACACATGATAATCAAGCTGCAAACCACACTGAACGTATGCTATTATTGAAGGCCGGAAAAATCGTTAAAGAGAAGGAAGGCTTGCATTTAGCTAAGAAACAAAGTAAATGTCCCCACTGCGGAGCAGTCATTAAACTGACCGACGAAACTTGTTCAACCTGCAAGAAGTCACTATTCTCAACAGACGAGTTATTCTCATCTTAAAAGGTGATTTAATGGAGCCAATGACACCACAACAACCATACTCTTGCCCTCCGATTTCTGTTCCAACAAGAAAAACTAAACGATTCTCAACATTAATCCTAATTGCTATTCTGTTGGTT
Organism: Candidatus Bathyarchaeota archaeon; assembly: GCA_963810665.1. Classification (GTDB taxonomy): domain Archaea; phylum Thermoproteota; class Bathyarchaeia; order Bathyarchaeales; family Bathycorpusculaceae; genus Bathycorpusculum. The sequence continues at coordinate 45,915 of CAWEOM010000002.1, read as the reverse complement.
GGACTGGTTGCTGGAGGTTTTATCGGCTACGTCGTGACCTACTCTGATTTTAACGACAAACTTAACACACTACAGGCACAGATAGGGCTGTATCAAGGTTCAACCAGCGTCTCACCGACGTTTTTGTTCAACGATAACGTTTCTCTTTCAACGCTATACCAGCAGGTAAAATCTTCTGTAGTTGTAATTCAAGACCTTGTACAAGGGTACACTATTTTTGGGCAACGAGTTTATACTCTTCAGCAAGGCTCAGGTTTCATAACGCAGATTGATAATCGGCTTGTTGCAGTAACCAACAACCATGTCGTAGAAGGAGCAATCAACGTGACGGTAACTTTTTCAGATGGAAACAGTTACCCTGCTACGGTATTAGGTTCGGATGCTAAAGCTGACCTTGCGGTTCTCGAGGTATCTTCGATGCCAACAGGCATAACACCGCTAACCATGGTTAGTTCCAACACTTTGAAGGTAGGCGACCCCGTAGTTGCAGTCGGTACACCCTATGGCTTATCAGGAACGTTAACAACGGGAATAGTCAGCGCTTTAGGCAGAACAATAACTGAAGACGATTCAAGCCAAAACGGCCAAAACATCCCCAACACCATTCAAACAAGCACACCTATCAACGCAGGGAACTCAGGTGGGCCACTCCTCAACTATGAAGGCGAAGTAGTCGGCATAACTACTGCAGGTATCAGCAACTCAGAAGGATTAGGTTTTGCTATCCCATCATCAACCATTATGCGCGAACTCGCCTCCTTGGTAACATCGGGTTCTTACGATCAGCATCCCTCAATAAACGCTGTCGGAACAGACATGAACTACCCTATCGCGCAAGCAATGGGTGCACCAGTATCATATGGGTGGTTAGTTGAGCGCGTTTCAGTACAAAATGGTTTGCAAGGCGGCACGGCAACCAAGGCAATTCTAAATCAAAATATCGTCGTTGGCGGCGACATCATAATTGCCATTAACAACGTGCGCATAGCTAACACTGACGACTTGCTATCATATCTTGAACAACATACTTTGCCTGATCAAATTGTTAGTTTCACAGTTGTTCGCAACGGACAAACACAAACAGTATCCGTTACAATTGGGAAAGCATAAACAAAAACCAAAGTATTGATAATTAGAAGTCATTGCAGAATCGATAGAGGTAGATTGCTATTGTTGTTTTTTAAGCCTATAGTTTATCTAAAATACGATAGATAAAGCAACCTGAACGGATATTGGAATTATTGCTAGTTTGTTTTCGGTATTTATATAAGTCAAATACTTGCAGTTAAGAGCTATGCAAGCAGAATTTGGAGTAATCGGCGGAACAGGTCTATACGACCCTAACCTTCTCAAGAACATCCAGGAAATAACGGTAGATACCCCATATGGCAAACCCTCAGACGCCATAACTGTCGGCGAACTCGGAGGAAAATCTGTAGCGTTTCTACCAAGACATGGAAAAAACCATACCATACGCCCAACAGACATCAACGTTCGCGCCAACATCTTTGCCCTAAAAAAGCTCGGTGTAAAGCGGTTACTTGCACCTTCAACCGTGGGTTCACTACGAGAAGAATACCATCCAGGAGAAATCGTTTTCACTGACCAATTCATCGACCGTACCACCCGCCGCGAACAATCCTTCTACACCTCGGCAGAGAACAAGGTTTGTCACATAACCGTTGCTGATCCCATGTGCCCTGAATTGCACAAAACCTTAGTTACCATCGCCAAGGACATGCAAATTAAGATGCATGAAACAGGAACCTACGTCTGTATCGAGGGACCGCGCTTCTCAACCAAAGCCGAATCGCGGATGTACCGTCAATGGGGTGCTGATATAGTTGGTATGACATTGGTTCCCGAATGCGTTTTAGCGCGTGAAGCCGAAATCTGTTATGCATCCATATCAACGGTAACAGACTATGACGTTTGGAAAGACCATGTAGTTTCAATCGACGAAATCAAAACTGTCATGAAGAAAAACATTGAAAATGTCAAACACCTAATCACTGAAACCATCGCAAAAACACCCAGCGAATGTATTTGCCAATGCGATAAAGCTCTAAAAGGCGCTTTAGTCTAAAGGAGAAAAAAATACTATGAATAAATCAGATGAAAAAATTGAATTAAAAAATAAAATCCGTAGAATTCCTGAATTTAAAGGCGTAGTCTTCTGGGATATTACACCGATTCTAAAAGATAAAACATACTTTAAGGAAACCATTAGGCGATTAGCTGACCACTATCGCGGGAAATCTATAGACGTTATCGTTTCCAACGAAGCAAGGGGCTTCATAATTGGTGCTCCGTTAGCCTATGAATTAGGCGTCGGATTTGTTCCTATACGCAAAAAAGGCAAGTTACCATTCAACTGTATGGACTTGACCTATAAGAAAGAATATGAAACTGACACTATCCAGATGCATGAAGATGCTATACTCAAAGGACAAAATGTTCTAATTATCGATGATTTGCTTGCAACAGGAGGAACTGCAAACGCTAACATTGAGTTGGTGGAGAAGCTAGGTGGAAAAGTCACAGGCATAGGTTTCATTATAGAACTGGGTTACTTGGAGGGTCGAAAAGTGCTCGGTGACAAACATGAAGTGTTCTCGTTGGTCAACTTCAAGACGCCAACTGATTGCTAACAATTTAAGATTGAGCTTGTCTTAGAAACCATAAATCAAGTTCAATTCCTCCGCATTCTTTCACACGACGAAAGACTAACTTCCCAACTATCAACACTCTTTTGTCACGATTTCTATGCGGCTAAAAACGAAGATTTTCGCCAAGCCTCAGTTTTTCCAAGTGCATTTAAAACAAGCACAATTGTTGTTTATCATAAGTTGTTTGTGGTGGTATTAGTGGAGGTATGTTAAATGGAAATCGAAGGATTCATTGCCAATAAGGCAGGGTTATATACGCCTGAGCAGTTCGACAGCTGTTTTAGAGTAAATGTCAAAATCGCTCTGTGAAAACAGTACAAAAGTGACTTTGCTAATTTTGTCTTCTTTTTCGATATAATCCTTCACTGCAGAGATAGCAACATGGCTGGCTTCCTGCTTTGGGTATCCGTATGCCCCAGTACTAATCGAAGGAAATGCAACCGACCTTAGTTGGTGAATTACGGCAAGTTTAAGTGAATTCCAGTAAGCTTTTCTAAGCAGCTTTGGTTCCTCATAGACTCCTCCCCTCCAGATGGGCCCAACCGTGTGAATAACGTGTTTAGCTTTTAGGTTACCCCCCGACGTAATTACTGCGATTCCAGTGGGTAACCCATCAGGCCATTCAGTTGCCCTTATCCGTTTGCATTCTTCAAGGATTTTGGGTCCGCCTTCATTGTGAATGGCTCCGTCAACTCCACCTCCACCCAGAAGCGTCGAATTCGCAGCGTTAACGATTGCATCCGCTTCTACTTCAATGATATTACCTTGAATTAGACTGAGACGTGCATTTCCAACTTTAAAGTCCATAATTATCACTATGCAATAGCCTATTTAACTATGCCAAAAGGGCCCACAAAGACGAACTCATAAAATATAGACCGAAACCCACGAAAACCACAACACAAAAAAGCGTTATCCCTGACCTTACTCGGTCGTTCCAGAAACGTTGAGACTTGAAAATCAGAAAAGCTGAAACCGAATACCATGCAAAATCGGTAAGCCAATGAACCCCTGCAAAGATTGAGAAACCCAGAAGCCCAAAGAGTTTGGCGTTAAGTATGAGCGTCGTACCGATAGTTAGCCACCAAAGGATAAAGCCAGCATTGGCTGCTGTAGTGTAAACACCCGCAAGTATAGAGTCACGTTTAGGGCTTAGTTTTGCCTCGTTTTGCTTTTGCCGGTTTCGAAAAGTCTGTACTCCCATGAAAACCATCAAGAACCCACCAACCAAACCCACCATAATCTGAACGGCGTCTGGAATTTCGAACTTTATGAGTAAAATGAAAATTAGAAACATAAGTGGGAACTCTATTAATCCGTGTCCGACTGCAATTAGAGCACCTGAAATCTTGCTTTTTGCTGCCTTCTGAATGGTAACCGCGAAGAGTGGCCCAGGCATGAGTACCCCTGAGAGCGAAATAAGCAAAACTGAAGCTAAGAATACATAGAAATCAGTGATAAACTCCAAACGTCACGTCTCTCCAGCCATCGTTCAACCTTTTTTCGCAAGGACGATTATAAGGATTTCACGTTTTAAATTATTACTCAAACACATTTTTACTTGCCTCGCGTTTTTGGCTCTTTAACAGCCTTGTCTGCATCTCTACAATATCAGCGCTATCTTTGGCGGTCACATAATTATCCAGCAAAGTCTGATTTAATTCAAAAAACGTGTGCCCCCAGGTAAAAATTTCCAGAACCTTCTCTGCTTCTTCTTTGAAACCAGCAATGTACAAGGATGCCGCGATAGCTTCAGCTGTTGTAAGCTTGGTTAGTTTACCAAAATTAACGGGGTTACCAGCAATTAAAATGGGCAAACATCGGCTGGTTCCTTTAACGTGTTCCCCCATAACTTTTTGGGCATGTTCCCAACTACAATCTAGTGCTGCCAGCCCAAACTGCGCAAGCCTTTCTCGATCTGATGGCGAGAACGCGATTTCACCGAAGGGATTGAGCACGATAGCTCTCTTTGGCAAGAACCTTGTCCTTGTAACGATTCTTGCGAGGCCTCGACGTTTCAACCTTAATGCAGTATTTTTTTTAGGATCATCCTGCGCAGCATGGTAAATAGTAATCCTGACTGGTAAAATTGCCTTATTTTCCACTTGATTTTTGCACCTTCAAGTGACTCAAAGGGACATCGAGAACCCGTGGAATCCAATCGATGAGGTCAGTTGCTACCATATGGTAGCCTATTTCTGCTGCAACGAAGTCACCTGCCGCACCATTCACAAAGGCTCCGGCCACGGCAGCTTCAAAGGGGTCAGAATGCTGAGCTAATAAGCCACCAACGATGCCGCTTAAGACGTCTCCTGTTCCCCCTACTGTCATTCCTGGATTACCTGTAAAATTCATTTTAGTATGATCTGCGCTACATATGATGTCTACTTTGCCCTTGACTAGTATTGTTGCTTTTAGTTTTTTGGCGTTTTTCTGTATCGCAGAAACACGTTTTTCTTGATCTTCAGGTAACGTTTCGCCTACTAGAATGGCGTATTCGCCTGCATGTGGTGTCAAAACTAGAGGTACATTTAATTCTCTTTTGAAAGAAGCGAATGCTTTAAGTCCATCAGCGTCTAGCAAAATTGGTTTACCAGCTTTTTCAACTTCAACAAGGCAGTTTTTTACGAATTCAATTGTTTCAGATTTTAAACCCAGTCCTGGTCCAATGACAACAGCATCAACCATGTCCCAGTATTGTTTGAGTTTTTCAATGCTGTTTGGATTTAGGTTTTCTCCGTCGAGTTTAATTGTTATTAAGTCAGGCGAGATTGATGAGATTGCTTCCGCAGTCTTTTTGGGCGCTGCAAGGTAAACTATGTCTACACCTGTTCGCAACGCTGCCAATGCAACCAAGGTGGGCGCCCCTGAGAAGACTTCGCTTCCGCCGATAACGAGCAATCGCCCGAAATCACCTTTGTGAGCTATTGTATTGCGATGCTTAGCGACAAGCGCAACATCGCCCGGACCCGCGAAATGCTCCATTTCTGCAGGTAAACCGATGCTTACAACTACAAGTTCTCCAGCGTAAGCTTTGGCTTTTTCTAACCCTTGCTTTGGCTTATGAAATGTCACTGTCAAATCGGCTTTGATTGCGTTTCCTAAGACTTCACCTGTATCTGAATCGATGCCCGTAGGTACGTCAATAGCAAGTTTGAAGCCACTTAGTTTGTTAATATATTCTACTATTTGGGAGATTGGGGCTTTGAGTTTTCCTTTGGTGCCTGTTCCCAACAATGCGTCAATAACTATGTCAGCTTCTACTTTGGGTATGGTTGAGCTATCCTTTATTTCAATAAATTGTAGCCTTTTTTTCAGCGATTGGAGAATTTGCCAATTCTTCAACGCCGTCTCATGACTAATATCGCTGCTTTTGCCGACCACGACAACCGCAACGTTAAAACCCGCCGCCAATAGGTGCCTAGCTGCAACGAAACCGTCACCACCGTTTCCGCCTAAACCACAGAAAATGGCAACCTTTTTTTCTTTAGTGAATCGTGTAGTGACTTCTTGGGCTACGCCTCGTCCTGCCATTTCCATAAGCTGCAGGAGACTAAGGCCGAAGTATTCAGCGTTAGCTTCTATGGCAAGCATATCGCGGCTTGAAATGAAGGTTGTGTTATTTCTCATTGTGTGACGCCTCGTTACTTATTGGCTTCATTTAAAGATAAGGCTATCCTTGAGTCGTATACAAAAGCATCGCCCAACATACTTTTTCTCAATTCCAAATTTGCGCATAAAATATTTTTTCTTCGAACTTTAACGAATCTTATATATACGTAACTCGCACAAAACTGTTCAATACTCCCACTCAATAACCTTGAGTGCCAATAGCAAAATCAATGTCAATTTTGTTCTTAAGACAGAGCCTAAGGTGTTTACAGAGGGGCCTTTAACAGCATTTGCTTGCTAAATGCTTTGAAATTTTTCCCCATAACCGTCTTAGTATACGTTTTATGGTGCTTTATTGCTTTTTTTTTTTATCTTTCTTAAGCTATCTCTACCCTTTGGGAGGCGCAAATTTCTCCGTTAAAATATCAGTTAGTATTAGAAGCTGTGAACCTGATACTGGAGAAGCTTTTTGACTTTTTAGGTGATACCGTTTTTTATCCGTGCAAAGCTTTTGGTTGATTGTTCGGGCGAAAAAATTTCGAATAGTCACTTTTTACATTAAAAAGATAAAAAAGCATTAATTCAATAGAGAAAAATCATAGTTATTAGTTAAATGTGTCTTTGTTTTAGATGTTAAACGGCATAAAAAGTAGCGAAGAAAATCATGTGCACCATCTGAACAAAGGTTATCCTACAAAAACAGCTCAAACTTGATTAATTTTTGTGCAACTTCCCGCTCTGTTCAGAAACAAAATTAGAATATAATCTAAACCAAAATCATGTTTATTTATAATGCTTTTGAATCTCAGATAGGTTTTAGTTTACAGTGGCGCTGACTGCTTTGCAAAAGTTTATTCGATACTTGATGCTTTACATAAGTTAGTTTTTCAGACAAATCTAAATTAATTTAATGTGGTGAAGAATGTGAGTATTAGCTACGATTTAACAAGTTCAGATGCCTTTTTAATTACAGATATGCAATTAGATTTTCTCCCAGGTGGCTCCTTACCGGTTGCAGGCGGTGACGAAATAATTCCGTTTATTAACAAGTACATTAAGCTGTTTGATACGGCCCAAGCTCACGTTATTGCTTCTCGCGATTGGCACCCAGCAAATCACATTTCTTTTGAAGCTCAGGGTGGACCTTGGCCGCCCCACTGCATCCAGCAAACTCCAGGTGCAAACTTTAGTCCAGACTTAAAACTACCTAAAAATACTTTAATTGTCTCAAAAGCAACAAATCCTATTCGTGAAGCATACTCAGCCTTTGATAGTACAGACCTTGCCAATCAACTGCGACAGCTCAGAATTAGGCGGCTGTTTGTTTCAGGTTTAGCTACGGATTACTGTGTGGTAAACACGGTTCTTGACGCTCGTAAATTGGGTTTTGAAGTGGTGATTTTAATAGATGCTATTTTGGGCATTAACGTGAAACCTGGCGATGTTGACCGTGCAATAGCTGCGATTCTACAAAGTGGTGCCCAGCAAGCTACAATTGCCGATTTCCAAGAGACGGAAGATTCTTTACTTTTAACAGAAGAGGGGTTTGACAGTTTAGCTGAGAAACCGTCGATGCTTAATGATGCAAAGACTAAAGCTCGGATGCGCTCTAGAGGTGTTAAAAAGAGGATTAAGACTGAGCATTGAAGCTGAATATTTTCGAAGCTTCACGAACCTTATATACTCCTAACATAGCTTGAAGGATCAGAAAGAATATGTGTACTGTGAATTTGAAAATATGTTAAATTGACTTTAAGATTAGATTTTTTATGGCAATTAATTGCTTGAACGGGTTTAGCAGGTTATTTTTGCTTTCATTGGTTCATTTTTTTGATGCTATTGTCCCCCTGCTAGAAATAGATAGCTAACAGGATCTTATAGCTGCACGAATTTTAATCGAATGAATATTTTTTAAAATAAATAGTTAAAATTACAGTTAGAATACTTGATTTTTACAACTAAACATATCAATTATTCTGTTAGGTGCCTATTTTTGCGTTACGGAAAACCAAAATGAAGGCATTTAGCCTGCTAACGATTTACTACTCACCCATAACCTGGATAATTACCTTTCGCTCCCGCGGATAAACGTCAGTTTCTACATAAATCAACGATTGCCAAGTCCCAAACTCGACACGCCCATCAATCAACGGTAATGTTTTATCCGGTGGCAGAAGCATAGAACGCAAATGGGAATGTGCGTTAGATGGGTGTTGATAGTTTCCGAGTTTAGGCGTCAATTCTTCAAGGAATGCTTTGATGTCTTGCAGAAGGGCGTCGTCGTTTTCTGTCAGGATCAGAATTCCTGTTGCGTGGGGTGCAAAAACATGGACTATTCCATTTTTAATTTGGGATTTAGAAACTGTATCTTGCACATTATCGGATAAGTCTAAAAAATCTACTTCTCCGCGTGTTGTGAATTTTATTGTCTTGCTCAAAACCTTAAAGCTGGACATTAATTATCGCATCAAGGTAGAGGGTTATTTTGTTGAAAAAGCTTTCGTAACTTTGTTTGGTTGATGCTTTTGTATACAAATCTACATTTATCAAAAAAATTACTCAATAGACGGGTTAAGAGGGACGTCTTATATCAATCACCAACATCTTTTAACTTTACAGAAAGAAAAAAAACGCCATAGAAAACATAACGACAGCGCGGTGGAGCCAATAACTAATCGTTTTCAAGTCTTTAAAAAAATGCTCAACCTCAAAGCAAAAACATTCAGGAAAGTGAACAAATTCTGAAAAGCCTAATTTTTTAGTATCTTCCATCTGATTTAGAATAGTTACTTAACTGCACCAACGCTTTAGGGTAAAACATCTGGAATGAGCTAAGACTGCAGCTAAAAGGAATACGCTAAAGCTTTTCTGAAGTAACATTGTTAACTTTGAATTCAAAACATGAGTCTAGCTGAAAAGCAGTTCTGTACAATTTTTGTAGTTTATCTAATAGGTTAATGCCTTTTAGTTTTCTATGATAATAGTTGATGAGTAATTTAATTCTTTTTGTTGTTTGTTTTTATCGAGACAATTTTTTAGCAAGTCGTATACAACTGGATTTACTACATGAAGTTCTTTGATCAATCAAAGTCCTGTATTAATGTAGGTTAAAGCCAGTTAAATTTTGATAATAATTCGTTCAGCATCTAAGAAACAATTAATTAAAAGATCGAATTTTTTGCTACTGCAATCTGACGCTGTAAGTAACTTTAACTTTGGTTAATGACTAAACGGTTAGATTTAGATAGTTTTTCATATCGTAGCTACTCAGGCACATAGCTCTAACTTTCTTGCTAGTGTATCACCGGATACAACGGAAGCAAACGGTGCAGGCTTTAGGCACCACCCAATCAAAATAACAAATCAGCTTATCCTGTAAATTCTAACCTTTCGCCAAAATATACCATTGCAGCTAAAAGCAACATGACCTGCAGAAGTTTGTCTAAATCTCAAAAACGAAAAGAACTAACGCTACAGTTCAAAGTCTGATATCGGATAAATCCCAAAGTTGTGCGTTAATGATAAAAAAAAATTTAACAAACTAAACCTAAAAACAACGACTATTCGTTAAGACGCTTTTGCTTAAAACTGCTTAAAACCGGCTTATTTAAGAATAAAATTAAATTTTTGCAGTTGTATGTTTGCGAACTAATGGTAATGAAAAAACACCCCCAAATTTTTCGCGGAACACTAAATGAAAAGGCCTAAATTAAGGCTCTAATTGCGAAAAGACAGTGAAATTGAGGTTTTAGCATCTAGATTTAAAGATTGGCATGGGGAATATCGGGGCCTCATATAAGTACTGTTGAAAATCTCCATTCGAAGCAAAATTTGATTTTTTCGAAAAAGCTTCGAGCGGTTTGACCCTTTTTCGGTTCTTTGCTTGCAAATTTAAAAACTTTGGTTAATTTGGCACCTAAAACTTTTTTCGATGCTTTCCTGGATAAAGTCTGAATGAGGTGGTTCTGTTATTTTTTTGAAGGGTTGCCAGTATTATTTAATATTGGGAAGTTTGTTTGCTTTGAGGTTGTGTTTGGTTTGAGTGTTTGGTTGATGCTTTTGTATACACTTGGGACTTTTTTAGGGTTTTTTAAAGTGTTTTATGGTCCCTTGGCAGTTGTTGTTCGTTGTAGCTTTGGGATAATAGGTACTTTTATAGCCAATAGTAATGCCTATAGCGCCAATATTTCGTAATTGTGAATGTTAAATAATACCGATTACGTTGTTCTGGTTAAGTACGTATTACTCACAATTTACATGGTCACCATGACTCTCCAGCGACACCACAGAAAAAGTTGAGTATACAAAAGCATCCCCAAAAAACAGTTTTGCGTTCCACAGTGCAAAAATCTTTATCTTAAAAAAGCCCCAAATAGCTTTAAGCAAGTGAAAAACGTGAGCACTGAAATTGACCGCATCAAACTCCGCCGTTGGCGCAAACGCGGCTTCTATAGCGAAACCGTCCTAGTCAAACTGCTACATAAAAAAGGATACAACGCTGTTCGTGTCCCAGTCAGTAACCCCAGTCTCAACCCCCTACCCGACATCATGGCCCGCAGAGGCCAACACAACTACGCATACGAAGTCAAAAACGCTACCTACTACGCCTACTTTCCAAAACCTCAGATCGACAAACTCTTTCAATTCCTCGACCAATTCATACCCTCAGGTAAAGAGTACAAACATGCGGTAGTGGCTGCGCATTTGGGTAAGCGGTGGTTATTTAAAGAGGTTAGTTGGGCTGATTGGGAAAAAGATAAAATTCCTGATAAGGTTCGGATTCTTAAGCGAGATAGGGGCAACTTAAACATTGATACATGCTACTTGCAATAGCGTAGAAAGTAAAGTGTACTTTAAAGTTATTATTGCCTCAGACAACACCAAATTACAATATTATAGGTATTCACGATGCTCACAAAAATAAAACTACAAAGTGAGACTTGTAAATGGATTATAGAAAAAACTAAATCGTGTCTGAAGCAAAGTCACTGTCCTGAAAAGCTAAACATAGAAAGCCTCAAAGCCCACTTCCTCGTTCTCAAAGATCTTAAAGAGGGCTCAGATAAGATACAGTTCTCAACATAATCAACTGTTAGACCAATCACGAAAAGAGAGGATTATAGTCGCTGACCAAAACATAGCCGATAAAGACAAGGATTTCCTCTCAGAATTCTATACAGCTAAATAGATTTTCTTCCAAACATGCAAACTCCTCTTAATGTATGGTGAATAGGAATCCTACTTTTCCCATGGAATGGCTCAGAAATCAGTATAAAGAAGATAAACAAATGAGTGTTTAAGTCGTTAAAAACTATTGGTCTCGAGTATATGCCAGAAAAGCATTTTCCACAGCTAAGCGGGAACAACAGCGAGCACCCTTGTTAAGGCAGTATCCAACCATCCTTATGATTTTGGCGGATGAACACATAGGCAACTAACTCCTAAACTGCTTTGTCCATACTTATTATTCTAATACCACATCCCCTAATCACCATCATACTACCCTGGCTCCAAAAGCCACTATGCACCTACCGCGCTAATCGCGATGTTTCTCTTAAAACTGAACCCAGCGTTAAGGCTCGCAAAACCTAAATTCCTAAAATCCTAAATTAATTTCCTAAAATTTTTAGGAAAAACTTTGATCGCTTGAATGTAGGCTGGTAGTTGAAAAATGAAGTCTTGAAGCTGTAGCACAGGTACCACAGGTACCTCGTAAATATACTTGTAAGCGCAGGGAAAAAGAGATAAGATTACAGGTATGAACTGGGCTTTTTCCCATAGAGTGCATTCGATGTTTAAGTTAATGTTGGGCAAGGAATCAGCTAAAGAATGTGTTCTATCTGTTTGTGAATTAACAATCTTCTTCAAAGCAGATGCTGCAATGGAATGTTGCCACCGTTTACAATCCACGCAAACTACTAGTGGTTTTTTGCAACCAACTACGTCGATTTCATATCTGCGTTTCCCATGCTTGAACCGCACATTATTAAGGACGCTATAGCCGTTTGTTTTAAGGGCCATGGCAGTAATTTCTTCAAACTCCCTCCAACTTAGCAGGTCGCCTATGTTCTGGAGATCTGCTCCGAGGGAGCCTGCTTTTAAGGCGATTTTGAGGCGGCTTGTGCTATCAATTTCGACACATTCGTTTTTTAAATAAACAAGGTTATCATTTTGTAATTTAGATAGCAATTCCCACGAAAGATCAGTGGGTAGTCTAGCGTCTTTTTTGACATCTTCAATTAAAGCGGGTGATTCTTTTGTTAATTTCAAGAGCGAAATTAGCAGATTACGCTCAAAACTCATGAAAAATTCTCCACATATTTGATTCGACTAGTACAAAAAGCACCCAAATAGTGCTTAAACAAGAAAGGGAAAGGTGTAGTGTATACGAAAGCATCCCCCAAACACACTTTTTGAGACTCATCAACTCACCTTATTCTGCAACCACTTGCAATCTAACTTAAAGATTTTTACATTTCATCCTTTTTCTCGCCACGAATTTTCGCCTTTCGTCCGGGTCTACCTTCTGAAGGCGATCGTTCGATAGCTGTAACCCAAAAATAACGTCCATTATGGACAAATTGTAGTATTTTATGTCTTTTCCGATAAAATCTAATATTATTTTTATCTATTTAGTGTAAAAAGTGACTCTTCGAATTGATTTCGCCAAGCCAAATCACCTCCGAAGAAAGAAAATAACAAACTTTTGCCAAAAACACCTAAGAAAGCCTTCAACACAAGTTTACAAAGATAAAACAATAAACAAAAGCAGATTCTGAGGCGCAACTATCAGCAACAAATCCGCCAAAGTAAAGCGACCTTTCACTCAAAACGCCTTTCAACGTCACCAAGAAGCCTTAACTGCCGACATTTTCATAACAAAGTTTTGAAAATTCGGACCTGAAATCGATAATTTCTATAGTTTGTTGCTTTTAACAAATAGTTTTGCCCATTGGTTGACAGCTGCTTTTAGTAAAGTTAGGCAGTTCGGAAATGAGTAACAAGTTCCCAAAAAAGTTAGACTTGCATCCGCGGCACGTATATATAAGGTTCGCGATATTTCGAATTTATTGGCGAAATTTTGAGTTTGATTGAAAAGAAAATCTGTGTTTTGGCGATGCTTTTGTATACGGAATCAAAAACTGGACCAGTCAGATACGTTATACTTGAAAGGAGGCTTTTTACAGAAATACCAGTACTTATACTAAAAAAGAAAAAGTCTGAAAAGTTAATCGGAAAGATAGCTTAAGAAACGCCATGAAGTCACCATTAATCTCGAACAAATGTCAACAGTTACAATTGAAAACTCTGCTTAAGTTTAGCAGATAAGAAATAGGTAATATCTTTTTTTCATAGCTGAGTTTGGGAAACTTGCTGACGCTAAAGGGTTGTTAAATTCAAAAAGTCCGTTAGAAAAAAAGGTTTATTTTTCGTCTTCCTTAATTTCGCACTGAAGCTTTTTAATAATTTCATCTGCCCTTAAAGGCTCAATTTTGAGCGTAAAGAGTTGACCTGGCGTACGAAGCTTCAATTTAACCGAATCCTTTAGCCTTACCACGTGGCATTGTTTTGCCTTGGCACTCATGGCCACGAATTTTTCAACATCAGTAATTTCAGATGGCATTTAGTTGTCCTCGATTAGTTCGCTTTGATGGATAGCTAACCGTGTTTTTATCTGTTTTGGTTCAACACAGCTCATATCAAATCAAGTATCTATAATAAGCAAGATTTAAAGAAAAAATCATAGGTAATTTCAGGATCAAGGTTTTTTTGAGCGAATACCAATTTTAAGGTTAACTTCAACTGTGTATTCTTTATCGTTTTTACCAACGGCGAAGTTCCAATCTTTAACTTCCACTTCCATATCTTTGAATTGGTTCATTATTGCTTCTCTATATTCTTGAGCGGTTTCGCCGATCTTTTGGAGTTTTTCGGTCATGTTAACGGATGTTTCAGACATTAATTACACCTATGGATACGATGTAAATGTGGACTATATTTAAAATTTTGTGACTGTACATGCACGACAGCAAATAGCCAAAAGTAAAAAAATTGTGCAAGAGAAAAAGCCTTCGCTACAAGGTCTGTGTTTATGGCAATAATGATTGGTGGGCCGTACCGGATTTGAACCGGTGATCTTCGCCGCGTGAGGGCGACGTCCTAGCCAGCTAGACTAACGGCCCACTTTAGGATTCCAATACACACTTTGCTTTCATAAAACCTTTCCCTATCTTATTCATGAACCATAACGCAGATAGATCAAAATAATTTGCTTAGTAGATTTGACGACAATAAATTTAATATAATAATGCCTTTTGAATGGTTTTTGGCTCATTTATTCTTTAGGAAAAATATTAACTTAAACCGATTCGTATTTTTAGGCTTAAAGCCCACTCAGTCCTGGTTCCAAGTCTTATTTTGACACTAAAAAAGGGAGGAGGATAGTTTTCCTTTGTTTTCAGCTTTACGGCCGTTTCTTAACTGCCATGACGATTACAACTGTTGCGATTGCAATAGCAACAATGATAGCTATAGCTGCAACTGTAAGATACATCATAACTGGCTCCTGGGGAGAAGATGATTGAGGAATCGGTGTTGCTGCTGAGTCGGCTGCGTAGAAGGCTGTTGCATCTTCGGAGGGATAGTATGATTCTGTTCCCGCAAAGTTAGCGATGACAGTATAGTCTCCTGGAATATCAGGAGTCCAGGTTAAGCTATAGGTTCCATACGCATTACTTACTGTAGTTCCAACTGTTCTATAGTTGCCGTTTGAATCAACCACATTTATTGCTATTGGAACACCTGTTAGGTTGGTTGGCATTGGTTGCTCTTGATACACCGCTTCCATGAATTGGCTCTGGCTTGCATCAGAAATGCACGGTAATCCATTTGGGAAGTCCATTGCAACTGCATTTTGCTGTGTGCCTGCTGAAATGTCAATTATTGTTCCTTTGATTGTTATAGGTGTATTAATCGTAACTCCCACGCTTGGTGCATCAACTGTTAATCTGCTTGGTCCTTTGCCATATGCATATATCTGGTTGTCATAGCCGTTGTCCCAAACCATAACGCCATCTGCGATACAGGGTGCACTAATAATGTTAAAGCTCAAGGAATTCCATATTTCCTCTCCGGTAGTAGCGTTTATTGCATAGAGTTTGGCGCCTCTGAAGACTGGTGGTGTGTAGTCGTGACCTGCGCGTACGTAGAGTTTTCCGTCAGCCAAAATATGCTGCATAGCCCAAGTGCCCAATGGCCATATGCCATAGGGTGTGTCAACGCCGGCGCTTCCACCGTTCCAGGCCCAATTTTGAGTACCTGTGTGAAGATCGATCGAATATACGTCCCCGCTGAAGCTCCATGTGTAAAGGTTGCCATAGCCGATTACTGCTTTAGCGTTGTTGTCAAAGTAACCCCAAGGATTGCTGAATGGTGTAGTTGGGCCCCAAAGCTTCTGTCCCGTCTTTATGTCGTATCCCGTCCAAGTCTCGGTCTGGCATGTGTATTCTGTGTAGACTCCCTCACCTGCAGGACCCAACGGCTTATTTGTAAATGCTTCCAGCGTTCTCTTTATTGGACCCCACATTAGATGTCCGTCATCTGCACTATAGCCTGCGTCATATCTATAACCAGTTTGCGCTCCTCCGGGAACTGAACCATCCATGGCAGTCAAAAGTACAACGTCACTGTCAACAGCAGAAACTCCAAGACCGGGCACTATGGGCACACCTGACATGTTTGTAGCTATAGGTACGCTCCACTCGTATCCATCGTTCCAGTCAATAGTCGCTCCTTGTGGAGGTCGCCAAATTTCTGCAGGGCTATAGCTTCTGTAAATTTGGTTTACTGAACCCTCTGCGATGCATTTGCTTGCGTTCCATAGACTCAACATACCTCCAGACGTTGTGTAGCTTAGAAGTTCACCATTTGGACCCTCTACAAGCATGTTTGGATTTGGATTAGCAATGTCTAGTATCCACTGTCCCGTCATAGCGTCATACATAGACCATACGTTGGGGGTATTTCCAACTATAAATCCTAAGCCGTATGGAGCAGGTGCCGTAAATAAGTATGCGTGGGCTCCGTACTGATCTCCTGTGACGAAATTGTACACCATACCACATCTTAGTGGATTAGAAGCATTTACAGTCCAAAGTGTTTCTCCAGTTTTTATATCCAAAGCGGTTAAAGGTCCCAGATTATTCGCGGCTCCGGGATAATCAGTGTAGTAAATTATACCGTTGATTATTACCGCACCAAATTTGGTTTCGTATGCTGTTCCAGTCGCGTAAATTCCTGTCTCACTATCGCCAAAGCTCCCTCCAATTTGACCTCCAAAAGCTATAGGCTTAGTCCACAATACGTGTGCACTGTTTGGTGCTTCCGTGTAAGGATTAAAGTTACCACCGAAGCGACCAGGACTGTTAGTGTTTGCTCCTGTACTGCCAAAAATTGCTGCTCCAAGTCCAAGCCAGTTGCCACCTATTGAGTACCAGTTTCTATTCATAGAATTTATTGGTCGTGTCCAATATTCTGTTGGGAGTGCAGTTGTTGGAAAAGCAGTGACCACTTGTTGCTCTTGTACTGTTAGAGTTGTTGATGCACTGCTGGCTCCGTAAGTATCATTGACATAAGCGACTCCTCCAACCTTAGCTCTGTCGTATGGGTATGGATTCTCTTCTATTGCAACTTGTCCGGGAAAGCTGAAATCAAATTTGTATGTACCTTCTGCGGCTGGTGTATATTGTGTCCAGGCTCCTCCTGTAGAATCGGAATTGAACGTTCCTAAATCTTCAGTGCTTCCATCTGGTTTTGTGACGATAACTTCAAAGTTATGCCATCTCATACCCCAAAGACCTATTGCTGTTGGCGGCACTTTGTCTATCCAGAAGTTTATGTAGGCGGTCTGTCCTACACCCACCGGGTTGGGTGAAGCTACGATAAAGGCATATGTTGAAATATCAAGTGGGGGATCATGTGCACTTATAGTCGGCAAGAAGAAGAGTGATGTAAACATAGTCAACACTAGTAAAGCAGTGATAGTAACATAGGTTTTCTTGTTTATTTTTCGCATTTTTATTACTCCAAAATTTATGTTTTGTACTCATCCTATTTACTATTTATATTTTTGCATAATTTACATTATCCTTACTAACTTTTAGATTTCATAAATTTCTTGTTCTATTAAGAAAACAATACTCTAAGGGTTCAAAAAATCAGTTGCCAATGACATATTTCGTTCAAGCTAAATTTCTCCATATAAAGCAATCCATAGAAATAATTGGTTGTGCTACTAAATTAACGAAAGTTTACTGTATCACATAAGTTCCATCAAAGTGGCGGGGGGCACTTATTTGTGATCGAATCTTTCGGTTGCTTTTTAGTAGACTTTTGAATTAGACAGCTTGGGCTAACCGCTTTTTCTTAATTGTTCTAACTGACACAAATACCGCGGCTGAAATCAAGATGCCGACTCCAAGCAAATAGAATCCAACTGAATATTGGTTGCTGTCTGGTAGAGGAGTTGGTGTAGGAGTTTGAAGTTGCCATGCTGACTCGTTACCAGCTGGTATCTGCGAGGGCATTTCTTGAGCATTAGGAATCAGCCCAGGATCATTCCAATAAAGAACATGTTCGTAGCCTATTTGTTCCACGGTTTTGTCTGCTCTTGGATAGATTATATCTAGGTTCGGTCCAAACATTTGCAGAAGGGTAGCGATAGTCATTCTAATATTGGTTGTAAAAGTCTTTGAGCCTTCCGGGGAGTTGAACTCTGCGTTCCATAGCCCCCAGATTGTATCGTCTGGACTGCGGAACCCTTCGCCATAGTTGTCTGGTAGCACATACGCTGATCTGGCGGCTGTGGGAGTTGGCGTTCTTGGATTTGTTTGTGTGTATTGCCAAAATTGATTCATGGCGTCAAAGTGGTCTTGCTGTAGTACGTTCTCTGTCCAGTCTTTGTTGCTGTCAAATACTATGATGTATTTTGCACCGTTCTGATATGCAGCTACCATATCTTGGTAGAGCCCAGGGCCTGGCTCCATATATGGAGGTTGCTGGTAAGCCCATGTAATCATTATTCCCCAGTCTTTATCCATGGCAGTTGCTGCCCCTCTGACGAGAGCAGTACTAAGTTGACGACTGTAATCTTCCCAGCCGCTTTTCCAGCCGTACTCCGCAAACACAGTATCGTAGCCAGCTTGATAATCAAACCAGTATAAACCGTAATCTGAAGTAAATAACTGTAGGTTTGTTTCATCTTCTAAGTTGTTGCCGATTGAGTAGGGTCCACTGCGCAGATACCAGTTTAGGGTGTTGACATATCTATTTGCTGCATCACTAAAGTTTTCTGCATAGTAAAAAGCGGGGTAGTCTGCTTGGTCTAGCTGTTTTCCTCCAGGCTCATCATAATAATAGATACCCAAGAATTTGTCTCCGAAATTAACCGTTGCATTACTGAGCCATTCTACTGAGGGATAACGAGGATCATCAGAATAAACTATGAAACTCAAATCTTTCAAATAGACGTATTCGCTTATGTAACTAAGCCTAGTTTCATTGTAAATTGGTCTACTATTGTTGCTTTGAATTAATGGACCATAGCAACCAATTACAAACAAGTTAGTATAAGAACTAACTTCATCAACAATTCGCAGTGTCTCATCTATGCTCTCAAAGCCAATATCAACACCAAAGTAGAGGCTTGTAGGAGTCTCTGTATTTTTGGCCAGAGTTAGAGTTGTTACGTTTAGAGTGAGACCGCAAATTAGCACAAGAATTAGCAGAGCTTGTTTTCTTAATTTCATTAATATTAAGTAGTTTTTGTGTATTATTAAGATTTTAATGTCGAGAAAAATTTTTGGGTTAAATCGCATCAACTAGAGTGCGTTAAACGTGGTATTCAATATCGAATTATTATAGAAGAAAAAACATTAGATCGTTTCAAGAGAGCGATAAAGCCCTTTCTAAACTATTCCAATTTCCAAATTAAATATGTTAATGAACCGCTATCAGCTTTTATAGGAATTGCAGACAAGAAATGGGCATATATTACTTTGGAGACTTCTACAGCTACCCAAAAAGACTTCGCAGAGCTAATAACTAACAATCCTGCATGCTTAGAAATGTTTGAGAATCACTTTGATAAAATATGGAGCAAAGCACAAGAATACAAAAAAGAAAGCAGGGCACTTATTACAGCCTAGCATAGGTACTTTTTCAATAGAGAAACAGCCATGTAAAATCAATTATTCCATATTCCCATAGCATGTTTTCAGAATGGTGATTTCTCCACTTTTATCCATGTCAACAATTCCTTTTTCTTTTTTTGGAAGCTTCTTAGTTAGTTGACACTGATCTTGTTAAGCAGCAAGTTGCGGATAATTTTGGGTTTTTTAGTTAGACTACCTTTGTTAGCGAGATATAAACCCGATCCTTAATTGTCTGGAATATGGCTAAAAAATTTAAAACATAAAATAAGTACCGTTTACTTAACTATATTCGAATAACCTTGTCCAATCCGCAAACCAATAAGGTGCAAAAGCAAGAGCTTTTGCAAGAAGAAAAGAAAGTTGAGAATAAAAATGCTCAAAGACTTATGGAAAGGCTTGATGAATTAAGGAAGAAAGGGAAATATTGTGATGTTGCAGTTTGTCCCAGATGCAAGAGTATAAACTTGCGAAGAGTTGATTCGACGATGGGTGATATGAGTGGTCATTTGGGGTGGTTGCCTGTTATCTATGAATGCATGGATTGTGGGTGGAGAGGAAGGTTAGAAATCTATGCTACCAACAAGAAACAAAGTGTGAACGAAGTTGAACTGATGGCAGAAGCAAGAGATATAGTCATTAAAGAAGAAGAAAAAGACAAAAAAGACTCTCGAACAACCTAAACTAACTACTTTTTGATCAACCCAACTCACAAGAAAAATAATAAAAAAGTATGACTTTAGCTCTATTTACCACGGATTAAAAAACCATTTTTTGCCGAACAAGAAAACGCTTAGCTTTCAAACTTGGAAACCCTCGCTTAGAAGCTATACACATGCATACTTTCCGGTATTGGAAGGGAACAATGCTATACATCATAAGCCCGATATTCTATACGTTGCAGAGATTTCTAGGCCAGAAAAGCATGAAGAATACTGAAAGATACGTTAACATTGAACGAAAAATGTTTGCTGATTATGGAAGCGATGAATGGACTGTTAAAGTCACATCTAAGCAAGAGGAAGTCACGGCGTACTTGGAACAGGGATTTGAATGGGTAGGCGTTAAAGATACACTTATATTTCTGAGGAAACGTAAATGATTAAGCTCTCAGGTTATCACGGTACAGGAATGTACCGAGGTAAGCTAAAAAGCATGGAAAACCGTGCCGAGGTAGCTCAGCCTGGGAGAGCGCTCGGCTGAAGACCGAGTCGTCGCATGTTCAAACCCTGCCCTCGGCACCAAATACCATTAATTTGAGGTTATTTTGCAATATTGGGCATAAATTACAAAATTATGTGCGCTCTGCAATGAGAACTCCAACCGGTTTGGCTGTCTACTTCTTTATTTCCTAGCTATGGATCCCTTTGTTCTAAAGATGTTAGCTGACTTTGAAATGGTGTGTGGGCGACTAAAATTTTATCTTTTTCTCGCCAAACCTGAACTCTATAATTATCATCAATTATCATCATGCAACCGACGTTTACATTACACACTACCCTTCACCTAACCAGCTAAGCAGCAGAACACTATTTTACGCTTTAGCTGCAGGAAAAGCGATGGTTTCTACACCTTACCTTCATGCAAAAGAACTATGTAGCTAATGCTTGAAAATAAGTAGGAATTTTTATAGTTAGCGCTTTGTGGCTTCACCCATGCAACAACAAATCTTAATTATTTTGTTCATAGATAAATCCGAATAGCGAGGATTAACATTTGATTTCAGTAGTTATTTGAGCCACATATTTTTCAAAAAAAAGCTAAATCGGGGAGATTCCAAATCTAAAAAAAATTTTCTCAATTACTCTTTTATGCTGGTTTGTTGTTGTCTGATGGCTATAAAGAGAAAACTCATAGTAGTTGCTGCAATCTCGCTAATTGCTATTTCATTAGCAGCCGGAATATTATTGCATGTTTAGAAGTAGATCGAGAAGAAGAAACCAACTTGTTCACTTATCCCCTTTCAGTTGGGAATAAAACCTTCATTGTAACTGTTGAAACTAACTGGGATGCAGAACGTGCGCCATCAGTTACCCTACTTAATGTTTCCGATATTAATCGGCATTCTGTAGAGCTTTACTTTCTTGGAGGTAGCAAAAAAACTATCTCTTATAATATCACAATTCCAACTGATTTGCTTTGGGGAAATATCTCGCTGGTCAAGAAATACTACCTGCAAGACCCTGACCGATACACTCTGAGCAATAATGGCAATCACAACTCATTGCAGGTGACCTTTGAGTATGAACCCCCCTTCTCAGGAATCGGGTATTTTGAAATTATAGGAACAGAAGGAGCATGGTAAGTCTCAATCTTTTCTTGGTCCTTGAGAATCATAGGTTCAAATCCCAGAGTTTCTGACATCATTTGGGTTCAAATCCCGCCCGACTCACCCTGTTTTTTGGATAATGTTGTAACGACGGTTTAAACGACTGTGTCAAGCTAGCCCTCGGCAACATTCCATTAATTTGGAATAAACCTACTGAGGTTTACTTTCATTTTTTGTCTTTCTGAAAAAATGGAATTTCAGGCTACGAATTGATCTTGCAGCTTATTTTTTTCCGTTGTTATATAGCAGGAACTTGATAAAATTATAAGCAGCCAGTTAGAATAAACGGATACGATCAAAATGAAGGCTGTTGGGTATTTTTAAGTTTGTAGATCAGGCAAAGCAGTTATTGCATTACTGGGGTATAAGAGAAGTTATAGAAAATGTTTTAAACATATACATATGATAACGTTCATCAGAGGAAATAATAATGGCAAAATGTCCCATATGTGGAAAAGAAGTTAAAACTGCAAAGAAAACATGGAAGATGGCGGGTAAACCAGACAAGAAAGGCAAACGGACTCAGCTTACCATCGCACTCTACGATTGTTGCGGTAAGACATTCCGTGAAGTTCTCGACAAGAAAAAGATCTAAACCAGTAGTTCCAACTTTCTTTTTTTCTATTTTTCTCTCAATTATTGTCCTACTACGGGAACTTTTCATAGGTTTGCGAAAATCCAGGTGTCAATTCAGATTATCACTATCACTAATTAGTGTGTAGACATCTTTTTGTTTTTTTAAAACCGCTTCAATCCGGTTAGGGAATAAGCCATTAACTACAAAACAATCTATCGGCATTTGCGAAATCATTTTTGCCAGATTTTTATCGACACTAGTCCGCTGATTAATAGCTAATAGCTCGCCTGAAGATATTTTTTCAATCAGTTTGAAACTCTTGTTCTGTTTTGGGTCACTTGTACAAACGCCATCGACATTGGTAATTAGCAAAACCCTGGTGGCATCCAGTTGGGATGCGATATGAAGGGCGATCGAGTCAGAGGTTACATCCCAAGAATTCTCCAACGGATTCGTGGTAAAAAACATGTTTGAGGGCAAAAAAACTGGAATTTTACCGCTTTTTAGGGCTTTTGTTGCTTCATCCAGACCTTTTGCTATAGTTGAATTAGGAATTAAATCCGCAAGCAACAATCCATATTGATCCATACCTAAAATAGCCATCTTATGCGAAGCGGCTTTTGACAGATGGAACCTGTTATCGAGTTTCCTTACAGTATCTGCGAATTCGCCGCCACCCGGCACCACAATCAACAGATTTTCTTTGGAAAGTGCTTCTAATTTTTTGCATAAGTAGCGCAGTTTCTTGGGCTGCACAGCGATACTGCCGCCAACTTTCACTATTGAGATGTCCATACTATAAGCCCCCTGTAAGTTTAGCCACAGCCATTAACGCCAAGCCTACGGCTGGCGTAGCGAAAACAATTTGCTTAGTTAATATCGTAGTTAAATCAACTATATCATCAACACCCACTTGCTCCGCGGCTTTATGTGCTAGAAAATCTTTTCCGAGCCCTGTTACAACAACGGATACCTTACCTTTAGAAAACTTTTTTGTGTATGTATAGGTCTTCTTTAAGCCAGAGGCAATTTGCCTAATTTGTCGATAGTAGATGTATTTTGCCATCTGGATTATTTCTTGCTTGTTAAGCATATCCGTGTCTGCACAAACCACTCTAGCGAGCCGCGCTAAACATTCAGGCTCAGTTTTTCCTCGTCCATCCGCAGTTTCGGACGTATATTCAGCTTCCCCTATATTACCTAGGCAGCAAATGCACATCACCTGAAAGAGCAAAAAGCTCAGATGCCACTCCCACAACTGACCCTTTAACTGGGATTGATTGGACTATTGTTGCAATATTGGTTCGCAAGCTGCCAGTGTATATAAGTTCGCCGCAGTTAAGCTTGTCAAGATCCGTTTTACCCTGAGGCGCTAAATGCCGGTTAACAATTGGGATTATACTTGTGCTTGTGCTTCCAACATCAATTACTATAGCGTTATTGATGTACTGAGCCACAAGCCAACCTGTTGCTGCCCAATTTGCCGCTGCTACAGCAAGGGGGTTTTTTTCGGCGAATTCAGGGGAAACTATCTTGGCGTCTGTGGTTAGAACAAAAATTGGTACTGTTGGAAAAGCCTCCTTGACGCAGTCCAAGATTTGGTGGACGCCTTCCCGTTTGGTTTGGTAAGCATCTGAGAGTTCTGCGGTCATAGTTATGGCCACCGCATCGAGCCTACCAACGTTCAGCTGCTCCCTGAGAGATAATAGCACTCTGATAAGCTTAGCAGGTTCTTTCCAAACAGGAAAATACTCCGTCGCCACTTTAACGATGGGTGATTTGCCGTTTTCTGCGTGCACAAGTGCAGCTTTGGTATTGGCGCCTCCAATATCGTAGCTTAACACGATAACCAAACAGATTGCCTCAAGAGAATATGCTACACAGGAGCTTTTTAGCTTCTTCTAAACGCAACTTAGCATCCGCCAAATTTTCGCCATAGCCCATGATTAAAGAGGTAGACTCCGAGCAATCTTTTAGGGGAAACGGCGGCGAAACCAACCCACACAATTTAACTGCCATTTTATACCTATCATACCCTCCAAACCGCAGTTTCGGTGTTTGAATTTTGGAAAAGCAGGATATACCAAGAATCCTTTTTTTATTAGGTATTTTCCCGTCGACCACACAATCTACAATTGCTTGTGCAACATTAAAGTCAACAACCTGGCGCAATCCTACATAAGACGTGGTCAACCGCGCATTAACGTCTAAGACAAAAATCTTGTCTTTTGCATAAATCAAGTCGATTCCAATGTATCCTCTCAAACCCGAAAAAGATTCAACAACTTTTGCTGCAGTTTCAAAGGCGTCTTTTTTTTGGCGGTGGTCAATTGGAACACAGCCGCCAATATAAATAGAAGAGTCATGTTGAGAGGCGAGGTGGATATTTTGCTCGTTTAGGGTTAGGGATAAGGAATTTTTTTCGGTGCATAATTCGCTTACACTAACCGCTGTCCCTTCTAAGTATTCTTGAGCAATGAAATGTGTGTTTATAGATTCAGCTTTGATTTTAACTATAGCGCCCTTGATATCTGATTCTCCTTGAACAATACTTATCCCGCTGCAGCCTGCTCCATCAATGGGCTTAAAAATCACTGGGAAAGTAAATTCGCGTTTTACGGTTTGTTGAATTTGCTTTAAGTTATCGGTATTGTTCAAAACGGCGGTTTTGGGTGTTTGAAGACCGTTTTTCTTCAATTTCTCATATAGCCGCGTTTTGTCTGAGACCTCTGCGATGACGTCTGATCTGCTGTTAAGGGATGTTTTCCCTGTTTCCTCAGCCTGCTTAACCAGTAACTGGAGGGTTTGGGATGTTTCAGGTGCAATTATATAGACTGCATCGTTAATCTTCGCGATGTTGGATAAAAATCGTCTCGGTTCATCAGCATAGAAAATGGGTACTATGTAGTCGGCTTCGAGAGGTGGGTTAAGTTTGGAGATTCTTGAATCCAAAAAAACAGTGACTTCGTGCCCTGCCGCCTTAAAATCCGCGGAAATACAGCGTAGCATCGCGTAACCTTCTGCTAAAACGCCAATCGGAATAGATTTTTGTGCGTATCCGCCACCTGAAACATGTTCATAAACTATAACCTTCAAGTTTGACCCTTCAAACAAGATCAGTCAAACATAAAGGTTAAAACTTTTCTGATTTTAGTGCACTCAAAAAGGCAAAGACATGTTTCCGCTTCACATGGGGCATAACTACGATTCTTATGCAGTCATAACGCGGAATGTAGGCGACAAACCAACCTCGCCCCCAGAGTCGCTCAGCCAAACGTTTTGTGTTTTCTCCGCGGAAAGCCAGAATATTTAAAGTTGGTTCGCAAAGAAGACAAAAACCGCTTGCTCGAATACCATTCGAGAGAAGTTTTGTGTTTTTAATGCAGTCAGCCACTATTTTTTGGTAGCCATCCTTTCCCAAAGCGCTAAAAACGGCCCATGTAGATGCTGCTGAAGCGCCTGTTCTGGTGCCGACAAATGTGTACTGGAAATTTTCGGTTAAGTATGGAGTTTCTGTTTTGAGGGCATCGAGCATTTTGTGGTTACGAAATAGGATTCCGCCTGCTGGGATTGCAGACATTCCCATCTTATGCGGGTCAACAGTTATGGATTTTACACCTTCTATCTGAAAATCGAATGCTATATTCATTTTTTCTATAAAAGGGATTACTAAGCCGCCGAAGGCAGCATCCACATGTAAATATACATTATGCTTCAAAGCGATTTCGGAAAGCGTTGATATAGGGTCAACGACGCCTAGCTCGGCGGTTCCAGCTGTGCCAAGGATGGCAATTGTGTTTTCAGTGATGAGTTTTTCAACCGCGGATGGGTCGACCGCAAAAGAGTTGTCTATGGGTGCGTAAACTGGTTTTAAGTTAAGCAAACGACAGATTTTTGTGAATGAGAAATGGGCGGATTGGGGCAAAACAACCTCTGGACGGGTGACGCCGGCGGTTTTTTTTGCAACTTGTAGCGAGAGGAGGTTAGCTTCGGTTCCGCCAGAAACAATAAAGCCGCCTGCGGATTTACCATTTAAAAGCGAAGCAAGCTGAGCCATAACCTCTCTCTCAAGTTGTGCCGCTGCGGGGAAAAGTCCTTGATCGCCGAGGTTAGATTCAAAAAACAACTCGTATGCTTTTTTTGCGATAGGATGCGGTTTGGTGCACATCGAGCAGAGGATTTTGCCGTCGCCATACCGATTGTCTTGGGCACGGCGTTTTTTTAATTCAGCTAAAACCAATTCGCTACTTTGCCCCTCCTGCTGCACGGCTAAACCCTCTTTACTTGCTTAACAGCTTCAACCAATTCAGCTACGAGTTCGCGGGTCATGTTACCCTTGTTTCTGTCGCTACCCGTGCATGCAGCACCTCGCAATCCAGCTATATCAGCGCCTAAACCGTAAATCACAGCTATATCCCGCTTTCTAAGTGACCCCGCCAACGCCGCCTGCAAACCCAAACCATGCGCAGTATCTACAAATGCCCGAAGTTGCTCGGTAGTTTGGTAGTTAAATAAGTTTGTACCGTTTTTGCTTGCGGTATCAAGCATTGCGACATCTACCTGGGCTTGATAGGCAATTTCTGGAATAAACGAGGGGGCAATGGCCCCAATTTTTTCTGAATCAGCATAACCTGCAGCAACAACTTTAACGGATGGATTACAATCTTTGGCTGCTCTATTGACCTGTTGGAGTAGAAAAACGGCTTCCTGAGGCGTTTTCAACCCATAGAGACCAACTTTAACGTAATCAACCCCTAATGAAGCCGCACCTAGTGCAGCAAGAGAAACTGAACCGGGATAATTTAAGACATCACCCAAGGCGCAGCTAACCTCAATACCCTTAGGTGTAATTTCTTTTATCTTCTTGATAACCCAAGGGTAATTGGCGCCCAATGGACCCTCTAATGGATTTTTTACGTCAATTATATCTGCGGCTCCCGCGATGGCTTCTTGTGCTTCTGTTTCGTTTTTGGGGCTTATGAGCAGCTTCAATTTGGCATCACAAACATGCGGCTTATTGATGCCTTTAAAGGTTTCCTGTAGAGTAGAACCAATTTTTTAAAAAAGCGCGAAATTTTATATAGGAAATATTTGTTTTTCCCAAAATAGACCTTCGCAACGCCAAAATGGTCAACCTACAAAAGGATGGCTATGTTTTTGTATAAGCAGACCTCATGTTAACAGGTGCCAACCTTGAAGGTTATACCGGTTTTAGACATCCTAAACGGAACGGTAGTACATGCGATTGGAGGCAAACGTAGCGAATACAAGTCCGTTGAAAGCCTTATCTGCAAATCCGCTGAGCCCTTAGAGGTTGCCAGAGCATTCAAGAACCTGGGCTTCACCGAATTGTACGTTGCCGATTTGGATGCTATAATAGATTGCTCAATAGATTTCCAATCACTCAAACGTCTATCTGATGAAACTGGACTCCTGTTGATGGTTGATGCTGGCGTAACTGATCTAGAACGTGCTGAGAGACTACTTGAAAGTGGCGTATCCAAGCTCGTCATCGGAACCGAAACCCTTCAGAACAAAAGGTTTGTTGTCCAAGCTATCGAACGCTTCGGGGGTAAGCGCGTAGTTGTCAGTTTAGATTTGAAAGGTGAAAAAGTAATTGCTAAATCAGGATTTGATGGTTGCCAAGAACCCCTTTGCCTAATTAGTGAGTTTAAGGCGTTGGGGGTTTTGGAAATTATTGTGTTGGATCTGTTACGAGTGGGCACAGGCAAAGGCTTCAATATAGATTTATTGAAAAGAGCAGCCTCTTTAGATCTGGATATTATAGTTGGCGGTGGAGTAAGAGGGATACAAGATTTAGCCGAACTGAAAAAGTTGGGTATTTCGGGTGCTTTAGTTGGAACTGCTCTTCACAGCGGCAAAATATCCGTTGAAGACCTCAAACGTGAAAGCATGCTTTAGTGGCTACTATCGTTTAGCCAAGCATACAATCCCCCCAAGCTGTGTAAGTCGCATTCCAGCGTTGGACTCAGCGTCAATCACACGGGTTTTTACCTGCCTATTTTGCGCAATCTGCATCAACCTGTTTATTCGATATTTTTGGCGGCTTCCAGCAAGGTAATCATCCGTCAGCAAGAGATATTCGGGCTGAGATTTTCCAGGGGGCTGAGAGTTAAGTATCATGCTTTCGGCTTCTTGGAGTGAGAAGAGCACAAGATTATTAGAGGAATTTAGTCTTTTTTCGATAAGTTCGAGCAGGTCCTCCGTTTCAACAGCTGCATTTTGTTGGATTAACTCTTTGAAAGCAGCTTTTTGCGTTAACGTTTTGACTTGGGTAGGTGAACTTGCGGATCCCACTATCAAAGCTATGGTGGCTTTACTTGCCCCAGAATTAAGCCAAGCATGATGCGCTGTGATGTGGTTTTGTAGATCCAGTGCATAGCCGGTTCTTGGCGGAGATGCAATTATTATGCTTCTTACACCTTCTTTAAAAGTTGGTCGAAGCGCGTTTATGATTTCTTCATGAAAGTTGTAGAGGGCTTTTTGTTCTTTACGATCACCTGTAAGAGGAATTGTTTGTTGTTGTTTGGCGACTTGACTATAAATCTGCCAGAGTATCGCTTTGTCCAATTCTATTCCTATGAGGATGCCGACGGGGTATCCGCGTCGGTAACTTTTCGGCTTCATCTTGTTCCGCCTTTAAATAGCGGAGTTAGTTATTTTAGTTGTTGCTTCCCACGCAATTCTAACGAAATAATACAAGAAAACGTTATGTTTATGAAACTCTAAACTTCATAACAGTTGGATAAGAATGATTAAAGTAAACAACAAAAAAGATCTCGACTCAGAAATCGCCAAAACCAAAAGTGCTATTGTGTTGTTTTATTCGTCATGGTGTCCCTACTGTTTACGGTTTGTTCCAGTTTTCAATGAACAGATAGTCAACTGTAAATTTCAAAACGTAATCCATGTGGTAATTGACGATGACGACAATCCTTTATGGGATATCTACAACATATCAGCAGTGCCAACCATCATTTACTTCGAAGAAGGCAAAGTCTGCAAACGACTTGATGGACGACTAGGCATGGGTTTAGGGGAAGAGCAATTTATTACCTGGCTAAGGAAAGAGTTCAAACAAAAGTGAAAACGAAAAATAACACATTTTTCTCTAAGCTCTCTCCACTTTTACTTGGCGTATGTTTAAAAAAGTAATTTGACGTAACATTATTATTTTTTTACTTTTGAAAAACTCTGATTCACATTTCTGTTGAATGATCGTCGTTGTCATCTTTTGAGCTATGCTGCTCTCTGTAACTGAACACTACCACCTGCTCAAAAGTCAAAAGAGAAGCCCCCAACAGAAAGCCCAAACCTAAACACTTGTCCTTTACTTCATACCTTTAGCCAACAAATTTAATTTCGATAAAACCAAACCAGCCACAAAAAACTACACGATCCTAACAAATCAGTATGTAAACTACCACACAAAGGTTGCTGAAAATAGAAAAGTTACAGGATTAATACTGAGAACCAATCTTTTTTATTTATTTTACTCAAAAAAGGACAGAAAAAAAGGGTTAGCTTAAGAAAAAAGTAAAGACTTTTTTAGGTTGATGGAGGCGGTGGAGGCGGAGGGAAAAACGATTGTTTTGATTGAACAACAGTTCCTGCCATACGATCAGTGTATTTTTGCATTTTATTTCCAGGTGTAAGGATGCCTATTAGCCAGTCAAGTAGCAGTAAAAGCCAGTATATTTTGCTGATGTTTCTTAAGAATGCTTTATCAAAAGTCACTTTGTTGCCATTTGTGGTTTGCACTTGTAATCCCAAAATTTTCTTCCCCACAGTCATTCCGCCCCATGAAGCTTCCAAGAAAGCGCTGTATAGAACTAGAATTATGCCGTATATGAATGGCAAGAGAAATGTGGCGCCCCACCATGGGACAATACCAAAGATTCCGCCTGAAATGATAATCGGAATCAGCAACACCCAATAAATAATGCCGCCGATAATTCCCGTGATTATGCTGTCAATAATAAGTGCGATTAAGCGGTAAATCCAGTGCATCCAGTTTATCTGCTCAAGTGTAGTTGACATTTTTTCTTTTAAAACTCCTGCATTTCCTGTAAGAATAGGTGTTATTAACGGTTTCTGTCCCAGCGACCAGCATATCAAGAAGCATCCAAGTTAAGGCTTAAACCCTACCAACAACGCAAGCTCAAGCCATTTCCAACTACAATCCACATCTACAAACCCAATATTTCGAAGCCAACTCAACTGAGTCTCCACATCTAAAAGCTTGTTGGAAGGGTCCTCGGTTTGAGGTGTTTGACCAACAGAGGCAATGAACTTAAGATGCAGGTTCTGTGTTGGCGAAGAAACATGTTCTAAGTTATAAAAAACGCCTTTAGGGTTTAGATGGTTGAAAATTTCTGTGTAGAGCTGCTTTTTTCGAGGATTCTCTAAGTGATGGATAGCTAAGCTGGAAACAACCGCGTCAAAATATCCAATGCTTTCGGGAAGCGGTAGGCTAAAGTCATGTTTAACAGTCATAACTCGCTCGTTGTCAGAGAAGCGTTTCTTCGCATTAGATAACATGGGATCAGAAAAATCTAGCGCCACACCTTTAGCCGCGGGGCTGTTAAGAAGTACAAGGAGAGGAACTGCCGTCTCCTGTACCCAAATCCAAAATCCGCCCAATATTTAGCGAAAGTTGGGCTAAGAGGACTTTTTCTCCTTCAGTTCAATGTGGCAACTTATCTGCCCTTGCTAAATACGCTAATGCATGATCAATTGTTTGCCATTCACTTTTTGGCTGGTCTTCCTTTCTCAACGCGCTAACCTCAGAGGTGCTTTGGAATGACTATTTTATTTAAGATTGCGTTGATTTTCTGCCTATTTTATGTATTGTGAGAAAATAATACTTATATCTCATAGGCGAGTTTTATGGAAGAACAATTGAGAGGGATTTTGTAGAATATGGAATTTTGTCCCAATTGTGGTTCTCGTCTTGAACCCAAAAAAACCGGTGAAGGCAACGCCTTCGTTCTCTGCTGTGCGAAATGTAACTTTACTAAGCAGCCAGCTGATCCAAAAGCAGAGGCTCGTACCGGTGCGGTTATTCAACCTAAAGCTAAACCATTTATGACAGTTGTATCCAACGCCGATGAAGTCAATACAATGCCTAAAATTAAAAAACAATGCGAGAAATGTGGTAACAGAGAAGTTTATGTATGGATGGTGCAGACACGCGGAGGAGACGAAGCCATGACCCAGTTCATGCGTTGCACAAAATGCGGTCATACTTTTAGAGAATACGCCTAAAAACCATTTATTCGCAGGTATTTTTCGAAAGATATTAAAGCGTAATAGGTATAAAGTTTGCAATAGATGAACATTTATGCCAAGCAAACAAGGTAAACCCTTAACTAAGAAAGAGAAAGACGAAAAAAGAAAGGCAAAAAAAGCAAAAGGAAGCAAAACACAGACTAGTTAAGCCAGCCTGAGCCTGCTCGAGCCTTCAGTCACAGTTATTTTTTTATTTTTTAATCAAGTTAGAAGTTATTATCTCGATTCCGTTGAACACATAAATCGCAAGAGCAAAAAGGTTTGAAAACCCTTTTACCAAGCAAAGTACTAAATGCTTAAATTGTGGGTCGAATGGATTTCAGAAGGAAATGGTTTATAGCAACATTATTAATAATTTTAATCAGTTTCAGCACATTCTACGCTGGTTGGCAAATCCATGCAAACACCGAGGATAACCTTGTAAATCGAGATGTGCTGTTTCAACTTGCCGCTTTCAACACCTTCTCAAGGGGTCAATACACAGGCTTCATGAGTTACAGTGAATTGAAAGATCATGGCGACTTCGGGATCGGTACTTTTGAGGGCTTAGACGGCGAAATGCTTGCGCTCAATGGCGTGTTTTATCAGATTCCAAGCGACGGGATCCCACGACAAACGATCCCCACTCAAAAGGCACCCTACGCAACAATCACTTATTTTGAAGCAGACCAGACATTTACGGTTTCAGACTTAAACTACACTGACTTGAAAACGTATCTCGATGAGGAATTATCGTCTAAAGAGGTTATTTATGGAATAAAAGTAAGTGGAACCTACGATTGGGCACAAACCCGCAGCCCACAAAAACAAGCAGAACCCTACCTGAACATTACTGACGCCCTCAAAACTCAATCTGTTTTTAACATAACAGATGTTTCAGCAACAGCAGTTGGCTTTTGGTTCCCTATCAACATGGATGGCGTCGATTACGCAGGCTACCACCTTCATCTAATTACTGACGACTACACCGCAGGCGGACACCTCTTGGACTGTATCATCAACAACGCCACTGTTGAAATCGACCAAATAAACAATTACAATCTTATCTTGCCTTAAAAATACCCTTAATCTTTAGAATGGTTTTATCCAACCCTAGCTAATAGAATATGCCTATGATGAAATACACGTCAGTATGATAGGGGTTGGTATCCCAAAAATGATTACGGTTATACGAATTCTGAGGCATACTTTATAAACACAAATG
Source organism: Candidatus Bathyarchaeota archaeon (assembly GCA_963810665.1). GTDB lineage: Archaea > Thermoproteota > Bathyarchaeia > Bathyarchaeales > Bathycorpusculaceae > Bathycorpusculum. Next base: position 13,004 of record CAWEOM010000002.1, on the reverse strand, counting down.
TTTAATTTCGGTAGATAATCAGGATAATCTGGATTAAATAAGATAAGCTGCTTGTCTCATCCAGCATACTCATATCCAAAGTAGACATATTTTAGTTATCGAAAAAATTGCTTTTAAGATTAGTTATCGTCTATTAGTTAGCAACCGTTTTTTAAGTTGGCAACTAGTCTGTTTGTAGCGTCGATGACGACAATTGCACGTAAGAACCGGCGAAAGCCAGAGTGACTGAAGTTATATTCGATTCTGAGGCGCTAACAAATCTGAAGTAGGAAAATGTTAATTAACACTCCAAAGGGCATAGTCTACGATCACCATGCCCAAGAACCCAACAGGCCCATTCTGGTTTATACGAAATGGCGAAAAATTAATCCAATGTAACAAAGACACCTTTGACAAAGCCATCAGAGATGGCAAAAGCATAAAATATCAAGGTTACCCTAATAAAAAAACAGAAAAAATTGCCGAAGCACTTGAAACTTCGCGAATGGCCTTGTTGTCAAAGCCTGAGCTGCCCACCAAACTCAGATTAATTATGACTAACCCAGAAAATGTGGTAAACGTCGAGATTATTTTGGTTGATGACCCCGATTTTTGGCTGCGCGAATCAAGAAATCCAAAATACCAAATTTAATCACGCTACTTCTTTTAGGTTCTAAAATCATATCTGCAGTTCAACAAACACGATGCTTTATGTTATGGAGATAAACAGTAGGTACTAACTACTAAAAACGTGGCAGTTAGGACCAAAAAATTTCTGACAGAAAAAACAGGTTAATTCTAAAGAAAGTTATGGCATAAAGTAGACAGTTATAGCATAAGCTATTTTCTGTGCCTTCTCTGCCTTTATTATAGTGATTTGAGCCTACTAATGTTTTCCCTGTTTTTAGGTAACCTCTTCGCCTCGCTCAGCATTTATGAAAGCTTCCCACTTCACTCTTTCACTGTAAATCTCCAAGGGGCAAATTACTTTGGCTGCGCCGTCGACTACTCCTTCGTTGCTCCCATGTCTGCAGATCAAGTGTCCACCGTCGTTGATGCGTATGTCACAGGGTTTTTGGTCGAAGCAGAGGCACTCTATCTCTGGTGTAGGCTTGGGTGACAAACAAACCAGTTGAGTCATAAACCATATTACCTGCATAGATTATTCTATAGTGAATTACTTATAACTATTTGCTGTATCAAGGTTACTATCACAAAATATTTGGATAGTTTTCAAAAAAGAAAAAGTTCTTAGTGAATATGTTAATTTCCGCAAAAATGAATATACAGTTTCCTTTTGACCGGAGGATATGCATGAGGGTATGGATGTTTGCGCTCCCGTTCGAGTGGATATAGTATACTTGAGGATAAAAGTGATACACTAAGTGTTTTCTATGAAAAAACACAATTTAAACATGTGAAAGAAGTTTTCAATTTATGGAAGTTTCGGTTTCGATAGGTTGCTATACGGATCTTCTTCCGATTCTGCGCAACAATAAATTAGCAATCCCGGCAACTACTAAATCACCTAAAACCCAAATTACGAAGTCAATAAATTGCAGAAGCGCCAAAACAGTTAGAACCAAAAGGAGTGCAATGGCAACTATACCTATCGTTCTTTTTTTGTTGCGTATACTCTGAAGGTTTAAATCAGCTTTAGGCACATAAATCCCGTTAACCTCATATCAACGAGGCATGTAATATGTTTTAAGGTCATTTTTTTGAAATGTTAAGATTAAGTTTGTTTCATTTAATAGGAGTTTAAAAACAAATTAGAACGTTTTCTCCCTGCTTTGCCAACATTGTAATGGAAATGAACTTCTTAGCAATAGCTCGGGTTTATAGGGAAAGTTAAAATTGGGAAAGTTTTTGGTGTGAGTTTTAACTTATCAGTTCGAACATTCTTTTATTGCTTTGCGCATCAAGGGGAGACACAGGAGTTAGCTTGTTTGGGTAACCGTTTTATTGAAAGATGGAAGGAAAAAGAGAAAGATCCCTCGGTGATATCAAAGATTGCAAACATCGGCAAGCCCTCGGAGAGCATAAAAGAACAAATTGGTATTGTCACCCAACGTATAGATACCCAGACACGCACCTTGGATAGTGCGGTAAAGCGCTTTGAGATGCGAGACCAAAGCATATTCAACCGGGTTGTAAAAGCCCTCGCAAATCATGAAGAGGCACGTGCAAACATACTTGCTACTGAACTGGGAGAAATACGCAAAGTCGAGAAAATGCTTAATCATGCATCGTTGGCTATGCAGAGCATCTCCATGCGACTCAGCACTGTTTCCGAAATGGGCGATTTAGTAACAATACTTAACCCTGCAAAGAATCTCTTAAACGGAATACGAACTGAAATGTGCAGCGTAATGCCAGAGGCGAGTCAGGAACTAGGCAACATTGGAAATCTACTCTCTGAAATCGTTACCACCACTAATCAAAGCTCAGATGTACCTGTAAATACTATAATGGCAAATGCAGATGCACTACAAATTCTTGAAGAAGCGGAAATAGCAGCGGAAAGCAAACTTAAAGACAGATTACCAGAAGTAACCAATGAAGCCACAAACAATAGCAACAGACGAACAAGCTTGGAAGCGTAAATCAACTTGATATGATATAGCAACAAGCCTTTTTATTCGAGTGACCCAGTTGTCTCACGTCTTGGCAGATGTTGATTGTCAAATCAACCACACAAAACCTAAATAAACTATTTTTTTCCTTAAACATTTACCTTGAACGCCAACAACGTGTTTTTCCCTGATTACGTAGGTTTTCAGTGTAAAAACTGTGGTACTTGCTGCAAAATGCAACCACCCGACGTAAGTAAAACGGAACAAAAACGGATTGAAGCAAAAGGATATACAGACTTTTTAGAAAGCGCCGATGAAAATGGAGTTCGTTGGATAATTAGAAAGAAAGACGGTAGTTGCCATTTTCTCACAAGAGATAACAGATGTGCGATTTATGATGTTAGACCTCAAGTTTGTAGGATAGAGCCTTTCACAATTGTGGATTTTGATTATGAGAAAAATCGCATAGAGGTGGAGTTGAATTTTCCTTTTGCACTGTGTTGTATAGGAACCTGCGATAAGATAGCGGTACCAGACGAAGAAATCGTTAGAGCAGCACAAATCCTTGTGCAAAAAATTTTAGCATTAACCGCTAACGACCTCGGGTTACCAGTTACAGATAATAGAGTTTATGCTGAAACGCGCTCAAAACTGCTGCGAAGAAGCGTAGAAATGGCTAACCTGCAATTATGATCAAAGAATAAAAAAAATAAAAATAAAAAAGAATATTGTTAACGAGTAAAGATGTTTAGCTTACTTGCTTAATATCTTCGTGGTGGTCTACGTTTGCTGTAGCATTCTCGGCAGTAAACTGGTCTGCTACCGTCTGGCTTGAAAGGAACATCACATTCTTTTCCGCAGTCGGCGCAAGTTGCCTTATGCATCTCTTTATTACCATATGACATTTAGTTTTTCACTTCCTGTTCTAATTACTTTGCAAATGTTCTTTGCAGTCTTCTTTAATGTGGAACTTGCTCTAAAGCTTATCCTTTTCCAAAATGTAAAAATCGATGTTAACAAGAGAACAATTTTGATTTTCCTATCTTGAGGGATTCAGATATGGAGAAACGTTATTTTCGTGTATGATCAACTTCAACTCGGCAGCTTGGTTAAAATTTTTGAATTATATTGGTAGAAAAAATAAAATTAGCTCTCAGAAGATAGTACCCAAAAGCAAGTATTCCAAAACAGAGAGGCAATAAAATGGAGAAACAACTTGCAATTAGTTAATTCTCTTTAAGATTATTTTGATCTATCGTCATTAACAATGCCTTGAGACATAATTATCTAATCGTAATTGGCAACTAAATAACGAAGACTAATTGACTTAGTTACTGAGGTTTTTTCTTCTAATCGAAATCAACAAAACATATATATAATAATCTAAGACTTAAGTCTACATATACAATTAAATAAGGTCGCAATACTATGTTAAAAAGGCCAGGAGAACAAACGAAATGCCAGTAAGATGCAAAAATTGTGGAAAAATAGTTCAACCTCTATTTGAACTAGATGGAGAATTTGATTGCCATATTTGCCCAGAATGCAATTGTACAATTGATGCCTGCACCGATAATATACAAGTTATAGGACGAGACATGTAAAAAATACAGCGCTTATGTGGAAAGAAAAAACCATATGATCCATCAAAGATGATACTTTTCTAAATACTGAACGAACTCAAAATAAAGAATATATTTTTAACGTAAACAATAATCTTGCCCACTTAACGCTTTATTATTGAGATAAAAAAAACTTTCCAATCTTTCTTTCTCTTTTTAGAAGTAAAGATATTAGATGCTAAATCATTTAGGGAATTACTTAAAAAGGTGCGTAGAATGCCTAATTATCGCAAACCTAACCGAAGTGACTGGCAAAAATCACTGTTATTCGTAGGCATTTATGTTGCAATCATTTCAATTACTGCTTTTATTCTTCTTGTGACATATTGGTATTTTTGGACAGCGCTGGTAGCAAGCGGGTTGTTTATTCTTGTATTGTGGCATAAAAAATCAACTATATATCGCTGCCCAAAATGCGGTAACGAATTTGAAGTATCCTTCTTGACGGACCTTTTTAGTCCCCATGGAGCATCTAAAGAAGGTGGCTGGATGTACCTAAAATGCCCCCGATGTCAAAACAGGTCAAAAATTCAAATACGTGTCAAGCAAAATCCTAAAAAACGCAAAATAGCCAGCTCACCGAAAAGTTTTCCCGTCTGCACTATGGGTTGTAAGCATTCTCGATTTCTTTGGAAAAAATTGGAGTAAAGTAGGTTAAACTTCGCCAAAATATTGCTTTATCTAGCAGTTTTTAATTGTTCAACTAAAATGTCATTCTATTTAAATCCATCCAGAAATTACCACTAATTATGAACGTTTCATAACTATATTTATATTTAACTGTGCATCTATCAGTTACAATCAAAAGGTGAAATATAAAATGATAAGCTTAGTAATAGTCGGTTCGAGTATCATCGCAAGCGCGGTGGGAGCCTTGGCAATTGAAATATATGCAGCCAAAAAAGTCAGTACGATGAGTGCTAGCTTAAACCATAGGAACCACTAAGCCAAATTCAAGGTGATTATGCATGGACATAGGAGCCATATGCATAGGCGCCTTCGGTGTTAGCTCATTAGCCGTTGGGTTCATTAAATGCACAATAGCAAAAAGGAAAGCAATGCAATCCGAAAATCGCACCAAAAATCAAATAAGGCGCTTATAAACGCCAAATATCCATCAGCTAGTTTTTAAACAATTTTTGTATAATGTGAGTATGTTTTTTTAGATTTTTTTTGTGAGTTAAGCCAAGAAAGTAAAGCGGGTTTTCCACGCAGCGACAAGGATGCAAAAGTACTTGTCTGGAGTTCCGAGAACGTAGAACTTCGTTTTGGTGATGTTAATTTGTGTTTTTTTGATTGGAAGCATTTAAAGGTATGACACGCGTCATATAATGTAATTGAGAAGATAACATGAGCCAAAACAAAAATAAACCAAGTTTTCTCTTCACAGTTCTAATGCTAGTCGGATTACTTTTCACCGCACCAGTTCCCTTAACTTTAGCTAACACTGGTGACCTACAGATTCTCAACTTATCAGATGTTACCTTCGATTTTACAACTGATCAACTTTTGGCGATGCCTAAAACCTTCACAGAGAGTGATCTTTGGTGTTATACTGAGTTAGTAACGACAGGTACCTGGGGTGGCGTAGCGCTGACTGAAGTGCTGTCTCATGTAAATTCAACCTCAGAGGTTGTGTCACTTCAGTTTTTTGCCAGCGATCGTCTGACTTGCAGTATGTAAATACGCCTGACGGCACCCTGACGGCGCCCATAGTTACAGGTCCACCTGTATATAGAACTTACGCTAAGGGAATTGCGTACTTAAATGGAGTTTGCTATATTGGCTGGCGCGAGGGGGGTGACATTTATAATTCGGCGTTTAATGACCCCAGTACGTGGACAGGGGATTTTATAGGTGCCGCCGTAGAACAAGATACTTTAGAGTATTTGACGGACGTAGGAAACCACGTTGTTGCATTTGGTTCCGAGACTATTCAATTTTTCTACGATGCAGGAAATCCGACAGGAAGCCCGCTGCTTCCTCGGCAGGATATAATTTATCGTATTGGAATTCCCCCGCTACAGAAAACAGCTGTACGCAACTACACTCCCCCGGTGTGGAGTAGTCAATTATCTGATTATGTTGCGTTCATAGGCCGCACCCTAGAGACGAAATCTGGAGTATTTATTTTGCACTCTTCGCTTGCACTCGAAGAAGTGTCTACTCCCGAGGTTGCCAGGATTATATCAACGGATGCAGGCGCATATATGTCTGGAATAGTATTTGATGGCCAAGAATTCCTAATAGTAACTGCGTCGGGGTATACTCTGGTCTATAATGTTACGGCCAAATTATGGCACCACTGGCAGACTGAATCATTAGGAAAGGAGTTCCCTTGTGGTCCAATTGCTCAAAGTTTTTTAAATGGCTACGACGGCAACTTTAATAGCTCCTATATGATGATTGGCGGACAAAACCGAGACTCAGTAATATACGGGATATCCCCGGACGCGCACCAAGATTATAACGCGGCGGGAACTATCGATCCGATTACGTTACAAATCCAGACTCGTCGCCTAATTGGAAACTCTCCGCACTACCAAAGTAACAGGAAGTATCATAAAAGCCTTAATATCATAGCAGATAGGGGTACAACATCCCCGCGCAATGTTCAGGTGCAGACCTCGGACGATGATTATGAAACTTGGACTACGGCTCGGGATTTGGATATTCAAAATCCTGCTGTGCAATTAAATAATCTCGGGTCATTTTACGAGAGGGCTGTCAAGGTTACGGATACGGAGAACCTGCCTTTGCGGATTCTTAAGATGGAATCTGAAATTACCACAGGATTTAATTAGAGATATTAGATGTCAACCATTAATAGCGTAGGGCCTCCCGTATTTAATGACGAGGGGTTTACCGCCACATGGAAGAGATGGCTTTATAGGCTTTGGGCAAGAGGCCCAAAAACTGTAAGTACATCGCTTGCCCCTAGCGCAGTTGGAGCTAATACTACATCTGAGCAGACTTTTACAGTCTCGGGGCTGGGGCAGCCTGGCGCGGTATTTGTAAATAAACCTACGCATCAAGCTGGACTGGGGATAGTGAATGTGCGAGTAAGTGCAAAGGACCAAATTGCAATTACATTCATGAACACCACGGCAGCCAGTATTACCCCGACTACAGAAACCTACACAGTGACTAGCACGTCCTAGGAGGTGAAAGGTGAAACTTACTCAATCAGATCTTGTATATGTAACACAAATTCAGGCTCTTTATAATAAGGGCCGGACAGGAATCTAAGGCACAATAGGAGAATATATATGGGCTTTTTTCATAAGCTGTGGGGCGGCATCAAGGCTGTAGCTGATCCAGTTGGCGCTATCAGTAAGGCCCTTACTGGCCACAATCTGGGCTGGACGGGTGCTGTAGACGCTGCCACTGGCGGAGGCCTCTTCGGCGGGGGAGGCGGAGGTACTAGACAAGCCGCTAGAACTCAGCTAGATCAAGCGGCGACCGCCGCAGATCCTTTCGCCCACTATCGCGGGGCGATGGCACAGCAGTTGGCAAATTTGTTTACTCCAGGCAAGTCAACTCAAACCCTGGCCAATCTGCCGGGGTATAAGTTTAGTTTACAACAAGGCGATCAAGCCATTCAACGTCATCTCGGAGCAGTGGGAGCCGGAGTAAGCAGCAACTTGCTGCGTAATATGGATAAATATAGCCAAGGGCTAGCACAACAAACTTTCAATCATCAGGCTGGGCTGCTGACGAATCTGGCGGGAGCCACCGCGCAAAATGCGATTGCGGCGGGAGGCATCAGCTCTGGTAAATCTAAGATTACGCTTGGCGGCCTGCAGGCGCACAACGCGCTCCTTGGTGATGTCATTGGTGCGGGAGGAACGATTGTCGGGGGCATGCTGGGCGGACCTATTGGCGCGGGAATTGGCGGTAGCCTTGGAAGTATGTTCGGCGGCGGCGGATCGTACCCTCAGCTACAAGGAACCACGCTTGGATTGGGATCAGGGGGTATTGGCTCCTTGAATACCTCGCTATAAGGAGACCACGATGGCAAGCAGCGACCCCTTTACTCAAGGACTCCTTGCAGGGCAAAGCTTTGTACAAGGAATCCAAAATACTAGATTGAATCAAATTAAATTGAATGAGGCGCAGCAGCAGCAGCCCACAGTTACTATGGCTAATCAGCTTAAGCAGCGGCAGATACAATTGACCCTGCAAAATCTTGGTCAGGCTCAGAAGGTACTTCAGGCTCAGCAACATGCAGCTCTAGCTAAAGCGTATGACCAGGAAATTCAATCGAGGCTGGATCGGGGGGAACCTGGCCAGACTGTAGTAAATGATTTTATTAACCGTGGTGCGCTACCCCGAGGTACTGAGGCGGTTAAGGTTCCATTAGATCCAACTAATCCGTCATCGCCTAAGGTGTGGGCAGTACAAAATGCTGACATTCCAGGTATGCGTACACCACAGATCATCAATCCCGAGGCCGCGAAGAGTCGTTATGAGTTCTCGCAGAAACTGGACCTACTTAATAAGGAGTTCCAGCATAAAAAGGAGCTGCAAACACAAGCTCAGCAAAATAGACTTTCTATTGCGGAACTTAAAGCCCAAGGATCGCAGGCTCAGGACTGGAAGAAGCTAGATGTACTAGGACGGCTAGATTATGTTGCCACTCACTCAAAGGAATTTCCCGACCTAGCACCTAGCGCGGCGAGAGCCCTGGCGATTGAAAAGGGAAGGATTTCTGCGTCTGAGAGGGTGCATATTCCTAAAGTGAGTATGCAGGATCACTTTGATGCAGAGCAAATGCTGGCAAATCTTAAGACAGCCAGTGGAGTTCCTTTGAGTGAACTCGGGTCCAAAGACTTTAATAAGTATGCAACCTTCTTGCTATCTGAGGCGTCAACGCAGCTAGCCGGTAAAGGTGGTGGGAAAGTCTCCTTGATGCGACAAGTTATTAAGGAGAACCAGAAGTGGGGAGATAAGGTTTTGTCTCCAGACAGCTTCTATGGGTATAGTTTCAATCCTGGTGCAATTGCCGATGAGGCCGTGAACAGCAAGATGGATAAAGTAACTTCTCCCGGCACCCAAGCAAAGGCGCAGGAATTCAAGGATGCTCCTGTAGTTAAGGATAAGGCTGAGTACGATAAACTACCTTCTGGCACAGTTTATATCGCCCCGGACGGTCATCTACATACGAAGAAATAATAATGGCAAATTTTTGGTCAAATGATCCAGTAGTCGGTGGCGCTCCTTCGAGTGCCCCGGCCTCGGATGTTCAAAATTCTGGCGCGTTCACTAATAATGAACAGGGTCAAAAAATGAACACAACTCCTACAGCCGCTAAAAAGACTGCGGAGAATATCCCGTACCTGGACACTTTTAAATCTGCGTCTGGAAAGTATGGAGTTCCATTGCCGCTGTTGCTAGGACTGGCACAGCAGGAGAGTAACTTCAATCCAAAGGCTGTCAATAATAAGTCGGGCGCTGAAGGAATGATGCAAGTTATTCCTAAATGGCACCCTGACCTGACAGATCCTTATAACCCGGAGCAAGCCATTCCTTATGCAGCTAAGCTACTGGCCAAGAATTATGAACACTTTGGCAACTGGAGTGACGCAGTTCAGGCGTATCATGATGGAGTCAAGGGCCTTACAGATATCAAGTCAGGTCTGACTCAGCAAAGCCAGGAGTCCGCACTGTATGGTCCCGGCGTCCTTGCCAAGGCTAAGACCTTTGATGGTATTCTGAATAAGCCAGCTCCCGAAGGTAAGTTCTGGGCAAACGATCCGATTGCAGCGAAGGCCGCTGAATTTAAGAAGATCGCCAAGGGCCAGGGCCAAGTTGATTTCTGGGATGAGTTCAAGTCTAACTTGCAGAATCCGATCACCAATATTGCCCACAATAATATTCTAGTTCACATTGCTCAAGGCTTCAAGCGTATCGCTGACGGCAAGGGCTCGTGGATGCAGAACACTGTCGATGAGTTAAACAAGGATCTCAAGTCCGTCCATAAGGATTGGAAGGGCATGAGTATGGCTAAATTTAAGCTGGCTCTACAGACTCACCCTGGCGCGGTAGCGGCGGGTTTCATCAATTCCCTGATCGCGGACCCGGAAATGATCCTGGTTCCTGGTGGATTTGGGGGAAAGCTGGCCGAGGCCGCTGGAGACTCAGCCGTAAAGTTGGGCCAGACAGCCTCCAAAATCGCCTACGTGGGGACGAGAGCCGCCGAATCAGGGGCGATTGGCGCGGGGATGGGCGCTAGCATTACTCAGGCTCAACAGTTCGCCACAGGGCAATACAGCGCGTCTGACGTGGCATCGTCTGCGGAGTTTGCGGGACTGGTCGGCACATTCCTAGGAATTAGAGGTAAGTCCTTGATTCCGAAAGAAGTAGGCAAGGCAACCCCTGAGATTATTGACGCTCTAGCTTCAAAGAACCCGGAAACGGCCCGCCAATGGATCGAGACTCTGGCCAACACTGGCCGGGATAATCTTGAGAACCAGGTGGCCAAATCCAAGTATTACTCATTCAGCACTATCAAGGACATCAACAAGGCTCCTACTGATAAATTAGATCATGAGTCGCAAATGGCTTACGAGGCTCTGCGTACTCAACACGCCCAAGCAAAGGCCCCGGCGGATCGTACCCTAGAGGATTTGTTATATCTGAGGGCGCACAACCTGAAGGCTGACCCGACTGTACATGTAGATGTCCAGGCTGGCGGTGGCGCTCGTCCTAAAGAAAGTAGCTTGCCTGTACTTGAGAAGGGTCCGATTGCGGATCATCTCTCGAATCCCCCTCAGTTTGCCCGGAAGGACAATATTGACATGGGCTCATGGTTGCCTAAGAACCAGCGCGGTATGGCGCAGACCGATATCTTGAAGTGGCTTGGTATTCCCGTCGCTGGCGCAGTAGCCGGTGCTACGCTGGACCCGAACCACCCTGTCGGCGGTGCTATCATCGGAGGAATTGGATCTGCTGCGGCCTTGGCCCTGCCATCTTCTCTGAGGGGGTTTACGAAGTTCATGAATCAGTATCGACTCCATGCTCCTATTGGCGGACTGGCCCTCGGTGCTTACGAAGATGACAAGCACCCCGTTGAGGGAGCCCTCGTTGGAATGGCACTGGGTATTGGTATTCGTGCGCTTCCAAAGGTCGAGGATCGTTACAATGTAATTGACCATTTGATTAATGAACGCCTTGGAGCTTTACGGACGTACTCTCGCCACATGTGGCAACTTCAGACTTCTATCAGAGATATGGTTCCCGACATTAAACGTCGAGAGCAAGTCTCTATGTGGATTGACGGAGGCGGGGAGCAATCTGGAATCAAATTGAATGCTGATGAGCGCAAGGTTGCTGACGCAGTTATCAATATGAACCAGTCTCTAGGTAAGGATGCTGTAGATCAGGGGGTATTGAAGGAGCTTCGAGACAATTATATTTCGCATATTGTTGAATGGGGCACGAATGATCCTGCAGAAGTGGATCGCCTCAAACAAATGGTTCACACCAAGCTCCAGTTCGCTGGCGCGGGGCGCTTCCGCACAACTTCAGGTTTTGCTAAGGCTCGTAGTCATGAGACTTTTCAAGACTTGCATGAGGCCCTGGCGGGAACTGGACTCAGAATTAAGACCATGGACGTGGCGGATATTGCCGCCATCTATGGCCGCTCTATGAAGGCAGCAATCGAGAACCGCAGGCTGTTGAACCAGCTTAAAGAGATCGAAGATGCGCATGGCCGTCCTCTCATCACAAGTGCAGAGAAGGCCCCTCAAGGCTATAAGTTCATCGACCATCCTTCGATGATGACGCTGAGAGTACATCCTGACATTGCTCCTTCTCTTAAATTTGTGATGCAACATGTCGAGCCGAATACGATTACGAAGGGCTTGTACACTGCATCGGTTGGATTGAAGCGTCTAGCTATTTCCGCAAACCTGTTCCACGCCAAGTCACTGCTTGACTCCTATATTGGAGCCGGGGGTTATAAGGCCGGAATCACTAAGACTATTCCAAAGGTACTGGATGAGTTGAAGAAAGGCGGGGCCGGAGATACCACAGACATTCTAATTCACAATGGGCTGACTGTGCAGTTGCCTGAAGATGTAAATCCGGAGGCTATCAATTCTGCGGCCAAGAAGATTGGTCACTATATTGATTCCAAGACTGGGCTAACTCTAGGCGATAAGGCGGCAAACAAGGTCAATGCGTTTAATGAAGCCATCAATACATCAAATGTTACTGTTTTAACCTACTGAAAAAATTGCGTTTTTACGTATTGCTGACGGCATTGGCGACAGAGTCACTATTCTTTTCCTTCGCGGGACGCAGCGGTCGACCGGTGAAGGGATTGCGCAAGTCCTCAACGCGAATCTCTCGCCCTCAATGATCTCCATCATGAATGGCGGACGATCCTCGACCGTCGATTTCATGGCTCCGATCAGACCGCTCACTAGCCCGCCCAATTGATTTGGTTTGCGGGCTAGAGCCGAATCATCGCGATTCTGCTCTTTTTCGCGGCTGTTCTTGATATTGGAAGTGCCCATCAAGTCGTCGTATGTCACTTCCATGCCGCCGACCGTCGCGTCGTCGTTCAGACTGCATAAATCGGTTCAATTCGCCGACCTGTTCGGCAAGCGCCGCTTTCTTGTTGGCTTCTTCAGGTGTCAAACCAAGGAAATCGTCTTGGCAATCGTTTCACGTGACTTCGCTGCCATCGGCGGCCCGTTTGCACAGTTTGATCGATGGCGAATACGCGAATATCTTCCAATATGATCTTCGTTCAGATTTGTTCGATTCCCATGCTCAGGGTTAGAGACGAACAGTTGAATGTCAACGCGGTCACCCGGTG
>CAWEOM010000001.1:0-63670 GCA_963810665.1 Candidatus Bathyarchaeota archaeon | reverse complement strand
GTAATGCAATATAACACGCCTGTGGGAATAGTTACTGAGAGGGATTTACTTAGCAAGGTCGTAGCGTATGGATTACTTTTAGGTGATGAAAAAGTTGAGAGTGTGATGTCATGTCCACTAGTTGCTGTTTCTGTTTCGGCTAAAATAAAGGAAGTTGCACAGTCAATGGTCCAGAAGAAAGGTAGACTTGCGGTATTTGACACAGGAACACTTAGGGGGATTATAACTGCTTCGGATCTAATCAAAAGTTTGCCTGAGGTTCCTGAAACCGAGATTCAAGTTGATGACTTCATGACAAGAGATGTTGTTACTGCAGAGGAAACGACAACCGTAATCAGCATTGCGCGTATCATGGGTAAACAACGTGTTGGCAGTGTTATAATTACCCGCGATGATGAACCATTTGGGATTTTCACGGAACGCGATTTGCTCACGTTCTTCTTGGCCAAAGGCAGAGATATGTATACGGAAGTGGGACCAGCAAGTTCATGGCCTTTAATAACTATTTCTTCAGGCACAAGTATTCATAGAACTGCATTCGTAATGTCGGTAAAACACATAAGAAGGTTGCCTATCGTTAAAGATGGCAAGTTAGTAGGAATTATAACAGCGCGCGACCTAGTCGATGCATATGCAAAATAGTTTTTATCCTCCTCTTTTGTTTTTCACTTATTTTCTTGACAAGGTCAATTAGATAGAGTATAATTTTTGCGGCATCTATACTTCGGTTAGTTTAGAGCTTTAATTGCTTAATCCTAAGGTCTTCAAAATTGTGGGTGTGAATCAGGTCCTTCTTTCGCCTAATCCTTATCCTTCAACAACTTTTTAAAGGCTTCAAAGACAATTCTTTTTTGAAGCTTAACAATAAGCAAGCTTAGAAACCATCTAATAGAGTTAAGCTATGTTGGGTTTAATCAGACCACCACTGGAAAAATATTGATTTTCTATCAGCCACAGTAACCTTAGAATTTGTCTTTTGATTACTAAATCAATATTATCGTTTCGTTTTCTAATTTGCTCTCCGTCGTCTTGATTTTGGTGGCAGTCACCAATTGAGAAAGTTCTCTTCACAGGACAGACAAGAAAACAAACAACTCCAGCAACTAAGTTTAGCTTTAAAACAGCAGAAGTTACAAGAAAGTTGAGAATTATAAAAAAAATAAGTAAATAAAAAAGGTATGAGCTATGGGTAGCCCTACTTTACTTTGTAGTCTTCTGAGTCGACTACTTCTGGTCCGCCTGGGCCGCCATTTGGCGGAATCTCGGAACCTTGATCAGCACCTGGTTGTGTACCTGCTTGACCTTGCTCTTGTTGCTGTTTTGCGGCTTCGGCTGCTGCCTGTTGGTAGACCTTAGTCCCCACTTCTTGAAGCACCTTTTGGAGGGCATCTGATTTGACTTTGACTTCTGCCATGTCATTGCTAGCTAATGCGTTTTTGAGTTCGGTTACTGCTGCGTCGATTTTGCTTGTTTCTTCTGGGCTGATTTTACCTGCAAGATCAGTTTTAGTGCGTTCGGCGGTGTAAACTAGGCTGTCTGCGGTGTTACGGGTTTCGGCTTCTTCCTTCTTCTTGCGATCTTGCTCTTGGAATTGCTCGGCGTCTTTAATTAATCGGTCTTTCTCTTCTTTTGAAAGTTTTGTTGAAGCAGTGATAGTTATTTTCGATTGTTTACCTGTTCCACGATCTTTAGCTGTTACGTTTAGGATACCGTTTGCGTCTATGTCAAATGTCACTTCGATTTGTGGCACACCTCTGGGCGCGGGCGGTAAATCGACGAGGTTAAATTCGCCTAAGGACACGTTATCGGTTGCCATGGCGCGTTCACCCTGCAAGACATGGATGGTAACTGCTGTTTGAAAGTCAGCGGCTGTGCTGAAAACTTGGCTGCGTTTGGTTGGTATGGTGGTGTTTTTGTCGATTACTTTGGTAAAGACTCCACCCATTGTTTCAAGGCCAAGCGTTAGGGGCGTTACGTCTAGTAATAGTAGGTCTTTGACTTCACCCGTGATTACTGCGGCTTGAATTGATGCGCCTATAGCGACACATTCCATGGGGTCAAGGCCTCGTTCAGGAGTTTTGCGCAAGATCTGCTCAACAAAACGTTGGACCAATGGCATGCGCGTCATGCCGCCCATTAGTATTATCTTGTCGACTTGCTGCGGGGTTAGCTTTGCGTCTTCCAATGCCTTGAGTAGTGTAGGTTTTGTGCGATCTACAACTGGTTGAGCAAGGGATTCAAGCTTTGTTCGCGTTAAAGTCAAGTGTAAGTGTTTGGGTCCTGAAGCATCAGCGGTGAGAAATGGCAAATCAATATCCGTGCTCATTAGTGTGGATAGCTCGATTTTGGCTTTTTCTGCCGCATCTTTAAGCCGGGCCATTGCCATACGGTCGTTGGATACATCAACGCCTGTTTGACGTTTATATTCCTCTTGGATATAGCCCATAACGGCTTTGTCAACGTCAGTTCCGCCGAGCTGTGTATCGCCGCTAGTGCTTAATACTTGGAATACTCCTTTGCCGAAGTCCATTAAAGTGACGTCGTGGGTTCCACCGCCGAAGCTAAATACGAGTATTTTCATTTCTTGCTCAAGTTTGTCGATACCATAAGCTAGGCATGCTGCAGTGGGTTCGTTGATGATTCGCATAACTTTAAATCCTGCGATTTCGCCTGCGTCTTTAGTGGCTTGGCGCTGGTTGTCGTCAAAGTGAGCTGGAACCGTGATGACGGCTTGGTTTATGGTCCCTCCTAAGTAGGTTTCAGCGTCTTTCTTAATTTTCTGCAGAATGAATGCAGAGATTTGTTGTGGAGTGTATTCTTTGCCGTAGATACTGGCTTTATAGTTGCTACCCATCTTACGTTTAATTTCGAAGACTGTTCCTTCAGGGTTGGTAGTGGCTTGGCGTTTAGCAGGTTCACCTACCAAAAGCTGCCCGTCCTTGGTGAAAGCTACGACTGACGGGAACATTTTGCCGGCCATTGTAGGGCCTTCCGCACTGGGGATTACAGTCGCGTGCCCGCCCTCGTAAATGGCAGCTGCTGAATTGGTGGTTCCTAGATCGATTCCTAAGACTTTTTGGTTTGTGTTTTGTTTACTCATTTTATTTTTTCCTCCGATTTTTGTTACTCTAAAGGTTTGGCTACTCTAACGATACAAGGTCGAAGCACCTTGTTTTTCATCTTGTAGCCTTTTCTAATCTCCTCGATTACTGAGCAGACTTTTATGTCTTCATTGGTTTCAGCGGCGATTGCGTTGTGACAAGCAGGGTCAAAAAGTTTGCCCTCGCTACCCTCTATTGCAGAGACGCCCTCTTGTTCAAGAACCTTTTTCAGCTTCTTTAGGGTCATTTCAACACCCTCAACCAGAGTTTTTTTCGGATTATCTGAAGAATTAGCAACTTTGACGGCTAATTCAAGCTCATCCACCACTTCCAGTAGTTGCATCATTAAACGTTCGGTGCAGTAGCATTTTATCTGCTCAGTTTCCCTGTCAAAGCGTTTTTTTAAGTTCTCGAAATCGGCCTGTAAATATTTTAGCCTGTTCAAGTAATCTTCTGAACGCTTCTTTTCATCTTCCAGAAGCGCCTGATAATCAATTTTTTGAGGTTCTTTGTCATCGTGCATACTTCATTTATCCCTAACATCTAACCCTAGGCGATGTATTTTTGCATTTTTGTGCCTGAAGTCTTTGATTCTTGAGGAGGCAAAACGGGTACGTGATTTTCCTTGAGTTGTTCATTTGAATTTATGTTTGATTGTTCGAGGAGTTTTCTAAATATTATTTCAGTAACTTGGTCTCCGACTGATTCTTCTTTGAGTTCTGAGTTAAATGCGTGCTTTTTAAAGGATTCAATAATCTCGTTTTTGTCAATCACGGCATTTGGATTTTCACTGTCGCTCCATGCTGCAGATATTAGTTTATGACCGAGTTCTATGAAAATGTTGACAAGGGTTGTGTAGTCGATATCTAATGGTTTGTCTCCAGTCAGAAACCGGCCTTTTGTAAGTAGTATTTTTTTGTCGTTCTCAGGGGTCACGGTTAAACTTCTGCGCATATACTCACCAATGCTTCCTGTGCTATTGCACGCTTCACCTACTGCACACGTGTGCTTGTTTAAATATTTTCTGGTAGAAAAATAGAAAAAAAACATAGAAAAGGCGATTGCAAAAATTTGTGAATCTGAATTATTTATTAATTTATAAAACAATTGTTGGGTCAACTTCAGCCTTTAAATTTGTACAGGGACTTAACGTCGCTAATTCTAATGAAGATAGCAAAGTTGGAGCAAAACTTTTTGTTCTTTTAATCATTAAAAATACTTCACGCTATTTTGTGGTTATTTGTTTCTATTAAATTTAACCAAATATTTGTCTATGTGATTGCATATGTACAATCACAACAATAGTAAGAAAACTAAATTCTAAATAATTTCCGTCACCCCAAATTAAAAACTGCTATCTGAAACATTTTTATGGAAAAAGTTATTCCGCATAAACCTTTAATGCTTAAGATGTATAATTGATGACATAAAAAGTAAGAGTGGATGTTAAATGCGATCACGTTCAGCAATAGTTAAACTTAAAGCGTTCTTAATTATTGACTTAATTATTGTCGGTGCAGCTGCAGGAGTTTACTTTTTCCTGCTAGATCAAGGCACAATAACAGGTGCAACTAAACCGGCAACATTTACGTTAACAGATTTAACTGTAAACCCGCTTGAAGCTTACATCGGCGAAACAATACAAATCACGGTTAACGTAACCAATATCGGTGATGTTGAAGGTAACACCACTGTAAACCTCGAAATTAATAATGTCATCAAAGATTCTATGAACGTAACTCTTGCTGGACTGAAAACTTCAGAAATTATTGAATTTGCCAATATGGAAATGGCTGCAGGAAATTATACAGTTCAAATCGGCGATTTATCAGGATTCTTTAGCATTAAAGAGCCACCACCTGAATCCAGCAAGATAGTGATTTCAAACTTTAGAGCCACTCCCTATGAAGCTTGGCCAGATGAACCTGTTGTTGTAACAGCTACAGCACAAAACCCTTCTGCAGAAACCGATCGCTTATTCATACGGGTAACGGTTGACGACGCAATTGTAAACTCGACAACTATCCAGCTAGAAGCAGGGGAAACCCAAACAATAGAGTTCACAGTTAACGCAACATCAGAGCAAAAACACACAGTTAAACTCAACAGCCTATCAGGTTCCTTTATGGTTGTAAAGGAAGGTTACCATACATTAACGATCAACCGCTCAGGTGGAGGTTCAAAGTCACTGCCATTTACGTTAAACGGTGAAGAATTGGGAACTCCCTATCAAGCGCTCCTACCTGTTGGCCAGTACAGCATTTCCGTACCAACCCCATATAACGTAGGAACAGGTGTATTAGCATTCACATCTTGGAGCGACGGCCTGGGCAGCCCTTCTAGAACATTCACCTTAGAAAGCCGCCTAATTTTGGTAGCAACCTACAACTTAATTAGTGGATATGCCTCTTGCCCGTCCCTCTATATTTGGAACGGCACAGGCTACAGCTACGTCACAGATGTTTCAAACCCAGGTTGGCTAGGATATATCAGCCACGTTAACTCCGACGGCACAATCATTTTCGGCGGCGGAAACCCGTTTGACTACGTAAAATTAGACACGAATCTTTTGGCAATCAAGAACGGCAATTTTGAGATGACACTTGCCCAACAATGGGATGAACTCTACTATCTCGATCAAGCATACCTACTTGCGGTTGATCATCCAATCGGTACAGACGTTTACACATCAATGACAAACTACCTCAACAAAGGCTCAACGGGACAAATCTACACGGTGAATAACCAAACGCTACTCTCACCAGTGAACGCCACCAACGAACAAGGCCAAAATGTACTCACAGAGTTACTGCAGAAAGACGGAGTATATACACCGGGGATTAACGGAATTGAAAGCACTGTATGGGATAACATAACTCAAAACCAGTTGATTTTGGATTTAGGTGACTTGTCAGATGCATCTAATGTGAAGTTAGTTATTACGGGTATGGTTGATTGGGGCTTAGCTGACACTTACTACAAGTATTTAGACCTGTTTAAGGATGCTGCGTCTCAGGGATTGGTACCAAACGGTACAGAAGTTATGCCTGCACCATATATGGAGGTTTTAGCTGCAAACGGTAGTTGGATACGTGCGCCACAAGACAGACAAATACCACTGCCATCCGATTACAATGCTCGAACCTTCACCGTAGACTTAACTGGACTATTCCAAGATGACCTCAGTGATTACCAAGTTCGCTTTACCAACTTCTGGAATGTAACTTACGATTATATTGGAATCGATACCACAGACCAGCAGGCTATAACAATTCAAAAGCTCACACCTACGTCGGCAGTTCTTGAACAACTCTGGGAAACCCAATCTACATCTTCAGGAGCATTCACAAGATACGGTGATGTTACACCACTGATGGAATTTGCTGATGATATGTATGTAATAGGGCGACAAGGTGACCAAGTGAACATGCAGTTTTCAACCGCCAATCTCACAGCACCATACGATGGCACAGTGAGAGATTACTTCTTTGTCGTTGCCTGCTGGTTCAAAGACCCTCCGGGTGAATGGGGCTACGGCTTTGACTTCACAGTCGATCCTATGCCTTTTATAGCCATGAGCGGGTTCCCCTACACCACAACAGAAAGCTACCCCTACGACGCGGCACACTTAGTTTACCTGCAACAGTACAATACAAGAATCATAAATCCATAAGACACCCCCCCTTTTCATTTTTATTTGCTAAAATTCTAAAGTAAAAACTCAACACGAAAAATATGTAAACTTTAAATGTCCTAACCTAATATTTGCTTTATTAAAATCCCAACGAGAACATCTGGCATGTCGTTGATACCAGAAATCACCAATCCGTATCTTGGCGCGTTTGCAGGCGGACTATTATATGGCGTAGCGGTTTGCACTGCTTCCTGTCTACCTATAGTCGCGGGTTACATTGCAGGTGTCGGGTCAGGTTTCTCCAAAAGCGTAAAAATTACAGTAATTTTCAATTCCGGCAGGGTTTTAGCTTATGCTTTGATTGGGGGCGTAATAGGGCTATTTGGAGGGTTGCTACGATTTTTTGTTTCAGACGCAGCTATCTCGCCATTTCAAGTTTACTCCTCTCTCTCATTTGGAGCGGTAACCGTAATTATCGGTGGTTGGCTACTCATCAAATCCAGAAAGCATAGTTGCGATTGCAGAGGTCAAATAGATGGAAAAGTCGGTAGGTTGCAAAAAACAGGCAGGTATGGAGTTGACTTTGGTGCATTCTCCCTTGGTTTAACCCGTGGACTAATCATCTGTCCACCGCTAATAGCGCTTCTATTGTATTCCTTGCCCTTTGCTAGTCCTCTTGGCAGCGTAGGAATAGCTGTCTTGTTTGGTTTGGGAACGGCGATTTCGCCCATGCTACTTCTGGGCGGAGTCACGGGATGGCTACTCAACAAAGCACCGCTTTTTCGGAAATGGATTTCCATAGCTGGAGGAGCCATATTAATAGCACTCGGGTCAGTAACAATGTACAGTTCCTTAATTCAGGTAACTTAGAGGAAAAGAAATGGCTGGAGAATTAATCGGCGACACGCTTAGACTCATGGTATTAGCAGGGCTAGGAATAGCAGGAGTCCTTGCGATTTTGATCTGGAAAAGAAATCTTGCAACGCGTGTAACGTTTCTCAGGCTAGTTATTCAAGCAGTTGCCTTCGCAGCCATTTTTTACGTGTTTTCATACTCAACAATTATTCCAATGCTCTATGAGGTGATATTTATTTTTGGTTTAACAATTTTTTTGGGACGGTTTTTTTGCGGTTGGCTGTGTCCCTTTGGATTAATAATGGACTTAGAGATCCTCATCAGAAAAGCCCTAAAAATACGCCATCGAATTATCCCCGACAAACTAAACGTCGCGCTACACAAAGCAAGATATGCCATATTGCTATTTTTTATTTTGCTGCCAGTTGTGCTTTACCTGCTGGATCCTCAAGAAATCATGGTTTCGCCTCTGATGGCTAGCCTGTTAGCTGGACATTACCGACCGTACAGCATACTGCTTGACCCTATGATACCGTTTATTGTACCCTGGACAGGACAAATCACAATCTCAGGAATTAACCTAAGTTATCCCTACGCTGCAGAGTTCACAACATATATCGGAACCGACATAGGACAATATTTTGCGATAGCATTCGTTGCCGTAACATTAGCTGGGGGCTTTATGATCAGGCGGGCTTGGTGCCGCTTCTGCCCTACAGGAGCTTCAATCGCGGCCCTCAATCAATTCAAGGGTTTTAAGTGGCTTCCCCTGCTATATGTAGAGAAAGATGAGGAAAAATGCACTAAATGCGGCGTCTGCAAACGTGTCTGCCCAGTGCAAGTCAAGGAAGTCTATGAGCAAAAAGGTGGAAAAATCACAACTTCACAATGCATGGTCTGCGCTAGGTGCGTTGAAATGTGCCCTTACGAAGACACATTAAAAATAAAGCTCGGTAAAAAAACAGTGTTTAAGTCAAGAAACTGGCTTGAGCCATCCGCAAATGAATGAGGAAGAGAGAAATGAAGAACCAAACAGTTGAAAGAAGATATATGCCTGAAGTATCCAGAAAAGAAATTGAAGAACTTAAAAACACCGTGAAAACCGCCTCCCAAAGAATTATTGCAGACAATATCGAACGCATGAAAAAAGCTGACCCTAAC
Source organism: Candidatus Bathyarchaeota archaeon (assembly GCA_963810665.1). Lineage (GTDB taxonomy): Archaea > Thermoproteota > Bathyarchaeia > Bathyarchaeales > Bathycorpusculaceae > Bathycorpusculum. Next base: position 54,919 of record CAWEOM010000001.1, on the reverse strand, counting down.
CGACCAGTAGCCATGAAATACTTTGACGAGATCGCAGACCTCTTTGGAAAACGTCAACAGGAGATCCAAGCGGAGAAAGAAAAAGGAAAAAAAGTCATCGGTTATATGTGCCTCTTCGCGCCAACCGAGCTTATTTCGGCAGCTGATGCCATACCCGTACGAGTTAATTCGGGTTGGTATGACACTTCTAAATTGGGTGACCGCGTAGTGCCCGTTGAAGTTTGTCCTGTTTTACGCTCAACCATCGGCGCCAAAATGATAGAGCTATCCCCATTCATGGAACAAAGCGATGCCTTAATCAGCGTTTTAACCTGTGACGGCATGACTAAACTTAGCGAAATTCTCAGTGACAGTAAAACCATCTGGGGAATGAATGTTCCACGCATCAAAGACTCAAAACAATCCCTGCGATTCTGGAATGACGAAATAAAACACATGAAAAACCAAATTGAAGAATTTACAGGCAACAAAATAACTCGTAAAAATTTAAAAGAAGCCATCGAAACCAGCCACCGTGCCACAAAAGCATTCAGACGCCTTCAGGAACTACGCAAGGGCAACCCAGTTATCATGGGTAGAGATGCCATGCTTGTTAATCAAACTTATACATGGGATGATAAGAAACGGTGGACAGAAAAAACCGAAGCGCTATGCGAGGAACTTGAAAAAAGGGCAGCTCATAAAGATTGGGTTTGCAGCTCCGATACACCAAGGGTTATGGTTACTGGTACGCCAATGTTTTGGCCCGATAACTGGAAACTTCCGACACTTGTGGAGGAAGGTAACCCACAGGGAATAATCGTTGCGGACGAGCAGTGTAGCGGCGAGCGCATCTTAAACGACCCAATTGGCGTGGACGAGTGGTCTATGGATGACATGTTAAACGCCATCAGCGAACGTTACTTAATGGCTTCTACATGTCCATGCTTTACCAGCAAAGACGGCAACGAAGACCGAATAAACTGGCTATTAAATAAAGTCAAAGAATGGAATGTTCAAGGAGTAATCTACTACGTTGTCCGCGGGTGCATGCTCTACGCTATGGAATATACCAGAGTCAAAAAAGCATTAGACAAAATTAATGTTCCAGTGTACTATTTGGATACCGAGTACACAAGGGAAGATGTAGGTCAAATGAAGACCCGTGTGGAAGCTTTCCTTGAGATGCTAAACGCAAGAGTCGAAATATAGGTGAAATGAATTCGTGATAACAATCGGAATGGACCTGGGGACGCAGCGAGTTAAAGTTGTAGTTTTAAAAGATGGCAAAGTCGTCGGCAGAGGCCAGACTTTCGCGGGCTTTGACCCCACTAAAGCCGCAGAGCAAGCGGTACACGATGCTTTAGAAGTTGCTAATCTAAAACTATCTGATATCAACCATTTCTCGGCGACGGGTTCAGCTATGGATATGGCGCCTTACGTCAACAGCACTGTGAGCATGATGGGTGCAGACGCAAAAGCGGGCGTTTATCTTGTACCTAAAGGTAGGACAATCATCGATGTCGGTGCAGAAGAAGCTCGTGCAGTAAAATGCGACGAAAGGGGCATCATGGCGGATTTTGTTGTTAATGAACGCTGCGCCGCAGGGGCCGGAGCGTTCATTGAAGCTATGGCAAGAGCCCTTGAAGTTAAACTAGAAGATATGGGTCCAATAGCACTTAAGGCGGAGCGGGCAAGCCCTATAAATGCTTCCTGCGTAATCTTCGGCGAATCCGACGTGGTCTCACTGATTCATCGCCAAGAATCCAAACCCGAAATCGCGCGCGCCGTCTTCGATGCGATGGCTGACCGTATCTCATCCATGATTCACCGCTTAGGCGTAAACCCCGAAGTTGTCCTAATAGGCGGCGTTGCCAAAGACGAGGGCTTCGTTGCATCGCTTAACCGAAAACTGGGTTTAAGCGTTGTTATTCCAGAATTTCCTGATTATGTCGGAGCTTTAGGTGCTGCGTTAACTGCGGTAACCCGCGTTAAGGAGGTACCGAAATGAAAGAGCCAAGCACAGTAAAAGAGGAGTTTTGGCGTTGGCAAGAATACCATCGCATAGTACCTAACATTAAATGGAGCAGCAAAGATATAATCACCGCAGGCGTCGATGTCGGCTCAGTTGGTTCTAAAGCCGCAATTATGGTTAACGGACAAGCGTATAGTTGGGGAATCACACGTACTGGCGCGAACAGTCCCGAAAGCGCCACAAAGGCCCTCAATTATGCCTTAAAAGACACTGGACTAAAAGTGGGCGACCTCAAATTCATCGTTGGAACAGGATATGGACGCATAAACGTGCCCATGGCAAACAAAGCCATAACTGAAATCGCCTGTCACGCCAAAGGCGCCAACTACATCTGGGGACCCAGCGTCAAAACCGTGCTTGATGTTGGCGGACAGGACATTAAAGCCATAAAAATAGACGAAACAGGCAGAGTCGTCTCATTCTTAATGAATGATAAATGCGCTGCTGGCACAGGCAGAGGTATGGAAGTCTTCGCGGACCTCCTACAGATACCTATTGAAGATATAGGCGAAATATCGCTCAAAATCGAAAATGAGCCTGAACCAGTAAGCTGCACGTGCGTTGCGTTTGCTAAAACCGAAGCAATGGGGCTCTTACGTAAAGGATGGTCAAAGGAAAAAGTGTTAGCGGCTTACACAAGAGCAATGGCTGTACGTATGGCTAACTTAATCAACAGAGTTGGCTTGGAGCCAGAACTCGTCGTCACGGGAGGACAATCCAAAAACATCGGTATAGTGAGCCGAATCGAAGTTATTTTAGGCATTAAGTGTCTACCGATGCCGAAATGGAGAGACGATGGCTTAGACCCAATGGTCGCTGGTGCTTTGGGAGCAGCATCCTTTGCCAAAGCACTCTACGAAAAAGCACAGAAAACTTAGGGTGATTTAGTATAATCACCCATTATGGCTACATTGATGGCTCAGGCGAATACTACATAATAGTAGATTCAGACAAATGCAATGGATGCGGCAAATGCGTACAGATATGCCCCCAAAACGCACTCGAATTGAAAACTGAATTTATTGATCTAGAGGACAAAACTATCGCAGCAATTAAAGAGGAGCACCGCAAAAAAATTAGCTATACGTGCGTCGTCTGCAAGCCTGAAACAAACCAAACACCCTGCGTTTTAACTTGTAACTCTAAAGCTATTAGATGCGTCTGGAACCCAAAATAAACATTTATTCTCTAATAAGAAAAAGTAGGGTTTTACTTTTTAGCTCCCTTTACGCGTCAGTAAAAGCAGTATAACTGCGCCCACCACAGCAATGATAACTATAGCAATAATTACAATTGTCCAAGTGCCAATTCCATTTTCAGTTGGTTTAGGATTCGGCGTTGGCGATGCAGTGGGTGTAGCAGCAGTAGGTGTAACAGTTGGTACTACCGTAGGAACGGACGTGGGTGTGGGGGTTACTGATAGAGATGGGGATGGTGTAGGTGTTGGCTCTGGTTCAAGGTAAACTGACACGGTTAAGTTGAAATCATTGGTAGCGGAAACAACGGTGGTACCGTTTCGAACTTTGACGTTCCAGAGGTAGGTACCATTTGAGGAAAACTCGTGATAAATTGTGTTGTTGACATAGGGTTCTATTGCGGTGTGGTTGCTACCAACAATGTTTCCGTCAATAAATAGATCTGCACCTTCGAATTTATTAGCTGTACCATTTATGGCAGGTACGAAAACGAAACTCACGTTGAAGGAGTTTATAGTGTAATTGTGGATGGGTGATAACAGAGCTACAGATATGTTTTCAGGTTCTGAAATTGGTGCGGGCGTCGGAGTTGGAGAGGGTGTAGGCGAGGGGGATGCTTCTTGGCTGAAGGCTAAAGGAACAAAGTAACTGATAATCAGTAAACTGAAAATGATTATCACTGAGTACATATGTTTATTATTCATAGTCGGTAATCAACACAGTTTATATTTATAATTTTCCGAAAAACGAAACTAACTTCTGGCAATAATTTTGGTAAATATTAAAAATCTCTTTTGTCAGTGATTTGAATAGTAATATGAAAATCAAACGAAAACTGATTATCTTTTTCGTTCAAAATTATAAACTATATTTTTACATCAGTTTGCTTTTTTTTAGATTTGATTGCATGGTACAGCTCAAGTATTTCCCAAGTAGTGTTAGAAACTTTTAGGTTTGATCCGTTGAAAAAATCTATGTATTTGATTTCATTGCTTGGTTTGGCAGCCCCAATACTTTGTATAAGAAAAACCTTATGACTATTGCCAAAGTCTTCGTAATCAAAAAGAAATTTACAGCTAATCGTTTGTAAACTAGTTTCTTCTTTTAATTCTCTAATTGAGGCATCCTTACGACTCTCATTTTTTTCCGCACCACCACCAGGTAAATAGAAACCCCGATTATTTCGACTAACAACCAATATCCCCTCGGGAGTTTCTACAATAGCTGTACCCCTTCGCCTTTTAGAAAACATGAATAATCACTAACTTAAGTAAGTTGTACCTCATTAAGTTTATTTATAATATCCCGTTTTTTTATTTTTTTGTTTGTCTTAAATAACCTTAAAGATTGTGTTGAGACGTTTTAAGTACTGTTTACCATAAGTTCGGTGCGCGAATGCTATGTTTTACTTAAACTGTCCGATCGGCATTTCATTCTTAGAAATAGTAGAAGTTATTGTTATGATTTGTAAAGTTTGGGATCTAATAAAGCGAAGTTATTTCCCCCAACATGATAGAGCATTCGCGCCTTTTTTAGGTCGTAGCCTGCATCGGTGAAGGTGCCTATATCTGCGTAAGCTTCGAGAATTTTGCCAACGAATATTATGTGGTCACCTGTAGTGAATTGTCCGTCAAGTTCGCATTCTATGTGGGCGATGCATTCGCGTATGGCGGGAGCCTTGACTTTTTTGGCGACCATTGGTGTGAGGTTTGCTTTTTTGAATTTGTCAAAACTTCGGCCGGTAAGGCTGCCACATGCGTAGACCGCTTGCAACGTCTCAAGTGTGGGGATATTTACTATGAATTCGCCTGATTCCTCAATTAGCGTTCGGCTGTGGCGACCTGGTGCGACACTTATAGCGAGCAGGGGAGGGTTGGAGGACGTCGGCATAACCCAGGCTAGGGTAGTTATATTGGGTTTACCGTTACTACCTACGCAGGAAACCAGCACGGTATGCATAGGATGAAGCAGCCTGTAGGCTGAGTTGATGTTTATGGGGATTTTTGCGGACACATAACTCACCATCTGTATGGATTTAGTTGTCTTTTGACTTATTTCTTTTTTTCTTATTTGAATTCAGAAAGCATTTCTTTCTCTGTCCTGATAAGTGGACGATTGTCTATTTTTGAGCATCTCCAGGTTCTTCATATCCTACGATAAATACTGCCGTTTTAAGCTGTACAAAGACGTGCAGGAACACCGAAGGGTTTTGTTACTAAAACGAGTGACTTAAGAATAGAAGTCCAAAATTAAAGAGAAAATGTAGGAGAAATCGCTACTCCTTCTTAAGTAATTCTTCAAGAATTTCCTTTGCTCGGTCCACTCGGACTTTACGTTCGCTAACCATTCGCTCCGCAACGACATCAATCTGAGCGTCTGTGGCGCCAGCGTTTACAGCGATGTTTCGAGCGTGCAGCGACATGTGACCACGCTGGATGCCTTCACTGGCGAGGGCACGCAGTGCTGCTATATTCTGGGCTAACCCAACTGCAACGAGAACTTCAGCGAACTCATTCGCTGATTTCACATTTAGGATTTTCATTGCGATTTTGGCAATTGGATGGGTTTTGACTGCTCCTCCGATTAGACCCACAGCCATTGGTAATTCCATAACTCCTTCAAGGTCGCCGTTTTCGTTTTTGGTCCATGTTGAAAGGGCGGTGTATTTACCGCTCAGAGCCGCGTATGCGTGTGCTCCTGCTTCGATGGCGCGGTGGTCGTTACCAGTGGCTAAAATCACTGCAATTATGCCGTTTAAGGCGCCCTTGTTGTGTGTTGCTCCACGGAATGGGTCAGCAACAGCAAAGGCAGAGGCATATGCGATTCCGTCGACGACCTCCTCTCCACCTACAGCTTCTTTGGGTACAGTGCACCAAGCTTTAGCAAGGCGTTTGGTAGCTAAATTTGAGATAATGCGCAAATAAACGTGCCCACTAGTCAAGTCCTCAATTATTGGCGCAACAGCTTCAGCCATAGTGTTCACCGCATTAGCACCCATAGCGTCACGGCAATCCACATACAATTCTACAATTAACATCTGTCCTAAAGTAGTGTCGATAACTTTTGCATCAAGATCTTTAGCACCGCCCCCAAATGAGTTCAAGACTGGGTCTTGGTCGTTTGCCTTCTTTAGAAGCGCAAATTTCGCATCTAAAACCTGCTTTTTAGCGAGCTCTGCATTTTGCAGTTTAACTACCTGAATTTGCCCAATCATAACGGGTGTAGTACTGCTAGTCTTGAAGCCTCCGCCATCCCGAACCATCTTTGCAGCATAACTCGCCGCGGCTATGACGCTGGGTTCCTCAGTCGCCATAGGGATAAGGTAATCTTTACCGTTTATTTGAAAGTTAACTGCCACTCCAATTGGTTCAGGGAAGACACCGATAAGGTTTTCCACCATATGGTCGGCGACGTCGAGGGACAAAGAGGAGGATTGCTGTAAAAGCTGCTTTTCCTCATTAGTCAAGCCTGCGAAGTCAGCAACGATGGACAAACGTTCCTTAGGAGGCAGCTTATAGAAGCCGGAAATTACAGATGACCTATCCATACACATTTCACTTCGTAACTCAGTGACTGATTTTTGACATTTAAACTTTAACCACCTTCAAGCTTTAAAGTCGAAATTAGAGGGTCGTTTGGGGCGAGCTTCTGGGCATAGCAACGGCAGAAACCCCAAGGCGTTTACAGATTTCTTGGGCAAGAGCATCTCCGTTGCTACGGAAGTTGTCTGTAATAACTCGCTTTGCATGAGAGCGTTTGACGTACTCGATTAAACCATCAAAGTCCGAATGATCACTTAGGGCTATTAAATGCTCTCGGTCGCCGATTTGTCGACAGGGCTTTTGAAATTCCCAACCGCTCACACAAATCCGCGCATTCCGTAACCCAACATGTTGCCGCTGGTTCATATGATAAAAAGCTACACATGGCAAATTACCGTCTAAGAGTTCACGCCCACCATTATCAGTAGAAAGTGAAAGGCACCCAAGTTGCATTCCATGTTTCTCACAAATCTTCGTGACTTCGTAGACGCGGTCGGGCATAACAAAAGGCACTTCAACATGGGCATTGCGCAGAATCTGCATGATTTCTTGAATTTTACCATGGTAACCGAAAACGTACACAGTACCACCGCGCAAGCGCTTTTCAATCATTTCAACAAGCAGTTCCCGTACATCCACATCGAAGTTTCGCCTACATGAGGGGCGTCCATATGTAGCTTCAACCACGAGAACGTCGCATTCTACCACAGGTGTACCTTCCAATCTGAAGTCGCCTGACCAAGCAATCCGAATTCCCTCTGCATCCTCTACAAGGACTTGTGAAGCACCTAAAATGTGGTCAGCTTTTAAGAGGCTGATTTTTTCGTCGCCGTACTTGAAGACTTTGCCGTATTCTAAAGTTTGCACACATTCATCGGTAAGCTTTAACGAACCGTTGAGGGTTTGGGCTAAGTCGCGGGTGGCTTTAGTCATCAAAATTTTCTCGCAGCATTTAACACTTTTACGTAAACCGTAGAGATGGTCTGCGTGCGCATGTGTCACAACACGCAAAGGCCTTGCAGCATCAAAAGCGTCACAAGCGACACTGTCACCTAATAGTACCGCGCCGCTCTTAGTTACCCTTGCCCGCTCATCCAAAATTAACCCTTCATTTCCTTACGGTTTTTTCTGCCAGCCACTCGACTAGCTGCTCTGGATCATTCGTTTCTATTATGAATCTTATGGGCCCTAAAGGTGACTCTGCGTTTTCTTCCGAAAAAGAAACATGCCCGGAAAACGCAACTTGCTTGTTGAGGTAGAAGGATAGGGTGTTGCCGTGAATAGATTTGAAGAGTATGCGTCTTGAGGCGTCGCGTATGCGATCGTTACGCATTAAGTTGCGGAATTTAATTAGAGAATCTTGTCCTTTTGCATTTGCATTCAGGATGTTGCCTCTCCCAGCGGGTTTAATGGTAATTGATGCGTTGCCCAATACATTATTAATTGCAGCCCTTATTTTTTCCTCGTCTTCGGTGGGGTTAATTTCTACTTCAACGAAAACCGCTACTTCAACCATTTCTCTTCAATCCTAGTAAGATCTTTTTTAACTTGAGCCTTAAAAGCCTCTATGCTATTATCGTTAATTATTATTCTTTCCGCCATAGCTATTACATTTCCTAAGCCGACGCCGAGTTCCCGCAGGTCTCTTTCATGAAAAACAGCGTAGTTGATGGGGTCATCGCTTCTGCCCCGGCCTCTTAAACGCTCAAACCGTATTTGCTCAGGAGCATGGACTGCGATAAGTGTAAAAGTGGCGAAATGATCTTTAAAAATGTCCAACTCAAAGAGACTTCGCAAGCCATCGACAAGAACACGGTTACTGGTTTGATCTTTAATTTTTGGGATACATTTTTGGGCTATTACATAGTTTCCCCCTTCCGCTCGAAGCTCAAGCATAACTTTGCCGATGTTTTGCGGAGTCGGCTCTAAGCCGCGCAGTCGTGTTTGCTCTCGAATCACGTCGCCCATCATTACAATATCGTAGCCCAATTCACGTGCAGCATCCACGACTAAAGATTTGCCCGAACCCGGCATCCCGCTTAAGCCTACAACTAATTTGTCAACGTCCACTGTAACTTACCCTTTTTTGGTTGTATAGCTGATTCTTTGATTAAAAAGCATTTATGTATGGTTATGTGTTAAAAATAGATGAAGATGAGTATGTCAGAACAAATGAGAAGCTTCATAGCTTTCGACCTTGATAACGACAGCGTTTTAAACAGGCTTGCCGCAGCACAGAAAATGTTGATCCAAACAAATGCAGACCTAAAACTTGTCGAGCCAAAAAATATCCATGTAACGGTCCGTTTTCTAGGCTTAATCAGCCCCGACATGGTAGAGAAAGTTCATGCAGCCATGAAGAACATCAAATTCACCCCGTTTAATATTCAAATAAGTGGCTTGGGAGTTTTTCCAACTATTAATTATCCGCGAGTAGTTTGGGCAGGTATAACTGACGGTGCACAGCAACTTAAAAGCATCTTTGAGCAGCTTGAACCCCAAATCCATGACTTAGGCTTTGCCCCGGATCCTAACGGTTTTAGCCCACACTTAACTATCGCACGAGTCCGTTCAGGAGCTAACAAGCAGCGATTGGTGGATTTGGTACAGAGGCAAGAAAATTATGATTTCGGTAACATAAGAGCGGATTGCTTAAGGCTAAAGAAAAGTCAACTTTCACCAAAGGGCCCTATGTATTCAACGCTCAAGGAATATTGCCCCTAAAAGGCGAAAAAATGGAAATAGAAGCGTTAACTAAGCGGATTTTAGAAAAAATCACGCCGAAAGCAGAAGAACAAACAAGGGTCGACGCTTTAAGTCTCAAGTTAGAACAAAAAATAGCTGCTGCCTTCCAAATCGAAGGCATAAATGCAACTGTAAGGGTTGAGGGCTCCGTCGCCAAAGATACTTGGCTTAGCGAAAACTTAGATATTGATGTCTTCATGCGACTGCCAACTTCTATTCCACGAAAAAATCTAGGAGATGTTGGATTAAAAATAGCAAAAAATGCAGCTGGCAGCTCCGAGCAAATTGAGCGCTTCGCCGAACATCCTTATCTTGAAATTTTCATGGATGGTTTTCGGGTTGACATAGTGCCCTGCTACGACGCTAAACCCGGTGAGTGGCAGAGCGCTACGGATCGAACACCTTACCACACCGACTATATCAAAACACACTTGGCTAAGGAACTAACTCGCGAAGTTAGGCTTCTGAAACGGTTCATGCAGGGCATCGGCGTATATGGAGCAGAAATCAAAAATGGCGGCTTTAGCGGTTACCTCTGCGAGCTGTTAGTCATAAAGTACGGCTCGTTTGCCCAAGTGGTCAAAGCTTTTGCAGCCTACTGTCGACGAATCGTAATTGACATAGAAGGCTACTACATTGGGCGTGAAAAGGAACTTGAATTGGTTTTCCCTGAACCCTTAGTAATTATTGACCCCGTCGACAAAGGGAGAAACGTCGCTTCAGCCGTGCAAACCCAGCGACTTTACGAATTCATCGCCGCCGCCAGAGCATTCCTTAAAATGCCAAAGGAAGACTATTTCTATCCGCCGCCTATACACGCTTGCCCACCAAACATCGTAGAGAGTCATATGTTAAAAGAAAGCGGGTCCCATATCTACATAATCATAGACGAATTAACCGCTGTTCCAGATGTTCTTTGGGGTCAGCTATATCGTACCAAACGTTCCCTGCGCAAGCTGCTTGAAATAAACGATTTTATGGTGTTTAGAGATTCAGTATGGAGCAATGAAAGATCTCTTAACGTTTTCGTTTTTGAGCTCGAACAAAATGTTTTACCCAACATCAAAAAACATCTGGGTCCACAACTTGAGCGTGCAGCAGAAAGCGAGAATTTTCTCTCCAAATACACCGATAATGAAATGGTGCTCACAGGTCCATATATTGAGGAAGGTCGCTGGGTCGTCGAGTTGCAACGTAAATACACTAAAGCATCATCGCTTTTAAAAGAAAAGCTAATGGACGGAGCTAAAAAAGTTGGTGTAGCTGAACTGGTCGCTAGCGCATTGGAAGGTGACTTCAAAGTTTTAGTAGATGAGGAAATCCTCAAAGTTTATACTGAACATTCGGATTTCGCTGTGTTCTTAACCGATTTTCTGTTCACAAAGCCATTTTGGTTAAAATCCCAGGAGACATAACGCCAACATTAATGCACCGATTGCAAAACAGTAAATAGAAAATAAATAGAATTTTTTAGCCGCCAGCGTTTTTTCAAGCAGCTTTAGCGCGACAAAGCTAACTGCAAATGTAATAGCAAGAGCCACTGCTATTTCCAGTGTTCCGATACCTGCAGCGTAGAGGCTACTATGTTCTTGGCAAAGCGTTAAACCCAATGCGCCAATAACTGCTGGAATAAAGAGCAAAAAAGAGAAATTGAAAACTATCTCTTTCTTCACACCAAGCAGAAGCATGGTTGATATAGTAAAACCGCTTCTTGAAGCACTTGGAATAATCGATAGCCCCTGCATTGCACCGACCAAAAAAGCTGTGGGGACACTGATTTTATCTGTGCGTTCAGCTGTGAATTTCGTACCTAAAAGCATGGCGCCGCTTGCGATAAACCATACACCCAGCCAAAGTAGTGAGCTAAAATATGCATCTAGTTAACCACCAATTGTGGCTGCAATTATGGCAGTTGGAATTGAACCGACGATAATGAGTACGATTAGCCTACCGTCTTGTGAGTGAAAGTCGCGGTGCCAAAGTGAAACCAACAGATTTTTTATGGCCCACGGAAGTATATCAACGTTACAAGCAAAGTGCCAAGATGAAGCAGAACATCAAAACGCAGAGGCACGGTTTAAGCCGAAGAAGTTTTCGGCAACTCTAAGATGCCCTGTGCTACTGATTGGGAATCACTCGGCGGTACCCTGAATTAACCCTAAAGTTATTGATTTCAGCAGGTTCATGCTGCATCGCTGTCACTGGTTGTTGCGATGGCTATTTAAGTTAACCTAATAGGTAACGGGTGATAATAGCTAATATTGCATCTATACAAATTTAAGTCGTTTTCCCGAGACGTTCAACCATATTCAAAAAAAGAACTAAGAACATAAACTTTTTTGGTATATAAAGCCCCATGGAAGCCGAGGTTGGCTTCTTCAGGTAAAAAGATTTTGAGGTCCACTTTCTTGAATGAAACAAAATAGTAACTTGTACACTACTTATTCAAGGATTATTCTTGCGTCGACTGTTTTTGCACCTTTGGTGTAAGCCATGACTGGGTTTAAGTCGAGTTCCTTGATTTCTGGATGGCTCAATATGAGACGCGATGTGCAGCATAGTATTCTTACAAGCGCCTCAATGTCTGCGGGTTGTGCACCGCGGTATCCGTTGAGTAGTGGATATGCTTTGAGCCGAGTTATCATTTCTTTAGCGTCTTCAGCGATAATTGGGGCAACACGGAAGTTAACGTCTTTTAGCAATTCTACAAATATGCCTCCTAAGCCAAACATTACGGTTTGACCGAACTGCGGATCCTTAATAGCACCAACGATAACTTCGATACCTTGTGGAGCCATCTCCTGAACTAAAACACCAACGATTCTGGCGTCAGCCTGGTATTTATTGGCGTTTTCGATAATTTTTTTGTAAGCGCCCAAGACTTCAGCTCCAGATTTAAGGTTAACCATAACTCCTCCTGCATCTGATTTGTGAATAATATCTGGAGAGATAATCTTCAGTACGATAGGATAGCCGATTTGTTCAGCGTGCGCTACGGCTTCTGTTTCGCTTGTTGCTACGTTAAATTTGTTTACTGAGATACCGTACTCTGAACAGATGGTTTTGGCTTCGGGTTCAAGAAGAATTTTTCTGCCTTCTTTTTGGGCTTGATTGATTATTTTTTTTGTTTGGTTCAAGTTTTATTCTTCCCTTAGCATGTGTTTGTGTAGTGGATGTTGGGGGTTTAAAAATTGTTTCCTTGTTCTTGAGTGTTTTTCTTATTGTGTGTTACTGTCTGGTCGGGTTGAACAGATTAATAGTAACTTGTAAGTAGATAAAATACGTTAGAGCGCTCGGCATTCCAAATCAATATGGTGTATTACAACTCATCTTAACTTTAAACAAAACGCCAAATTTACTTGCCAAAACAACTGTGAGCATTTGTAGAATCAAGGAAAAAATCCATAATACATTTCACCTTTACTAAATAGAATCTAAAAACAAAAAAAATTCTCAGAAGCTTAAGAGTTAAACCTTAGCAAAACAAACAGTAAACCACCAAACTGAATCCAAAAATGGAATATAAACTAAAAAATAATAAAGTTGACTCTTATCAACGCCGCTAATCTAAAGCAGACAAAAAACGTTGCTTTCCTGTTATTTATCGGTCTCACCAACAAAATTTTATATTCCTAAACCATACAAGCTAAGTCTATAACTAAAGGAGTAACCCAACGTCCAGACCATTCAAATTATTTTAATGGCATCCAGCATAGCTGTTTCTTTAGCTGTTTTACTATATGCTTCATGGAGAGATTATGTATGCCGCGAAGTTAGCAACAAAGTTTGGGCAATCTACGCCCCAATCGCATTATCATTAACGTTACCGCAAATACTACTATTTGACTCCCCACAATTGCCCTTGTATGGCTTAAGTTTTGGAGTAACCGCTGGGATAGCACTATTACTGTTCTATACAGGTGGCTTCGGAGGCGCAGACTCAAAAGCATTCATGTGTATTGCACTCGCCGTACCATTTGCGCCAATCGCACTATTTACCCCGTTAATTGCAGACGCAATCTCGCCCCTGTCACAGGTTATCTTCCCATTAACAATCTTTGGTAATTCTGTCCTCTTTGCTGCAGCAAGTGGAGTCTATATGATATTGCGCAATTTGGTTTGGCACAGAAAAACTAAAACCTCACTTTTCCCCGGAACACTTAGTTCTGAATCGTGGGGCAAAAAAGTTATAGTTTTATTAACTGGGTACAAAATGAACCTTAGCATTGTACGTGAGAAATGGCACATTTTCCCATTAGAAGATGTAGATAATGTTAATGTTGATTTTATAAGAAAACTCGTTGTTGTCCCAAAAGAGGACGATAGGGAAAAAATTGTTGAACGCTTATCAAATGCTACAAATTCAGGCAAAATTAGCCCTTACGTTTGGGCGACGCCGGGGTTGCCTATGCTAATTTTCGTTACCTTGGGTTTAATTGTTGCCTTAGTTTTTGGTGATGTTGTGTGGTTACTTGTGCGCTCTGTTCTAAGCAGCTAAAGTAGTTAAGATATTAGGTTTTTAGTTTTTTTCGAGTAAGAAATCGAAGCTGTAACCATAGATAATGAACCAACTCCAACGAATGCAAGCGCAATGCTTCTGTATGGATAAGCTAAAGTTAGACTCATAGTCGTATTTGTTCCGCTGATGCCTTGGTATGAATAGAAGAACATTGCTATAGCGAATAATGCAATAGCTATCAATAACAGGCTAACCTCGATTTTAAACTTCAAATTCTATGTTCTCCTTTCAATGCCCTGTTAGCTCCACTTGTATATCAAAAGGTTATTTTAGCTTTTTGGAATTTTATCTACTGGAGCCTTCTTATGTCTTTGACGGAGAGCAAACGGGAACTGGAAAATTTTCTAGAACAACCGCAATATAAGGAATGCAAAGTTGTAGTTATGCCTGATTTTTTCCTCGACAGACTCATAAGCGTGCCGTGGGTTGTTGAGGAGTTTCCAGGCATTATTGCAGACGTGGTAAAGCACAAAGGCGGCAGCTTAGATGGCGTCCCCCAAACTAACCTGAACGGTGGAAATGCGATAAACGTAGCCTCCGCTTTATCCAGCTTGGGCATTGGGGTTAAACCAATAATCTGTACAAGCGACTATGGGCTAGAGCAAATCAAGTACCACTTCAAAAGCAGCCAAATAGACCTTTCTCATATCAAAAAATGTGGAAAAGCATCAATCACAACCGCGTTAGAATTCAATAGAGATAACGAAAAAATCAATGTCATGATCCGCGACTTAGGCGCACTTGCAGAGTTTAGTTCAGCAGACTTGGCTGAGGAGGATTATACTTGGATTGAAGCTGCAGATTATGTATGCCTCTTCAACTGGGCAGGCACTTTGAAGCATGGAACCTCACTGGCTCAAGCGGTTTTTGAACGCACCAAACACTGGGGGAGAGGCAAAACCTACTACGACACAGCGGACCCAACGCCCAACACTGAGGGTATACCCAATTTGATAGAGGAAATCCTAAAAACCTCCAAAGTTGATATTTTGAGTCTTAACGAGAATGAGGCAGTCACATATGCTAGTCAACTCGATAATGGTATTAAAGAGAAACAAGGACGAATTGGGTTTGCAGAGTTGGCAATGGAAGCGGCTCGGGTTCTGGCGAGAGCTTTTTCAGCGAGAATTGATTTACACACAACGGTTTTTTCTGCAACCCTAAAAGGTACGAGCGAGGTCGTGGTACCTTCGTTTAAAATTAAGGTTCAAAGGGCAACCGGTGCTGGTGACGCTTGGAACGCAGGCAATATTATAGCTGACCACAATGGACTCTCTGATGAATGCCGCTTGATTCTGGCAAATGCTGTTTCCGCCTGTTACCTCTCAGGTGCAGATGGCAGTCACCCGAACAAAGATAAACTTGCGAGTTTCATTAAAGCGAACATTTGAGGCAAATGCCAAATTCTTTAAAACCAACAAACACTTTATGCAGATAGAACTTAGGTGCATTTATATGGCTAAACTGTTTGGCAGTTCGGGCGTTAGAGGCTTAGCGAACATTGATATTACGCCTATTTTAGCTTGTAAAGTTGGCTCAGCGGTTGCGACCTACGCTAAGGCAAAAAGAGCTGTAGTGGCTAAGGACACGAGAGTATCTGGCGATATGATTGAGGATGCGTTGGTTGCTGGTTTGGTTTCGTGTGGAGTAGAAGTTTTTCTTGCGGATATTGTTCCCACACCTGTTTGTGCGTACACTACCAAAGCATTGGGTGCCCAAGTAGGCTTCATGCTTACCGCTTCACATAATCCGCCGCAGTACAATGGAATAAAAGTCTTCAAAGCTGACTTATCCTACAACGACGCAGAGCAAGCTGATGTGGAAAAAATCGTTTCAGATAGCAATTTCGCATTAACTAACTGGCAAGCACTAGGTAACACAACCACCATCGATGCAACAAAGCTCTACAGGGATATGATACGGAATTCAGTTTCGATCAAGAAAAAGTGGCATGTAGTGGTAGATCCTGGATGCGGCGCCGCTTATAGGGTTGCACCCATGATTCTAAAAATGTTAGGCTGTAAAGTAACAACTATAAACGCCCAACCAGACGGACATTTTCCAGCGCGAAAATCTGAACCCAATGCAGAATCTCTTCAAGATTTGGAAGATGTTGTTAAAGCTCTTGGCGCCGACATCGGCATAGCTTTTGACGGCGATGCGGATCGGGTTGCATTTATCGACGAAAGTGGTTCATTTGTAAACTTGGATCGATCACTCGCTGCGTACGGTGCTTTAGCCCTCAAGCATAACGGTGGGGGAACTGTTGTAACGAACGTTGAAGCCTCGATGTGTGTGGAAAAGATGGCAGAAAAATATGGCGGCAAAGTCGTTCGTACACGCGTTGGTGACATCTACATCTCCGAAGCTATAAAACGTGATAGCGCCGTCTTTGGAGGCGAACCCTGCGGTGCTTGGGTGCATCCAAGGCAGCATTTATGCCCTGATGGCCCACTTTCTGCTGCTCTGTTTCTTGCAGCATTGGAAGAAACAAACAAGAGCGTCTCGGAGTTTGTTAGTGAAGCGCCGGAGTACATTACGATGCGGGAAAATATCTCCTGTAAGAATGACTCAAAATACTGTGTTGTTGAAAAACTCGGTGAAGCCCTAAAAGTTGCTTTCGCCAATTATACAGATTTCTCAACGGTTGACGGCTCACGCTTAACCCTCAAAAACGGTTGGTTACTAATACGCGCGTCAGGCACCGAACCGTTAATACGTCTAACAGTCGAAGGAGAAACAACGACAGCGGCAAAAGATATAACCCAAAAAGCAACAGCAATAATACACAAACAAATTAAGGCGAACACACTATGAAAGCCGTCCTCTTAGCGGCCGGTACAGGTGAAAGACTCCTACCCGTGACCTCGACCCGCCCCAAACATCTCATAAAAATCTGCGGAAAACCGATTCTTCAGTTCTGTTTAGAGGCAGTTAAACATGCAGGAATTGACGAAGCTATAGTTGTCACCAATTACATGGGTAAAGCTATAAGCAGCTATTTCGGAGACGGAGCAAAACTCGGTCTAACACTTACCTATGTTGAGCAAAAAGAGATTTTGGGCACAGGCAACGCTGCCGAAGCTGCTGAACCCTATGTAGATGGTGATTTCGTCTTAATTTATGGTGATTTGCTTTTTGGAAAGGACACCGTTAAGGATATAGTGTCACAGTTTAAGAAGGAAAAAACTGCTGCAGTCATGGGAGTAGTAGCAGTAGATAAACCTGAAAACTACGGGATAACCGAGCAGGACGCTGATGGAAGGGTCAAACGTATTGTGGAAAAACCTGTAGCTGGAAAAGCGCCGTCTAATCTCGCTAACGCAGGTATTTACGCTTTCTCCAAAGAAGTCTTTGACAAAATCAAGCAGACGAAAGCCTCTGTACGCGGCGAATGGGAACTAACCGACGCCATAACTATGCTTGCGGAGGACGGTAAAACCGTCATGGCTGTACAGCTTTCTAAAGACGACTGGTTTGATGTAGGTCGCCCATGGGATCTATTAGACGCAAATAATTGGGCTCTTAAACGCATGGACCATCGCGTACTGGGCACAGTTGAGACCGGTGCACACCTTATCGGTCCCGTGTCGGTGGCGGAGACGGCCCGTATACGCTCAGGCGTCTACATCGAAGGCCCTGTCTTTATTGACGAAGAAGCCGATGTTGGTCCTAACTGCTATCTCCGTAGCGGCACGAGTATAGGCAAAAAAACGCGTGTTGGCAACGGATGCGAAATCAAAAACAGCATCATTATGGACGGTACACACGTGGGGCACCTCTCTTACGTCGGTGATAGTATTTTCGGTGAAAAATGCAACCTTGGCGCAGGAACCATAGTTGCTAATCTACGCTTCGACGATTGCAAAATCAAGATGATTATCAAGGACAAGATAATAGATACAGGACGCCGTAAACTCGGCGTAATTTTGGCTGATAACGTGAAAACAGGAATAAATTCCTCATTCTTGCCGGGCGTAAAAGTGGGAGCAAACACTTGGGTCGGCGCAAACTGTATGGTTGAACGGGATCTGCCTGCAGATACAATCATGCACCTAAAGCAGCATTCAGTTGTAACGTCAAAACCTAAAGCGCTACTAAAAAAATAGAGCTATTTAGCGACTCCCTGCTGTATTTTTTCACCGCAACTATTGCAGATAGTGGACAGTGGAGATTGCCTCCTTGAACAATATTTTAAAAAAGGCTTCCACGTCCGTTGTAATACAAACAGATAGAAAAGAAACGAAGACTTCATAAACTACAAAGCGCCAAGAAACCACACGTTTCAAACGCTACTGAAAACAATATTTCAAGCTTCACAGGCGTTAAGATAGAAGTAAGGTAGCGATAATTCCAAGACCTGCGGAGTTAAGCAACCTTCAGAGTATACAAGAGCTCAGGAAACAGCAAGAAACATCTAAAAAAGAAAACAGTAAAAAGCTAAATCCTTCACCGCTGCTTTTTGTGGTAAATATTAAAATCAAAGATAAATAGTTGAAATGCAACTTCTCTACCAACTAAGGAGAAAAATAAAGTTGTCTGTAGCGCAAAGAAAATATTTCACCGAAGTGGCAGCGTTAGCAGATAAAACTGTCGCAGTTGTCACAACCAACGGAAAAACAATCAACGGCACACTCATCGGTATAAACCCCGACAGCTTGAGTCTGTGCTTAGCAGACGCCAAAGACGAAGCAGGACACCTCTGTCACCGCATATGCATAAACGGCAACATAGTTGCACAAATATACAGCGCAGAAAAACCCTTTGACCTCAAAGCTCTATCCCAAAGACTCGAAAAAGTCTTCCCAACCATGGTTAAACTATACGAGGACCAAGGTTTCATTTGGGTCATGGACAAGGTAAAACTTACCGAAAAAGGCGTCGTGGAAGGCTCAGGACCAGCCGCTGACCGAGTGCAAAAAGTCTATCAGCTATTCATGAGCGATGCAAAAGCTTAGATAAACCAGCGCAGTTGCTGCTCCTCTTTCTTCTTTTCTTCTGTTATGCTGCGAATTATTCCAAAAGACTCAAGCATCTGTTTTATTTCGTCACAACTAGCTTCCAAGCCCGATAAGTCAATTTTGAGATTCAAGTATTTACTCAACATAATCAAGGCGTAGCGGGCAGCATTAACGTCAGGATTCATTCCAAGGGTATCAACAAGTAGCGAGAAACCCTTCAAGTCTCGAATCCGCGCCAACCCAACCGACAAACCCGCAATACCAAAAACGTGTCCAACCATAACTTTTGTGCCCAAATCAAGCGTCTGTTGCATCGTCTCCAAATCCGTTGCTGTGCTATAAATTGCTGGAATTGGTTGTACCTCATCTTTTTTGAAACCGCCGATAGATATTACAAAGCGGCAACCGAGATCCTGTACGATATCAAGAACCTTCCCAACTAACTCGTACTGCCCAATCGTTGTAAGAGCTTGAGTGTTACCATACCAAATTATCAAATCCCTCTCGCTTTCTCCTCGTTTGGCATAGTAGAGTTCGTTTATGGGTGAAAGTGCGCCGCCGTCTTCGGTTGTTATTGCAAAGTCTTGAAATGAAGAAGAAAAAATCTGCGCGAACTTTTTAGCATCTAATTCTTTTATTAGATGCAACGCGGCTATGTTAGCTACAAAACCGATTCCGGGTAAGCCTTCGATTAAGATAGGATCGTTTAGTTTAGGTTTTTCAGTTATTTCGATCGAGCAAACCATGAATATGCAACTTCTCCTTCGTATTAGAGAAACATTGCGATATAAGTATGCCTAATCACAACAAAACTTTTTATTTTAGAGTAGGTCTAAATTTTTTACCTGCAACTTTTTCTTGCTTCTTGCGCGAACGCATTATGATTAGCGCTGACATACCAAGGAAAGAAGCTATAAAAAATAAGATACCGTAACTTATTTCCATGAGATTTTCTCCTGAATCGCTAAGTGAACTTACATGTGAGAAAAAAATTGCGTGTTAGCGGATTTTACGTATAAGATTATGATTTTCAATTATTTATTGAAAGTACATAACTAACAAACGGTTAACAATCATATAGATTAGGGCTAACATTTTTTATAAACGAAATACGCTTCATGTGTGGGTTTCACCTCCTTGAGCTTTGAACTAAAAGAAAAAGATCTGCTTGGCAGAATCGGCAAACTAAAAACAAAAACTGCCACTTTAGAAACACCCCTCCTATTCCCAGTAATCAACCCCAGCAATCAACCTATATCATGCAAAAGACTCAAGGAAGTCTTCGGATGTCAAGCCATAATTACCAACAGCTACATCGTAAAAAAACGCTACGGCAACAAGCCAATTGAGATGGGCGGTTTGCATAAATTCCTCGACTTTGATGGCGCTGTAATGACAGATTCGGGGGCTTATCAAATCCTCGTCTATGGTGAAGTAGAAGTCAGCCAAAAAGAAATTGTAGCTTACCAAGAGGGCATAGGCAGCGACATAGCAACAATACTTGACATCCCCACAGGTTGGAAGGTCACCAAAGAAGAGGCTGAAGTGACGGTGGCGGAGACTCTGCGTCGAGCAAAAGTTTTCTTCAAAGAAAAAACCCGAGATGACATCCTTTGGGTTGGACCTGTCCAAGGTGGAAGGCACCTTGACCTAGTCGCCAGCTCTGCAATTGAAATGGGCAAACTACCTTTCCCCATACACGCTTTAGGCAGTCCCACGGAAGTGATGGAAAACTACCGCTACGACGTTCTAACAGACATGATTTTAACCTGCAAAAAAGGCATACCTATTGAGCGGCCATTACATCTCTTCGGCGCCGGTCACCCCTCCATGTTCGCGTTGGCAGTTTCGTTAGGCTGTGACCTCTTCGACTCAGCTGCATACGCTCTCTACGCCCGGGAGGGACGTTACATGACAGAGAACGGGACGTGGCGACTGGAAAAACTGGACTATTTCCCCTGCAGCTGCCCTAAATGCGTATCTGAAACGCCAGAAGGTTTACGACGAAAACCAGCCAAAGAACGCGAAGTTTTCTTATCCGAACACAACCTTTATGTTTGCCTCGCCGAGCTTCGCCGCATAAAACAGTCTATACGAGACGGCAGGCTTTGGGAACACACCGAAATGCGCCTCCACGCCCACCCTGCCTTGCTTTCAGCCCTAAAACGCGTTCGCAGCCACGCTGACTTTCTTGAAAAATACAGCCCAACCGCGAAGAGCAGCGGCTTCTTCTACTTTGACTCAGTTGGTCTTGCAAGACCTGAAATCACCCATTATAACAAACGCCTAAACCAAAACTATTCTCCTCCAAAAGACGCCAAAGTTTTGTTGCTGCTCCCTCAAACCCGAAATAAGCCATTCCATAAAGCACCAGAAATGAAAAAAATTCGCCAACTCATGCGCATAATAGGTAAAGAACTCACTGGTAAGGTGCATGTTTGCGTGTATGCTGCACCATTCGGTGTTGTGCCATTAGAACTTGATGAAGTTTATCCGCTCTCGCAGCATGAAACAACGTTGTCCCTTGACCTTGAAACTGTAGATTACGTCGCAGGCCAAGTTGCGGTATATATTAAGCACAATGGTTACCAAAGCGTTGTTTTGCTCAATGACAAAAAATTCTGGGGAAATACCGTTAAGACTGCCTGCGAACAAATCTGCAAAAATGCAGGTTTAGGATTTGACGCGGTTGAGACTAATGTGGAAGGAACCAAAGACCTTCTGATGCATTTAGAAGGTGTTTTACGTAAGAATCTGAGTTATAATCCCTAAAAATTCAAAAAGAAAACATAAAAGATTAAACAGGCAAGAGCAAAACTCTAGTTTTGCTCAACTTCTTTTGTTTGTTCGCTTTGTGAAAATTTTTTTAGGTACCCGTTGACTTGAATACGCAGTCTGCGTATTGGCCCCCCTATTTTTTTAAAAGTTAAGTTGGTATATAGGTTTTGATTTGGTTCAATATCATAATTTTTGGGCTTTAGGCAAAACATGGGTTCTATTTAACAATTCAAGAAACTTTTTTACACCCAACCAACTATAAGCCTTACACATGTCCACGCAGAAAGAAAGCCTATTCGCTGACCTCCATATTCATACAGTCTATTCAGCTGACTCCTTGGTTCAACCTAAAACACTTGTTGACATGCTTGCCGCACATAGCTTCATCAAAGTCGCCGCAGTAACCGACCACGACAACGTACGAGGGTGCAAGGTAACCGTTGAATTAGCAAAAGCATACAAGAACATTCTAATCATTCCCGGAACCGAAATCAGTACGATAGACGGCGACATGCTTGTTTTGGGTACCTATGATTTGCCGCCCAAACCATGGACCCCCGAGGTAGTAACAGACTATGCTAAATCAATAGGAGGCGTTTCCATCGTAGCGCACCCCTTTCGCACTTACGGAATGGGGGAGAGGGCCCGAAATGTGAAAGTTGACGCTATAGAAGTCCTCAATGGAGGTTCAAGCAAAGAAGCTAACACAATGGCAAAACAATTCGCCAAAGAATTAGGCTTACCTGGAACCGCAGGTAGCGATGCACACCAAATTTCCGAGCTTTTTAATGCATGCACACAAGTGGAGGCATCCATGAATGTTGACTCTGTTTTGGCTGCCATAAAGAAAGGATTTGTATCAGCGCAGTTGCCAAGAACCTCTATACGTTTTTAAGCACAAATTTTCCCACATCTCAGCCTATTGGTATTTTTATGACTATATTTTAAGTTAGATTTAGCTGGAGTTAACCGAGATATGACCGAAAAACCAAGCGAGGCGAAACCAGCACCATAGAGGTAATGTTTTTTAAAGCACAAAGTTTCATGCTTAATTAAGCTAATGCAACCAAGAATCGGTTTGTTTGCAGTTATATTTTCACGAGGGTTAGATGCAATTGTGCCTCAAACTGGCAAGATCTTCACTATTTGGACTTGGGCATGAATCAGCGTTTTTGTTGTTGTGTTTGGTTTCGCTTTTACGACTTAAGTCTAAGTTCTATGGTAAAAAAGAAGATCAACGATTTTTGTTACGTTCGGAGAAGGAACAACTCATGATGTGGAGCTGAACGTGGGATTGAAACGTTATCCACCAGCTATTGTGTTATACATTTTGTAAACTCTATCTTAAAGGTAAATAAAAAACAAAGCTTATTCTGTAACCAATGCTTTGTAAATGAGGCAGTAAACATAAGCAGCTTAGGACAATCAAAATGACTAATCCGCAGACCTCACAGGAGCCAACACAGAAAACAGCTCCAACTGAGGAAAAATTCAAGTTCAAAATTTCTTACCTTTTACCCATACTTGCAAGTATGCTGTTTGGTTTAGGTTGCGCTTTTCTGTTGATTCCCCAACAAGCCACTGTTATCCCTGTCACACCGATTCCCGAGGATACACCGGGTGCTCCGTTTGGCAACGGTTTGTATTTTGTGGTTTTAATCGCCATTAGCGCAACTGTTTTCTACCTTTTGCTTAAGCGTCGTAGCAAACGCATAATCAAGGGCTTAATAACAACGGCGTTAACTACGGCGGCACTTTTGCTCTCACTAGTTTACCTTTCTGCATTAACGTCTTACGTACCAATCATCGCTGATTGGCTAATCGTAGTACCGCTCGCCCTTGTGTTAACTGTGCTCTTTGATCTCGCAATCTTCCGTTTCGGTAGCCTATCCAGGAACGTCGCAGTCATCCTAATAGGCGGTGCGTTGGGCATCTTTTTCGGTTTCTCGATCCCACTTTGGAGCGCGGTTGTAATTCTGGCGTTCCTCGCCATCTACGACGTAATAGCAGTCTATAAAGGACCTGTGGGAAAAATCGCCCAGAATGGGCTGGATCAGCTTCAAGGTTTGAGTTTCGCTTTTATGGATATCCAGATGGGACTTGGCGATCTGGTATTTTACTCGATGCTCACAGGGGTTATGCTGTTTAGTTTTCTGCCCAATATCTACCCAGTTATAGCTTCTATAATCGGTATCATAGCGGGTTCAATAGTTACATTCTATATGCTTGAGAAAAAAGGTCTCTTTCCGGGTTTACCTTTTCCGATTCTGATAGGGTTAGCATCAGGATTAGCCGTCGGTTTTCTGCTTTAATATTTGGATTTATAAAGTTAGATGCTTCCTTGAGATTTTTAATTTTTGGTGTTTTCTTTGTTGAAAGAGAAGATAGAAGCTCAGGGCTCTATCGTCATCTTGCTTAAGTGCCATCGAGGCCTGTTCACGAACCACTAAAGTTAAAGCCAACCCAACAAATATCTTAGAACACGCTCCGCCTAAATCGTGAAATTTGAATTAGGGGGCTGTCGGCTAGCATGGTCTAGGCTTGTAGCCTCGGGCGTTATAGACGCCGGTTCAAATCCGGCCAGCCCCACCAGCCCCAAAAATATGCAGATATTCTTTTAAGCACCCCGCTAAACGGCTTATCCGGGTAAAATACTACCCTCTACGGAGCAGCCACAGCCCACTATTGTATCCCAAATATGGCTCATTTGTTACTTGTAAACGGACATGCCTGCGCGTATTAATCAGCAACAACACACAGTATGAACCAGCCTAACCTACAAGAAGCCAGAAAGCTAAATTTTCGCTTACAAAAGAACCAATGACGTTACAGCTATTTAGGTAGATAAAACACAAACCAAATTCAAAACCATCGACGAATATATCGTTTCTTTCCCCGAAAGACTACAAGTTTCTTTTAAACAGGTACGATAGGTTTTTTGGCGCACCCAATCGTCTTTTCTGGATTTTCAATGCCCACATAAAAACTGCCTAAAATTAATTTAATTTCTATGACTCACTAATCAAATATCACAAAATATTCAGACACTTAACTACAGGGCAATCAAGGCTAAATAAACAATCATCAACAAGTTAAATGCAAATAGCGTCAAAATATTGACGGCGCAAAAAATATCTATTCTCTTCCTTTCACGCGCACCCAAAAAACCCGCAATGGCCGCCGCCAAAGGGACCGCTGCGAAAGCCGTTGCCCAAAACACAACCTGTGCCTCACTCAGCAGCCAACCACTGAAAAACATCCATAAGAACGCCCCCGAAGCAGCCCCCAAAACTAGAAGGAAAACCGCATGTTCACCCCTGCTAGCGCCAAAGTTTTTTCTATTGCTTTTTCGGTCAACTTCCAGGTCAGGTGCTTCAAGGCTCAAGGCAAGCACAAACCCATAGAGCACAAAGGGCAATACGAAAAGCCAAAACAGTCCATCAAGATATCCCCTAACCGAAATGTAACCCAAGGCAGGTATGGCAAATCCAACCGCAAACGCAATTGCCACTTCACCCAACCCCCGTGAAACCAACCTAAAAGGAGGCGCCGAGTAGAACCAGCCTAAGAAATTTGCAGCTAATACAATAAATAGTAGTTCAACTTGAGCCAAACCGAATATAACGAGCATCGCAGCAATCAAAATGGAGATTGAAAACAAAGCAATCGCTATCCTGCGAGCATAAGGCAACAAGCGGGGGTGTTTAATGAGGATTCTTCTGCCTGAGAAAAACTTGAATTTTCCCACATATTTGTCTTGATCAACGTCAAAGTAGTCGTTGCTGAAATGGGTGGATAAATCCCCAAAGAAAACAATAGCATAGAAGAGAGGCGTTGAGATGAAGTTAAAGCTGCCGCCATCTGCAAGCCCCAAAAAAAATCCTAATGTAAAGGCTAAAACTCCGCCCAGCACAATGTGTAGACGAATTATCTTAAGCAGATTAAGGAGTGTATGCAATCTTTCCATAAGTTGTGTCGCTTCTGAGTATTATATTGCGAATAAGTTTATTTATTTAAACTGTCGATAAAATTCCGTGGACTTTATGTTTGAGAAAATCAAAGCTTACAGCGATTTGCTGCGTTTGCATTTCTTTTTTGTTTGGCCTGTACTCTTCTCTGCAGGGCTCTTTTTCGGATTCACATTTAATGGTGGCTTTAGCTGGACGCTGGTTTTAAAAGCAGTTCTGATTGGATTCTTCGGTTTTGAAGCGGGCCTTGTCTTAAACGACATAGTTGATGCGAACTTGGATAAAAAAGAGCTGCCCACCGACAAGCGGTTAACTAAGTATTGGCGTCCTTTCGGGCAGCGTCCGCTGGTTCAGGGACTAATTTCCCCGCGTAACGCAGCTCTGGTTTTCTTAGTTCTACTTGCCATAACCCTTACCCTAATAGCCACATTGCCCAATCCCAATTCATTCTATGTTTTCGGCTTAATGGTTGTCGCCTATTGCTTAGAAATTTTTTATCAGATAAAGAAAAGAAACGAACAATTACCTGTGGCGCAGATTTTTGGGCGCATAGATTTTGCCCTTTTCCTGGTTGCAGGTTATCTTGTCGTTGGTAATCCTGATTTTTATGCACTGCTAATTTTCCTTTTCTTCTACCCGCTGGCGCTAGCACATTTGGGTGTCAACGACCTTATTGATGTCGCAAACGATAAAGCCAAAGGTATGAACACTCCACCTACCCTTTATGGTATAAAAGCAACCACATATTGGGTCCTATTTTTCAGCGTTTGCCATTTCGCAACGGCATTGCTTTTCCTATATTTTCTGGGCAACTACTTAGCGATTGGAGGCTTTGTGGTGAGCTTTGGCTTGCTGACGGTTGCGAACGCAGTAATTTTTAGTGGTAGAAACTCTATGGCCGCTATCAAAGCGCTACCGCTTTTCCATGTATCTATGCTAATTTACGCCGTAACTATAATTGTGACCTATGCATTGCCGTTCTTTTTTAACGTTTAAACTGAAGATATTTTAATTCCTTGGTGATGTTCGAAGTTGAGCCCATAAAAATCTGATACGGTAATTAATTCTCTTTTCTTTGTAGCGTTGAGGTCCGTCTTGAAATATCAGGCTCCGAGGCTTTCTTCAAATGGTTAAGAGTTTTCTGCAGAGCAACAGATTCGGGAATTATTTTTTAGCGGGTTCGAACTTGTTCGTAAGCGTTTGCGATAGCTTCACTTGTCAGGGTTCCCACAACTTTCGAGGGGTTTTCTCTTGCAACAACAGGAATCAAATCTATTTTTTCACGAATGATTATTTTGTTTGCTTCTAAAATCGACTCATCCGAGTAAATGGAGATTTTTTTCAGCGGCATTTGCTCAACCCGAATGGCATCGCGTTGATGAGCCTCAATTTTCATCAGTTCGTTCCACGTAATAATGCCCTCAAAGACATTTTCGTTCTCAACGAGCACATCATGGTAACGGTTCTTGAACATAATCTCTAAGGCTTCACTAAGGGTTTGTTGTGGATTCACATAGCCCACCTCCAACTGCATCACATCTTTAACTCTCACCCCTGCAAGTTTCGTGGAGATTATGGTTTGTTCGCCTTCTTCACTTGCTCCAATATAAACGAACAAACCCACCAAGATAAGTAGAAAATTAAAGACAAAACCCACAACCACCATGATAACGCCGAGCAGCCTGCCCAAGTTCACTGCATATCGGGTTGCGTCGGAATACTTCATGCGTTCTGCGAGTAGTGCCCTGAAAACTCTGCCACCGTCCATTGGAAAAGCTGGAATCAAATTGAATATGCCCAAAAGCACGTTTAGGATTGCGAGGTCAAAGAGAAAGTTACCAGTAACAGCGAAGGTTATGATGGCGGGAAACAACTGAGGTGACCAGATAAGGCTTATAATCAGTAATGCTAACCCCAGAACTAAGCTTGTGGCTGGACCTGCAACTGCCATGCGCCATTCCTGCGAGGGATTATCAGGTAGTTCCTCGATTTCAGAGACACCTCCGATTGGATAAAGCACAATTTTTCGTACTTTTATCCCATAGCGTCTTGCAACAATGGAATGGGCAAGTTCGTGGAAGACAACGAAGACAAACAGGAACAACACAATAAAGAACGTATAGAAGCTCAGGCTCCAAAGAGAAAGGGCGAAGACTGCCGCTATTAAGAGTATAAAAGTGAAATGCAATTCTATAGGTATCCCCCATGCCGAGCCTATTCTAAAAGAATACTTCATAGCGTAAGATGCCAATGGAGGGCTTTTTAAATTTTCTATATGATACAATTTTGCTGTGACTCGAAGGCAGGTACCGAGAAGGGTGAATTCCGAAAAATACTAATAGCGACCGAACGCTATGAACACTAAAAGCAAAACTACAAGAGAGATAAAAGAAGAGAGCCAAATGAAGAAGAAAATTTTTGGATCAATTGTTATTGTAATAGTTATATGCGTTTTAACCGCGTTTGTAGTTTTTTCTTTAATGACCCCCACCACCCAGATGACCCAGAAACCATCAGGTGAAATAGATGTTACGATTAGTGGAAATAGCGATTGCCTAAGGTTCCTAAACAGTTCCGTATCAACTATTTATGTACCCTTCACCGTAGCGGCGGATGATAAATACCAACTAACCGTTAACTGCACGAACATGCCTGGAGGCGCTAACGGCTGGACAGATGTTTACATCTACGAGGGCTACTGGAATGGGGGCAGCAACCACATTTGCAAGGCAGGGGACATCTACCCAATAATAAATGATATACAAAATGTGAACTTTGCGATACGGGCAGGTCAGCCGTTTATAGAAACATTTGGGGAATCCAACCAACAGAGCTACACTGTGTTCTTTTTGGTTCCCCCTGGCGGGGAATCAACGTTCCATGTAACACTCAAACCAGTATAGTTAACAGGTGCAACTTTAAATAACAGGTAAAAAAATAGCTATATTGAGGAACCTTGTTTGTCTGACTTTGTTTGGAAAAAACCTGTCGTTTGTATCTTTAGGGAACGCAACGTAAATCCCGAATCTGACCCATTCGTAGTAATAATGGCTCAAGAATTAACTTTGACCGCCGGAGAAGACCCTAAATACTCAGGTGGTATTGAAGGTTTCTTTACACTCATGGGCGATGCTGACTATTTGTCGACGGTCGAGGGTAAAACTGATCATTATGTGATGTGTTGGTTTGACGGTTCTGAGCCTGACATGACTAAAGACTTGAGACGGCTCCGAGGCGTTCGGTTCACCGGTGAAGTATCCTGCAGTCAGAACGAGAAAACCCATAAACGTACCTACAACGCCACCTTTAGCGCTGAACAAGCCAAAACAAAATAATTTTCTCTTCTTGCCATCAAACTGTTCAGGTTGAAGTTGTGGCGCTATCTCTCCCTGCATTAAATCGTTGTAATTTATTGAGTTAATTGTGAATTTTACGGTTATTTTGAACTTACTCTTAAATATAACTGAATTAGTTTCTATTGGTTAAGGTCGTAGACCATGGTAGAGCAAAAACTACGCGCAACTCTAATTACGGGTAGGACAATCGATCAAGGCGTGGGAAAAGAATTGGGCAAAGGCTCAAAAGAATACTACGATAGCGCCGCAGTTTGTTTTTTGAATAAAGCTGACATCATTAAACTCGGCTTAAAGGGAGGAGCAAAAGTTCGGGTAACCTCGAAATATGGCTCAGTAGTGCTTAAAGCAGCAAAATTTCCTCGCGGCAACATGCCAGGCATAGTTTTCATACCATGCGGTATTTGGGCAAATGCACTCTGTGGTGACGACACCTACAGTATGGGAATGCCTCTCTTCAAAGGATTCCCTGTTGAAGTAGAAGCGGCCCTGCCTACTGAACCTGTCTTAACCTTAGATGAACTCCTCAAAGAGGAATACGGAAGGAACAGTTTATGACTGTAATAAGTAATGTTGTATGTCCAATATGCGGTTGCTTATGTGATGACTTAGAGGTAACCGTGGAAAATAACGAAATTACAAAAATGAAGAACGGCTGCTCCGTCTGCGAAGCAAAGATGGTGCACGGTTACAAGAGTGACGAACGTATCCTAAAACCGATGATCCGAAAAGACGGCAAGCTAGTTCCTGTATCTATGGATGAAGCTGTTTCCAAAGCGGCTAAGATTTTGACAGATGCGAAATATCCTCTGCTTTTCGGCTGGAGCAGCACCGTCGGGGAAGCTCAACGAATTGGCGTAGAGTTGGCCGAAGAATTAGGTTCAGCACTCGATAACTGCTGCAGCGTTTGCCACGGACCATCCGTTATGGCTACACAAGAAATCGGGATTCCCGCTGCTACGCTTGGTCAAATTCGTCATCGCGCCGACTTAATCGTTTACTGGGCGTGTAACCCCTGGACGTCCCACCCAAGGCACGTAGAACGTTATACAGCATTTACTGATGGTCGCTTCGAGGGAAGCGAATGGAAAAATTACATGCAGAAGCTCAAAGCAGAAACAGGTCGCAAGAAGATGGAGATGGTCTCTAAGAGAATCACTCGCATTTCGCCTCCTGACCGTCCGCAAGCATGCTTTACTGGGCCTCCCCCTCAAACGATGCAAAAACCTGGACGAAAAATGATAGTGGTTGATGTACGAAAAACTATGACAGCTGAAGCAGCAGATTACTTCTTACAAATAGAACCCAACAAAGACTATGAAATATTTGAGGCACTCCGTTGTATTGTTAATGATCAAGAATTAGACGTGGACAAAGTCGGCGGTGTTCCCGTAGATTCCCTAAAAGAGGTCGGTGAAGCTTTAGTAAACTGTAATTTCGGAGTAATATTCTTTGGACTGGGTTTAACACAGAGCGCGGGAAGATTCCGAAACATCGAAATAGGCATCGCCTTAGCCCGAGACCTAAACAAAAAAACCAAATTTATCATTTCACCGATGAGAGGACACTTCAACGTTACAGGCGCAAACATAGTTTTCGCATGGCAATCTGGTTATCCATACGCTCTAGACTTCTCTCAAGGATATCCTCAGTATAACCCTGGAGAAAACACTGCAATTGATTTGCTCAGACGCGGCGATAATGACGCAACCATGATAATTTCCGCAGATCCTGGTGCCCACTTTCCTAAATCAGCTGTTCAAAACATGATTAAGCATCCTATTATCACGATCAATCCTGACATGAATGCTATTTCTAGGCTTGGCGATGTTGTTTTCCCAACTCAATGGTGCGGTATAGAATATGAGGGAACAGCTTACCGAATGGATTCAGTTCCAATCACACTCAAAAAAGTAGTTAATCCACCACCAGGCATCTTAAATGATGAAGAGCTCTTAACCCGAATACTTGAAGAAGTAAGAGCGATCAAAGCTCAGAAGGGTGAAGCTAAGACAAAAGGAAAACAAAAAACTGCAAATAGACCAACAAAAGTACGTAAGGTTCCAGCTAAGTCAAAAAAGAAAGTAACCAAGAAGGAAGCGTAAAAATGACTGAAATCCTCATTAAAAATGGTTTTGTCACCGATCCCCGAAACAAGATTAACGGGGAAAAAATGGACATCGCCATAAAAGATGGAAAGATAGTCAAAAAGGTCAACGAAAGTAAAGCCCAGATCATCGATGCTTCAGGCTTAACTGTCATGGCGGGTGGCGTTGATATTCATAGCCATATTGCTGGCGCTGAAGTCAACATGGGTAGAATTATTCGCCCCGAAGATCACTACAAAGACGTCGTACGCAAAACGGCTCTTACACGTGGCGGTACGGGTTACTCGATTCCATCAACCTTCGTAACAGGCTATCGTTACTCACAGATGGGATACACATCAGTTTTCAATGGTTCAATAGCACCGTTGAAAGCAAAACATTTACATGAAGAATTTAATGATATACCCTTGCTTGATAAGGGTACTTATGTGTTAATGGGCGACTGGTGGTTTGTCCTTGAAAATTTGGCTAAAGGCGACATAGAAGAATGCGCACGTCTAGTCGCTTGGATGATGAAAAGCTCCAGAGGATATGCGATTAAAATTGTTAATCCCGGCGGATTAGAATCATGGGGTTTTGGACATAATGTTCACAGCATTGATGACCAAGTTCCTAACTTCTGCATTACCCCACGCGAAATCATGAGAGGACTAGTAAAAGTCAACAAAATGCTAAATTTACCACACACTATCCATCTACACACTAACAATCTAGGAGTACCTGGTAACTATCAAACTACACTTGATACCATGAGAGCGCTCGAGGATTTGTCAACGGACGGCAAACCTGTTGCACACATTACCCACATTCAATTCGCTAGTTTTGCTGGGGAAAACTGGGGCAAGTTCAGATCTGGAGCAGATGAAATAGCTAAATACATGAATGCTCACAACCACATAACTCTTGACATGGGACAAGTCACATTCAGCGATACAACAACTATGACCGCTGATGGTCCTTTCGAGTTTTCACTCTACGAATTAGGGGGTCATAACAAATGGGTCAATAGTGACATTGAAACCGAAAGCAGCGGTGGAATTATACCCTTCCATTACAAGAGAAAGAGCCCTGTTAACGCCCTACAATGGTCCATTGGATTAGAATTAGCTTTATTGATTGATGACCCCTGGAAAATCTTCATGACTACTGATCATCCCAACGCAGGCCCATTCTATGATTATCCCAAGGTTCTCGCTTGGCTCATGAGCAAAAAAGCCCGTGAGGCAACATTAAAAAATTGTAATAAGAAAGCGCAGAAAAAGAGCTTACTCCCATCTATCGACAGGGAACTAAGCCTATACGAATTGGCTATTGTTACACGTGCAGGAACAGCTAAAGCCTTAGGGTTGCCAAACAAAGGTCACCTTGGTGTTGGCGCGGATGCTGACGTGGCAATTTTCAATATCAACCCTGAAACATTAGACATAGCTAAGAAGTTTAGAACAGCTCGAAAAGCTTTCTCAGACTCAGTTTACACAATTAAAGATGGCAAAATCGTGGTCAAAGACGGCGAAGTAATTAACAATACAACCCCTGGCAGAACTATGTGGCTTGACGTGCAAACTAAGCAACCCTGCAAAATAGACGAAGAAATGAAACGAAAATTCAAAGAATATTGGACCATAGAATACGAGAATTACCCCGTCACCGATCACTATGTGAAGGTTCCAGAGAAATTAACCATAAAGGCAAGTGTCTAAAATGATAACCCTAACACCTCTAAAATCATTCGAAGTACCAATTCAAGCACCTTGCATAACACCGGATACCTTTAGTGGCAAGACGTTAACTGAAATCTCGAAGCTACCCCTAACAGAGGGTAATCGCAACCTAACCTTAGGTGAGCTCTTCAAGGTCGAAGAAACCAAACAAGAAACGCCGAACATAACCATCAATGGAGAATGTAGCAAAGTAAAACGTGTTGGCCAATGCATGAAGAGTGGCGAAATCGTAATCAACGGTAACATAGGAATGCACACTGGAGAAAAGATGGCAGGTGGCAAAATTATTGTGAATGGAAATGCAGGCGGTTGGACAGGCAGTGAAATGAGAAAAGGCACAATAGAAATTCACGGCGATGCAGGTGATTACACAGCGTCTCCTTTCCGCGGCAGCAGCGAAACCGGCATGAAGGGTGGTGTTATAACCGTTGACGGAAACGTCGGTACAGACGTAGCCTGCTACCTCAAAGGTGGCATCATCAAAATTAAGGGCTCAGCAGGCAGATACCTGGGGTATCACATGAGAAATGGTGCAATCTACGTAGAAAAAGAATGTGATATCAGAGCGGGCGCATGCATGCACGGCGGCAAAATTGTAGTTGGTGGAGAACTAGAAATTTTACCTTCTTTCACAATTGACACTATTAAATCTAAAGTAAAAGTCGACAGCACCTTAAACGTACCTGGACCATTCTACGTTTTCCTCGGCGACTTATCTGAGCAAGGCACAGGCAAAATCTTTGCTTTAAAAGAAAATAATCCGAACCTGAAATTCTACGAGAAATACCTCTAAAAAAGGCCTTCGTAGCTATTTTATTTTTGTTAATAACTTGTTTCTATTTCTTCTTTTTTGTTGGTTGTTTTTCTTGTTTTACGTAGGGAATTTTTGTGTTGCCACTTCTCAATTTGTATTTTGGGTTTTATTTTGGGTTTAGACTTGTTTTGTTATTTATTTGCTTGTAAAGTGTTGTTGGCGAATACATGTTAATATTTTTTCTAGTTTTACTCTTGCGCTTGTCGACTATCAAGCAGCATAAGTAATTAAAAATATGAGTTTAGCGGTTATTTGTAATCAATTGTTTGTGTGTTATTCTGGGTTTAAGAACTAAAAGTATAGAGAAAGTATAGTTAAGCACTTTTAATGTCATTGAATTTGGGGTACTAACCGAGTTGGTTGAAGTGAGATTTTAGCCGAATTGCTTATCAGTACCGCTTGAGATTCAAAACGAAATAGAAGTGAAACGATATGCGCCAAGTTGATATGACAAGGCTTGACTTATCAACGGGAACATCAGTTAAGATGCTTGATTGGGTTGCTGAAGAAGTTCCGCTTAAAATTATCATAAACTGTGCCTACACATTCATAATCTGGTGCTCGCCCTCGCAGTTTAAGGAGCTAGCTGTGGGTCACCTGCTTGCTGAAAACATTCTGCAATCAGTTGACGAAATCGAAAGTATAAACTCAGACGAAGGCAAAAACATCTGCCATTTACAGTTTAAAGCCAACGTTAATATTGATGAGCGGATGGAGAACCGCCGCCGAGGTGCCCGCATTATTCCCCTTTTGAAAGATAGTACCTCCGCCTACCAAAAAGATGCAGAGCTCTCAGTGGTAAAATCGGATTTAACCATTAAAGCCCACTTCATCTTAGATGCAATTAACCAAATGAATGAGAAGGCAAAGGGTTTTAAGGAAACTGGGGGCTTACACGACTCGGGCATCTTCAAGGCAGATGGCTCCATGGTTGCCTTCTCCGAAGACGTAGGCAGACACAACACGGTAGATAAGGTCATCGGGGAAGCGCTGTTGAATTACGAAAACTTTGGTGAGTGTTTCATGATAATCACGGGTCGTGTTCCGGGGGATATGATTTATAAGGTTGCTAGAGTAGGTTTGCCTATATTGGCCTCGGTGGCAGCGGTGCTTAACTCGGGCGTTGCCTCAGCTGAGAGAGCCAACATAAGCCTGTTGGGGTTTGTGCGGGGTAAACGCATGAACGTTTACAGTTGCCCTCAGCGAATTAAGCTTTAAAGCCTATTACTTAATTTGTAACTGGTACCATAAGCTATCAGCCAAAGCACGGTCAGCGAGCAACCTGCAACCTTTTATGGTATACATTTCTGCCTCGGTTTGATAGTTTTTTGCCGCATGGAAATAAGCTTCTCGAGCTTTAGCCGCAGATGGCACCTTTAGCAGCGATTCACCAAGTTTTTCAGCGCTTACCCCTGCCCAGAAGGCAATGTTTTGTGTTTCAAAATCATCTGTGCACGAGGCAAAAATATTTCGTGCTTCTAAAAACTTGCCTTCATCCAACTTTTTCTTGCCCTCTCGGAGAAGTCGCAAATCTGAAACTGGCAAATCCCCCTTGTTCAACTTGAGATTGTCTGTTTCTGCCGCCTCTTCTATTCTGTGGCTTTGCAGTTTTGCAAGGTCTTCTTTTCTATTGATGTTAATGAAGCTTTTAAGATCTTGGTCGAGCTTTTTTATCTCCTTTAAAGGTGAGATGAGGAGCAGTTTGCTGGCTGCTCGGGGTATAGAGTCTGCTCGGGGCTTTTTTAGTGCGCAAAGTGTCTGAGTGATTTCTGTGCTGTTGTTGCGCCTAAGAATCATAAGTAATGTTGTTAGTGTGCCGTCTGGCCACATCGGAACAGCCACATCAAACCCTTCTGCTACTTTAAACATGTAGTCGGCGACTTCTTGTTTCAAGAAGGGCATATCACAGGGGACAGTTAGGCAATACATTGCAGAAAGCGCCTTTAACCCCGACATAATCGCTAAGGATGGTCCGTTGATGGGGCTGTTTTTTTCATCAACCACAAATTTAACATCATCCAAGCCATATTTTGCTATAACTTGGCTATACTGCGCTTTGCGTTCCTTACTATTCACGCATACAACAACTTCATCAACAATATCTTGCAAGTTTTGAATGGCGTGAACAAGTAGGGGTTTTCCCTCGAGCTCAGCCAGAGCTTTATCCTGCCATGTGTGGTGCTGGGCTTGGAACCTTTTGGCGCTACCCCCTGCAAGGACCAACGCAGCCCGACTGCTCATTTCTTTTCCTCGTCGTCAACGTCTTTCAGTCTATTTCTTATGAGTTCAACGAGTTTATTACCTTCCTGTGGCACCTTAATGAAAGGTATCTCCCCAAAAAATGTCGCGCTTGCGTTCTGGGCGACCAAGCCAGTCGCGGCTAGAAATGGCGGTAGGGTACCTTCGACAGTTCTTTTTAGGTCAACTTCGTCTTTGGCCGTAACAATCTTTGCTACATCCAAGCGCTTAGCTATTAGGTTGTGGAAGCCCTCGATAAAGACCAGATCAAGTCTCTCTTTTTGTAGAAGCGCAATTATTTTGTCCAAATCTTTGAGCTCACGCGCGGTCTTTTTGATAATATCTATTTCGTGGGGTGCTATGGCAACGACTACTTTGGAACCTGCCTCTGCAAAACGCCAAGTGTTAGTGCCCTCCCTGTCAATGGAAAAATCACGGTGGTGAATATGTTTGACTGCACCAACGCTGTAACCTTCGTTAGAAAAGCGTGAAATCAGGTATTCTAATGTGGTTGTTTTCCCTGAACCACTAGTACCTACTGCGGCGATGATTAAAACCGTTCCGTTCACACTCCATTCTGACTCAAAGCGTTTGGCTTATAATAAATTATGCCCGAAGATAGTAGGCAAAGAAGCTATTGCTTCATATAGAAGAAATAGTAAAATTGGTCTATTATTCTTTAACATAAGTTGTGCCATCTATTATAAGTGGATATACATAAGAAAAAACAGAGATGACAATATTGACTTATTCCTCAGGGATCGCTACTGCAAATTCTTAAATAATCTGCAACTAAAACCTATCTTGATACGTATGCCAGACAATGAAGGATTTGTTCCTGTTTTAGACGAAAAAGAACTCAAAGAAGGCAAGATGAAGCTTGTAAGAGTCGAAGGCACACCAGTTCTGTTCATCAAACAGAAAGGAAAAATTTACGTTATCGATGATCGCTGCCCCCACATGGGTTGTGGCTTTTCAGGCGGAAGCTTGGATGGTGAGTTGGTTATTTGTCCTTGTCATGGTTGGCGTTTCAACTTGGAGAGTGGCGATTACGAGGATACACCGTCGTATGTTCTGGTAAAGTTTCCGTTCAAGGTTGAATCAGGGAAAATCTGGGTTAAAGTCCAAGATGACTTCTAAAAATTACTAAAATATAAAACACCCTTTTTATCAAATTGAAAAAGGGGAACTAAACAATTGGGCACACGATAGCCCGATTTTTAAACTGGTAATTTTTGCAGAATTCCCAAAAGGCCTCTGATGGCGCAAGCAACGCCTTCTTGTGTCTAACCACATAGAGTTTGCGGTTTTTCTTTGCCTCTACAACGCCAACAACCTTAATTAATCCTGCAGCTTTGGCCTTTGCTGCAGCAATAGACGAAATAATGCTCAAACCCCTGCCCTCTGAAACCGCTGTCACAACCGACTCGGTGCTGCCCAACTCAAAAGAAACTTTTAGACTCGAAACTGCAATTGCATTATTCTTTAATAGCTTCTCGATTTCCAGTCGAGTGCCAGAGGTTTCCTCTCGATTAATAAAAGGATACTTTATGACTTCGTTGAGTTTAACGCTTTTTCGGCTTGCTAAAGCATGATTGCACGCCACGATAAGTACAAGCTGTTCTTCAGCAACTTGTATGTAATCAAACCTTTCTTCAAAGCCTTGCATAGTGCCGACAGCTGCAAAATCCGCGTCATTAGTTTGCAGGCTGGCAATGCTGTTTAAGCTGTCTTGAGCATTGACCTTGAATTTTATGTCGGGATTTTTCTTCTGGAATTCGGCAATTAATCCTGGAATTAAATGTTCTTCTGGTATCGTGCTTGCGACTATGCGTATTGTTCCTGCGAGATAATGTTTGGCAGCAGAGATTTTAGCTTTGGCATTGTTAGCTTCCTGGATAATTCGCTGCGCGGCTTCTTTTAGGGTTACGCCAGCCTCGGTGGGTTCAACACCGTTGGTTGTGCGCTTGAAAAGTTCCGCATCAAAGTACTCTTCCAGAGCAGCGATTTGGTGGCTAACTGTACCTTGGCTGGTTTTTAGCTCTTTGGCTGCCACTGAGAAACTGCGTGTTCGGACAACATTGAGGAAGGTGTTTAGGTAATCGAACCGAATTGTTTCCATGCGCATCTCCTACACTAATGTTTTCTTTTTGAGTTTATATGTCTATTCCGTTTCTAAACAAAGATAAGCCTTAATATTCGGTTTTCTAATAATGACTATTAGCAGTTTAGAGAGGATTTACATGTCAACTTTAACCGTAATAATTTTTGAAGCCCCTTACGCAAAGGAAAGAGCACTTTCAGCTATCCGATTTGCATGGACTGCCGACCTCGAAGGACACAAAGTTAGAATATGGCTCTTCGAAAATGGAGTTTACCTCGCCAAAAAAGGACAAAACCCCGCTCAAGGTTTATCCAACTACGGACAAATGCTCGAAGACCTCGTCAAAGGCGGTGTGGAAGTCAAAGGCTGCGGCGTATGCGCAGAAGCCCGCGGTTTAAAACAGGATGAGCTAATCGACGGCATCAAACTCGCAACCATCCACGATTTAGTTGAGTGGACCACAACAAGCGACAAAGTCGTGTCCTTCTAGTGGTGAATTTATGAACACTGAAAAGCTCGATGTTAAAGGTAAAATGTGCCCTATGCCCGTGGCTCTCACAAAGCGGAAGCTGGCGGAGTTGACTGTTGGAACGCTTTTGGAGGTTACTGGCGAAGGCGAATTGGAGTTTGATAATATTCAGCGCTGGGTTAAGAATAACGGGCACGAAGTAGTGCAAGCTTCAAGGGCTGATGCCGAGTTTAACTTGTTGATTAAAAAACATTAGCATCCATCAATTTTTTTAATTTTTGTTATCAAAAGTTTAAATAATATTGCTTTTTCATACCTTGCTATCAACAAGTGACCATTATGTCAGAGCAATATGTGGAAATGTGGAAAAGCGTAGGAATAGATGTGGAAAAACACAACATCCTCCTAAACGCCTTAGGACAATTTTACACAGACATTTATCTCTCCCAGAAAAACCGCCCACAAAAAATGGATTACTTTGACTTTGTTGTCTCAGAAATCCATGGACTGCGCATCAAAGAGCTAAACGACCAACGTACCAAAGGCAAAAAAGTCATCGGTGCCTTCTGTGTATACGCCCCCGAAGAAATTGCGTATGCCGCCGACGCCTCGATGGTTGGTCTCTGCGGCGGCGCAGACTTTTCCGTACCAGACGCAGAGGTGATTTTACCGCGTAACCTTTGCCCCCTCATCAAATCCTTCTACGGTTTCAAACTTGGCAAAACTTGCCCCTACTTCCAAATAAGCGATCTCGTTGTTGGAGAAACTACCTGCGACGGCAAAAAGAAAGTCTACGAACTCCTCAACGAACTCATATCTACCTACGTTATAGAGATTCCCCACAAACCGGACACCCAAGCAGGCAAAACGTTTTGGTACAAAGAATTGGAAGCTTTCAAAGCAAAAATCGAGGAACTTACCGGCAACACCATCACCGCTGAGAAACTCAAAGCAGCCATCGAACTCATAAACAACAAACGCAAAGCCCTCCAACGGCTAAACAACCTCCGCGCCTACAGCCCCTCACCGATAAGTGGACTTGACGCACTGCTTATCAACCAAGTCAGTTTCAACGATGATCCGGTGCGCTTCACCGCTAAAGTCAACCAACTCTGCGATGAACTCGACGAGCGCGTACGTAACAGGTTTGGCATCGCACCTGTGAACGCGCCAAGGCTAATGGTTTCAGGTTGCCCCATGGCAATTCCCAACTGGAAAGTACACAGTATCGCACAATCTTTAGGAGCCACAGTAGTTGTGGAGGAAAGCTGCGTTGGTACCCGCCTCTTTAACGACCTCGTCGAACCTAAGAGCGACAGCATAAGCGACCTTTTGTGGGCACTTGTAGAGAAATACAGCAAAATCCCCTGCGCCTGCTTCACCCCCAACGACCGCCGCGTAACAAGCGTAACCGATCTCGCCAAGCAGTTCAAGGCTGACGGCGTTATCAACTATACCTTGCAGAACTGTCATGACTATAATGTAGAAGGCGTCAAAATCAGCCGCGCGCTTAAATCGCAGAATTTGCCGATGCTAAACATCGAAACCGACTACGGCATGGGTGACGCAGCCCAGATAAAGACGCGCATAGAAGCCTTCCTTGAAATCGTCGAAGGTAAAAAAGCCTAACTTTTCCATCCATTTCCCTTTTTAGCATTCAAAATTTTTATACCCTTCACTAACAATATGCATAATTGAGGAACCTAAGTGAGTTACAGATTAACCAAAGCTGTTCCCGTCCACGGATGCAGTTGCAAGCTGCCCCAATACCAACTCGGCGACCTACTCGACCAAGCGGGGATAACAGAGGAATTCAAACCCGACGTGTTGGCAGGACCGTGGGAAAACAGCAGTGTAGTCAAAATCGCAGATGGCATAGCCGTCCTAAACACGCTAGACTTCTTCACGCCCATGGTTGATGAACCCGAAATTCAAGGCAGAATTGCAGGCAGCAACGTCACAAGCGACATCTACACGCTAAGCGTCACCAAAATCGCCTCGGTGCTCACTATCATGGCGTTCCCAGAAAACATGCCCACCGAACTCGCCGTCGGCATGCTCAAGGGACTTGGTGATTTCTGCCGCGAAATGGACACACCAGTTGTAGGCGGACACACCATCCGCAACCCCTGGCCCATCATCGGCGGAGCAGCCACAGGCATCGGCGACCCCGAAAAACTCGTGTACACCAAAGGTGCACGGGTCGGAGACAAACTATTCCTTACTAAGCCATTGGGTATCGCCCCTGCGATGGCGGCTTATCGGTTGCGTAAAGAAAAGGAAGGAAGGGAACTTTTAGCTGAAGTACCGAAAGAGGTTGTTGAAAATGCAGTAAACGGCGCCATAAAGGGCATGATAACCTCCAACAAACCCGTAGCCGAAGCAATGCAACTCGTGCCCGTGCACGCAGCAACCGACGTGACAGGCTTTGGGCTCAAAGGTCACTCAGCAAACGTGGCGATGCTAAGCAAAGTCGACATACTCATAAACCAACTATACGTTATCCCCGGCACTCCAGTGCTCGCTGAACTCTTCGGCTATCCACTGTTGATGGGCGAGGCGAAAGAAACTGCAGGCGGCATCCTCATAGCAGTTGCAAAGGAAGACGCTGATGATTTGCAGAGCGAGTTGGATAAGCGCAGAGTTAAGCACTGCGAGGTGGGTTATGTCGCTGAAGGCAACGGAAAGGTTCATGTAATTAAGGATGCTAAAGTCATTGAAGCGCAATAATCCAAGGTTTTCAAATTTTCTTTTTTATTGTGACCTATCCTTAACCTATCCACATTTTACATCACAAAACGTAGCTATCAGCATGGTAAAAAGTCGCAATAATAACCTATAAGCAGTTCTTATATCCTCGTTTGTCGATAGAACCCTCAGGGGAAACTGTTGCCTAAGCTTGTCCGAGTCGTCGGTGGAAAACATTCAGGCAAAACCACAGTTGTGGAGCACCTAACAACCGAACTGAAACATCGCGGCTACAGGGTAGGCGTAATAAAGGAGATGGTGCGCATCGCCAGTCTCGACACGCCCAGTAAAGAAACTGACCGCTATGCGCAGGCAGGCGCAGAAGCTGTCGTTGCTGTACCCCGGGAGGAAACAGTGATTTTCATAAAAAGGCGACTCAGCATAAATGAAATCCTACCGCACCTTGTTGAGGTGGATTTTTTGGTTTTAGAAGGCTTTGATTCCGAATTGCAAATTCCCAAAATCGTCGCTGCCCAAACCGCAGAAGAAGCCCGAAGTTACTACACCGACGTAACCATAGCGGTCTCAGGCATCATAACTGACTCAGAAGAAGAGATGAAGAAAGCTTTTATGCTAAAAATTCCGTTACTGAGTAGTTTTAGGGAAATAAAAAAATTAACGGATATAACCGAGCAATGTACTATTGCTGTTTAACTGACGTAAAGGGCTGCTACGCCGCGTATCCAACGCTGGGCGTACTGGTCAGCGCCGATTATAAGGCGCAAGGGTCCTTCGCCACCATCTTTTAGTAAGGTCAAGGCTGTATCGTCTTTTTTGTAGGCGATCAGTGTGTTTGGGCTCTGCGCTTCTTGCATAGTCAGCGTTGTACCGTAGCCATCGTAAGCTTGCACGAAAACTGAGGTTGCGTTGCTCTTTAATTGCGACTGGCTAAGAAGGTCCTTGAGGGGTACACCTGTGTAGTTAAAGACGCCGTTATCTTGGGTTCTGCTACTTGAAGTCAAAACCACCTGTATTGTTATTGATGGATAAGCTTCAAGTTGCTCAACCGTTAATGTAAAAGGGTTGTTGACGGTGCCCTTAACTTGGAGCGTATCAGGCTGCAAGGTGTTATCGGGGCGCGTATAGACGTAGAGGGGAATTGCCGCCATTATTAAAAGAAAAAAAATTAAAAGGGCGATTTTGGTGTTTTTCTGCATGCTCTTAACCTATGAAACCGTTATTTCTGAGACCCATCTGACCCAGTTTTGACCCCATTTGAATTCCTCTGCGGGTACAAACAAGCGGAATGGCGATCCGTCGCCGGGGGGTATGAATTTACCGTTTTCCTGGTAGCCAATCAACATGCCTGTGCTCTGCACTTGTGCAAGGGTGAATTCTCTGCTATAACCGTCGATGGCCGTCACGATGATTTTGGTTGCACCTGAAGATACACCGCTTGCCTGAAGAACACTCTCAACGGTGACGCCTGTCCAGTCTGAGGTACGCTGGGGCTCTCCACCGGGGGCAAAAGGGGCATTAACGGTTTTAACCTCGTAGGTTGTAATGTTTCCGCCAGTCAACACCATCGGGTTTGCGACCGAACCGTTCACTGTGACTGTCCAAGGTTGCAGGTTAATTTCGACGACGCTCTTAACGTTATAGTTGGAGTCTAATCCAGGTGTGATGAGTTTGAGGGGCCCTTCTGTGCTGTCAGTTATCCAATGCCGATCCTTTGCAAACGCCAAGATGAATTCGTTGCCAATGTACTGGGTGCTGTTGTAGGCTTGATAAGTGTTAATCGTACGTCTAAAACCATCGCCTGCTATGAAATTGATGAAACCTGCATCCCAGGAAGTGCCTGTTTTGTTGAGAAGCTCTGTTACGGTTACACCCACGTATTCTGCTGTTTCATCTTTTATGGTAGAGGTTACGCTTGTTAGGGGCATATTTGTTAGTTCAAGCATGGTTAGAGTTTTCTCAGGTGCGATATCACCTGTGATTTTCAGTTCAATCGGCGGCGGATTACCTGAAGGTATACCTAGCAAATTTGTTTGATGATTGTTGTCTGTTAAGTAATAGATGGATGCACCAAGCGCTACGACAATTATAGCTATTGCCAATGCCGCAACCGCAATTTTGTTTGTTTTATTCATTTTTTTCCTCCCATTCCAAGTTTTCCGATTCTCACAAGGAGCATATTAGCAATGAATCCACCGATACAGCCGCTTATTGCTGCGACCACGGCTAAAAACGCAAGCACAACCCAGGGCAAGAAAAGTATCACAGCACCTACTAATATTGTACCGACAACATTGGCTATTGCCGAAGCACCCATACAGCAAGCTAGGCAACAAGCTTTGTGCCTAGAGAGCAGAAAGAATACATCGATAGCTAATCCGGGACCAAGATAAACAACAAAGGATAGCAAGCCAAAGTTGCCGTATGGAAGCACCAAACTTATGAAGGCTTGGGTAAGTGAAACCATCGATGCCGCACCTATTTTGCGGACAAATCCGAAAGCCATGACCGGCCACATCATGTATAAGCCTCCTACTACAGCACCTGTTGGAACGTATGCGGCTCCAATTATAGGTCCTAGGAGAGGATGAAGAAAAATTTTAGTTGCTAAGCCCAAACTTGCAAAGAGCGCCGTTAGAACTAAGTCAGTAGTTGCGATTCTGATGTTGCTGTTTTGAAGGGGTTGATTTGACAGATCCATACAAAGCTCCGATGTTATAATCTGATAACATCGTAAAATTAAACTTTGCTCTAAAAACACTGTGCGTTTATGGACACTCTTTGACTTTGCTGCTTAATTGGGTCTGCATATTTCTGAACTGCAAAACTAATTCTTTGCCATAAGCGGTAACTTCTGAGGAACCGCCGCCTTTTGCTCCACCGCGAACCCTAGTAACTAACGATTCACCCAAACGGCCCTCCG
Source organism: Candidatus Bathyarchaeota archaeon (assembly GCA_963810665.1). Classification (GTDB taxonomy): domain Archaea; phylum Thermoproteota; class Bathyarchaeia; order Bathyarchaeales; family Bathycorpusculaceae; genus Bathycorpusculum. The sequence continues at coordinate 10,760 of CAWEOM010000001.1, read as the reverse complement.
CCAAAGTTATTCTGTGAAGGGCATATCGATAAGACATACCTAAATGCTTAGCGGCTCCCAAAACTGAATGGTATTGCTCAATTTCTTCCAGCATCTGTGCTAAACCATCGCCGAAAACAGCCTCGTTCTTCTCGTTAACCATCCAAAGTTTGAATTTGTAACAGAGTGGACACATGAACGCTCACATAGGATTTAGTAGGTACTTAGAGAATTAAGTTTATGCCGTTTCCAGGGGTGTTTTAATTTGGTGAAGTAAAAGGTTTTCTTGTTGGGTTCAATTTTGTCGTCAGCAACCCTTTTATATCATATATATTGTATATACAATTTAATATTATTGCTTAACTATATTTGCAGAGGATAACCTGAATGACAGAAAACAGCACGCAAAACCAAGATGAGATCAACAAAATAGTCGAAAAAAAACAATTAAATTCCGTAACCAAAAAAATCACAGTCTATGCCCCAGACATCGCCGCAAAAGCCCAAGCAGGTCAATTCGTAATCTTCAAAGTCCACCAAGATAGCGAACGAATCCCTCTAACTCTCTCAGCCTGGAATAAAGAAAAAGGCACAATCTCACACATATTCCAAGAAGTCGGCTACTCAACAAAAGAACTAGGTACACTTGAAGTCGGCCAGAAAATCCAAAGTGTTGCCGGTCCACTTGGAAACCCCAGCGAAATCAAAAACTTCGGGACAGCTGCCGTAATTTGCGGTGGCTTGGGCACAGCAGTCGCATATCCTGTAGCTAAAGCCCTTAAAGAAGCTGGAAACAAAGTTATATCTATCATCGGTGCGAGAAGCGCTGAACTTTTCATCTTAGAAGATGAAATGAAAGCAGTCTCCGACGAGGTCTTCATCACTTCAGATGACGGATCCAAAGGTCAAAAAGGCTTTGTCAGCGATGTTTTAAAGTCACTAATTGCGAAAAACTACAATTTCAACATAGTTTTCGCTATTGGTCCTCCGATCATGATGAGCGTAATCGCAGACATCACTCGTCCCTACCATATCAAAACCATCGCGAGCCTCAATCCCATAATGGTGGATGGCATGGGCATGTGCGGAGCCTGTCGCGTTTCCATCGGCGACAAAACCCAATTTGCCTGTGTGGACGGGCCTGAATTTGATGCTCATCAAGTTAACTTTAAAGAGCTTATGCAGAGGCTCAAGTGTTACTGCACCGAAGAGAAACATGACGGCTTAGCAACCCAAAAACCAGAAGGAAAATGCCAATGTCACAACCAGTAAAAGAAACTCCAAAACACCAAAATCGCTTCAAATCAGTTGAAGTTTCCAAACAGGAACCATCAGTTCGAAGCAAAAACTTCAATGAAGTCGTGTTAGGCTACACTGAAGAGCAAGCTCAAGCTGAAGCTTCACGATGCCTAAATTGCCCCAAACCTCTATGTGTCGAGGGTTGCCCAGTTGGCGTAGAAATCCCTAAATTCATCGCACTTATCAAACAGAAAGATTACGATGCTTCAATCAAACAAGTCAAAGAAAAAAACAGTCTGCCCGCTATCTGCGGCAGAGTTTGTCCGCAAGAAGAGCAATGCCAAAAAAGATGCATTCTAGGGCAAAAAAGGCGATGCTGTTTCCATTGGACGCCTTGAACGCTATGTTGCTGACCTTGAACAGGAGAAAGGTATGGCTGCCCAAGCTGTTCCAGAATTGAACGGCGAAAAAATTGCGGTTGTCGGTGCTGGACCAGCTGGCTTAACAGTCGCAGCTGACCTTGCCAAACTTGGCTACAAAGTCACAATCTACGAAGCGCTCCACACAGGAGGCGGCGTTTTGGTCTACGGCATCCCGGAATTCCGACTGCCAAAGCGAATTGTACAAGCTGAAATTGAATATATCCAGAAACTCGGTGTTGAACTTCAACCGGATTACTTGATCGGAAGAATATTTACAGTCGAGGAACTCTTCAAGAAAGGTTACAAAGCAATCTTCATCGCAACAGGCGCAGGGCTTCCTAAGTTCCTCAATGTTCCAGGAGAAAACTTAAATGGCATTTACAGCGCCAACGAATTCCTCATCCGCGTTAATCTCATGAAATCCTATGACTTTCCAAAGAACAAAACGCCCATCCGCGTCGGCAAGCAGGTGGCGGTTATAGGTGGAGGCAACGTGGCTCTAGACTCAGCAAGATGTGCATTACGTTTAGGTGCTGATAAAGTAACAATAATATATCGACGCACAAGAAACGAAATGCCAGCACGTCAAGAAGAAATTGAGAACGCAGAAGAAGAAGGTATAGTCTTCAAGTACCTGACAGCCCCTCTCAAATTCATTGGTGACGATCAAGGCAATGTCAGAATCATGGATACAATTTCAATGAGGCTTTGCGATGCTGATGACACAGGAAGACACCAAGTTGCTCCAATCGAGGGCTCAGAAGAAGTTATGGATGTTGATACCGTAATCGTTGCTATCGGACGTACTCCCAATCCAATCATACAGGGCACCACTCCAGGACTGAAAACCCAGCGAGGGGGAATCATAGCCAGCGACGAGAAATTTAAAACAAGCATCAACGGAGTTTACGTAGGCGGCGACATCGCAACAGGCGAAGCAACAGTCATCAGCGCTATGGGCACAGGAAAAACTGCGGCTAAAGCTATTCACGAATATCTCAGTAAGGAAAAACAAAAACCCCAACAATAAGAACCACTAACCCCTGTTAGCGCTCTAAATCTATTTCTTTTAATGTTTTACTTCAAATCTTCTTTTTCAGGTCTTGGCTTCTTTAAACGCTCTGTTGACTGCAGTTTCAGCAATGTTAAACGTGCTGTATGCAATCCGCTTAATACTGTCGCGTATCGAGCAGATACCACAGACCAACTCTGCACTTTTCTGCGGACCCGTAAATGCACGAGAAGTGATTTCCACGTCGATTTTATCCATTTTCTGACGGAACTTCATAATTCTAACGGCATTGGTTACATCTTTTGAGAAGAAAGCTTCAACAGCCCTCACATAAAGCTCCGTGACTTCAGTACCCGCACTCACCATTAGAGCTAGTACATCGGGAGGGATGGTTTGCTGTACGCCGCTTAGCATTATTATGTGTCTTGTGATGTCAGCGGCGTAATCAGAAGCGTGTTCCATATGGGTGACAAGCATCTGGTGGTCCATGCAGTCCAGGGGGTCAACATGCAACTCGTTGGCTAAATGCGGGTCTTGCCCTGCGTTGCGTAGAATCCTTACTATGAAGAAGGCAAATTGATCTACATCATCATCAAGCGAATAGGAAGTTTTCGCAAGTGCTACGTCGTTATTTTTAAGAGCTGTAAGGGCTCCTTCGCACATGGACCTTGAAATCAGGTGCATCCGCTGTAACGCTTGCTCAAGCGATGCTTTGGATTCATCCATTAGGCTTTGGATGTAAACGCACTTTGCGTCTGCCTCCATAACTCGGAGATAGAGGCGCCCGGCCATATTGCGGATTGCTTTAGTCTGGGGAACTGTAAAAATGTTTTCTGATGCGAGCATAATACCATTGTATCCGTTTAGAAATGCACCAAGAATTTTTTGAGTTATGTATATTTCCTCTTCGTTTTGCCCTACTGAAAGTGTTATTTCTTTAAGCGCTGACTTTTTAAAAACGCTGGGGTAAATTACTAATGAGCGATCACGTTGAATGTTGAATGAAACGGTCTCACCTTTTTTAAGGTCATTAAGTTGCATCCATTCTTTAGGCAAAGAAACAACGAGTGATGACTTGCCTAGTGACATGATTTTTCTATCCAACTTAACCAGCTACCCCGACAGATATTAATTGTTAATACAATAGTCTACTAAATATATATTATACGTTGAAGATTAAAAGTCAACATCTCTGTAATTTATTCAAATTGGAGCATAAGACAAAACTTCGATGGAAAGCTACTTTGAAAAAACCTTTATGATTTACAGAAGATAGCAATAGAGCTAATTTTTTTTCTTTCAAGTCAGCATACTTAATTGATAGATAACTACAATAGTTCTGGATGTACGAAGTAAAACCCTTAACCAAAGATCACTATGCGTTTGCAGTTGAATTAGCAAACACTATGGAATGGAACATGACAAACCAAGACTTCGAGTTTGCCGCTGCTCTCGAACCAGACGGCTTATTTCTGCTTGTTGAAGGCTCAAAAAGATTGGGTATTGCAACCTGCGTTAGCTACGGCAAAATAGGTTGGTTCGGCAACCTTATCGTTAAAGAGGGCAACCGCAAAAAAGGCGCCGGAACAGCCCTTGTAACCCATGCAATCGAATATTTACATACTAAAGGCGTAAAAACAATAGGGCTTTATGCATACCCCCACCTAGTTGGATTCTACAACAACTTGGGCTTTAAAACAGATGATGATTTCTCGGTTCTATTTACAGAAAACATGGGCTTAGTCGCTACTGAAAATTTAACCAAAGTTGGAGTACAGGATTTGCCTAAAATAAGCAAGTTTGATACAAACTATTTTGGCGGCAACAGAAAAAGGCTGCTTGAATCAATAATTCTCGAAGAAAACAACGCAAGCTATTGCGCATCTGAGAACGGCAAGATTATGGGATATGTCGCAGCGACGGTTTACCCCCAACTTGCGTGGGTTGGACCCTTAATATGCAAACCCACAAAAGCTGAAGTTGAATTTTCGTTACTTAAAACGGTTCTTGCAAAATTATCTGGTAAACGAGTATATACTGTAGTTCCGAAAAAAAACGCTGAACTCATTGACTTTTTTATGGGGGCTGGGTTTATGGAAACTTTTTTCGTTACAAGAATGTTTTTAGGGAAAACAGCGGGAAAAAATTGTATATACATGGCTGAATCTCTAGAGAGAGGCTAAAAATTATGGAAAACTATTGCAGAATCATGCTTGAGGATTTCTTGGAACACTCTTTTTCAAGCGTTAGAGTTTTAGTTGAAAAACTCGCGGCTGTCAAAGGGCAAAATACCCATCGAAAGGTTACTTTGTTTCGCTACGTAAACGATAAGAAAGTTTCTGTGCCATTTGAAGGTGACCACTTCTTTTTGCGTGGCTCTGTGGAGTACACTAATCCTCATTTAACTGTGGAGGAAGTTCAGGGCATAATCGCGACGCGATTGCTTGAAGCATGTGGCAACTATTTTCATAAGGTAGGTTTGCGTGAACCCGATAAAGGTGACGTTGACGAGCTATATGAAGCACTCCAGAAACCAACAGACGGCTACATCGTCCCTTTTTTATTGAATACCGATGATGTAGAGGCTGACCGTTACTCGATTAATCCGCTTCGACGCTCAATCGTTGATAGTGGACAGAGTGCTTTTCCCGCAGCCAATGTAAAAACTGATCAGCTTAAGATAGATAAGGATTTTCTGAAAAAATATGATGGAAAATTGATCTCGCAAAAGGAAACTGACATAATAGAGAACGGCCTAAAAGAGACCAACGGATCTTACGTTGATTTGGTGGATACTGTAAAGTATAGGCAGCTTCAAGATCTAAATGGCTTCTGCGGCATGAATTTATCGCTTTTTAGTTTACGCATGCCTCTTTCAACTTTGCAATCAGAAAATAAAGATGGACTGCTGCACTACATTATCAGCGAGAGTAATCATGACTACAAATCCATCAAAGAAGCTTACACCTGCATGGGACGTAGCATGGATAAGCGCACTACCCTTCTAACAGTTCCGCATTCAAAAAGAGGTTTTGGCTCTAAACGTGCTGCCCGTGGTAAACTCTACTTTGAAGATGGAAAACTCCAAAGTGTAACTGTCAAATACCGGACTACTCCACTCTATCCCAACGGTGTTGATCCTAAAGATATCGCTTTTGCTATTTGCGATGATACCTTCAGCGTGGAAGGCAAAAAATTAGTAGATTACAGTTATGTAGAGACGCCTTCGTCGCCACAATTTTTTCTCTATATGGTTGGTTCCCCCGAGGATGCGACTGTTTGGCATGGTGTGGGGGTATTTGGTTCGACGAAGCTGCTTCAAAGTTACTCAGCAGCCCGCATGGCTTGCAAGGCGGGCAAGTTAGTTAAGAATTTAAATGAAAAATACGGAGTTAACCTGGAGGTCCCTCTTCACTTTAATTTGGCACCCCAAGGTATGTGGAGACACCCGCTACATAACAACATAGACGCCAGCATAGGAAGCATTGCTGATATGGCGGATTTAGCAAATCGCGGCATGTGGCTGGAGCACCTTTTCAGTTTCGAGTAGGGTAGGAGAAGTAGGTTTTGGCTGGGTTTGAATACTTCATCTTTCGTCTGCTGCGTCTGCTAAATAAATTTCCTATTAATCCGTTAAGCATCGGCAACCAAAAGATAATTTTCCTAGACTACTTCAAGGGGTTTGATGAAGTTCCTGCGGTCAGGGGGATTTTTGGTGAAAAAACCACCCCGGTATTAAGTCAACTAAAAGTTGAGTTAACATGGCTTAAAGGCTACATGTACGTGGATGGGTCCGACGGACATTTAGTGATAAGCAAAAAATATCTTAAAAACGGGGATAGAACTGATATCTACCTTGACTTAATCCATGAACTATGCCATGTGAAGCAGTTTATGGAAAACCGCGAACTCTTCGACCCCCATTTTAACTATGTTGACCGTCCCACTGAGATCGAAGCATATCGATATACGGTTTGTGAGGCAAGGCGACTGGGTCTAAGCGAAAAGCGAATCTGCCATTACCTAAGAACTGAGTGGATGAGTGAAGCTGATTTTTTGCGGCTTGCAAAATCTGTCGATGTCTTATGTTGTTAAGGCTTCACGGTAAACTTTTAGCATCCTCTCTGCGCAAAGTTCCCAAGTATAGTTTTCTGCAACAAAACTACGACCCGCCAAACCCATTCGCTTACGAAGAACACTATCACTTAAGAGACTTAACAACGCCTCAGCTAAGCCATCAATGTTACCTCGCTCAACAAGCAAACCCGTCGTGCCGTTCTGGACCGCTTCGCAGACACCTCCGATGTTAAAGGCAACCACGGGTTTCCCGCACGCCTGCGCTTCAAGCAAAACGATTCCCTGTCCTTCTTGAATTGAGGGCAAAACAAAGACATCCGCACAACCATAGAGTACTGAGAGCAAATCCTCTTCTAGGTTACCGAAGAACCTGAAGTTGCCTGAAAGTTTAGATGATGTCAGATTATCATCGAGTTGTGTTCTGAGTGGACCCTCGCCAACAATCAAAAATGTTACATCGGCTATATCTCGAACTATTTTTTTTGCGGCTTCCACAAGAAACTGCAAACCTTTTCGAGGAATCAAACTTCCCACAAAAAGGACACAAGGTCCAGCTCCCAAACCAAACTGATGCTTAGCCGAGGCTGTGTCTATTAAGGGCTTGAATTTTTCTATGTCAACGCCATTTGGAACAATCCTTACTTTTCCTTCATCTATGCCGTAGTACTTCTTCAATTTTTCAAGCGAATACTCGCTTATCGTCACGATTAGGTTGGCATTTTCAGCTATTTGCTGCTCCATTTTGCCAAAGTACTTCATAAAACTGTTCGCAACCCTGTCCCTCATTGAGTAGAAACCGTCGACTTTTGTTTGCTCATACTCGTCGGCAAGGACACCATGGACGGTGTGAATAAATGGTCTTTTGATGCCCAACTGCTTGAGTTTGTGTGGGAATCCGTACCCACTTACTGCATGAGCTTCATACACATCTGCGTCGATGGCAGCGACCTTTTTGGTTAGGCTATGGTTGAAGAACCAGTTGTCAAGAGGAAAAATTCGGTCTGTTGAATAGAGCGGCACTAACTTTGCACCGTCGATGTTGGTGGCAGTTTTGAAGCCTGCTTTGGTTCCGCTGTAGATGATAATGTCTGCTCGAGTTTGCAGTCGCTTGGCAGTCTCTAATATGCGCCGCTCTACACCACCAAAGTACAGGTGAGGCGGCTGGGTGTTAAAGACGGCTAAACGAAACTCTGCCATTCTGTATACACTTTAAAGATGTTTAGTTGTTAGGGTTGTTTAGATAAAAAGCTGTGCCTTTTTAAGTGGAATTCAGAATTTGTGGGTTAACATAGACGCTATTTCTCGAATTTTTTGAACAGACAGTAGTTCATAGTTTTTTTTATTTTAAATTCTTGAAAAACAAAAAAAGAGTTGCAGGAATTAAAACAAAATCAGATTTTTTCCTTACCAAAAAGTGATCTAAAGTGAAAACCAAAACAACCGCCCAAAATAAGCCTCTAAAAAGAAAACACCCGTATACAGACAGAAGATGGACGCGTGATGGTTTTATATCTGCAATAGTTGAAATTCATAACCTCTTATTCTTCGCTGTATCCGTGTTCCAGTCGACCGTGCGTTTTTTTATAGAGATAGTCATGTTGTTCCTTCGAACTGCTGAAGGTGGTTATATGTTTCTGCAAATCTGCTTCGGTTAGAAAAATGCACGCGCAATATGGGCATTTATGCAGGTAATTTGAGTTTGTTGTCATGGAGTAGCCTCAATGGATGTTCAGGAAAATTTTTTTGCCGTCAAGCTCGGACTCATGCCAATCTGCTTCGACTTCGCTGCGGTTTGGATGCAAATATACTTTTCTAGAGCGAACCAAACCCGCCATCTCCTCCAAATATCGCTCCAGCAGAGCTATGCTTTCCGAGTTTAACTCTGCAATATGTACTGACTCCAGAGTTTCAGTGGGCACAAAACCCATTTCTTTACGCAGAGCCTGCACCCGACGAGCTAAATCACGCATAATACCCTCACCAAGTAAAGTATCATCACGTTGCCCGCTAACAAAAACTGTTACGTCGTCTTCTTGGCTACTTACCCAGTTTTCGCTGCCCACATAGTCCGGAACCGCAGAGTTGTATTCTAATGATTTAACGTTTGTTTGTTCCAAGAACAGAGTTTCGAGGGCTTTTATGGCCGATAATGTTTTTTCTGGCGCGACAACGATAGCTTTGGATAGTGGCCAACGTCTTTTTAGTTTTCCTTGTTGACGGGCAGCAAAAGATATAGAGACTGCTTTGAACAGTGCATCGAATTGCTGCTCAAGAGTTTTGTTGCGAAGTTTACTGTTTGGTGTGGGCCAAGCCGCCAGATTTACTGATTCAGGCAAATTTGGTTCGATTTTGCGATATATTTTCTGATATAGCGCTTCACTGAGGAAAGGAGTAACGGGGTTGAAGAGGAGCGTCACAGTTTTTAGGGTGTGATGGAGCAGTGCATAGATGGTTTGGCGGCGTTCTACAGTTTCTGGGTCATCGGTCCAGAGTTCTTTGCGAATCATAGGCACGTAGAGTCGACTGAGAGTTTCTATAACGAAGTCGTCTAGAACAGCAACGGCAGCGTTGAATTCGCAGCGTTCAAGCTTCTGGGTAAAAACTTCGATTTTATCCTGCATGACCGACATCAACCAATGGTCAGCGGGTAGAAGTTTTCCTGCGCCCAAAGCCCAATCCAAAGAGTACTTCTCCGCCTTGAATTCGTCAAAAGTTGCATTCTCTATAAAAAAGCGGCTTAGGTGATAGAGCGTTGAGAGTACTTGATAGGACCTACGGCTGAGTTCTTGCATGTCAAAACTCATGAAGTCCACAGGTGAACATTTGCGCATCATGTAAAATCGGCATAAGTCAGCGCTGGTCTTTTCGAGCAGCTTGTTAGTTTCGACTACGTTGCCGAGGCTTTTGCTCATTTTTCTCCCTTTGGAGTCCTGTGTTAGTCCCTGAAATAAAAACGACTTGTAAGGTGCAATTGGTTCTCCAGTCAGGATTACGTGCTCTAGGAGCAAAGAATTTGCCCATCCCCGTGTTTGGTCAATACCCTCGGTTAAGAAGTCATTTGGAACGAATTTGGAGACTTCCTCGTCTGTGAAACGTGCATAGGTTGAAGCGCCGCTGTTATGCCATGTGTCCAAAACGAAATCTTCACGACGCATTATACCGCCGCATTTGTCACATTTTAACGTGACGCGGTCAACCCAAGGTTTGTGCAGCTCGAAATTGTCTGGAATAGCTTCTTCTGAAGCCTCGACCAATTCTTTTTTGCTTGAAACTAAACGTTTGTTGGCACATTTCTCGCAGGTCCACATCGGTAGCGGTGTCCCCCAAATGCGTTCCCGGCTAATGCACCATGGCTTGCCCTCTTTTAGAAAGCCCAAGAAACGGTTTTTGGGCTCTTCATAGAAGTACTCAACTTTCTCTGCTGCCTCGAGCACTTTCTTGTTTATTTTATCTGTACGCAAGAAGTATTCTTTGCGTGCTATCCAAACGAGTTTATGGTGGCTCCGCCAACAAGTCGGGTACTCGTGCTTTAACTTTTTTATTTTAACAAATGCATTGCGGCTTTTAAGTTCCTCAACTACGAGCTTGTCTGCATCTCGGGCGAAAACACCTGTAAATAATCCTGCATCGCTAGTAAACTTGACTTCATCATCGTAAGGTGCGTAGATTGGGACTCCTCTGCGTTGGGCTGCCCAGAAATCGTCTTCACCATTGCCCGGCGAGAGGTGCACAACACCCGTTGCTGTCTCGACATCCACGAAGTCTTCACCTACAACATGATGTACGAGTGGATGCTTGGTTTCGAGCTCAGCTTGCTCAGGAATTATATCTTTGAGGGGATAATCATAGCCTGTTCCCTCGAGACTTTTGCCAATCATTGACTGCGTGATTTGATAGTTCTTGATTTCTAGCTCAGCCATCAACGCTTCAACACGTTCACGAACCATAATCCAAGTTTCGTCTGCCACTTTGACTTTTACGTATTCGGCGTTGGGCTGTACGGCAAGCATCGTATCAGTTATGACTGTGAA